>NZ_CP031843.2:0-644166 GCF_003606325.2 Bartonella kosoyi
ATCACATCTCCCTTTTCACCACGGCTTACCCCCATTCACAAACGTTTCCGCCCCAATTCGCTCCCTCCATTTCACGCCATACCACAAGCCCAAACCACGGCCCCAAAGCTTGCACAACAGATCAATCCTCCACTCTTTTTTGCGTATTTCTGTTTTCACGCTTTTAAAGATTTACAGAAATATTTGTACAAAATGATGATACAATCCTTTTTTTAAAAAAACGCCTTTAAAATCTCGGTCTCATTTTCACGTCAAATTCTCCCATTTTAATTTCAATGATAGAGATAAACCAGTTTATTATTTTATTGACCAGCGCAAAATTTTACACGCCCATTTGGGTGATTAAAAGGAGTCATAAAAAGCATTTTTACAATTTTTTAGAGAATCTTGCCCCACAAGCAGTGCTTTTTTAAAATGAATAAAGATCCATTGAATGGCTTCACTCTCAGAAAGTTAGACATGAGAAGACCTTTTTGATTTTTGCCTTCAATAATCACAATGATAAATTGTTTTTCTATGCCAATGTTTTTTTGTAAGGAGAATCATCATCAAAGTGCTCATGCTTTTCTAAAACAAAGGCTTCATAAAAAAGGAGATATCAAGAAAAAGATAAAAAAAAAGGTTCGTCTCTTATAAACAAACCTCTAGAGAAAATTATTGGAATAATTTTCAAAATTTTAAACTACTCCCTCTAAAAGTATCTAAAATACTTCAGAAGCACCAAAATGAATACAAAGGATTATCTAGCACAAAGCGAAAAAAAATCAAGAACAAAAAATTTTATCGTTAATGCCCCCTTAACAAACGAGATTTCTTATCCCCCACCGCTCGACAATCCAACGGCTCAAGACAAGTCCCCTCGAACGAATCGTCCAACACCGCTCAACGATAACACGTTTTTTTTTAAAAAAAATTACAAACCCCAAAAGACGATAAACCAAGTCTTTTTTTTACAGATCAATCGCACATAGGCATAAAAGCCAATTTTTCGATAAAAGATCCCTTTGAGGAGATCAACAATCTTGATGAATCATCGCCCCAGTAAAAAAGAAAAAGAAGCGGATTTTTTAACATTTCCGCCTCTTTAATCGTAAAGTTATGATGAGAAATAATTTAAAAAATTCAAGACTATGAAGGGAACCAATTTGATAACAATTCGTACCTTACAGGATCATCGGCGCATTGTCCACCACCACATTCCAATATGGTCGAAATCAAATTTGCCGCGATTAAAAACACAAATAAGAAACTTGCTGTTTTACTTAAGATTGGAAAAGAAGAAAACTCTTTAAACTTGTGTGCCAATTCACCTAAAATCATGACGAATGCAACAGCAAAGATACAAAGGACAGAAATAATGAAAGCCCAAGTATAAAAATGCAATCCAAAGAACGTTGAACCATATCCCAGATCATCAGGTGTGATATGCAAAAATACCTGCCGAGCAGCAACAGCACTGGTGACCATACAACCGATAATAACCATCCCATAATGGGTATTTTTCACTCTATGGTGAATATTGAGCAAGAACCCACATCCTGCCAGCATCAATCCAACGCGTTGCAGCAAACAGAGGGGACAAGGTAACTCAAATTTTACCAATTGATAATAAAAAGCAACCACCAAGACAATGGACAACCCAATCAGTCCTAGTGTATTCATAAAAATGACGAAATGAGGATTTTTTTGTTCAACATTTTCCATGGCTATTCTCTCAAAAAGATAAATTCAAAGTAGAAGTTGCGTGATGATTAAAGGTTAGAAGAATAACAACGAACAAAATAGCCCACAAAACATAACTTATATTTTTTTTGCCATACACCGTTGTTATTGCAGTGCCTAAAGCGATTAAAAATGGAAAAAACATAACTTTTAAATCTCCTTTCTTAATATCCGGTGTTTAACTGTTCTTTCTTATTATGAGGGTTCAACATATTAAAAAATTGGGCAAAAAAGAGACCATGGATTTATTATTCACAATTCATCCTTCACTTTATATTGTCGTTATGTTTATAGCTTATCGTTACATTTATATGAAGAAATGATGAAAGAGCTAAACGCCTCAAAATACCTTTGAACAAAAGCATTAAAGCGTTGATTATTTTTATTCTTTGATCTCAACAATTATTGAAAGAGCCCCTTTCCCCCATACCTCAACAGCAAAATAAAAAGCCTTTGAAAGACAAGATACCCCTCTGTACTTTTTCTGGAAAAATATCCTTATTTAGAACGCAGTTTTGCCATAAAAATCTCTTTTTATCATAAATAGTGTTTCAAATTGCACCATTACAGTATATGGGAACGGTATTTGTTTTAGCAACAAAAAATGAGACATTTTCTAAAAACCTTATAGTCTTCAAAGACTTTTCCAGAATATATTTGCAGTCTGTATTTTTTTCTTTCTGCTTCAAAGTACATTTTCTTAAAGTACAAAAGCATTCTTAAAGTAAAAGACACTCTGGCTGTTTAACCACTTCCCCTCCAACATCCTCCAACATATTGAACAGCGAAAAGCTCAAAGGACAGTGTTTTATGAGCTTCAAGAGGGTATTTTTGAACTTCTGTACTTGCCCTTTAAATTTTGACCTTTCAATCTTATTTTAAAAAAACTGTTTCTCTGTCATCAATTGGCTTTGCAAAGAGATTATAAAACTCTTACAAAACGAATGATAAAGAATCGCCTTGAATCTTTGAAAAGGACGAAGAATGATGAAGAAATCATGTGATGTCGGGATTTTAATGGGGAGCCAATCGGATTGGCAAACGATGTGCCATAGTGCCGATATTTTGACGGCTCTTGGCGTTTCTCATAGTTCGCATATTGTCTCAGCCCACCGCACCCCTGAACGCCTTTATCAATTTGCCAAAGAAGCAAAATCGGCAGGTTTTAAAGTTTTAATTGCTGGTGCTGGAGGTGCAGCGCATCTTCCTGGAATGCTCGCAGCGCTTACGCCACTTCCTGTTTTTGGCGTTCCAGTTCACTCACAATCTCTCTCTGGTCAAGACTCTTTACTTTCAATCGTGCAAATGCCAGCAGGCATACCGGTTGGCACGTTAGCCATTGGCAAATCAGGGGCAATTAATGCCGCCCTTTTAGCCGCCGCCGTTATGGCGGTTTATGATCCTGATCTTGCCCAACGCTTAGAAGATTGGCGTCAGCAACAAACCGCCAATGTCGCCCTAACGCCTGTAACGGAGGTTTAAAATGACACCGTCTTCCAGCACCTCCGCCCCCTCCAGCACCACGCCCTCCAACACCGCCCCATCATCCAGCACCACCCTATCCAACACGCCCTCCAACACCGCACCCTCCAACACGCCCTCCAACGCCGCCCCCTCCAACACCACGCCCCAACCCCCCGCACCACGGCACCAGCCTCATACCACGGCACCAGCCCCCGCACCACGGCACCAACCTCGCATCACCCCGCGACCACTCAGTAGCTCCATCGCGAAGCTATTTTCTGTAAATGATCAAAATCGTAAAAATGTATAACTGTAAAAAACAGTAAGAATATCTGTTTTGTAAGAACAATGATGTGGGGGAAAAAAGATCGGGAAAAAAGCACAAATGAAAGAGATAAAAGATAGCATGCTGCTCATGAAACCATCAGAGCTGTGGTATATTGGAAAGCATAAAAATAAACCATTAGAGATAGGGAATTAGAGCAAGGATAGGGCAAAGCTTCTTTCTCACGTAAAGGAAGCTCCTTTCAAAAGCGTGAGAAACAAAAGAAATAGACAAAAAAAACGGGCCCAAAAGACCCGTTTCCTTATTCTCTTTAGGGAAAAGAGCTTAGAAATCCATTCCGCCCATTCCGCCCATTCCACCAGCCGGCATCGGAGGCATTGGAGCCTCTTTCTTTGGCATTTCAGCAACCATTGCTTCTGTTGTAATCAGAAGGCTTGCAATGGAAGCCGCATTCTGAAGAGCAGAACGGACCACCTTCACAGGATCAACAATTCCCAAAGCAATCAAATCACCAAACTCACCCGTTGCGGTGTTGTAACCAAATGTATCGGCATTATTTTCCAACACCTTGCCAACAATGATAGCCGCTTCTTCACCGGCATTGGTTGCAATTTGACGCGCAGGTGCTTGAAGAGCACGACGAACAATATTAATACCAGCTTCTTGGTCAGGATTACTTCCCTTAACGCTCAACGCACTTGCTGCACGCAACAATGCAGTACCACCACCAGCAACAATACCTTCTTCGACAGCCGCCCGTGTTGCATTCAACGCATCATCCACACGGTCTTTCTTTTCTTTCACTTCAACTTCTGTTGCACCACCCACACGGATAACAGCAACACCACCAGCGAGTTTAGCCAATCTTTCTTGCAATTTTTCACGATCATAGTCAGAAGTTGTTTCTTCAATCTGCGCTTTAATCTGATTGACACGTGCGGTAATCTCAGCCTTTTGTCCAGCCCCATCAATAATGGTGGTGTTTTCTTTAGAAATATTCACTTTCTTTGCACGTCCAAGCATATCCAAAGTGACATTTTCAAGCTTAATGCCGACATCTTCAGAAATCACCTGTCCAGATGTTAAAATAGCGATATCTTCAAGCATTGCTTTACGACGATCACCAAATCCAGGGGCTTTTACAGCAGCAATTTTCAAACCACCGCGCAATTTGTTGACCACGAGCGTTGCCAAAGCTTCGCCTTCCACATCTTCAGCAATGATAAGAAGGGGTTTGCCAGACTGCACAACCGCTTCCAAAACGGGAAGCAAGGATTGCAAATTGGACAATTTCTTTTCGTGAATGAGAATGTAAGGATCATCAAGATCTGCAACCATTTTCTCAGCATTCGTGACAAAGTAAGGGGAAAGATAGCCACGATCAAACTGCATTCCTTCCACGACTTCCAATTCGGTTTCAGCCGTTTTAGCTTCTTCTACGGTAATAACGCCTTCATTGCCCACTTTTTCCATGGCATCAGCAATCATTTTACCGATTTCAGCAGCACCATTGGCCGAAATGGTTCCAACTTGCGCAATTTCTGCAGAAGTTTGGATTTTTTTAGCTTTTTTGAAAAGATTAGCCACCACTTCATCTACAGCGGCATCAATCCCGCGTTTAAGATCCATAGGGTTCATGCCCGCAGCAACGGCTTTAACGCCTTCTTGCACGATCGCCTGTCCCAACACCGTTGCCGTTGTTGTTCCATCCCCAGCAATATCGTTGGTTTTAGAAGCAACTTCACGCAACATTTGTGCACCCATATTTTCGAACTTATCGTCCAGTTCGATTTCCTTTGCAACGGATACACCATCTTTTGTGATGCGTGGCGCACCAAATGATTTATCAATCACCACATTGCGCCCTTTAGGGCCGAGTGTCACCTTAACCGCATTAGCAAGGATGTCGACACCGCGCAACAAACGTTCACGCGCTTCACGGCCAAATTTGACTTCTTTAGCAGCCATTTAATTTCTCCTTGGAGTTTTTTCAAAATAGTACACAATGAAAAATTGAGGGCCTTTCAATTAACCCATAATTCCCATAATGTCCGATTCTTTCATGATTAAGAGATCTTCCCCATTAATCTTGACTTCAGTTCCAGACCATTTTCCAAACAAAATACGGTCCCCTGTTTTGACTTCTAAAGGCACACGCTTTCCGTTATCATCGAGAGCGCCATTGCCAACAGCAATCACTTCGCCTTCTTGTGGTTTTTCTTTTGCTGTATCAGGAATGATAATCCCACCAGCGGTTTTATTTTCAGATTCAACCCGACGAACAACGACACGGTCGTGAAGTGGGCGGAATTGTATATTAGCCATGTTTTAAATCCTTAAAACTGAACATAATTGCATTAATCTTAGAAAGTTCTTGCTAGCACTCTCTAAGAGTGAGTGCTAACACTATCCAAGATATAAAATCGGCCTTTCTCAATGTCAAGGATAGCCATAAAATAATTTGTCTCTATAATTTCTCTATAAATAAAGCTTCCACATCTTGCTTCTTCTTGGCATTTCGCGTTATCTAGCTTTTTTAAGAACCCGTAAACAAATAAAGGATCTTATATCATGGTTGAAACACGTCAGGAAACGGATAGCTTTGGAACGATTTCGGTACGTCAAGATCGTTATTGGGGAGCACAAACTGAACGTTCTCTGCATAATTTTAATATTGGCAGTGAAAAGCAGCCTCTTACCATCATTTACGCCTTAAGCCTTATCAAAAAAGCGGCTGCTCTTGTCAATATGGACAAAGGCAAACTTTCCCCCAAGATCGGAAAAGCGATTGTCACAGCAGCTGATGCAGTTCTCTCTGGCGCTTTCGATACGCATTTTCCCCTTTCTGTTTGGCAAACAGGCTCAGGGACCCAAAGCAATATGAATGTCAATGAAGTGATCGCCAACCATGCCAGCATGCTTTTGGGGGGTAAATTGGGCAGCAAAAAGCCTGTTCATCCCAATGACCATGTCAATATGAGTCAATCCTCCAACGATTCCTTTCCCACGGCGCTTCACATTGCCACCACGCTGCAAACGCGCCAACATCTTTTTCCTATTCTGGAAGCACTCATTACCACTTTCAAGAAAAAAGAAGAAGAATTTGCCGACATTATCAAAATTGGACGCACGCATACGCAAGATGCCACGCCCTTAACGCTTGCCCAAGAATTTTCAGGCTATCGGGTTGCGCTTGAAGCCAATCTTCGTCGGATTGAAACAGCCCTTACTGATGTTCAAATGCTTGCTCAAGGCGGAACAGCTGTAGGAACAGGGCTCAACGCCCCGAAAGGTTTTGACGTTGCCTTTGCAGAAACCATCAGCACCCTCACCGGAATAACCTTTAAAACGGCGCACAATAAATTTGAGGCGCTGGCGCATCATGGTGCTCTTGCGCATTTCCATGGCAGCTTGAATGCCTTAGCCGCTGATCTCTTTAAAATTGCCAATGACATTCGGTTTTTAGGTTCTGGTCCTCGTTCTGGCTTAGGTGAACTCAACTTGCCTGAAAATGAACCCGGCTCCTCTATTATGCCCGGCAAAGTTAATCCCACCCAGTGTGAAGCCATGACCATGGTTGCAGCCCAAGTTTTTGGCAATCATACCACCGTCACCTTTGCCGCCAGTCAAGGGCATTTTGAACTCAACGTCTATAAACCTGTTATTGGCTATAACATTTTACAATCGATTACCCTTCTTGGGGATTGCATGCGTTCTTTTGATATGCATTGCATTCAAGGATTACGCGCCAATCGTGTTCATATTCACGCCCTCATGGAGCGCTCACTGATGTTAGTCACCGCTCTTGCCCCAGAAATTGGTTATGAAAAAGCCGCTGAAATTGCTAAAGCAGCGCATAAAAATGATACAACTTTGCGCACTGAAGCCCTCAAAGCAGGTGTTTCTGGAGAAGATTATGATCGGCTGGTTGATCCCAAAAAGATGATTGCTCCCCAATAAGAAACCGACAAAGAAGAGGCAAACATCTTCAACCTTATCCCTCAAAGCCATCGGGGTGCTCACGCCCCGATTATATTTGGTTATGATTCTCCCCAGTGTTCATTTTAAACGCCTATCCCATTCTAGCTCTTGACCCAAGGAAGAAGAGTTCTTGGAGCAGAACACAACGCCCCACAAAGCTTTAACGTTTCCTTTACAAAAAACAATCCGCACCCTCATTATGCATTGCATTCAAGGATTACGCGCCAATCGTGTTCATATTCACGCCCTCATGGAGCGCTCACTGATGTTAGTCACCGCTCTTGCCCCAGAAATTGGTTATGAAAAAGCCGCTGAAATTGCCAAAGCAGCGCATAAAAATGATACAACTTTGCGCACTGAAGCCCTCAAAGCAGGTGTTTCTGGAGAAGATTATGATCGGCTGGTTGATCCCAAAAAGATGATTGCTCCTAAATCAAAGAATCCTTAAGAGAAAATGCAAACTTCTTAAATCTTTTTGTCAAAACTATCGGGGCGCTCACGCTCCGATTATATTACCACGGTATTTTAAACGCTTATCCCCATTCCAGCTTTTGTAAAATAAGATAATCTATTGATTTATAATGACACTATAGCATTATCCAGCTTGCATGAGAGTCCTAAATATCGATAAAATTCTCTCATTTTAAATCCATTTATGTTGAATCAATCAAAAACACCTGCTTGCACATCATAAGCATAGTGAGTATGTGGCGTAGAATTGTATGAGACAAGGACTAAAAAATGTTTCTCATGAACCGTCTGAAGAACCAAGGGGGAACACAACATTTTAGAGCCCTTTAAAGCAGCCCCCCAAAGTGTATACCAAGTGTATGATATGCCGGCTTTCTCTTTTATGAAACACCAAAGATGAGTGTGTGCAATAGAAAAACAAAGTTTGGAACAAAATACAACACCCCGCAAAACTTTGACTTTGCCTCTGCTCAAAACAATCAGCACCCTCACAGAGATATATCCTTGGGTAACGTGCAATCAATTTGAAGCGCTACCCATCATGGTTACTTTCGTGCATTGCTCCCCAAAGCCTCAATCCATGCGCTGTTCTCCCTCAAAGCCATCGGGGCATGAGCGCCCCGATGAGGATTATCTACACTGTCTATTTTAGGCTCTCATCTCCATTTTAGCTCTGGTCAAAAGAGGGCATATATTGTTTTTATTGAGAATTCCAAATACCTTGAAATTCTCTCATTTCAACGCTGTTTATATTCAATCAGTCCAAACACTGCGCTTGGGAAACGTCACAAGCAAGCGTAGCATAGCGATAAAAACAATGGGAAAAAAGAATATTGCTGTTTTTCTCAAGCCCTCAAGGCTATCGTCACACAAGAGGAGTCACAAGACTAAAAACGGACAAAGAATAAGAAGGTCTCCCCCTGCCCTTTTTTAAGACGAAGGACATTGATATCCAGATATATATGAAGCACAAAAAAATAACAATCATTATGGATAATGTATTTATATATTAACAATAAAAAGTATTTTTATATCTACAAAATAATATTTTTCAACAAGATAAAATTTTACTTATTGCTCCATAATGTTTTATACATTGCAGAGAACACTGAAAGAATACAGCCAAAAAAAATCCTTAAAAATTAAGATATTCACGGAAAAAAGCAAGATAAACACGTTTTTTAAAAACGCTTAACACTGAAAAATTATGGATTTTTGGTATATTTTATTTTTTCATAATGAAATTATATATAGATTTTTTTAACTAATTTATGCATAATACACTATGTAATTGAAATAAATTGGGGACGTTTTATGAATACAAAATGTTTAATTGCACTCTCTCTTTTCACTTTTATGACTGCTTCAACAGCGCAAGCCGCTGATACGGTAATATTTCAACCATCAAAGCCGAATGTTACAGCACCAAGTGGCTTAGCTCCAAGGATTGCGCCAGTGACTATTTCAGCGCCTTTTTCTTGGACTGGTTTTTATTTTGGTGGACAAATTGGACATGTTTCCATTAACAGCACTTTAAATTACGCACCAGAATCCAATGGTGGGAAATGGGCTTGGGTCAACAGAGATCTCTCACCCAAACCATCAGGATTTGTCGGTGGTTTTTATGCCGGTTCTAATATCGATTTAGGAGATAACCTTATTGTCAGTTTTGATACGGATATGATTTGGTCTGGGCGGAAAAACACCCAAACGGACACTGGCAAGCAAATTCTCGATAAATTAGACTCTCTTAACGCAGCCTTTCAAGAAGCTGGGATTCCTCTTCTAACATCTGGCACTCGGGATGCAATGATCCCCGACGCTGATGATCTTGTTGTAAGCAGTGTCACATTGAAAGAAAAATGGTCTGGCGCTTTGCGAGCACGCATTGGTTTTGCTTCCCATCGTCTTATGCCTTATATTGCAGGGGGTGTTGCCTACACACAGATGCAATATATCCTATCGCTTTTAACAAAATCGCAAGAAGATTCGACAGTATTTGCTTCTGGCAATGTGTTTGATAAGACAAAAAGAATGATTGGTTATACTGTTGGGGGTGGCTTTGATCTTGCCATGACAGATGACATTATCATGCGTACAGAATACCGTTATACAGATTTTTTTAAACAGAAATTTGCCAATGATGAACTTAAAATGAGTGCCCAAGCGCATAATTTTCGCCTTGGCATCGCTTATAAATTCTAATTTCTTGTAGAAAAAATAAAACCGTTTAAAAAACCCTGTTAAAAACAGGGTTTTTTTTCATGCCTTTCTCCCCCTTTAAAAAAACGAAGGCTCTAAAAACCAGCACTAAACCGTCCATAAAGGCTAAATCATCCAGCGTCTCGAAAGCTCCTATCCTCTCCCCCTTTTAGAGGACGCATTTAAAATAGAAGAGCTTTACCCTCACGACCATTGTAATGAAATAAAGAAGAACACAGATATGTGTTTAAAACAAAGACGGATACTGAGCATCAAGAACAGCTGATGATGATAACGTGACAACACCATAAAAGAGAAGCATATATACGTTCATTTTTCAATCTTTATCTTCACGCCTCCCAAAGGAATGGTTTTTCATCGACGAACAATCTGGATTTTTCAGTATTAATTCACCGCCTTTTTCCTCAAGTAAAATCACTTGATAGGGTCACAAAAATTGCTTTTCGCTTCCCATCTCAAAAAAACAAAGATTTTAACCCCTATTTTAAACCACTATTCTAAAAACCCATGGCGGATTATCCCCCATGTCGGTTTGTAAAGAAACGATAACTCTTGAGTGAATTTGCTCTTGACTTCCCATTTCATGGGAGTCACTTAAACTGAAAAACGCTATAGGCAAACCCTCACTTGAATATTCAAGACACACTGAAAAAAATACTGAAACGGCTTGCCTTCTATCACCTCACGTCAAATGACGCTGTTGGGAACTGTTCTATGCAGAGTGGCGCATGGGTATTGTCTTTCTCTGTTTGTGTCATTTCTAAAACGAAAGAAACAATCTCATTGGGGAAGAACGCATTGGGGAAGAATATGACGTTGTAAAGATGAAAAAACCATTTGTAAAAAGCTGTTTCCAGCCTTCCCCTCACGACATCTTCTTGACGACTTTCAAAAACCTCTAAAGCAATATCTTTTAAAGAGTAGAGATCAGGCTTTTGTTTTCAACCCATTTGGGCTTAACCCCTCATGCCATAGGAGAGTGCTTAAAACCAAACATAAAGAATCCGATAGTCTATATTTATTGGTGTAAATTCTGATGCGTATATCCATATTTTATCTCACAGCCAGAAAAAAATCCCGTATCATATTTAACTGAAATGTATTCTCGTACTTTTTTCTATTTTCAAAATTAACTAAAATGAACTCGGGAGTAGCGATACGTATTAGAGCGAACACTTCTGCCAAATCGAATCTCTCCGATAAAGTAATCGTCACACTATAGGATACGCTATCTTTTTTCATACATTCTATGTTACGCACCCACTTTTGTTTATATTTTTTACTGTCTAGATTTCTTATCTCTGAAATAACATCTGTGCCTATTTGTATCCCTAAAAAGAACGGATTACTCTTTAATAGCTTCAAATATGGTTGAATATAGATGTGCCCCCCCTGTTGCAATCCGAAAATATTTTTTACAAATGAGACACATACAAGTATATTTATGAAGTAAATCATAATCGAGCTCAAAAGGCTCTCCACCAGAAAGAATAATAAAATCAGATTTTATGTCATTTATTGTATATAAAGATTCAGGCAACGCGTCATCTCTCACCATACATTCCATCGAATAGGGACAATGATTGCAGCCCGCACTGCAATTTTCATTACAAATTACAATATTATCGCCCATGAAATTCCTTATTCAAGTTCATATAATCCAATACTAATTGTTTCATGAAAATATTTTGGTATAGACAAAGATCAGAAATTTTTTTAGCCACAAACGCTTTTATCATTGGTAAAGCTTCATCCTTTGATATCGACAGCAAATGAGAAATATGGTCTATCCGTTCTTCTAAATTGAGAGATAATCTTGGACTGGTGAAAAATGTTAAGATATCCAATTCCGGACTGGCTTCTTGACATAAATCCCAATCCACTACCATAAAAGAATTCTCAGGAGTAACAATGATATTATCAGGATGTAAATCTCCATGTGATAAGATTATATTCTTGCTTAATCGATCTTCAAAGATCTTATTGATTTGATCAATAATCGCCTTTTGATGTAGCAAATCCATTTGGCTCAATACAGTACCCCGGATAAACTCCCATTCGACGACTTCATCGCAAAGTGTTATCAAATTTGGTGCAGGATAGAGACTTTGTCGAAAAGAGCCATCCTTGATGTTTTCATTAATGCACGATGCTTCCGGATAAATTTGCCCATAGCAAAACTCTTGATGCTTGCGTTTCAAGAAATGTTGTTTTGACGATTGTGCATTTTCAGGTTGTAACCAAATGATTTCTTGTTTTCTGACAAAAATAATTAAAGCAGACACCCCAAAAATCACAGCCATAACCACTGCCAACCACAAATTAGCTTGCCAGAATGTTGAAAAAACATAACCGTATAAAAAACTGAATGCAAAGGATACAACAGCTGTAATAATGGCTGTAAATGATAAAACAGTCGCGATAGCTTTGGGATCAATCAGTGAATTTATAAGAAGAGACGACAGATAAGATCGATAAGCAGATTTAAAAACACATAGCAGTAAAAATCCTAATGTAAGAGCCGCAATGATTTGAAATGACATGAGAAAAAAAGCAATGGTTACCATACAACCAATCATTAAGACGGGAAAAATAGGATTTTGAAACTTTGAAAAATACTTCTGAAACAATATATTGGAACTTGCTGAAAAAAAATTCCCAATGATAAAAATAATCGAAACCAAAATAGCAGGTTGAAATGGCAAAAAATCAGAAAATGCGATAGAAATAGTTCGATTATTAACCAAAATAGCAAAAGCTGAAACTGCACTTAAAAAAATAAGAGTGAAGCGATAAGGGTTTTTGACTTCTTTACGGCTGGTGCACAGAACTGTGAAAATACTCGGATGAGCGTTGATATGAAAACTATCTAATCCCTTCGTCAGTTTTGAAAACATAAAAAGAGCAAAAATTAATGAAAGGACTTGAAAAATCAAAGGCAATGCAGGATGTACATAATAAAGTATTCCCCCTAAAAAAATAAGTACCGTTGTCACACTATAGGTAACTGCAGCCACTTCAGACTTAACGGAAAACAGTGTGCGATGCTTTGGGACTACAGAAAAGAGTAAACTATCTTCCGCACCTGAGAAACAAGCGGCTGCTAATGTAATACACAACAAATAAGTGGCGTAAGCAAAATATGCATAATTCATAAAAAGAGCTAAAAAACCACAAAGAAAGAAAAACAGCCCAATATAAATAACGCGCTTACTTCCATAAACATCTGATAATAAACCCAAGGGGACTTCTAAGATCAAAGGAAGCAATAAAAAATAACTCCCGATTAAAACAATATCCGCTTGCGACAAATGCAATTTTTCCGACAAAAAAAGCGGTAAAACAGCAACCACGAGAGCAGTAGACTTGCTAAGGCTATAAATCTTAAATTGCTTAACCTTATCCATAAAATACTTGTCCCACGACATCCGCTACATGCACCAGATTCTTTCAAAGATTTTAAAACGCTTTGAGCAGACCAATCTATTGCCTCATAATTTTGTAGATTCCCGAAAGCTTCTGAATAAAAGCAATTTTTTAAATCTCCATTATAGTCCAATACCAAGGATGAAAATGGAAATAAACACATTAACGGCGACGAAACGTACGTAGAATTTTCGCCTAAGTAATCATGAATACAATTTACAAAATTTTGTGACGTCCATGAGATTTTTCTTTCTTGGAACTTTTTATCTCTATAAATCTGGAGGGGAGATTCTTTCCTTGATAATTCATCTCTCAAATGAAAAAGTAAGGCGTTTGGCGGAAGAGTTTTGTTTCTTAAAGTCTTAGATTGATCCCCTTAGATTGATCGTTTGTATTATTTTTTCTAGAAAAACTAAATGACGATGTATCGAGCGGGCTGAATCCGATATAATCGACATCTTTGCTTATACAAAAATCGATAAAATGAATAATATTTTCTAAAATCTCTTTGGTAACTGTCGCTCTTATTCCTATACTTTGCAGAGGTTGAAGATTCTTAACTGTTTGAATGTTTTTCCACACGCGATCAAATTTATTCGCCCCCCGTATATCATAATATCCTCCTCATATTGTTATTATGTACCTTATGTATATTCAAGACAATGAGTGTTGTGTAAAAAGTTTGAGGATTTACAACTTTATAATTGTAAAATCAATTTAACTGTATTACGCAATATTCAGTTTGGAAAACAAATTGGCCTATACCGGTATAAATCAAAAAACTCTTGTGCTCAGCTAATTTCCATTTTAATGATTAAGTTCATTCAAAAAGGATTATTCTTGATTTCAATGGCTATTTCACTTCAAACGCAATAAGAAATATGCAATAGTCTACTTTATCAAGTAATTTTAAAAAGGTTTTTTGGGACTGAAATAAAGAATAGTTGTTGCGTCAATCAGCTTCTCAGAAGAAAAATTTTTCAATTATTTTTCTGTTTTAATTGTAATTTTATGAAATACTACTTGCAGTAAAATTACCTTTAAAAGAGGTTCTACTCGACGCCAAAATACAAACTTTTATTTCTTATTAAAGATACAATCATATTGATTTATAATGATAATCTAGTGTTATTCATATTGAATGAGAATCCCGAATAACGTAAGATTCTCTCATTTCAAATCTGTTTATCTTGAAGCAAGAAAAACCACTTGGCAGCACATAACAAGCGGGATGAGTGTGTGGATCAAATTTGTTAAAGACAAGAACTAAAAAGGGTCCTTATAACCGTCTTAAGTGCCAAGGGCTGTCGCAACATTGGGGGCTGGCAAATGGTGTGATGATGCCGGCTTGCTTCTTCATAAGCGTAAAGATGGAAGTGCTCAATGGATTTTACGGTATACTCTTCATAAGATTCATAAAAAGGCATTTTTTTGTACAGTTTTACGCCACGCAAGTATATCCAGCGTGTAATGTGCAAGAGATATGATTTTGTTTGATTAACGATAAACAGACTTGAAATGAGAGCCCTCTCTCATCTTCAAGGTTGTTCATTGAACATGAAAAATGGTAAACGGTCTTTATAAAGCGCAATTTACAAATCCCACTATTTTATAAAACCTGAGAGTTCTATCATCAATGTGAGGGAGATTCTCATAGGATAAAATGGAAGTCTTTATCAAAGTGGTGCGGGTGGTCGGACTCGAACCGACACTCCTTTCGGAACCAGATTTTGAGTCTGGCGCGTCTACCAGTTCCACCACACCCGCACTTGTGTTATAAAAGACAGACTTGTCGATTATTCTTTTGCACTATATGAAGAAGCATAGATTCGTCAACAGCAGACTTCTGATTTTTTAAGAATTTCTCTCATTTTCTTCTCTGTTTGATGGAATATTTTCTTTATCGAATTGACAGCAAACTCATTTGTAAAGTTTTTACCACTTAAATTTATAAAAAGCCTCATGATATTAAACAAATTAAAGCTTTGGACGATTTCTTTAGCAAATCGGCGTACAGCACCACACTGGCTTGGTTTCATTGCCTTTATTGAAAGTTCTTTTTTTCCCATTCCCGTAGATATTTTATATATCCCCCTGCTGCTTATCCGTCAAAAGCAGGTTTATCGCTATGCTTTCATTGCAACGATCTGTTCTGTTTTAGGCGGCATTGCCGGTTGGTTTATCGGACATTTTGCTTATGGCACCCTTGCCAAACCCATTTTAGAATTTTACGGCAAAGTTGAAAGTTTTGAAGCTCTAAAAAACAATGCCACCCTACAATTTCTGATTATTTTACTGATAACATCAGGTTTTTTTCATCTTCCCCCTATCAAAATTGTCACAATTTTGGCGGGTGTGATGAGTGTCCGTCTTGAACTTTTCATTCTCATTTGTATTTTTTCCCGAGGCGCTCGTTTTTATCTTCTCGCGTGGTTGATTAAACATTTTGGACAAAAAGCAATGAATTTTCTAAGACGACATTTCAAATGGATTATCCTCGTAGGGTGTGTTAGTCTCCTTTTGGTTTATGGGATTTTTATAGCTTTTTTTAATAAGCAGCTTTTATAAGGAACAGACCCAATGGCATGTGTTTTTTCTTCCCATTCCTTTTTAAACAAACACCTTCATCTAGAACCCAGCAGAAAAGAACAAAGTTTATGGGCTTTTTTTCTGGCTTTTTGCTTATCCGCCACTGTAGGTCTCGCCCTTTGTTTTGAACATCTTGGTGGGTATCTTCCTTGCGATTTATGTCTTATCGAGCGTTTTCCCTATTACGGTGCCATCCCCTTTTTGCTCTTAGCAGGTTTTGGAGCATGGTTTTTTCGCATGTCTTCGTGGATACAACTTTTATTTTTATGTGTTTTTGTCTTAATGAGCATTAGCCTTGTTCTCGCCATTTATCATGCCGGTGTTGAATATGGCTTTTGGACAGCGCCTCTCAGTTGTGGTTCAAACACCATACGCAAAGCCTTAGACGTTAACCAACTGCTTAATCAATTAAACAATATTCACCCTCCTTCTTGTTCAGAAGCTCCCACCCGTTTTCTTTTTCTTTCATTTGCCGGTTGGAATGTGGTTGCAAGCCTCCTTTTCAGCCTTATGAGCCTCTATATTACTTCGAAAGGCATTCTCTCGAGCCACAAGACATAAACAAATCCCCCCATGCGGAA
The DNA here is from genome assembly GCF_003606325.2 of Bartonella kosoyi. NCBI lineage: Bacteria > Pseudomonadati > Pseudomonadota > Alphaproteobacteria > Hyphomicrobiales > Bartonellaceae > Bartonella > Bartonella kosoyi. The sequence goes on from NZ_CP031843.2 coordinate 16,744, forward strand.
CAGCATACTTTTTCTTTAAAAACCGCATAGCGTATGGATCTCCACAGCAAAAGAACGGCGCCCCGTACAAAGCATCCAGAGCACAAAAATTGCCCCTGTAACGCGTGTCCACAAACATCATCTTCTTATCATCAAACTTCTCCTTGAACATTAAAACAGATGAACCACACCTTTTGTTGTAAAATCTCCCTCTGTTTTCTTTTCATGCCTTTTCAGGTTTAATATTTTTATCAATATTCTGTTCTCCAAAAGGAGGAGAAAAACAACGAATATCCGTATTTTATTGTTTTGCTTCTCTGTACTTATCAGCAATATTTTGATAGAAGCTAGCGACAGAAAAGTGATCAGAGAATGTCAGTGAGGGGACCAATAAAGATTGAATGGTCAACCATGTCTGAGGATAAAAACACAACGCCTCCCACTCTCCCTCCCCCGCTCACTCCTGTAGAAATCTGTCATCTTGAAGCACCGCATATTGTGATGGAACATGATCATGCCGCATGGCGAGAACATGTGAAATTAGGGGATATCAATGCACCTTACACAAAGCCCCCTCATATAAAACCGCGGCTCAAATCAGCACCCCGCATTCGACAAGTTTTTTGGTGCGATTTTCCTCATGATTCGATTCTCCCTGAATTTTGGAAAAAACGTCCTGTTTTAGTGCTTTCTAAGAATGCAAAACTCTATGGCAATGTTACGGTTTTGCCCTTTTCGACAAAATCACAACCGAATAATCCTGCGGCTTATCCCCTACAATCTCCGATAGAACATAAAAAAGCATGGATTATCTGCAATTATGTAACAACCGTCTCAGTAAGCCGTCTTAGTTGCTCACATAGTGGTGCCCCAAGATTATCGGAGGAAGAATTTCATAAAGTTATTTCTCTTATGCTTAAATATTTACCGCGTTTGAACCCTTGACTTTTAAAAAAAATAAGCGTATATAGGAAAGCATATACGGCATCAGTAATGGTGGCCGCTTCCCCGAAAGGGGAGATAGGAACGGAGGAGTGGGAAACCACTCCTTTCGTCATTGAGGCGCTTGTTTTTTGTTTTAAGCGATCAGGCAAGAGTATCACCAACATCACGCAAGAGCAACGATCACAAGCTAAAAGTAAAGAGGCTTACGCATTAGCAAGGATTATAATTCTCTCTTTAGAAAACTGTTTCACAATAAACAGCCTGCAGGATGCATTCTCCTTACACGGTTACCTGTTTCCTTTAAACAAGCGTTTTAATGGTCAACTTTATTTCCAAGCCCCCCTCTTTGGTGGAATATATTTTTCTTTGCCCTCCCCCCTTGAAAGCCATTGATATTCTCCAAGTGTCATTCTTTAACGTTGACCACCATCACCATAAAACAAAAGCTTGTTCATCACTTCCATTGGTCAGAAATAAATGGACAAAAGAGACACTGAAATATCGATCATCACCTGCGCGAGCGACAGATTCTTCCAGAGTGACCATGCCCTACAGTCGTTTTTCTTTTCGCATTTTCATCATAATAAATCATAAGATATCCTTTTCGTATTATGCCATAGAGAGGGTTTTACTATGGCGCCAATTTTTCAAGAGAAATCCTTCACAAAGCGATAGAGAGCAAGGTTTCTTTATGGAGAGCGCGCAGGACGCCGTGTTTTGACCTTTTCCATCACAATGATAAATTCAAACTTTAACCAACGCGACAATACGCTCCCTCTAAACGATTTTCGCACCACCTCATCCGCCACAGGCTGCTCCAATATCGATCCATTCATCGGTATATTTCCTTGAGAATTTTTTGCGCTTTCAGTCCCCGTAAAAAAAGAAAAGATTTTGATCATGTTCAATTCCGTTATTGTGAATACGGATTGAACGATGCCCAAAAAAATCAAACAAAAATAGAGGGATAAGTTACGAAAACTATAGGGTAAATTTTGCTGCCCCAAAATGTCTATTTTTCTTCCTCTAAACAATCATTGAAACACTATAAAATATTTTATTATGTAAAAACAACTACTTATAATCTAGGGGAGAAAGGTAAAAACTTTCCCCAGAAAAGGAGATTATCTTCAAGATTATCAAACAAAGCAGCACACTTTTAGTGATCTTTTTGTTTTTTCTCTTTTGATAAAATTAATTGGCAGGTGTCTTAGGAGCCCCTCCGGTAGGTTCCCAATTAGCAATACTTGCAAGCTTCTCAATAACATCTTCTTTTAACTTACTACTTTTCTTATTGCGTAAATCATATTGATCAGCATTCTGTTGCAACCATTTTATAAGCGTGCCTTTAACAGTTTTACCACCCTCAGCCTCGTTCACCGCTTCCCAAGCCGCAACAGCTGCAGCAAGCTTTGGAGCATAGCGTGGATGCGTTGGATCTTGAAACGCATAATATTTTTTATCCTTAGTGTCACGAGAATCATCTTCAGGGAAAAAAAATGCAGGGCGCAAACCACGCGATAAAAGCCATTTTTTTAAATCTTCAACGAGAACATATGAGGAATATGTCTCTATATAATCACAAAAACTCGACCATTCTATCTTTAATTGATCGTCTTTTCCTGCCTGAACTATGGCATTATAAGCTCCCCGGAAACAAGCAGTTTTCTCTGATGATACGGAAAGGTTATCTTCGTAAATATCACCCCTTTCTGGTTCTGTTTCATCTTCAAACAGACATTTTCCTGGATTTAATCCAACTACTAAAAGCGCTGCCTGCGGTATTGTTAGTTTTTGCAAACCCAAAAACCATTCTAAACTGTCATCAATTTCCACAGAGTTCCTCTTTTTTCTGCACAACTTAATTCTTTTTTAAAAACATCAAAAACATTTGTTAATGTACAATTCAGCTCTTTCACGTTGCAACTCATGCCATACTGTAAATAAAAACACAGCCCCCACACCCCTCCTTGTGATCTACAAGAAAATGATTTTAATTGATTCAATATAACAAGTTTTGAAGTGAGAGAATCCTACTAAATTTAGGGCTTTCATGCAAGATATAAGGCGCGTTGCAAAGCGATAAATGATCCTTCATAAAGCATCAATTTTCATGCGTGATCAAACAAATATATCTCTCTCATTGATACACTCTAACCTTTAAAACCAATCCCAATCACAGCACAAAAGATAATTTGTTAGACGCAAACAAATCCACCTCAATGCTAGTATCATAAGGGGACTGGCTTACACTTAAAACGGGATACGGGATGTAAAACGATCCAATAAAAATACCGAGAATAAACGGTGCTAAAGACTGTCGCAAACATTGGGGACTAAGCAGGTGTCATGGTACCGATTTATGAAGCATCAAGAGAAGAAGACTCAATAGCGTTTGTATTATTTCATGGGGGCTTTGCCGCTCTCACCTTCTATACGCTTCACCTATACGCTTCACGGATGCCCTTGTAAAATAGGCTTTTGTTGCTTGAAAAAAGTCGTCTTTAAAGAATGATCTCAAATTTCAAAAAGTTTTTTATCGTCTTTTGAACGATCAACTAAATAATGGGGCTGACTTATTTCTTTCCATATATTCTCTTTTCTTTCCATATATTTCCGAGCCTAAATCCATTGACTCTCGTACAATAATCGGAATGCTCTATTGCAACGCTTCTTTAGCAAAATAAAGCCTATTTTCTCTCAATTTTTTCACACGAGCTCCTCACCCCTCCCCTGGATAAATCTCCTTTATTGATTGGTCAGCTTTACTTTCATGGCATCCCTAAATTCTTTTTTTCTTACTGAAACCTTTTTGCATTTTTTCAGTTTTTAACTTTTAGGTTGACTTTCAGTTTATTTTTCTTCATCTTTTAGAATTATTCTAAAGTGCAGAGGAACAGAGAATGTTGAAATCGTTTTTTTCATTTGTACAGCGTAAAGCTCTGTTCTTTCGTTCGGCACAAAGAATGCTCCTTCAAGCACTCAAAGTAAAAGAGCAACAGGCTGCGCTCTATTTAAAATATGCAAAAGCGCTAGAGCCTTATTCCTCTAAAGAAGCAGCGGTTTTTACCGCCATGGGGATTCAAGAGCTTGAAAATTATAAGCAACTTTTGTGTCTTTCTTGCCATAATCGTGCGCACACGGCGGATGGATACACGGCGGATGGATTATGTGAAAAAACTTCTTTTATAAAAAGCAAGGGGAGCCAACCCTCTCCTAAAAAAACAGCAGCAAATCACACCATAAAAAAACCCTCAAAAGCGCAAAAACAAACACTTTTGACATGGATTCAACCAGGTCTTGCCGGGTTAATGGATGGCTCTGTCTCCACCCTTGCCCCCATTTTTGCTGCCGCTTTTGCCACGGGAGAAACGCATCAAACTTTTTTGATCGGGCTTTCAGCTTCCATTGGAGCGGGACTTTCAATGGGTTTCACAGAAGCCGCCCATGATGATGGAAAATTATCAGGACGGGGTTCGCCCTTGAAAAGAGGTCTTGCCAGCGGCATTATGACAACATTAGGGGGCTTAGGTCATACACTTCCCTATTTGATCAATTCTTTTTATGTCGCAACAGTGATTGCCTGTATCATTGTTTTTTTCGAACTCGGCGCCATCGTCTGGATTCAGAACAAATACATGTCGACCCCTTTTTGGCGCGCCTCTTTACAGGTCATCATTGGAGGAGCTTTGGTTTTTGCCACAGGGATTCTTATTGGCAGTATTTAAAAACGCGCACCCCCTGTCTTTTCTGATCTCGAATATAATTGATCTCTCTCATAGCTCATCCCTTTTAACGGGCATCAAATCATTATTGGCAATCCCTTTATTAAAAAGATTCTTATGGTGCTTTGGGCTGCATACTTTAGCGTAGTATTCTGGATCAACAAAAGATCATAACCAAGCTCTGGGGACAACCTGCATCAAAAAACCTTTATCGACTTGTTTTATGGATATCTTTTGTTAAAGTATCCTTTTTTCTAGACCTCATATTTTGGAAATGCTTTGATCATGCCGCATACTGAAACCAACGCACCACTCAACAACCAAGCAAATTGTGTTTCTTCAAAATCTTCACACTCCGTGACTTTATCCGTCGAGATTCTTGCACACGGACAAGGTTTAGAACTTCCTCACTACGCGACAGCGGGTTCTGCGGGTCTTGATCTACGTGCTGCCCTTGGAGAAGAAGAAACGCTCGTCCTTTCGCCAGGGCAGCGTGCTCTTATTCCAACGGGTCTCATTTTTCATTTATCCCCAGGGCTTGAAGCGCAAATACGCCCACGCTCTGGTCTCGCTTTAAAACATGGCATCACCTGCCTCAATACCCCTGGAACCATTGATAGTGATTACCGTGGTGAAGTCAAAGTTCTTCTCATCAATTTGGGTCAGGAAGACTTTTCTATTGAACGAGGCATGCGTATTGCCCAAACCGTCATCGCCCCGGTCACAAAAGTCACTGTTTGCGCTATTGAACCAGAACAAAAACCCCAAAGCCATAACCAAAGCCGTGGAACAGGCGGTTTTGGTTCTACAGGACATACTTAAAGCAGCTCTAAAAAATCTGCTTTTAAAGCAACACAAGGCTCATTCCAACGACTCTTTCACTTCTGGCACCTCTGGTTTCCTTGATTTTTTGGGGATCTTTGGTTGTTAAAGCGTGGAAGCAGAAGTAACGCCTATTTATGCCCAAGACTCCTTCGCTAAACACGCCTCTAAAGCAGCATTCTTTTTTCTCCTATCTCTTTTCACCCTTTACAATCTCGTTACTTTATCAATTCAGCCGTCTTGCGTTTGAAACAATGAAACTTCCTTATATGGCTGGTTTTGCTAGTCTTGATTGATATACAGCCCTTGGAGAAGAAAAAACCTTAGCACTTGAGACAATGCCCTTATTCCAGCACGTCTTTCATTGATCACTTGGGGCTTTTAAAGTACACATCCTTCCATGCTTCTCACACAAACCATACCCTTCACATGCGCCTCAACACCCCTTGAAACGTTTGACGATGATGACCCAGAAGACGCATCAGCTTGATTGATGATTGATAAGAATAATACATTATCTTGTAAAATAAGAGAGCCAAATGCCATGAGATTTTCTCATGGCAAATCTGTTTGTGTCCCCATCAAAGCCAAGTCTCTTATCGGTTACAAGTCCATGACAAGCGCTACTGGCCAGTGTAAATAAAAACTGGAAAAATGCTTCTTATGACCTCATGTGCCAAAGACTGTCAAAATCTTGCACAATACATTGATTTATAATGATAATTCACTGTTTGTATTTTGAAGGAGAGTCCCAAATACCGTAAGATTCTCTCATTCCAGACCTGTTTATGTTGCAACAACCAAAACTATTTGCTTGCACGCCATAGAGTAGGATAAGCGTGTGGATAAAAACTATACAAGAAAGGACTAAAAATGGCTCTTATGAACGCTCTCAGTACTAAGGGCTTATCACAATACCCACGAGCTGGCAAAGTATGTGATAGTGCCGGCTTGCTTCTTCACACAGGTAAAAATGGTGGAGCACAATGGATTTATCGTTATACCCTTCACAAGCACCGTCGTGAAATGGGCTTAGGTGCCTTAAGAGATGTTTCTTAAAACAAGCCGGTGAATTGGCAACTGGGTGGCGCTCTGTTTTACGTGAAGATCATAGCCCTATCAAAGATAGGAGACAAACAAAAGCGTGAAGCAATACATAATCTTCATTCCTTAAAAGAGTTTGCCATGGAGGCTTTTGAGAGAAGATGCAAAGAATATAATGATACCCGCTTGCTCTTTTATGAAGCCTCAAGATGAAGTTTCCAATCAATTTTTTTAATGATTATTTTATGAGGGCATCCTTTATGGATACCGTTGCAGAAGCTTTAGATGCATTAAGATACAAACAATGACAACAGTTGTTTTATACCGCATTTCTTGCGGCAATATGATAATATTGAGAGAATTTTATAATCTGACAAGACTTAATTTTACGCTCTCCAGCGCATACGCGGTTTGATCAATCGATAACAATTCCATTATCAATTTCACTCTGTAACTTTGATGAAAGTGTTCTATTTCCTTGTTTAAAAGGCTCTTTTTTATCACGGCTCAAAAGCCATTCCAGAAGTTCCAGAAATATGAGCATTTACGGCATCGCTCATTGTTGCCGCTTCCTGCCCCACTACGTTAGCACCCGCTCCCTCAAGAGTACCGTCTGCCACAACAGGTCCATTTTTCGTATCGGCTGTTTTATGATTTCCCCTACCTCTTGCAGCAAGATTGGGAGAATTTTGTAATCCGACAAGACCAATTTTATGATATCCAGCCATGCGTATTTTGTTTAATAAATCGATGACAATGCCATAATCAATTTCACTATCTGCTTTGATTAAAATTTTTGTTTCCAAATTTTGTTTGGTTTCTCTTAACAAAGTTTCTCTCAAGGCTGCTTGTTCTATAAGATGATCGCCAATGTAAAGAGAATGATCTTTTTGCAAAGTGACATAAAGGGGCTCATCAGGTTGAACCACTGAAGGCGCTTGAGTGATCGAAGGAAGCTGAACAGGAATGACAGATGTTGCCAAGGGAGCAGCAACCATAAAAACAATCAGCAACACCAACACAACATCAATAAAAGGGGTCACATTAATTTCGCTGTACAACCCACTCTCATCGAGATCAAAATCATCATTAAAGCTTGCTTTCATTTTTTATGACTTTTCTGTTGTTTTTGTCGATCAAGTTCACGACTCAAGAGCCTTTCAAGAGCAGCAGCGATATCCCCTAAATCACTACGATACCCATTCAAAGCACGCATAAGACTATTATACATAACCACGGCGGGAATAGCTACAAAAAGCCCCATAGCCGTTGCAAATAAGGCTTCAGCAATTCCAGGAGCAACCACATCAAGCCGCGTTGTTTGCGATTGCGCAATCCCAATAAAAGAATTCATAATTCCCCAAACCGTTGCAAAAAGCCCCACAAAGGGCGCAAGTGCCCCAATAGTTGCAAGAACAGCGCTTCCACAGGCAACACGTCGTGTCGCAGCCAGCAAGCAGCGCGATAAAATCGAATGAACCCTTTCCTTTAAACCCTCATGAACATCGCGGACATAACCATCACGAGAAACATTTCCATATTGATCATTTTCCTCATAAAAGAGAATATCTTCAAGCGTTTGTGCACTTTTCTTTGGATTTGTTCTCTCAGCAGAGCTTTCATTTGTTCCTTCAGGAGCAACAAAATGAACCTCTTGTGTCGAAAGATAGACCTCTTTAAGCACTTCTTTGAGAAAAAACACCCCTGTCCCTTTGCTTTCTTTTAAGCTCGCCGCCAAACGCGTGAGAGTCTGAGCGTTTAGAACCAATCGGAGTTCATGACGCACGCGTCGTTTTGCCACAGTGATCTCAATAATTTTCACAAAAGCAATTGTCCAAGATATCAAAGAAGCAAGCAACAAAAGAACGATAACAGCTTTCACCACCCAATCAGCAGCCATAAACATAGAAAAAGGTGAAAAATCATGCCCTGCCAATACAGCAGAACTACTCTCTAAAGGGACTGTTTCAGATTCCATTTCTGTCTCACAACTCTCGTGGTCTTAATCTTCCATTATACGCTGAATCGCCATTCTGCAGAGCTCCCCTGTTCCACACCGCCACTTCAACATCACTTCCACATTCCTCTTAAGAAAGAAAACTTGATAAATCAAGTATAGTTTTATTCCCTAAACACTCTCTTATTCTAAAGAAATCATTCAAGAAATTTTTTTATAACCCTTCAAAAGTTTACCTTACTTCAATCACTTTACTGTATAAATTTGGCAAAATGATAGACTGATCAGAAATCTCCCGTATAATATCTCAATTGATAAAAATAACGCATCATCTTTCTACTTGCAACATATTGATTTATAATAATAATTTATCACAATTATTGCTGAACAAGCCTTTCAGACGCAAGCTTTTCTCATTTCAACCGCTCTTGAATAAAGAGAACAAAACATCTGCCAGCAAGAGATAATTTATACGGGATAAACAACACAGATTTTTCTCTTAAAGAAAAAGATCTTTAACCTTTTAAAAGAAACAGCCCCCCAAAAGAGAAAGAATGGTGCTGAATACCTTGAAAGGCATAAAACAATTTTAAATTGCACAAAAAGACAAGGAACTAAAAAACACTTTTGGCGTTATTTCGGCAGTAAAAATTTTCACTCCAATGCAAATGATTACGATGAACACAGCAAACACCACTATACAAGAGAGGGACAGAACATCATGAACAAGAACAAAACAACACAAAACAATAAAACCGCAGCAGAAAAAGACCTACAAAACGAGCTCCAGGGACAATTAGAAACGTTACGTCATGAAATTTCAGGGATGACCTCCACACTGACAGATCTTGGTGCTAAAAAATTCAATGCAGCCAAAAACAAAGCGGAAAAACTGTATCACTCAGCAAAAGAAAGTAGTGAAGACCTCATGTCTCAAGCAAAAGACAAAATCAGTGATCTTGAACAAACCATGAATCAATGCGTTCGTAAAAATCCTGGCAAAAGCGTTTTGTTTGCAGCAGGCGTTGGTTTTATTCTTTCTCAGTTACTGCGTCGTTAAGCAATGCATAAGTTTATCGCTCCTCTTTTAAACCATCTTGTCGGTGGAGGACTAAAAAGCACGGTTAAGCAAGTGCGCCTTCAAGCCATTTGCTGTGGGTTTATTGGCGTTTCATTATTCATGGCTTTGCTTTTTTTATGTATGATTGGTTTTCTTGGGTTATGTACTGTTATGAAGCCTCTTTTTGCCGCCAGTATCATGTTTTTAATTTGGCTTTTTCTTGCCGGATTAGCACTTATGATCAACAGGATTCTGAAGGTTTATCAACGCTATGACCAACAAAAAAAGACCGAAGAACAACGCCACAAACTGATGACAGATGCAACTGTTTCCAGCCTTGCTGTTCTCAGTCAACATCTCCCTTTTGCCAAATTGGGCGTCCCCATTCTGGGACTAGCAACGTATTTTCTGTGGAAAAAAGATAAAAAAGACCGCTTTTCAGATGAAAATATGTAACACTGTCATTCTAATCCCCCCCCGGGTGTTTTCTTTCCTTTGAGAGAGAAAACACCCTTTTGTTTTCCAAGTCTTTTTAGCGTCTTCAAGCTTTTGAGAAGAAATTCCCTTCATTTTAGCTCAAAATTCCATAGATCTGATTAAATCCCTTTCGCATTGCACACCCTATTTTTCAAACATAGCAACATGAGGCAATGCTTGCGTTAAAAATTCTGGTTTGTTTTGCAATTGGTTGTTTTTTGAAAAAGGTCTGTTTTTGCCTTTCTCTACACACTTTCATCAGCCCTTTTACCGCGACCGAAGCGAAGAGCCTCTCATTTAAAAAAAAGCGAAAATGAGGCATAAGAAGGGAACGTGCTCCCATATAGCACTGTAGTGAGTAACCTATACATGTAAGCGAGCTTTAAACACAACAATTTTCCAAACACAATAATTTTCCATGACGAGAGTTGTCCACCAAAACCTATGGGGCTTGTGGTCAACTTTTACCTGATCAGGCTCGTTGTGGAATATTGTCTTCATTTTTAAACAGCACCGAAGAAGGCGTTTTATCCGTTATGGTCAATATCAATTATGATCAATGGGATTATAACTCCCATGATCTCTTCGCCAATCTTCTGGTTGTTGAAATTGGCTTGACCACAAGCCATTTTTTTCTTTTTGAGCGGTCAATTGTAAATTTTTATAGTCTGCGGGCGATGGAAAATTATGCTGATCTTTTGTCAAAACCATCAATCCTTCTGCAAGGCCTAAGCGTGCAAGATCAACGCCATCCACAAAACATTGCGCATAATGAACTTGTTTCATAACACGGGCTTGCCGACAGGTAACATTTTTATCGATTGTTTTTGAGACAAGCCACGCCGTAACAAAAGCCCCACAGGGCCACTTAACACCATTGCGTGAGGCAAATTGGCGCACTTCGCAGGTTTCCACACCATAGAGGCGGATATCACGGACGATTCTCTTTCTCCACCCCTCATCGACAAGTGTGATCATTTTAAAGGTCACACCACTTGTTACCTGTATAGCACCGGAATACACGGGGACATTTTCTTCATAAAATTGTGATGACAATGGTTCTGGATGCAATACCACATTTTGTTGGTTTACGTCTTGTTGGTTTGCATAATCTATTAATTGTGACTTTGGATTTTGAACGGATTTTTCTATTGTCTTTTCTGATCCTTTTAAAGAAAAAGTTTGAACAATCTGTTCATTATTTTCACTCAAATAAAAGTATCCCAAAACAATAAGACAAATTAAGACAATATATTTAAACACGGATCGAAAATTTTTAAAAAGTATCATTTTGAATATTAATGTATTTTATTGTTCATTAACTGAGAAAATATTAAATATTGTTAATTTATCTGTAGAAAAAGTAATTTTTTTCATTTATATGATGTTTGATTAATATTAAATATTAATTTTATGATCAACTTAAACATAAAGCGGGGGAATTTTCATGAAAAACATGAATAATTCGTTCAGTCATGAACGTACCTTAAAAAACATTACTTTATCCAATACACAAAAGAAATGGCTAACCACAGCATTGATGCTTTTTATTGCTTTCCTTGCACTCAGTGAGCCAGCATTTGCAGAAGGCTTCGGAAAAATTGACGATGCACTTCAAAAAATAGTAAAAGCTTTAACAGGACCTATTGCCACATCAATTGCCACCATTGCGGTTGCTGGTGTTGGGCTTGCATGGATAGCTGGTTATGTTGAAATGCGTAAAGCATTTTTTGTTTGTGTTGGCATTGGCATTGTTATGGGTGCATCGCAAATCGTATCAATGCTTAAAGCTTAATTAACGTGCTCTAGCATTTTCAAAAATCATGAAAGAGCATGAGAAGCTAACGGAGGATACGTTGTTTCTTGCTTGCACGCGCCCTGCAATGATTGCAGGCGTGACGGTGGAGGCTATGGGATTAAATGCGATAGGATCGATGATATTGTTTATTATGGCAGGCAATATTTTTCTTTTAACCATTGGTGTTGCCATCCATTTCATATTCAAGGAAATCCTAAAACATGACCATAACAAATTTCGTATTCTTCTAACATGGCAAAAGACAACTATTTTTTCCAGAAATTCTAGTCTATGGGGTGGAGGAAGTATTTCTCCATTACGATTAATTCGTAATTATGAGGAATTAAAATGAAAACAGCAGAGCGCAAGCGTGAAAAGCAGCCAGAGGCGATCATTCCTTACGTGCGCCATGTAAACAAGCACATCATTGCACTGGATTCACGCGCGCTCATGATGGTTGTTAAACTTGAAGGGATTAACTTTGAGACAGCGGATATTATTGATCTGAACGTGCTTCACGAACAGCTGAATAATCTGTTTAAAAACATTGCGGATGAACGGATAGCGCTTTATAGCCATATTATCAGGAAGCGTGAAACAGTTTATCCGGATGGCACTTTCAGATCAGCATTTGCGAAGCAATTAGATGATAAATACCGCGAACGGATGATCTCTCAAGAGCTTTATCGCAATGAACTCTATCTTTCAATTTTGTGGAATCCTCACGTTGATAAAACGGATAAATTAGCGGAATTTTTCAAACGTTTAGGCAAAGCCAAGCAAGAAAAGACGGAAGTTGATGAAGAATCGATTCGCAAGCTTGAAGATATTACGACAGATGTCATTCAAAATTTAGAGCGTTATGGCGCAAGAAGATTGAGTCTTTATGAACATGAAGGCAATATTTATTCGCAGCAAAGTGAGTTTATCCACCAATTGGTGGGGGGGCGTCGTGAACGCATACCGTTGACATGGGGGACGATAGCTTCGACGGTTTACTCAGATCGTCTTATTTTTGGAAAAGAAGTCATAGAAATACGCACTGAAGCGGGACAGCGATTTGCGGGTATGTTTGGTTGGAAAGAATATCCAGCAAAAACGAGAGTTGGCATGGCGGATGGTCTTTTAACGCTTCCTTTTGAGTTTATTTTTACGCAATCTTTTGTTTTCAAGAGCAAAAATGTTGCCAAGCAGATTATGGGTCGCAAACAGAATCAAATGGTCAATGCGGGCGACCGTGCGGGCTCACAAATCATGGAGCTAGATGATGCGCTTGATGATCTTGAATCGAATCGTTTTGTTTTAGGGGAGCATCATTTATCGTTAGCGGTTTTTGCCGACGAGCCACAAGAGTTAGCGGATAATCTTGCCAAAGCGCGTTCTCGTCTTACCGATGGTGGCGCTGTGATAGCGCGGGAAGATTTAGGGTTAGCGGCGGCTTGGTGGGCACAATTGCCTGGCAATTATGCGTATCGCACGCGTTCTGGTGCGATAACAAGCCGCAATTATGCAGCGCTTTCTCCATTTCATTCTTTTCCGGTTGGCAAAATAGATGGCAATGTATGGGGACCCGCGGTAGCTTTGATGAAGACTTCAGCTGGTTCACCATTTTATTTTAACTTTCACTTTGGTGATTTAGGCAATACCTTTGTCTGTGGTCCCTCTGGTTCTGGTAAAACGGTTATTGTTAATTTTTTACTAGCACAACTTCAAAAGCATGATCCCAATATGGTCTTTTTTGATAAGGATCGTGGAGCAGAGCTTTTTGTCAGAGCGGGTGGCGGCACCTATATGCCTTTGAAAAATGGGAAACCCACAGGCATAGCACCGCTAAAAGGCTTAGACTATAACAATCCAGCAGATAGAGTCTTTTTGCGACAATGGATTATCAAGCTTGTTTCTGCTGAGGGTCAAAAGATTAGTGAATCGGAAAGACAAGATATCACGGCAGCTGTTGACCAGCTTGCTCTATTGCCAAAAGAACAACGGACGATATCCGCCTTACAAATGTTTTTTGACACCACGCATAGAGAAGGAATAGCGGGACGATTAGAGCGATGGTGTAAAGGCAATGCTTTAGGGTGGGTTTTTGACAATCCGGATGATGACATAGGGATTGATGCCAAATTTATTGGTTATGATATGACGGATTTTTTGGACAATGATGAAATTCGTCCACCATTAATGATGTATTTATTTCATAGGATTCTGTCTCTGATTGACGGGCGTCGTATTATCATTGTCATTGATGAGTTTTGGAAAGCGCTAGAGGATGATTCCTTTAAAGCCTTTGCGCAAGACAGACTAAAGACCATTCGTAAACAGAATGGTTTGATGTTGTTTGCCACGCAATCACCCAAAGATGCGATTAATTCGACGATAGCGCACACCATTATAGAGCAATGTCCCACTCAGATTTATTTTCCCAATCAAAAGGGCAACCACTCGGACTATGTAGAGGGTTTTAAATTATCAGACCGAGAGTTTAACCTAATACAAGCAGAATTAAGCCGGGAGTCACGGCGTTTTCTCATCAAGCAGGGGCAAAGTTCTGTTGTAGCAGAACTGAATTTACGGGGCTTTGATGATGAAATAGCCATTTTAAGTGGCACCACCAAGAATATTGAACTTTTAGAGACCATTATGGAAGAAGTTGGCAAATCTCCAGAAAAATGGCTCCCCATTTTCCAAGAAAGGTCAAAACAATGAAAAAACTTTTATTGGCAACAGCGCTTTGCGCAATTTCTTTAGGCTTAAAAACAAATGCTTTTGCAACTATGCCTACATTCGATCTAAAATCTTATCTGCAAGGAGGGAAACAACTTAACAAATTGCAAAAACAAATTGAACAAGGCACAAAACAACTTGAGCAATTAAAGAGCCAACTAGATCAAATGAAACAATTATATAGCTCTTTAAATGCCAAACCTGACATTTCGGGATTGAAAGAAATGTTCAACCAGCAAGGGAGCAGTGGCGCACTTCCTTCTGACTTTAATAACTTTCAACGATCGATGGGCAGCGGTGGCGGTGGCGGTGGCGGGAGCAGCAGCAAAAACGCACAAAAATGGCAAGAAGAGCTTAAATACAAAGAGCCCTCAGGCGGAGCAGGATCAAAAGAGGCGGTAGATGCTTTTTACGCAGAGGAAGTAAAAAGAGCTGAACAGCGCGTAGTAGGACAAGCCTCAAAAGGCCAAGATGTCTACGAAGAAGCCAGTGAAACACAAAAAAAGATTAACAAGCTTCTCGATGAACTTGGAAGTACTGAAGAGGCTGGAAAAATTCAAGGCATTCAAGCAAAACTAGAAGCAATACAAGCAAACCTTCAAACAAAAGTTCTCCAAATGCAAGCCGCCGCGATGATTCAACAAGCAGAAGAAAAAGCGGCAGAAAGACGTGCCTACGAAGAATTTGCAGCGCGATACGCAGATTATGCAAAAAAACTGCGTGGTCAATAAAGGATAAAAAGAGGGGCTTGAATATGAACAAGATCATCATAACAACATTGCTACTTGGCACAGGACTTATCGCTGCTGGCTGTGAAAAAACCTACAGCGTAGCTGAATTTAAAAAAGATAAAAAATTGATGGAAGAATGGGGAGCAAGATGTGGATTCTCAGGGACGTCAAAAAATTGTGAAAACTTAAGAGTAGCAGCGCTTGAACTCCAGAAAGAACGTCAGGCAAAAATTGACGAAGAAAATCGTAAACGTAGAGAAGAATGGGAGAAAAAACAACAAGAAGAAGAAGCTAAAAGAAACGCTGAGTATGAAAAAAATAGAGCACAACAAAAACGCGATAATAATTTTGATCCATAAAAATTATTATAACATTATTAAAAAAAGGGGAAATATTGATGAATAAAATCATCATACCAGCATTACTACTTTGCACAGGACTTATGGCTGCTGGCTGTGAAAAAACCTACAGCGTCGCTGAATTTAAAAAAGATAAAAAATTGATGGAAGAATGGGGCGCAAGATGTGGATTCTCAGGGACGTCAAAAAATTGTGAAAACTTAAGAGTAGCAGGGCTTGAACTTCAGAAAGAGTATGAAGCAAAAGCTGAAGAAAGAAGTCGTAAAGCGGCAGAGGAGCGGAAAAAAAGTATGGATGAACTTATGGCTAAAGAAAAAGCTAGACATGAAAAAAGTGAAGCTGAATTTAAAGCTAAGCAACGGGCTAAAGCCGAACGAGAAGCAGAAGAGCGCGCTAAAAAACAACAGGATAATCATTAATCATGAATAAAGTTCTCATAACAACATTGCTACTTGGCACTGGAATTATCGCTGCTGGCTGTGAAAAAACCTATAGCGTCGCTGAATTTAAAAAAGATGAGAAATTATTTGAAGAATGGGCCACGAGATGTGGAGGAGTAGGAACTTCAAAAAATTGTGAAAACCTAAGAGTAGCAGGCGCTGAACTTGAGAAAGAACGTCGGGCAAAAATTGAAGAAGAAAATCGCAAAATAGATGAAAAATTTAAAGCTGAACAAAAAGCTTGGATTGAAAAAATTGAAGCTGATACTAATAGATTACGAGCAGAACGAGAAGCAAAAGAGCGTGCTGAGGAAGAACGAAGAGCAAAAGAGCGCGCAGCAGAAGAACAACAAAATAACCATTAAGACACAATGAAGAGCGGAGCATCTCAATGGCAGTAGACAGCAAAGGCATATTTTCTTATATCGACAATATGTTGACGGAGCCCCTTACAAAAACAATGGATAGCATCTATTGCGCTTTAGCTGCTCAACTTAAAGAGATTTATGCATCTTATACTACATTTATGGCAAGACTATGTCGATGCCCTAGATTTATCATCACTGGTTATAAAAAACCGATAACCTAGCATAATTTAAAAATTGTGCTCAAACCTTGTAAAACTGAAAGGAAAAAGGGGAAATATCGATGAATAAAGTTCTCATAACAACATTGCTACTTTGCACTGGACTTATCGCTGCTGGCTGTGAAAAAACCTACAGCGTTGCAGAATTTAAAAAAGATGAAAAATTACGCCTAGAGTGGGATGCGAAATGTGGATTTGCAGGAACTTCAAAAAATTGTGAAAACATGCGGTTAGCATTTTTAGAACTTGAGAAAGAACGTCAGGCAAAAGCTAAAGAAATATGGAATGCTACATTTGGGATAAAAGAGCGTTCTGAGAAAGAACAAAAAGCGAAAGAACAAAATAATAATTAAATTATAAAAATACACAACGAATAGCGAAGTATCTAAATGGCAATAGTAACCAAAGGCATATTTTCTTATATCGACAATATGTTGATGGAACCCCTTACAGAAACAATGGATAGCATCTATTGCGCTTTAGCCGCTCAAGCTAAACACTTACACGCATCTTATATTACATTTATGGCAAGATTATGTCTGTGCCCTAGATTTATCATCACTGGTTATAAAAAACCGATAACCTAGCATAATTTAAAAATTGTGCTCAAACCTTGTAAAACTGAAAGGAAAAAGGGGAAATATTGATGAATAAAGTTCTCATAACAACATTGCTACTTGGCACTGGAATTATCGCTGCTGGCTGTGAAAAAACCTACAGCGTTGCAGAATTTAAAAAAGATAAAAAATTGATGGAAGAGTGGAATGCTAAATGTGGATTCGCAGGAACTGCCAAAAATTGTGAAAACCTAAGATTAGCACAACTTGAACTTGAAAAGGAATATGAAGCCAAAGCTGAAGAAAGAGCGCGTGAACGCGAAGAAGAAGATCGTAAAGCGATGGAAGAATATCGAGCCGAACTACGAGCTAGACATGAAAAATGGAAAATTGATTTTGAAAAAAGGAAAGCTGAAATAGAAAAAAAAGAAGCCGAAGAAAAAGCAAAAGAACAAGCCGAACGAGAAGCAGAAGAGCGTGCTAAACAGAACCAAGATAATAATTGAATCAGAAATAATCATATTTGCAAAAATTAGATAGAGTGGATGTGCAATGACATTCGAAAAAGTAGCTTACTTTACCACGGTAGAGAATATGTTAATGGAACCCATCATGCAAATAATGAACGAAACGATCAAAAATCTTTCAGTGGGTTTAAGAGCTCCGCTTAAAGCATCTTGTACCATTTACATTATATTTATCGGGTACAATATCATCTCTGGGCGTTCTTCCATGCCACTGTGGGAATTTATAGTAACAGCTTTCAAACTTGGCATCATTGTTGTACGCACCACAAACGCCGCTGCTTATAAGAGATTGAGGTTTTGACGAATAAGTACAGACATATGGTCAGAATGACCAAAATGGGCTGCAATTGATGCCTTTGTCATTTCCTCTCGCGTGATACCGTCCCAGTTGATATTATAACCAGCTTCACGAGCAAGTTGCCCCATAAATTCACGCAACGTGCGCCCATTTCCCTCTCGAAATGGATGCAAGGCATTCAACTCTCCCATGTAATATCCAGCTCTTTGGCTAAATTCATCTGCATCAAGACCACGCAGATATTGTTCTTTTGCAAGCTGTTGCGTAATCTTCGGTGTATAACTTTCAATCTGATGATGATAAGCAAACATACTATTGCCTTTGGCAATATCCACTGAACGGATCTCTCCCGCCCATTCATAGACGTCACCAAACAGTTTTCTATGGATCTCTTTCATGTGGCTGAGATCAAACTTACCACCCGTAGCAGCACGCATAAGTTCAAAAGACCTTACATAAGAGAAAGTAGATTCTACACGCTCCAGTGCGGTTTTATCCTGAATTTCAAACCGATTATACATCACACCAGTTTTAGGATCAGTATAAGGATCACCGCCCCCTTTATATTTCTCCACGTTTTATCCGTTCCATAAGATCCTTGATTACATCACTTATTTCAAGTTCACCTATAATAACCCGCTCCATTTGCTCCACGACTTTTGGATCTGGCTCCAACCCCTCTAAACGTTGACTTGCTAATGCATTTTTAGCAGCAAAGCGACGTCGCTTAATTTCGTCTTCACTCAACATATAAAATCCTCCTTTAGCTTATCTTCATTATGGCTCGAATAGACCGCAGACACAAGATTTTATTCCTTGCTTTACCGTGTCACATCTTTTGATTTTATACGCTCTATCTCGCGTTATTTTGCTCTCCCCAATATCTCTGTTGCAAAAATTTAACAGCCGTTTGAAACTCTTTTATGCAATCTTTATCATGAGACTGTTATTTAAAGAATTTCTTTTAATAAATCATAATTTGTTTGCAGTGCAAGCCAAGCACGTGCTGTGCTTACACCAGACATTTCAAGCCTAATAGCAAGATGAGCACTCATAGCGGCTTTTCCATTTAAAACTCTAGAAAGTGTTCCACAAGATACACCAAGCCACTCTGCTGCTTCATTAATTGATAAACCAAGCTCTTTGATCACATCTTCACGCAATAACTCACCGGGATGTGAAGGATTCTTCATCATTGTTTCAATCTCCTTTTTGATGATAATCTAGATAATCAACTATTTAGACATCTACGCCATCAAAACGAAATATTACACGACACTTTCCATTGACAATAACTGACCAATAATTCTTGAGATCACTTTTTAGCAGATACAATCAAAAGGACGCATAACTTTAAATCTTTTGGTGCTACATCTCCTTCAAGAGCCCCTAAAATCGGCATGGGCGGCTCTAATCCCTTTAGTCGTACCAGTAATATTATAGAAAGCTTCAATCCTTTTATGTTTAAATCCTAAAATCCTATAGCGTGTAACACGACAAGAAGATAAAAAATATTTATTATTTTTATATCACATGGCTTTTTTTACTTTATAAATATTAGAATTATCATGAAAAAAATTGATCCTTCTCATCTTTTTATTTTTCAAGGGCAGCACCCACGCGTGTATCATGATGAGTAATCACATCCATCAACTCTGTCACAACCGTATCCAACACCTCTCGTGCATCCCCTTCCGCCATAAGGCGAACCAACACACTTGCAAAACAGATCACATCCTCTGTTAAAAATCTCGAGTCAGTGATACCATAAATTGCCGCAAAAAAACTCAAGAACTCTTCTCCCCCACTTAAAAGACCCCTTCTAGAACATATCTGCCAAGATCTTCTCCTACCCCCCTCAACCATCATAGAAAACATCGCCAAAGGCTACCCGCTTCCCCCAACGAATATTCCTTCAATAAATCATCTTAGCAGCTTCCTTTTATTTTTCAAAAGATGACCTGATCGCTTACCCTCAAACAATTCAAGATTCCTCAAATACAGTCCACGCGTGTATCATGATGAGTAATCACATCCATCAACTCTGTGACGACCGTATCCAACACTTCTCGTGCATCCCCTTCCGCCATAAGGCGGATAACGGGTTCAGTTCCAGAAGCACGAATAACCAACCGTGCCTCTTTTCCCAACCGCTTCTCTGCTTGATCAATGGCCGTTTTGACGGGATTTTTTTTCAAGACATTTTTATTTTTAATCGTTACGTTTTTTAAAATTTGCGGAACAGGTTCAAAGCGTTGACACAATTGGCTCATAGGACTTTGACTTTCCTTCATACAAGCTAAAATCTGCAGAGCTGCCACCAACCCATCACCCGTTGTTCCAAAATCACTAAGCACAATATGCCCCGAAGCCTCACCTCCAACATTATATCCCTTTTGGCGCATGGCATCGACAACATAACGATCTCCAACTTTTGTCCTGATAAGGTCTAACCCTTTGCCGTTCAAAAACCGCTCCAGTCCCAGATTGGACATAATCGTTGTAACAACCCCATTGCACCGCAACCGTCCCATTTTATGCCAATTTTCAGCAATCACGGCAATCAACTGATCCCCATCAACTGTTTGTGCTTTTTCATCAACAATGAGAACACGATCGCCATCTCCATCAAGAGCAATGCCTACATCAGCACGCACTTCATGCACTTTGCGTTTTAAAGAGCTTAAATCGGTTGAGCCACATTTTTGATTAATATTGGTGCCATTGGGTTCATCATGAATAGCAAAAACCTCAGCTCCTAATTCCCATAAAGCCCGGGGGGCGGCTTTATAAGCAGCGCCATTGGCACAATCCACAACAATACGCACAGCATCTAAGCGAACATCGCGGGGCAATGTTCGTTTGGCATATTCAATATAACGATAAATATCCCCCTCGACCCGTTTTGCGGAACCAATTTCGGCAGAACTTGCTAAAGATTTTGAAAGATCTGTATCGATCAATTGTTCAATTTTTGCTTCCATATCATCTGAAAGTTTAAAACCATCAGGACCAAAAAGTTTAATTCCATTATCATAGAAAGGATTATGAGAAGCAGAAATCATCACCCCAAGATCCGCGCGCAAAGAGCGGCAAAGCATTGCAACAGCAGGTGTTGGGACTGGTCCTAATAAAAAAACGTCCATCCCCGCAGCAGTCAATCCTGAAACCAAAGCATTTTCCAACATATAGCCAGATAACCGCGTATCCTTGCCAATCACCACACGACGCGATTGATGTTGTGAACGGAACAAAACCCCTACAGCCATCCCCACCTTCATGGCAAAATCCGGTGTCATGGGAAATGAATTGGCTTTCCCCCGAATTCCATCTGTACCAAAATATTTTTGCATCATGCCTCTTTCCTTTATACTTCTTCCCTTGATTTTTCTTTAAAATTCTAACAGCCCCATTGGTACAATAGCCCCCCTTACCCTATACCCCTCACCATATAAATGAGACCATTGGACTCACCCCTCATCTTTTTAGATGATAAAAAAATCTTCTTCACCATCTACACACCAAATCACTCTCAACCAAAGGATAATTTCACGCCCTCAGTCCAAACCCGCAAGGCAACCCATCACCTAACCTCACGCCCTTAGCCCAAATTCGCAAGGCAACCCTGCACCTAACCTCACGCCCTTGCCCCAAATCCGCAAGGCAACCCTGCACCTAACCTCACGCCCTTGCCCCAAATCCGCAAGGCAACCCTGCACCTAACCTCACGCCCTTGCCCCAAATTCGCAAGGCAACCCATCACCTAACCTCACGCCCTCAGTCCAACCCCGCAAGGCAACCCTGCACCTAACCTCACGCTCCCAGCCCAAATTCGCAAGGCAACCCTGCACCTAACCTCACGCCCTTAGCCCAAATTCGCAAGGCAACCCTGCACCTAACCTCACGCCCTTAGCCTAAACCCGCAAGGCAACAAACCACCTTATCCCTTGCTAAACCATCATAATAAACGGCTTTACTTAATTTTTTCCTTCCATATTTTGGCAAAGATTACATCAAAGGCGCAAGCAACGCTCGCGCCCTTCTCAAAGAATTCAAAATTTTCCCCAAAACATAGTCCCTCAAGCAATCTTAAAAAGGATTTTATTTTCCTTTATCAGATCCCGCAGGTTTTGACTTTTTTTCAGCACTGCTTTTACTTTGAGAGTGATTGACTGATTTTGTAGTATCTTTTGCACCTTGTGCCTTTTTCTCCGCTTCATCCGATTGCGCTCTTTTAGACTCAGTATTCTTGGATTGAGTACCACTGGATTTTACTGTTTTCTTCCCAACAACGCCCTCTGCCTTGCCTGCCTCACCTTTAACGGCCTCTTCTTTATGGGACACTGTTTTAGGTGTTATTTTAACATCTTTTTCATCGACCACAGAGTCCCCTACCTTCACTGTTCCAGTTTTTGGAACAGAAGAAGTCCGCGGAGCAGCACCCTCATCTTTCTGTGTGCGTGAAGGAGGCTTTCCTGCAATGACCTCGTTAATTTCAGCACCCGTTAAAGTTTCATATTCCAACAAGCCTTGTGCTAAAGCAAACCATTCTTTTCTTTTTGTTTTCAAAATATTGGTCGCACTTTTATAAGCATCATCAATAAGCTTACGCACTTCCATATCAATCATGCGCGCTGTTTCTTCAGAGACATTTTGTGTCCGCGCAACAGAATGACCTAAAAAGACTTCATCTTGGTTATCGCCATAAGCGACATTTCCAAGCAGATCAGAAAATCCCCACCGTGTGATCATGGCACGTGCTAATTTCGTTGCTTGCTCAATATCAGAAGAAGCCCCTGATGTGATATTTTCCTTTCCAAACTTCAACTCTTCAGCCACACGCCCGCCCATCATGATAGCCAAACGCGAAATCATCCACCGATAACTCATGGAATAGCGATCACCTTCAGGCAATTGCATCACCATTCCCAATGCCCTTCCCCTTGGAACAATGGTTGCTTTGTGGACAGGATCAGCAACCGGCACATTGAGCGCTACGATAGCGTGTCCTGCTTCGTGATAAGCAGTAAGTTCTTTTTCCTCTTGTGTCATAGCGGTTGAACGGCGTTCCGCCCCCATCATCACCTTATCTTTTGCATCTTCGAATTCTTGCATTGTCACGACTCTTTTATTACGGCTTGCAGCCATAAGAGCAGCTTCATTGACAAGATTCATCAAGTCCGCACCGGAAAATCCTGGTGTTCCCCTTGCCAAAACTTTCAAATCAACATTCGGCGCTAAAGGCACATTGCGCACATGCACTTTCAAGATTTGTTCACGCCCAGAAACATCAGGGTTTGGCACAACAACTTGTCGGTCAAAACGCCCTGGTCTCAATAAAGCAGGATCAAGCACATCAGGGCGGTTTGTTGCAGCAATAAGAATAATACTTTCATTGGGCTCAAACCCATCCATTTCGACAAGCAACTGATTCAAGGTTTGCTCGCGTTCATCATTTCCACCACCCAGTCCAGCTCCCCGATGGCGTCCAACCGCATCGATTTCATCGATAAAGATAATACAAGGTGCATTTTTTTTAGCCTGTTCGAACATATCACGCACACGGCTTGCCCCAACACCGACGAACATTTCAACAAAATCAGACCCTGAAATGGTGAAGAATGGCACATTGGCTTCACCCGCGACTGAGCGCGCTAACAGCGTTTTACCGGTTCCTGGAGGACCAACAAGCAAAACACCGCGAGGAATACGCCCTCCTAAGCGTTGAAACTTTTGTGGTTCGCGTAAAAATTCAACAATTTCTTGGAGATCTTGTTTTGCTTCTTCAACGCCAGCAACATCCTTAAAGGTAACACGTCCTTGCGCTTCATTAAGCAATCTCGCTTTTGATTTCCCAAATCCCATTGCCCCGCGTGATCCATTTTGCATTTGTCGCATAAAAAAGACCCATGCCCCAACGATAATAATAACAGGCAACAAAGAAAACAGGAGATTAAGGAAGATACTATTTCCAGAACTTTCAGGAATAGCTTTAACATTAACGTTTTTGCTTTCCAATTTTTGTATCAAACCAGGATCGCGTGGTGCAAAAGTTGAAACAGTTCTCTGTTCGATGGTTTGTCCTGTTAATTTTTGACCTTGAATGGTCACCGATTTTAGCTCATTATTCTCAACCTTTTGCAAAAATTCAGAATAGGAGACTTCTCCACCACCAGAACGTTGACTATCTCCATTAAAAATAGAAAACGATATAATCAAAATCAAGGCAATAACTCCCCAAATGAGGAGAGAGCGGTAATTGGAATTCATATTCAGCCCACTTAATCAAATATAGATTTCAAACAGTTCCCCTTAACATATAACCTTGTCAGCCCCTTGCCAAGGGATGAGAGACGGTTTATTCTCTTTTAGCGTTATTTTTCTTTATCTTTTCACCTCAAGATTAAAAAAAGGTTCCAAAACATTCACCAGCGCAGCATCTTCACGTGAGGAAAGCCAATCGAAAGGCGCCATAATTCGCTTGATAATAACATTTTTATGAATAATCGCTTGAGAAATCAACTCAGGAATATCACACCCTTTATCATTTGAAATCATCAGCAGTGATTGTAAAGAAGGAAAATGAGGCTTTTCAAGATTAAAATTGCTGTTTTGCAATAAAGATTTCAGCTGTTCTAAATTTGCTGCTCCAACCTTTATAGCCTCAGATCCATGATTGGTAATCTGATAGCGCCCATCCCATATGAGCGTTTCCTCTGTCCCTACCAGAGTCTCCTTCATATTGCGCCCTTCACGCCATAAAGCAATGCCATCTCTGTTATATTCAATAACACAGCCCGCATATGTAAAACGCTTCTTTTCGGGAGAATGGAGACAGAGTTTTTGAACAAGCGTGCTTAATTTTTTTTGGGGGAGCAAATAAAATCCACCACCCATCAACACGGCAAAAAGCCCAACAACAAAAGGGAAACAAGCATGTTTTTGTAAAAGTGGCGCAGGTTTTTTGATGAAACAACGCCCATGTTGAACCGTAATATCCAGCGCTACAATTAAATCGGCAATATTTTGTGCTTGTTGACGACGCTGCAAGGCGGCTTGATTTATTTTTTGAGCAATATCAGTAAGCTTTTTCGAAGAAAGAGATTGGCGCACCCGCACACGTTCAAAATTACGATCTTCGTTTGTGGGATCATCAATCCACATTTTTCCTTGTGAACATAAATAATTGCGCAATGTTTGGCGCCTTATGCCAAGAAGCGGCCGAATCAAACGCACTTTTCTCTGCAACAATGCTTCACGTGGAATACAAGATAAACCACGCTCATAGAGGACTCCATCGTTTTTTTCGGTAATATTTTTTCTCGTTTCTCTAGCATGATATCCATCACCCATAACCCTAGTTTCACTGCACAACGCACCAGCAAAATCACCCGCAGAAAAATCATCACGCATAGCACTAGCATCATCACCCAAAAGCCCCCTACTCTTTTGAAGACGTTGAGACCGCATTTGGTAAGTTTCAACCTGATCATTGAGTGTATGGCCCGTCATAATAAGGGAAGCGCCTTGTCTTTGCGCTTCCAAAACCAAGAGATCATAGCGTGCAACACGAGCACTAGAAGCAATATGTGTCTTTGGTTTTGTGCCTTCCCACCGCACAGTGATATGTTTAATGTGATGATCACGACAAATTTCCGCAACAGTTTCTGCTTCACGCGCGGATTCTTTACGCAGTTGATGATCAACAGTGACAGCAATTATTTCTGGGGGCACTGAGAGCGTTTCCAAATATTCTTTGACCAAAAACATTAAAGCTAAAGAATCACTTCCCCCTGAGACGGCAAGAATCACTCGTCGACACTGAATAAAATCCGATGTTTTAAAGAGATTTCTTGCCAGTCTAACGCACACCCAAAACAACCTCGCTGCTTATTTTAGAGCCTTACAAAACACAGACTCTAACATTTGATGATGTTTTGATTTCTTTGCGAAAAAAGCACAATCCTTTTCATTTTTCTCAAGAGCAACCATACTTCTTGCTAATTTCAGCAAAATCTCAGAGGTATAGAGCTTCTTTTTATCGGCATACCATGCGGACAGATAAACTTGTGCTGCTTCATGATAGCGTTTTTGTCCCAACAAAGATTCAGCTAACCAAAATAAAGCATCATCACTCAAAGGATCTTTTTTATAACGATTTTGAAAAGCACAAAAGCTCCTTTCAGCCTCAACATAGTTGGCAGAACGGATAAAGTCATACCCTTCCTTATACAAAGCTTTGGAAGAAGAAAGCGTGTCACTCTGATCTGCTTTAATATGAGCCGTTACATCATGCGCTTTTTGTAAATGATCACCTGTTTCCTTCGATGTATGGTCTTTCACATCTGCAACCTTTGTCTGATCACTCGTGCTATGGTCCTGCACCGTCTCTTTTTTTACAGTCTGAGATTTTGCATCCAAAGCGGCACTTTCAATGGAACAAGAATAAACAGAAGAGTCTTTTTTATCAAAAAGCCGGTGGAACTGATTGTTAACAGTCTTCAAATTGTTATGCTCAAGCACCATCCGTATCTTATGTAAAAGCTTATCTAAATCATAATCTTTAAATAAAGCCTGCTGATTCTCTAAAATAATCCCTTGGTGCACCGAAACACCAGCAGCTTTATCAACAACGTCAGGGGCTTTCTTCACAGCATCAGATGCCTTATCGGCAGCCTCAGTGGCTTTTTCCGCCGCACCAGAAGCAGCTTTACCGGCAGCATCACGCACTTTCTTCACCACATCGGAAGCCTTATCGGCAGCCTCAGAAGCTTTTTCCACCGTATCAGTAGCAGCTTTACCGGCAGCATCACGCACTTTCTTCACCGCATCGGAAGCCTTATCGGCAACCTCAGTGGCTTTTTCCACCGTATCAGTAGCAGCTTTACCGGCAGCATCACGCACTTTCTTCACCGCATCGGAAGCCTTATCGGCAGCCTCAGTGGCTTTTTCCACCGCACCAGAAGCAGCTTTACCGGCAGCATTAGAAGCTTTCTTCACCACATCGGAAGCCTTATCGGCAGCCTCAGAAGCTTTTTCCACCGCACCAGAAGCAGCTTTACCGGCAGCATCACGCACTTTCTTCACCGCATCGGAAGCCTTATCGGCAGCCTCAGTGGCTTTTTCCACCGTATCAGAAGCAGCTTTATCAACAACGTCAGGGGCTTTCTTCACCACATCGGAAGCCTTATCGGCAGTCTCAGAAGCTTTTTCCGCCGCACCAGAAGCAGCTTTACCGGCAGCATTAGAAGCTTTCTTCACCACATCGGAAGCCTTATCGGCAGCCTCAGTGGCTTTTTCCACCGCACCAGAAGCAGCTTTACCGGCAGCATTAGAAGCTTTCTTCACCGCATCGGAAGCCTTATCGGCAGCCTCAGTAGCTTTTTCCACCGTATCAGTAGCAGCTTTATCAACAACGTCAGGGGCTTTCTTCACAGCATCAGATGCCTTATCGGCAGTCTCAGAAGCTTTTTCCGCCGTATCAGTAGCAGCTTTATCAACAACGTCAGGGGCTTTCTTCACCACATCGGAATCTTTATCGGCAGCATCAACTTTATCCGTATCATGTGCTGGATATTCAGAAGCCTTTCGTGCTGCACTTTCAGCAAATGAAGCAGAGCAAGCTACGAAAACCGCCATATAAAAGAGTGTTTTCCAATTAATTTTACGATACATTCTTTTCTCCCCTTAAGAGCTCATTGAATGGTTGAAACAAACCATTCGCTTTTTTAACGACTGTTCATGTCACTCAACGTTGTCACGGCACGTCGATTTTGATTCCAACAGGAAATATCATCACATACTGCGACAGGTCTTTCTTTTCCGTAAGAAATTGTTTGAATCCGTTGTGCAGACACACCAAGAGACACCAAATAATTTCGCACAGCAACAGCACGACGCTGTCCAAGTGCCAAGTTATATTCACGTGTTCCCCGTTCATCAGCGTGACCTTCGATCATAATAGAATAATAAGGATAATGAAGCAACCATTCTGCTTGGCGCGTTAAAATACGTTCAGCATCGGCATCCAATGAAGAAGAATCGAGACTAAAAAACACGCGATCCCCCACGTTAACCGTAAACTCCTGCCCTGAACCTGGTCCCTGATTCAAAGCAGCATCATTCATATAAGCACCATGCATACCATCAAGTGCACCGATCTTTTTTTTGCCACACCCACCCAAGCACAATGAGAAAAACAAGAGAATAGCTAAAGAATGAGAGAAGGTATTTTTGGTAGAGCGCATAGTTTGTTCTCCTCGAATTTCGTAAAGAAGGGCAAATTCTTAAAAATATTTTTAAGAATAACCATTAATTCCTAATGAAGACGAAATTTTTCTTCTTTTTTATCATCATTTTTCAATCTCTGCCAATTTTTCTTCCCTCCAGCTCTTCCTCGAACATCTCCACGAGAAATTGAGCAATATTGTCCTTATACGTCATGCTTTTTACGCATCCTCTTGCTCTTGACGATTTTTTTGCAGCGCGTTCAATTTTGCAAAAACTTTATCAGCATCAAAAGTCTTGTGTGGGTTGTCTTCACGCTCATTTTCCTCGAGAGCAGCATTTTCAGTCACAGAGGCAGGAAGCAATGACCTATCCTCCTCTGCAGCAACAGGGCGGTTTTTTGCCGCACGTTGGAGTTCAAAATCTAAATCGATTTGCGAACACAAGCCAAGCCCTACAGGATCAAGAGGAGATAAATTCGCACTATTCCAATGGGTTCGAAGGCGGATTTGTTCGATGGTCGCTTTTGTTGTGCCAATCAACCGTGCAATTTGTGCATCTTTCAACTCGGGATGGTTGGTCACCAACCATAAGATACCATTGGGACGATCTTGACGTCGAGAAAGAGGGATATAGCGTGCTCCTTTACGTTTTTTTTCAGGAATGTGCACCCTCGATTGAGAAAGTTTCAAGCGTGCGTTTTGATCCGCCTCCACCCGTGCAATTTCACTGCGCGTCAACTGCCCAGAACTAATTGGATCGAGACCTTTAATACCATAAGCGGCCTCTCCATCGGCAATAGCTTTGACTTCCAAGACATGCAATTTACAAAATTCTGCAATCTGCTCAAAAGAAAGAGCTGTATTATCAACCAACCAAACAGCTGTTGCTTTGGGCATCAAAAGTTGCGTTGCCATTTTTATAAATCCTCTTCTGCGCCTCTTTTATGAGGCAGGTTACCGCCCATTCAAGAGCACTGGAACTTCTTTATTATATGTTTTTATATGTTGTTTTTTTCCACCCACTATTTAAAATAAAGCGAGACTGGAATAAACCGTTTTACCATGAGATTACATTCTGTTATAGCGTGATTTTTGCTCAACGACAAGAGATCTCTCTTGGAATGATCCTCAACAAAGGTGTCTTTACCTTTAAGATGAATTTTCTTATAAGGAATTTATTTGATTATTTCACCTCATGCTGTGGCACATTTATTCTGGTGGGTATTCTGGTGAGCTGCGTGTTTTATCGCCTTACATTCTAAAAAACACCCACCCCAGAAAGAAAGCCCTCAAACAGGAAGGAAAACTATGGCAGGCCATTCACAATTTAAAAATATTATGCACCGTAAAGGGCGTCAAGATGCGATGCGCTCGAAAATATTTTCTAAGCTTGCACGCGAAATTACCGTCGCAGCGAAACAAGGTGCTCCTGATCCAGCCATGAATCCACGTTTAAGGCTGGCGGTCCAAAATGCCAAAGCACAGTCAATGCCGAAAGATAATATTGAACGCGCGATTAAAAAAGCTTCAGGAACCGATGTCGAAAATTATGATGAAGTCCGCTATGAAGGCTATGGACCAGGCGGTGTTGCTGTCATTGTTGAAGCTTTAACAGACAACCGCAATCGCACCGCTTCAAATGTGCGCGCCGCCTTCACCAAATCAGGAGGAGCCTTAGGCGAAACAGGATCAGTCAGTTTCATGTTTAATCGGATTGGGGAAATAATCTATAAACCAGAAGCAGGAACAGCAGACAACATCATGGATGCAGCCATTGAAGCTGGTGCTGAAGATGTACAATCCGAAGAAACCGGACATCATATTACCTGCGCATTTGAAGATATTGGTGAAGTTTCAAAAACACTTGAAGCAAAACTTGGTGAAGCAGAATCGATTAAAACAATTTGGAAAGCTACCACCCTTGCTCCCATAGATGAAGAAAAAGCTTTATCCGTTTTACGACTAATTTCAACCTTAGAAGAAGATGATGATGTGCAAAATGTTTATGCTAATTTTGATGTCAGCGATGAGATTTTGGCAAAACTGTCCGTATAATGCCCATTATTGCCCCCTCTCTTCACCAATGAGGGACTAAAAAACATCTTTCACCTCGTTAGCCATAAATATAAAAGCCCCGCGTAAAAAGCGGGGCCAATCATTGGTAGCGGCCAAAAAAACCACAATCAATCAATCGCAAAAATAGAACCGATGGCCCCAAAAAGCGAATTGAAGAAAAAAGATAGCATAAAGCAAGCCTCCTTAAACGCTCAACAGTTTTTATGATAAAGGCTAAGACTCTGTAGTCTCACGCTTTCCTTACATACCCCAAAGATTATCCCTATAGCCCTCTCTCTTTATTTTTAAAGAGTCCCCTTTCCTCCCTCCTCTCAAGGGATGAAAATTTCACCCCCATCTGATCTGTAAACCATAAGAAATTGTTTTTTTTAAATGTTTTTGTCTCAGGAAAATTCGACTATCGATAAACGACAGCCAATGCTGGATGAAATTGATAGCCCCCATGCCTCCTCTCACAAGTGCGTTCTTTTAACTGATTAAAGACCATTCAGATTGTGTAGACTGATATTTCTTTTCTGTTTTTATCTTTTGATCAAGCATTTTTTTATTGTATATTGAGCAATGGCGACCATGCTGGATCAGAAGCATCATTGGGTGTAGGGAGTTGACGTTCATTGCGTCCCGTAATGTCAATGGTATAAATTTTTGGTCCCATACCGGGGTTTTTACGAAAGAACATCAACACACGACCATTGGGGGCCCAAGTCGGTCCTTCATTATGAAACCCTGTGGTTAAAATTCGTTCTCCTTGTCCATCAGGGCGCATAACACCGATAGAAAATTGTCCGCTTAATTGTTTTGTAAAGGCGATATAGTCACCCCTTGGCGACCAAATGGGTGTCGAATAACTGCCCTCGTTTAAAGAAATACGCTGAATATCACTGCCATCGGCATTCATTTTATAGATTTGCGGCTTTCCGCTACGATCTGAGGAAAAGACGATTTGTGTTCCATCTGGTGAATAAGAAGCAGAGGTATCAATGGCAGCCGTTGTTGTCAGCCGCGTCATTGTACGGGTCCGCAAATCCATGGTGTAAAGATTTGCACTTCCATCATTTTGCAATAAACTCATGATGACTTTTTGTCCATCAGAAGAAAAACGCGGCGCAATTGTCATATTATGAAACGTTCCAATCAACTCTCT
Source organism: Bartonella kosoyi (assembly GCF_003606325.2). NCBI lineage: Bacteria > Pseudomonadati > Pseudomonadota > Alphaproteobacteria > Hyphomicrobiales > Bartonellaceae > Bartonella > Bartonella kosoyi. The sequence continues at coordinate 48,225 of NZ_CP031843.2, forward strand.
TTGCCCCATTTCAATTTGTTGGAGATAAACATGAGGGATTTGATTATCCTCATAAGCCATATAGGTGATTTCTTGCCTTTTTGGTGAAAACCGCGGTGTAAGCACCAATTCACTTCCATCAGACATATAAATCAAATTTGCGCCATCTTGATCCATCATGGCTAGACGTTTAATGCGTGCATTTTGGGGACCTGTTTCATCGATAAAAACAATTCTTGTATCAAAATAGCCACTTTCTCCTGTCATTTCACTGTAGATTTCATCAGCAATCATATGGGCCACACGCCGCCAACGTTCTGTGGCAGTATAAAAACGCCGTCCTTTCAATTGTCGCTGTCCAAAAACATCCCATAGACGAAAATCGACCCTCAAGCGTCCGTCGATTTCTCTCATGACTTGTCCCGTCACCAAACCTTGCGCTTTTATTTTCTGCCACGAAGCAAAATGCGGTTGTTTATTCGGATTAGAAATTTTTTCAAAAAAATGTTCCTTATCAAGTGGTAAAAAAAGCCCCGACCGTTCAAGATCGTCTGTCACCACAGCAGATATTTTCAACCCGATCGAATCATTGGAGATAAAATCCGTAACTGCAATGGGAATGGGATTAAAATCAGCGCTGGAAATTGTTCCTTTCAATTGCGCATAAGCCGATGAGAAACTTGAAAGCCACACACCACAAGTGACTATAAACCACCTAAAAAATTTATGTCTTGTTATAGTCATCATGGAATGTGTCCTTTCGTTAAGCGATTTTTTCTTTATTTATCATCTTATTTCTTGGAGGGGGTCAACATTAAAGTCAAAACCTTGCCCCCACAGATCATATTGATCACGTGGGAGATCTGCATAAGGTTGGCATGAAAAGACAGCCGCATAGACCTGCCTTATCATAATCGCCTGTTGGCTCTCAAGACCGCTTACAGGATCAATGATAGGATCCCCCATAACCATCCCTTCACGGTCTAAGTAAAAACGCAACCGCACGACGGGACGGTTTTTTAAATCGCCACCAAGCGCCACCAGTTTAAGCTTCTGTTGAATACATCCCCCCGCAATATTGACCAATGTTTGTGCCATTTTTGTGGTATCATGAATATTTTTTCTTGCCCCCATTGCCTCTGGTGTATGAGAGCGTTTTGCTCCCCCTCCTTGTGAGCGCGCACGATTGAGCAAATTATTTTCTTCCATGGCTAAAATATCTTCAATCGTCTGTTTCTCTTGATTTTTCTTGTTAAGCTTTGACGTCTTTTGCTTCAATGCAGCCTCATTCTTCCTTGGAAATTCTTCATTAAATTTTGGTTTAAACTGGGGAAGAAGAGGTTTTTCTGGAAGTGCAATTTTAGGCACTTGAGACACAATCTGCTCTACTGGGACCTTTTGTACCGTTGGAGCCAATTCTTTCGGCGATATCATCTCTTCACTTTTGTGCGCAGGCTTAAGAGAAAGCTTGGGCGGCGCATCCTCTAGCGCTTGCAAAGGCATCTCAGGTGCAACCTTCGGGGCGTCCTCTAGCGCTTGCAAAGGCATCTCAGGCGCAACCTTCGGGGCGTCCTCTAGCGCTTGCAAAGGCATCTCAGGTGCAACCTTCGGGGCGTCCTCTAGCGCTTGCAAAGGCATCTCAGGTGCAACCTTCGGCACATCCTCTAGCGCTTGCAAAGGCATCTCAGGTGCAACCTTCGGGGCGTCCTCTAGCGCTTGCAAAGGCATCTCAGGTGCAACCTTCGGTACACCCTCTGTTTTTGCTTCTACTGATTCTGTAAGCTTGGATGTTTCTGACGGATCGCTTGGAAGCGGCGGTATTGTCTCAACGGGACGCGGTTTTTCCTTTGGCTGAAAAGGCGCAAGACTATCTCGTTGTCCTTCTCCAATATGGCGAGCATCTTCTATCTCTTGGGGGGCAGTGGTTGGTTTAACAGCAGGAATTGCATGGAGTGGCGCTTCCACGGCGCCTTGTTGAGAGGAAAACTCTTCGCTCACAGGCGCAAGAGTGATGGGAATTGCTTCCAAGGGTTGTGGCAAAGAAACAGAGTTTGTAAACTGAACGGCGCCCCAACTGATCAAAATAACATGGACCACAAGGGATAAAACCAAGCCTCGTTTCATACTATGATAGGAGTCTTTGTTCATTCTTTATGCCTTAATTGAACCCTTGTATTTTTTCACTTTTAATCACGCTGCACTCTTTTAAAAACATTTAAAAACAAAAAGTTATGGACCATGTTATTGTCCGTTACTTATTGTGCTAGACTTGCTAGCGCAACTTGAGAAAACCCTGCCTTTTGAATATCTGCGAGTAGTTTTAAGACTTGTTGATATTCAACAGTTTTAGCAACCCGCACAAAAACCCGTTGATCTTTTTGTGTAGGATCCGCTTCCAGAAGAGTTTTAAGCTGTGCAATCAACGCTTGTGAACTTTCATAATAATCTTGATGAATAGCAAAGCGCCCTTGCGCATCCAGGGAAACCGTAAGGGGTGTTTTTTGTGCGCGGACGGGTCCCGCTTGACTGCGTGGTAAATCCAAAGGAACACCGTTCACCAAAAGGGGAGCAGAGACCATAAAAATAATAAGCAACACCAACATCACATCCACAAAAGGGGTAACATTAATCTCACTCATCAGTTGACTTCGTGAATGATGCCGCCTCCGTGTATTTTTTTGAGAAGAAGAAGCAACAGAAATTCCCATAGGACAAACTCCTTTTTATAAAGAGGAAGGTGCTGTACGTGTTTCATCAAGACGCCGTGAGACAATTGTTGAAAATTCATCAGCAAAATTTTCGATTTGTGCAATGATGCGCGCACTTTCATGGGTCAATTTATTATAGGCAATAACGGCTGGAATTGCCGCAAACAAACCAATAGCTGTTGCCAAAAGTGCTTCTGCAATCCCTGGTGCGACAATGGCAAGAGAGGTATTTTGAGAAGCTGAAATAGAAAGAAAAGACTGCATAATCCCAATCACTGTTCCAAAAAGGCCAATAAAGGGTCCTGCAGATCCCAGTGTTGCAAGAAAACTTAACTTTGATTCTATTTTTTCGCTTTCGCGTCCCAATGTTAGATCCATCGCCTTATCAATTCTGCTCTGCAAACTGATCGAAGTATGGGTTCCTTTTTCAAGAGATTTTTTCCATTCAGCCATTGCTGCCATAAAAACGGCAGATATGCTATTGGTAGGGTGACTTTTACAGGCGACATAAAGATCTTCTAGCGCTTTGCCAGACCAAAAACTACGTTCAAATTTCTTTATTTCACGCCGTATTCTCCGGTACGTAAAAATTTTATCAAAAATAATGGCCCAACTCCAGACGGAAGCAAGCAGCAACCCAACCATAACAACTTTAACGACGAGACTTGCTTGCATAAACAAATGCAACATTCCCATTGTTTGCGGATTCATTAGTTCACCATGCGGCATAATTTTTGTCCCTCTAAATGAAAGGTGCACTTCTTAAAATTTTATAAAACAGATTGTTTTATAGTTTCTAAATTTAAGTAAAAAATTTCAGTCTCACATAAATCCATGCACTAAAACAAGACCTGTTTCTTAAATTTCTTTAAAAAGTGATCATCAAAGATATCTCTCAAGACACCTCACCTCTCTCTCACAAAGGCATTTATGCAAGATCACCCTAAAGCCTCCCCCTTCATACCTATGAAGGATAAAACCCAATCCCCCCGTTTATGAAAAGAATGCTCCACCATCTTGACTTTCCCCCCTCACTGTAAAAGACAAAGTTTCTAACCCCGCACCGTTTTGCAAACAATAGTCTATCAACACGCCAGCTTTCTTTAAAGCGAATTCTCTCATTGACTTCAGATTTCCACCTCTCAAATAACACTATTTTACAGTATAATAGCATAGCCAATGCTTTAGATTAGTCTTGCCAATCTCTTGAAAGTGCTTTATCAATCAAAAGATATTTTGATCGTCTACGCACCGATCAAGAGGGATTAAAGGTCCTAAGCTCTAGCGTACAAATAAATCCACTGTTGTGGGTATCCCGGGATTCCGGGAGATTTTGCTATGTCCAGGTGCCAAAAGCACTAAAAGCAAAAAGCTGACTAGAGCTCAGTACCTTTAACTCCCGGAATACTCATGCGAGGGCGCTCGCAACCGGCGGGAGGGAAAAATGCAATCCAAAAATTCACGTTTTAACGATATTTCTATCGGCAAAAGAATTCGTCATAGAAGAATGTCAATGAGGCTTTCTCAAAAAGAATTAGGGAATTCCTTAGGTGTCAGTTTCCAACAAATCCAAAAATACGAAAAAGGGTTAAACCGTGTAAGCGCAGGACGTTTGCTAGAAATTGCTAACCTACTGGAGGTTCCAATGAGCTTTTTTTATGCAGATATTATTGCTAAAAAAGAAGATAACCTCATAAAAGAATATCCCTCACACGATGATCAAGAAATCTATAGCGAAAAAGAACACACCCTTTTGAAAACTTTTAGAGAACTCCACCCTAAAAAACAAAAGGCAATTTGGTGGTTAATTTCCGATTAGGCAAAAGCACACACAAAGCTCCAATCCTTTATTTCATTTTGACAGATCCACGTTTTACGCTTTTTCATTTTGACAGAAATCAGCAAACAAAACTATCCCCACACCGTTTTGCAAACAATAGTCTATCAACACGCCAGCTTTCTTTAAAGCGAATTCTCTCATTGACTTCAGATTTCCACCTCTCAAATAACACTATTTTACAGTATAATAGCATAGCCAATGCTTTAATTAGTCTTGCCAATCTCTTGAAAGTGCTTTATTGATGAGCTTGTGTTTTTGATCGTCCACGCAACGGTCAAATAGGGAGTTGAAAACCCGAAAACTCGTACATGAATTTGTCCCACTATGTGGGTATCCCGGAATTCCGGGAGCTTTTGCTATGTCCAGGTGCATCTCAGCACTAAAAGCAAAGAGCTGATTCGAGTTCAGTATTTTCAACCTCCCGGAATACTCATGCGAGGGCGCTCGCAACCGGCGGGAGGGAAAAATGCAAACCAAAAATTCACGTTTTAACGATATTTCTATCGGCAAAAGAATTCGTCATAGAAGAATGTCAATGAGGCTTTCTCAAAAAGAATTAGGGAATTCCTTAGGTGTCAGTTTCCAACAAATCCAAAAATACGAAAAAGGGTTAAACCGTGTAAGCGCAGGACGTTTGCTAGAAATTGCTAACCTACTGGAGGTTCCAATGAGCTTTTTTTATGCAGATATTATTGCTAAAAAAGAAGATAACCTCATAAAAGAATATCCCTCACACGATGATCAAGAAATCTATAGCGAAAAAGAACACACCCTTTTGAAAACTTTTAGAGAACTCCACCCTAAAAAACAAAAGGCAATTTGGTGGTTAATTTCCGATTAGGCAAAAGCACACACAAAGCTCCAATCCTTTATTTCATTTTGACAGATCCACGTTTTACGCTTTTTCATTTTGACAGAAATCAGCAAACAAAACTATCCCCACACCGTTTTGCAAACAATAGTCTATCAACACGCTGGCTTCTGGTGCTAGCGGATTTCTCAGCTGATTATTTCATAGGATTATCACTGTCTCTCAAAGAAGAGTGTTCCCCAACCCGCAAATCTTTCAAAATATTCACCCCCCACGCGCACAAAAAGCCCCTTACATTACCCAACGATCACCGCCCCAAAGAGAAGTGTTTTACAGCATGATAGGATAAGCGCTCCCAGCTCAAAATTTGCAATCAGTCTTGGCACTTTTAAAACGCTTTATAAAAGGCATTTTATGCCTTTCTCAATCCTTTTTATCTCCACCCATCAACCCTGCCTGTGACAAGAAAATGATTTTGATGAATTCACAAAAGAGTTTGAAATGAGAAAATTTTACAACACTCACAGGCTCTCATTTAAATTGAATAACCCTACCTTATCATTATCAATAAAACTGTTGTATATTCAACATGTAAGAGTTTTAACCAAGCATTTTTGCAAACAGCTCTTTGGGTAAACGTCGCGGTTTTGCTTCTTCATTAATCAGAGCAATTTCAACTTTCGCTGTTACCAACGTGGTCGCCTCGTGCACAATCGACTGCTCCATAAAAAAACGTGCTCCTTGGATATGATCAACACGTGTTTTAACGACTAAAAGGTTATCAATTTTGGCTGGTCGTGAAAAACTAATTTCCATATGGCGCACAACAAAAAACAGTTTTTCCCCCTCAGTTCCTGCGGCTAATATCTTATTATTAAAACCGGTATCCCGTAAAAACTCTGAACGTCCCCGTTCAAAAAATTCCAGATAACGCGCATGATAAACCACACCGGAAAAATCTGTATCAGCCACGTAAACGCGCACCTGAAAATTATGAAAAGCATTTTTATGATCGCTCTTGAAAGGCATTACTTCTGTCATTGACTTCATGTCCCATAAAATCATTTAAGTTAGAAAATTGTTTATCAATCAAAAGACTGAACATATTTTTGTGTTGAAGTTGTGAAAAGAAAAAGCACAAAATCCCTCTATCGTTCTAAACCTTTTCGATGAAAACACAAGAACCAGAGGCTTTCTTCTTGTCCTTATAAGAGCTTGCGATAAATCATCCGCACAGTTCTTATTAAAAAGATGCCTTAGTCATCTTCCCCATCCCATAAAGTTGCCTGAAGTGATACATTGTCTTGAGCATCAGAAAGTTGCGTACGCTTTTGTATCGACATTGAAGCAGGCGCAGCAAGTCCTAAATGGCTCCACGCCTTTTCGGTCAGAATGCGTCCACGAGCCGTTCTTTGAATAAAACCTTGTTGGAGAAGATACGGTTCAACAATATCTTCAATCGCATCGCGTGGTTCTGATAAAGCAGCCGCAATAGTTTCAATGCCTACCGGTCCTCCTAGAAAAGTTTCGGCAATCAGCAGCAAATAACGCCGGTCAAGCGGATCAAGCCCAAGATGATCCACTTCAAGGCGCGAAAGCGCTTCATCGGCGATTTTTCGATCAATTTGTTTTGCTTGTTTCACCAAAGCAAAATCACAAACGCGCCGTAAAAGCCGTCCGGCAATGCGCGGGGTCCCCCGTGCTCGACGTGCAATTTCATGGGCGCCATCATCACTGATCTTGACGGCAAAAAGCCGCGCATTACGCTGCACGATATATTCTAATTCCTCTATCGTATAAAAATTAAGACGAATAGGGATACCAAAACGGTCTCTAAGCGGTGTGGTCAAAAGCCCCAACCGTGTGGTAGCTGCCACCAAAGTAAATTTAGCCAAATCAATTTTAACCGAGCGTGCTGCCGGCCCCTCCCCAATGATCAAATCGAGTTGATAATCTTCCATGGCTGGATAAAGAATTTCTTCAATCGCTGGATTTAAACGATGAATTTCATCAATAAACAAGACATCGCGTTCTTCAAGATTGGTCAAAAGAGCAGCCAAATCTCCTGCTTTAGCAATGACTGGTCCTGAAGTAGAGCGAAAGTTAACCCCTAATTCTTTTGCCATAATCTGTGAAAGCGTTGTTTTTCCCAGTCCCGGTGGTCCTACAAACAAAACGTGATCCAACGCTTCTTTCCGGGTTTTTGCGGCTTCAATAAATATTTTTAAATTAGCCCGCGCCGCTTCTTGACCAATAAAATCATCGAGAACTTGTGGTCTTAAGGAACGATCCGGATCGTTGGGAAGGGGTGCTGCCCCTAAAAGGCGTTGATCTTCATCTTTATGCATTGTTACCTTAATTTCAAGTAGGAGAAGAAAGCAATTTGAGACTATGGCGGATCAAGAGGGCAGAAGAAACAGCGTCCCCCTCAAGGGCGTTCATCGCTAGAGCAAGAGCCCGGGCTGCTTGCTCACGTTCAAAGCCTAGCTTCATCAATGCGGAAAGCGCATCATGGGCAGGTTGATGAGTTATCTCACGCTGCGGAACTGAAACCGTCTTGACCGCCTGTTCAAAGGGGAGTGTTTTACTTTTCAGTTCCCCAACAATTCTTTCACTAACTTTTTTACCAACGCCTGGTGCGCGACTAATCATCGCCACATCGTTTAAGGCAATAGCTTGTGCAAGTTCATCTGGCGATAAAGTCCCCAAGATTGCCAAAGCAACCTTTGCCCCTACACCTGGAACATTTTGGAGCATACAAAACCACTCCTGTTCGGCTCTTGTTGCAAAACCAAAAAGGCGGATTGCCTCTTCCCGAACATGCGTTTCAATAAAGAGGCTTAATGCCTCCCCAACAGAAGGCAAAGAAGGACGCAACCGATTTGAGATAAAAACGACATACCCCACACCATGAACATCAAGAACAATATAATCTTCAAAGATATGTTCAAGCGTACCCTTTAACTTGCCAATCATATCGCCACCCCAATCATATCGCCACCCTTGCCTGATAAGATTGATCAATCCTCTTACGATGCATGCTATGACAAAGAGCAAGAGCAAGGGCATCCGCCGCATCATTGCTATCAAATTCAGCCCGTGGGAGGAGAACTTTAACCATCATATGAATTTGTTCTTTAGCGCCATGTCCAACACCAATAACCGATTTTTTGACTTTGTTGGGGGCATATTCAAAAACAGGACACTTTGCCTGTGCAGGAACCAGTAGCGCAATGGCACGCGCTTGCCCAAGTTTTAGCGTTGCTGTAGCATCTTTGTTGACAAACACATGTTCCACCGCAGCTTCATGGGGCATAAATTGATGCACAACCTCTGAAAGACCTTTATGGATTTGACAGAGTCTAGAAGCCAGATCACACTGTACATCAGAAGAAACCGTCCCTGCCGCAACAAACTGAAGACGATTGCCCGCAAGATCGATAACGCCCCATCCCGTATACCGTAGTCCGGGATCAATACCTATAATACGAATCGTCTCTGCCATAAACGCTAGTTTATACACTTTTCCCCCTTTTGAATAAAGGCTCGCCCACAAAGAAAACAGCAGCAAAGGACAAAACCAGTAAAAAGAAGGACATATGTTATGAGTTTATACATTTAAACACACGAACAAACGAGACATAATGCCATCAAACAAAACCATTCATACCTCACAAGAAAGCAAAAGCAATGCATAAAAATTCCCCTTTGATCTCATCTCCCCCCTCTATCTAATCTTCAATGTCATAACGATTAAACCACCACAAGCAAACAAGGAGAGAAGCCATACTTTGATCTATAAATGGCAAAAATGCTTCTCTATGGACGAGATAGACTTCACGAGGTCTTTTTACGTTATACGCCCCATGATATGGACGTGAACAAACATTGCGAGGTATTTTTTACATACCCCTCACAACACAAGAGCATTATAGGGAGAGCATTGCATGAGCAACACGGGGCCCATAAAGCCCCCCCATAATCCCCCATAGAGCTTTTTTACGACAATTTATTTTGTGATTTTAGATGTTTTATTTTCCGTGAAGAGAGCCCCTCCTATTAAAACTGAGAGAACCCAAAAATGAAAACAATGCATCATGATCATGAGAAAACGCATTGATTGACAAGAATACCCTAGCATTCTTTATGTTGAATGACAGCCCCAAATATCGAAAGATCCTCTCATTCCCAACCTGCTTTATGGTGTATCTATCAAAACCATTCCCTTGCACACCATAAGCGGAAGAGCCATGGAGCGCGAAACTGTACAAGAAAGGACATACTTCTTATGAACCATTTCAAATATAAAGCTCTGTAACAACATGAGAGGTTAACAAAATGTATGACAGGGCTGGTTTTCTCTTTTATGGAAAGCACAAAAATGGGAAACTCAATGGCTTTTAGACACTTTATGGAGAATTTTATACACTACTTCATAGGGAAATGATTTACCCTTATACCATTCACGGACGATCGTCACGAAAAGGGGATGTGAGGCGTTAAGAAATATTTCTTTAAAGCAAGCGCGCAAATTAGCAACACCAGTATATTCCGTTTGGGGCGTTTATTATAACACACATTTTCCAGCAATTTTATGAGGCATAAATTATAGAGCTTTCCCTCCTCCCCTCCTCTCAAAGGACGAAGATTCCTACCAGCGTTATCTTATAAAAACAATGACGCTCGATGGCTTCTTACTGTTGACCACTTCTGTGCCCCCTTCATAGGCGCTAAGGATAAGCCCTGTCCTCAACACATACGTACTGTAATTTTAAATACTGAATACATCACAGCTATGTGCCTTATATCTCTGCCTTAAACGAGGATATTTTGAGGATATTTTACGGTATAATAAGATAAATTGATGTCCAAGAGCTTGGCTAATATCCGGATAGCCTGATCATTCTCATAGCTAAGATAAAATCACACAATATCAAAAGAAAGCGTTCCAGCGACAACAAACTGAAGCCTATTCCCCACAAAATCAGCCGCAGCCCATACTCCACACCATCATTCGAAATCAATGCTCCCCTCTCTGTCATAAACTCAAGATATTTTTCCACACTCAAAGAGAAGCTAAGCAGAAAAAACTCTTCAGATTAGTCTTAGTCGCGAAATTTTAGTCACGACAACAAATATACCGCTCGAAATATCACACAAAAAAAGCCCAAAAAATATCCCCAACCACCGACTGTTTTCAGCAATTCGATTTGTTTTGCCAGCAGATTTTCATCACTCAAGTCACAGGAAGCAGCCGTCTCCCACCCTGCGCGCATATACTTGATGCGTGCCTCTCAAACGAGAGTGAATGAGCAACAAATTGGCGGAAAATTTCTGGGAGTTCGTCCCAATGAGCGATTTCAAATTCTAAGGTCGGTGTATGAAGGGAGACTTTTACGATTTCTTTTTTTATTTGTTCGGATGACATTTCTCCTTTGCGCAAAGTAAGAAAATATCCTCTAAGAACGCCCAAAGGCAGTTTTCAGCAATTCGATTTGTTTTCCTACTGGATTTTCATCACTCAAGTCACAGGAAGCAGCCGTCTCCCACCCTGCGCGCATATACTTGATACGTGCTTCTAAACGCAGTGAATGAGCAACAAATTGGCGGAAAATTTCTGGGAGTTCGTCCCAATGAGCGGTTTCAAATTCTAAGGTCGGTGTATGAAGGGAGACTTTCACGATTTCTTTTTTTATTTGTTCTGATGACATTTCCCCTTCGCGCTCTGCCCGGAGAAGGAGAAGTTGAGAGGCAATTTGCATAAGTCGTGTACTTAAATACATTGCTTCTTTTGCATAGAGTGCAGAAATTTCTGTCGAAAGGGAACGCGCAACGACTTTCCCTTCTGAATCGATATAGGCTGCTGTTTTTTCAATCAGCGCCATTGTCTCTTCATAAAGACGATTAAAAGCATTATGCTCAATCATGATAATAGGTTCATCATAGGGACGTTTATGTACGCTCACGCTTTTATACTCCAAATATCAGCACAAAACCACACCACTCAACGAACAGAGTCTTAAAAAGTTTCTTTTGTTACTGTATAGAATGCTTTTTTTGAAATGACTACCTCTTTTAATTTTTTTGTGCAATGCGCTTTTTATACTAAGGTTAACGCAGCCACACAAGGACCGCGGGAGCGCGTTTTTCTTATAAGCGGATCAGTTTTCTTGCAAAAGCCTCCTGTAAAGACCGCCGTCTTTCACAATAATAGGCAACCCCAAATTGCAGAGCGATGCCCGTTATCATTAAGAGGCTATCGGAAAAAAACGTTCCTGTCATCACTGTTTTTACAATTTGTCCAAACATCGCAAAAATGGTTCCCGTTACAAAGACCGGTAAACTATGTTTTCCTAAGATTGCTAAAGGATGTTTCTCTGAAACATAAAACCATTTATTGACGCGTGGTAAGCATAGAATGAGGAAGGATAATGCAAGAACATGGAGCAAACGCGGCAAGCTTAAAAAGGTTTTATTAAAGTTGATCAACGGAGAAGACCAGCCGAGCCATCCCAAAATGCCCCACCAATTTAAGCGAACCCATAACAGTGCCAACAAGAGATACCCTACCGCACAAACCAGCCAAAAAGACTGAAAAGCGATTGTTTTACCTTGTTTGAGTGCTAAAGTGCTAGTCAAGCCTATGACAAATAAGAATTGCCAAGAAAGAGGGTTTAAAAACCACTTTCCCTCTATAGGATAAGAAGGAGGCGCAATTTTATACAGTCCGCAAGTAAGATAGAGTATAAACGAGCCCCAAAGCAGCCATGTTGTCTGTTTACAACTCAAATAAAGGATGAAAGGTGCAAAAAACATCAAAACGATATAAAGTGGCAGAATATTATTATAGCCCAATTGATGCCCAAAACTTAAAGTGCTTAAAAGTGCGATAACAGGCTCTGTAAAAAAGAGCTCCACATTATTCATCGTTAACAGCTTTTCTGTTCGCCATAAGAAAAAAGCTCCTAAAAACAGGCTTAACGTAACAAAAGTGGTCAAAAGATACGCTCCGTAGAGCTGCAAAGCCCTCTGCCAATATTTTCGGATAATAAAAGCAAAAGGCTTCTGCTGTAACCGCCCATGAAAACTTAACCCCAGCGAAATGCCTGAAAGCAAAACAAAAATCTCTGCAGAATCAGAAAAACCAAAATTTTTATGGGTCATATGTTCATAGAGCGTTCCGGGAATATGGTTGATGAAAATCGTCAATAAGGCTAAAGAACGAAACACATCAATACGTGTATCACGACGAAAAGGCTGCATATTATGATCAACAACGGCTTGATATTTCATCAATGGACTCCCACACGTCACAAAGCCCCTAAGTCACATAAAAAAGTCGTTACGCTCATCACAAAGAGGATATGATGAAACTTTCACTTTTAAGAGTCAAGTTTCTTTTTAAGTGTTATTTTTTTTAAGGCAAAAGAATGAAAAACACCCATGCGTGTATGACGACGAAAAGGTTGTGTATTATGCTCAACAACAGCTTGGTATTTCAAACATCTTGTATTTCATATCAATGCACTCCCACACGTCTCCCCTTGAAATCATGGAAAAATAGTGTTTACCCTCATCGCAAACAAGCATGAATAGGATAAAACTTTAACTTTTAAGAATCATTTTTTTATAAAAATCAGGGATATGGCATGACACAACAAACAAATAAACCGATTGAACCGCCTCTTTTTCCCCAATTGGTTTTAACCCTCGATATTCGACGCAATATTCCACACGGCTTTTTGCGTCCCATTTTGCAAACAAAGTCTTTTGCATGCGTCATTCTTTACGATTCTGAAAAGCAAAAAGATGATAGCTCTTTTTTACAAAAACAAGCACAAATTTACGCAGAAGATATTCAAAACAATGACGCTGCTCTTCTTATCGCTGATGACAGCCGCATTGCGGGACGCATAAAGGCTGATGGTTTGCACATAGAAGATGATTTTAACGCACTTGAAAGCTTTAAAAATCAGCAAAAGGAACAAAAAATCTTAGGCTTTGGCAATCTACGCAATCGTCATAGTGCCATGCTTGTAGCAGAAACAGGTGTTGACTATCTTCTGTTTGGCAAATTAGGAGCTGATAAAAAACCCCAGGCGCATCCCCGCAATCTCCAATTAGCTGCGTGGTGGGCAGAGATTATGGAAACCCCTGCCATTATCCAAGCCGGAAGCGATTTCGCAACCTTTGATGAAGCCTTAAAGACTGGATGTGAATTCATTGCTGTAGAAGAAGTTATTTTGGGGAACGACACCCCCTTACCCCTCCTAAAAACAATGCAAGAAAAATGTGAAAACACCCCCTTGTAATGTGGGAGGGGAATTCATAAATTAAGTGTTAATAAAAATCCGAACACCCGCCACCATATTACTTATATAGAATACACAACAACAGATTAAAGGGGATAAAAATGTGTTTTTCTTTCCACAATTCTATCAAATGAGATGAAAAAGCTAGCGTTTTTTTTACATAACATATAGAGAAGAATCATCAAAACTTTCTAGTTCAATGTCTTATAAAAAGAAGCCATTATGATTGGGGAAACTCATCATTGTTGATATTGGTTAATGCATACCAACAACGAATGATGGAAATATGCAGGGGACATAAAAAATGAAATACAGAGGAACGTTTGAAGATCTTCAAAACATAGTTTGCAAGTGTGGATATAAAATCAAAGAAATTAAGTCTCTATCACTTAATTCTTCTGGAGGATATCAGATCAAAACCTGCGATGGAGGAATTATTAATTGGTACGAAAGTACAGGAACAATCAACTTTCAAGGCAAAGAAAACACAAAACAAAAGTTAATAGAAGATTTAGTTCAATATATAGAAACAAAATCAGCGACTCCTTCCCCCAAAACGGCTTCCAATACCTCAAATAAAAAAGTTTTTATCGTTCATGGTCATGATCGTTATGCCTTAAAGGACCTTGAAAATGCTCTTCTCAAGCTTGAGCTTAAACCATACATCTTACAAAATACTGGCGGGAATGGCTTACCCATTATTGAAACTTTGAAAAGAGAAATTTGTAAAGGTTCTATAGAATTTGGCATTGTACTGCTGACGCCCGATGATAAAGGCTATGCTATATCTGACGGTGAAACAAAAGCACAATTCCGCGCGCGACAAAATGTTGTTCTCGAGATGGGAATGTTAATCTCCATACTTCCTTTTGATAAAATAGCTATTTTATACAAAGAAGGCATTGAAATACCTTCAGATGTTAATGGAGTTTACTACCTTTCTTTTGAAAAACACGTACAAGAGACATTTCCCAAACTTATTAAGCGCTTAAAAGAAGCGGAGGTCCCTTTTAGTCAAGATGCCATTCCTTGTGCATTAAGTTCTATTTGAATAACACTTATCTTTAGTTTTTAAAACGCACGCCCCCCCAAAAAAACCATGGCACTCCACCGCATCTCATAGCCCCCCACGTTCTTTAAAGACAAAGAAACAGTCGCCCCCTGCTCTTGTTCAATAGCCAAGCGATGGTACAAATTTTAATAAAGAAACCGCTTGTGAATTCATTACCGTGAAAAAAATCATTTTAGACCTTTTGATAAGCACGGCTCTGATATCATGATTTTGGTTATCGTTTCAGAGAGATTAAAAGGCGGATAGGCTCTCATTAAAAAACTATCTTTTATTGTAAATTGTCTCAAATTCCTTTATGAATCAAAAGGTCTCTTGGTCGCATATGCAACGATCAAGAGGGCTCTAAAGCCTGAAACCTAAACATGAATTGATCCCGCTTTGCGGGTGTCCTGAAATTCCGGGAGATTTTGCTCTGTCCAGGTGCTTGTCCGCACTAAAAGCAAAATGCTGATTTGAGTTCAGTATTTTTGACTCCCGGAATACGCATGAGAAGGTGCGCACTTGGTGGGGAACAATGCAAACCAACAAGCTTAATTAACGACATTTTCATTGGCAAAGAAAACACACTATATCATTTACCCGCGCAAACAATCTCCAGTAAGAAAAGAAAAATAGTTATGCTTTATTACTTGCATCAAAATTACTTGCATCAAAACCACACGGACTCTCATTAAAAACTATTTTTTATTGCCAACCTCATGAAATTACTTTATGAGTTAAAAGGTATTTTGGTCGCATACGCAACGACCAATAGGGATTAAAAACCCTAAGTCCGATACATAAAAATAAACCCACTCTGTGGGTGTCCCGGAATTCCGGGAGATTTTGCTCTGTCCAGGTGCTTGTCCGCACTAAAAGCAAAATGCTGACTCGGACTCAGTGTTTTTAACTCCCGGAATACTATGCGAGGGCGCTCGCAACCGGCGGGAGGGTAAAATGCAAACCAACAATCTTAATATTGATCTTCTGGTCGGCAAAAGAATTCGCTTAAGACGACAAATACTAAAGATGTCTCAAACAACTTTAGGAAACGCTTTAGGAATAAGCTTCCAACAAATTCAAAAATATGAAAAAGGCTTAAATCGCGTAAGCGCGGGGCGATTAAAGGAAATTTCCGATATTCTTAATGTTCCAGTTTCCTTTTTTTATGCGGATATCATGCCAAAACGACAGCCCCACCATGATGAAATCATCTCGAACACAGAAGAATACCAACTGCTCAAAAAATTTAGAGTTTTGACCACGATAAAAAAGAAAGCCATTTTGCAGTTACTCTCTGATGAGAATGCAAGCTAAAATCATGCGATAGCGCACACTACGCTCTATTCAAAGTCACCCCTTTTGTGAACGCCTTATATTGCTTGCATCAAAAAACACGCTGCCTTTCGCTTTACAAACCCTATACGTTAAGAAACGCTCTTTTTTATTACCATTCCCCTAAAAATTACTTTATGAATTGAGAGATGTTTTGATTGCATACACAACAAGAAAGAAAGCTCTAAAGCCTGAAAACTCAAACATGAATTGACCTACTTTTCGGGTGTCCTGAAATTCCGGGAGATTTTGCTCTGTCCAGGTGCTTGTCCGCACTAAAAGCAAAATGCTGATTTGAGTTCAGTATTTTTGACTCCCGGAATACGCATGAGAAGGTGCGCACTTGGTGGGGAACAATGCAAACCAACAAGCTTAATTAACGACATTTTCATTGGCAAAGAAAACACACTATATCATTTACCCGCGCAAACAATCTCCAGTAAGAAAAATAGTTATGCTTTATTACTTGCATCAAAATTACTTGCATCAAAACCACACGGACTCTCATTAAAAACTATTTTTTATTGCCAACCTCATGAAATTACTTTATGAGTTAAAAGGTGTCTTGGTCGCATACGCAACGACCAATAGGGATCTAAAAACCCGAAAGCTCGATACATTAATTTGTCCCACTCTGTGGGTGTCCCGGAATTCCGGGAGATTTTGCTATGTCCAGGTGCTCTTTAGCACTAAAAGCAAAATGCTGATTCGAGTTCAGTGTTTTTAGACTCCCGGAATACTTATGCGAGGGCGCTCGCAACCGGTGGGGACAATGCAAACCAACACTCTTAATATTGATCTTCTGGTCGGCAAAAGAATTCGCTTAAGACGAAAAAGGCTAAAGATGTCTCAAACAACTTTAGGGCACGCTTTAGGAATAAGCTTCCAACAAATTCAAAAATATGAAAAAGGCTTAAATCGCGTAAGCGCGGGGCGATTAAAGGAAATTTCCGATATTTTGACTGTGCCGATTTCCTTTTTTTATGCAGATATCATCACAAAACAACATGCCCTCTCCTCTCACGATGAAATCATCTCGAACACAGAAGAATATCTGCTGCTTAAAAGATTTAGAACGCTCACTTCGATAAAACAAAGAGCCATTTTACAATTATTCTCTGAACCCAATGAAAGCTTTTAATATCACGTGAATACGACAGGCTCTGTTTACCCTACAGACTCTGTGCATCTGCATACATCACAAACATCCCCGCAAAGAGCAGCGCTTGAAAATTTATTGGATCAATCTGCAGGAGCACCCCATGCAATCATTTGACTTTGTCTGTTAAGCATAAGTTTTAAATACCATGAAAGATGATGGCAGTTTTTTTAATAATGTGTAAATATTGATAAATAAATACTTTCTAAGATACCGATACGTGATAGTATAACGATAGAAAAGGTTCTTGTCTTATCTTGTGCAAGAACTTTCTTAAGAAAAAACGAGTCAGAAAAAAGAAAAATGATAGAGGGGGGGAATGAAGATGTCAAAATATTTATTTCTGTCACAACTTTTGTTAGTGGCTGGTTGTGCCTCTCCAGGGAACTATGTATCAAATTATGTTGATGAAAATCTTGTGGCGGAGAAGAGGGTGGCGGATTTAAAAGTATACGATTTTTCTAACGATGTCAAAAGATCTTTACCAATCAATCCAACCACACTTCTCCTCTTATCAAAGTGATACAATAGACAACTTTACGCCTTTATTTATCGATCTGTTGCGGCGAACGGGATAGAATGTGATTTATACAGATCAACCCCAAAAGCAGCAAAACATGGGTGTGGGATTGTTTTACACACGAACACCAAAGGATGATGAACATATAATTTCTGTGCTTCAGTATGATTGGTCGGGAGAACCAAGTTATTATCTACGTATTTATCAGAATAAATAAACCCGCTCTTTGAAGATGGACATTCTCTCTATTTCGAACATAAAGACTTAAAATTTTTTGCAAAAGATAAAGAAATTTGCACCTCATTTTAACGGATCTAACAAGTGCTCCGACACGCTCTCTTTTTCTCAACATTTCGCATTTTTCATAAGCAATTCGTCACATATTTTAAAAAGTAGCCTCATCATAGACGCTTTTTTATTTTAGGGTGATAAAGTCTTGACAAGAGAAGGTAGTCTCTCTGGATCATTCTTTCATTATCGTTGTTTAAAGGTGTTTAAAATAGCACTGTTTAAAACAGTGTGGTTCTGATCAACGTTAATGCTATCTTTATAAAGGGACCGAAACCTCTCTTAACGGAAATGAAAAATAAGAGAGCAATGGGATTCGGCTTGTAATGATGAAAAAAAAATGTGAAAATTCTGTTTGGTAATGAGAAGGAGAAATTGATGATCAAAAGAAGTGTTCAACTGCTTATCCTAGGAATGATAGGGCTTGCAAGTTCTGTTTTAAATTCTGCTGGAAACACTGATGAACTCTCAGATTTTGAACACTCTTTCAATACAATTCAAGAATCTTCAAACCCAGAAGAACCTTTTCAGCCCTTAAAAGCTGGAGACTATGACCAAGCTTATGACTATTACATTCAAGGCTATTATTTAAAAGCTTTTCAAGAAGCTCTCCGCCGTGCTGAAAAAAATGATCCTTTTGCGCAAACGCTTCTTGCCCGAATTTATATGGAAGGATGCGCTGTTCCTGTTGACGGGGCGCGGGCTGCTTTATGGTTTGAACGCGCAGCAAAACAAGGGGAACCCCAAGCCCAACTTCGCTATGGGCTTATGTTGTTTGATGGACATTTTGTAAAACAAAATCAAGAACTTGGTGAACAGTATATTCAAAAATCTGTCAAGGCAGGTGTTAAGGAAGCCTATTTTTATTATGGACAACTTCTTCTTTATAAAGCCTCACAGGAAAAACAAAATCTTCCTGGTGTCTCTTCTCAAAGCCGTGAAAATGAAGCCATCGAGCAAGCTTTAAAATGGCACTTAAAAGGGGCTGCTCTTGGGGATGCAGAAGCTGCTTTTGCAGCGGCAAAAATTCTCTCCTTAGGCACTTTACATCGACCAAAGGATGAGCGTAATGCCCGTAGACTGCTGGAAGTTGCAGCCCAAAACAACCACTTACAAGCGCAACTTCATTTAGCACAATGGCTTATACAGGGACGTGGAGGAGAAAAAGATTTTGACCGTGCTTTTCATTTGCTGCTTCACAATGCCACCCACATGGTCCCCCCAGCACAAATTTCCCTTGCAAGACTTTATCGAGACGGTATCGGAACAAAAGGCGATACGATCATGGCAGCAGCATGGTATCTTCTTGCAAAGGAGGCAAAAATGCAAGCCCCTGATCTTGAAATAATGCTCCAAGGTATGGACAAAAAACAACAAGAAAAGGCGCAAACAGAAGCCATAAAGCTCCTTCCTGTTTTTTAAAAAGCACTTAACAAACTTAAATTTTGCTTAGCACAAATTTCTCTCAAAAAGGCTTTATCAAAAGAATAAACAAAATGATACTTCAAGACACAGAAGGCAGCAGGCACAAGAACAGCGCCATGCTCTATACCAACAACGCCATGCTCTAGCGGCTAAAGAAGGCAAAAAGCCCCTGATCTTAAAAGAATGCTCCCCCTCTATCCCTTCTTTACTTCATGCCCCTTCTTTACTTCATAAAAATACGAACACGCACCATCATAGGCTTTGCCAATCCTCAATATTGTAGAATCCTTTAACCCTTAAGAAAATTCATAAAACACATTTTTATTTTTATAAAAACGCTTGAGAAAAATGCTATTCTTTGCTTCAAAGAGATAAAGTTGATAGAAATTCCGGGAGATTTTGCTCTGTCCAAGTGCTTGTCCGTACTAAAAGCAAAAAAGGCTGATTAGGTTTCAGTATTTTCAAGCTCCCGGAATACGCATAAAAGGACGCTCGCACTTGGCGGGGACAATGTAATCTAACCTCATGTGATAGTGCACACCACACTCTCGATAATGCGATACGCGTTGTTCAAAGCCATACTCCCTCGATATAGAGGGTTTATTTCTTTCATGAGAAAAACACCACCTCTGGTTAAAAAAACTGTTTTTTATTGCCAATCTGCTGAAATTCCTTTATGAGTTAAAAGGTGTTTTGGTCGCCTACGCAACGACCAATAGGGAACTGAAAATCCTAAAACCCTAGCGTAAAAATAAACCCACTTTGTGGGTATCCCGGAATTCCGGGAGATTTTGCTATGTCCAGGTGCTTGTCCGCACTAAAAGCAAAATGCTGACTCGGACTCAGTGTTTTTAACTCCCGGAATACTATGCGAGGGCGCTCGCAACCGGCGGGAGGGTAAAATGCAAACCAACAATCTTAATATTGATCTTCTGGTCGGCAAAAGAATTCGCTTAAGACGACAAATACTAAAGATGTCTCAAACAACTTTAGGAAACGCTTTAGGAATAAGCTTCCAACAAATTCAAAAATACGAAAAAGGCTTAAATCGTGTCAGCGCAGGGCGGTTAATGCAAATTTCCGATATTTTGAATGTTCCGATTTCCTTTTTTTATGCGGATATCATCACAAAACAACAGCCTCCACACCATCACGATGAAGTTATTTCGAATACTGAAGAATACCTGTTGCTCAAAAGATTTAGAACACTCACTTCGATAAAACAAAGAGCCATTCTACAGCTTACCATGGATGAGAATGCAAGCTAACACCACGCACGAGCGCACCACACTCTCGATAATGCGATACGCGTTGTTCAAAGCCATACTCCCTCGATATGAATGCTTTATATTACTTTCATAAAAAAACACACCGCTTCTTATTCAAAAAACTGTTTTTTATTGCCAATCTGCTGAAATTACTTTATGAGTTAAAAGGTGTTTTGGTCGCATACGCAACGACCAATAGGGATTCAAAAACCCGAAACCTCGTACATTAATTTGTCCCACTCTGTGGGTATCCCGGAATTCCGGGAGTTTTTGCTATGTCCAGGTGCGCTCTAGCACTAAAAGCAAAAAAGCTGATTCGAGGTCAGTATTTTTGACTCCCGGAATACTCGTGCGAGGGCGCTCGCAACCGGCGGGAGGGTAAAATGCAATCTCAAAATCTTAATATTGATCTTTTTGTTGGCAAAAAAATTCGCTTGAGACGACAAATGCTAAAAATGTCTCAAACAACTTTAGGGCATGCTCTAGGTGTAAGCTTTCAACAAATTCAAAAATACGAAAAAGGCTTAAATCGTGTCAGCGCGGGGCGGTTAATGCAAATTTCCGATATTTTGAATGTTCCGATTTCCTTTTTTTATGCGGATATCATCACAAAACAACAGCCTCCACACCATCACGATGAAGTTATTTCGAATACTGAAGAATACCTGTTGCTCAAAAGATTTAGAACGCTCACCTCGATAAAACAAAAAGCCATTCTACAGCTTATCATGGATGAGAATGCAAGCTAACACCACGCACGAGCGCACCACATTCTCTATAACGCGCAACACACTCATAGAGCCTACACGCTCTCTGTTCTTACCTCATACACCTTTAAAGGACACAAAGCCCTTTCTCGATCCAATTTCTCAGCAATCAGGCTTCTCAGAACGAAACTCCGCTTTCCGTTTCATGGGGTTGATTTCACAAGATTATTCGGACAAGTTTCCCCACACAATATCCACGCGTCATTCTCATAAAACAACGCCTCATAGATTTACAAAATTTCTATCATCCGTCTCAATGAGATTTTACAACACAACGGGATAAATTTCCCCCAAATCCTCAAAAATCTCAAAAAATTTTGTGCAAATTTTTAAAAAGCTTGCGTCTTGGCACTTTTTATGGTCTTGCAAAGAACTGAAAAGCAAGAATACATCAAGGTCCTTTTTGTCCTTAAGCTTTTCTCTGCAAAGCTCATAAGAAAACTTATGAGAAAACCCCATGAGAAAATCCATGGTAAGACAGATGAAAAGCACACAAAGACCATGAGGGAACCGCAAAACAAACAAGAAATTTTGAACCTAAAAACAACAAAAGAGTTCACTGTTAAGGCAGCAAAGAAAAGCGCCGTAAGGACAAAGTAAGAGAACTCTTTTTGCAAGAAGAGAATTGGACAGAAACGATGAAAATTAATGGTAATGAAATTCGCCCCGGGAATGTGATAGAGCATCAAGGAAGTTTGTGGGTTGCCGTCAAATGCAACGCTGTAAAGCCTGGAAAAGGTGGTGCATTTAATCAAGTTGAACTGAAAAATTTACTGGATGGTACAAAACTCAATGAACGCTTTCGTGCCGCTGAAACGGTTGAAAGGGTCCGCCTTGAACAAAAAGATTTTACCTTTCTTTATCAACAAGGGGATGCTTTGGTCTTTATGGATTCAGAGTCTTATGAACAATTGGAATTGCAAAAAGACTTTGTTGGTGAACGCGCTGCTTTCTTGCAAGATGGGATGACTGTCACAGTTGAACTTTATCAAGAAAAGCCTATCGGCATCTCCCTACCTGATCAAGTTGCTGTCACGATTGTGGAAGCTGATCCAGCTCTTAAAGGACAAACGGTGACCTCCTCTTATAAACCCGCCATTCTTGAAAACGGGATTCGTATTCTTGTGCCCCCTTTTATGAATGCCGGTGAGCGTATCATTGTCGACACCAACGAGTTGATCTATTTGCGTCGTGCAAATGAAAAAGATAAATAAAGGAATAACAAGATGGCCCATTCTGCAATCATGAATGTCATGGTGCAAGCTGCCATGAAAGCAGGACGCTCGTTGGTGCGTGATTACGGTGAAGTGCAAAATTTGCAAGTGTCCTTAAAAGGACCAGCCGATTACGTCAGTCAAGCAGACCGTAAAGCAGAAAAAATTATTTTCACTGAACTGAGCAAAGCACGCCCCAAATTCGGTTTTCTGATGGAAGAGTCTGAGGAAATCATTGGAGAGGATTCACAACATCGTTTTATTGTTGACCCTTTAGATGGTACCACAAATTTTCTCCATGGCATTCCTTTTTTTGCTGTTTCCATTGCTTTAGAAAGCCAAGGCAAAATCGTTGCGGGTGTCATTTACAATCCGGTAAGTGATGAGCTCTTTACCGCAGAACGGGGCAGTGGTGCTTTTTTCAACGACCGGCGCTGCCGCGTTTCCGCACGGAAAAGATTAGAAGATTGTGTCATTGCCACCGGCATGCCTCATTTTGGACGCCCAGGTCATGGAACCTACCTTATTGAATTACGCAATATGATGATGGAAGTTGCTGGACTTCGCCGTTTTGGCGCAGCATCCCTTGATTTAGCCTATGTTGCTGCTGGAAGAACTGATGGCTATTGGGAAGACAACCTGCAAATTTGGGATATGGCTGCTGGAATCTTAATGGTTCGCGAAGCCGGTGGTTTTGTCACCGATAAAGAAGGGGGGGATGATATCTTCCGCAAAAAAAATATCCTCGCCGGCAATGAACACATTCGCACCAAACTAGAAAAAGTTCTCAAAAAAGGCATTTAGCTCTCAAAAAAAAATCTTAAAACCACCAGATTACGTCAACCAAACCGATCGCAAAGTAGAAAAAATTATTTTCAATTAACTAAGCAAAGTGCGCCCCAAATTCGGTTTTCTGATGGAAGAGTCTGAGGAAATCATTGGAGAGGATTCACAACATCGTTTTATTGTTGACCCTTTAGATGGCACCACAAATTTTCTCCATGGCATTCCTTTTTTTGCTGTTTCCATTGCTTTAGAAAGCCAAGGCAAAATCGTTGCAGCTGTCATTTACAACCCCGTGAATGATGAGCTCTTTACCGCAGAACGGGGCAGTGGTGCTTTTTTCAACGACCGGCGCTGCCGCGTTTCCGCACGGAAAAGATTAGAAGATTGTGTCATTGCCACCGGCATGCCTCATTTTGGACGCCCAGGTCATGGAACCTACCTTATTGAATTACGCAATATGATGATGGAAGTTGCTGGACTTCGCCGTTTTGGCGCAGCATCCCTTGATTTAGCCTATGTTGCGGCTGGAAGAACTGATGGCTATTGGGAAGACAACCTGCAAATTTGCAATAGAACACCCCGCATACAAAGGGTTCACAAAACAATCACCAACGATCAAGCCCCCCAAAAAACCTAAAGATACAATGACAGCCTAGCCAATATTATTGACACTGTTGTTCCCCTCAGTTCCCCTACAAACAAACCAGAAAACAAAAATCACCATCACAACAAAACGCTCTCAAAAACAATAAATACACCTGCTGCAAAAACCTCCCCTACCCTTTTTAAGAAATCACCCTTACACTGCCGAAAAAAAATCGACTCTAAAAACACCCCTCTTTTTTAAGAGCTGCCGCCTATACCTTTCATTGCGTTTCACTGCTCTTCACAAAAATACGCCATTATGCAAATTTCCATTAATATACTAATATATAACTGTTACCGACCTCTCCTTCTTTCAAGCATTATTCCAACGTATTTATCAAATAGGCGTAAGATTTATTGTAATTCAAATATCTATTTGCAAGAACCGCTTCCTGTATTTCATTCTCGAACTGTTTTTGATCTTTTTCGATAGCCTCTTCCAATTTCTTTACCTTCTCTTCACCGAAGATAGCTTTTAATTTTGTTTGTCTGGTAAGCTGCTCCCAAAAAATCAACCGGTTATCGCATTTCTCATTTGATGATTTCATCCATTCTTTAATGCCTAATTTATAAGCTTCTTCAAATGTCGGTATCTTTTCATTAAGGACTACTAGGTCTTTTTTCTCTTCTTTATCTCTCTTTCTACAAGCCTTCATTGCCTTTTCAACCGTGGAGTAACGACAATTTTCCTCAAAGGCCATATATCCTTCTTTCACCGTATCAATAAGCTGCTTATAGTAAATAAAAGTCTCTCTCGCCGCCTTATAATCACTGGAAACATCATACAATAATGATAAAAGTTCTCTTTTACAAACGCATAGTACATCACAGTCACCAGGCATGGTCCCAAATCCTCGCAGTATCTTTTTTAGCGTTTCATATTCTGTATATTTAGGTATATCTTCAAACCAAATTTCCAGAGATGCTAAGTCACGATAGAGCCCTGAAGCCTTATCTTTTTGTTGCTGTTTATATTCCGCTGTAATCATATCATCAATCATATATAACCACCAATGAAACAACAGCATTGTAGGCTTATAGCGCTTTTTTCTCGTCAGAGGATCTACAAACTTTTCAATAATTATCCTGTTCTTTCTCATCAATCGCACAACTTTAGGATAAGTTTCCTTAAAAATTGGACGCTTCATTAATTCATTTATTCTTTCGATGTGCTCAGCAGTAAATTCCACTTCCATCGCCTTTTCATAGAGAAAAAACGTATCTGCATATCCTTGAGCACAAATATCTCGTATCATTGGATGCTGCTGTTCTTTAGATTCAGAAATGTGCCCAATTTTTTTTATCCCTAATATACTCCTTTCCCAATATCTTACTTCTTCATCCCATTGTTTAATCCATTCTTTCGGTATTCTTTGAGTTTTTTGAAAAAGCTTTTGTTCCCATTGTGCAATAATATTTCGATATATCGCGCACTCTCGATCTTTCAGCTGCAGTAATTTCTCACATTTCTCAAGTTGTTCACTTAATTGCTTTTTTTGATGATTTGCTAACCAAAGACTACAGATTATGCCCCCTGCTATAAATATTCCTACTATAACTATGAAAGTATCGTAATTACCCATCCTCGCTCCTTTTTCTCCTCACCGACATTTCACACAGCTCTCTTATCGGCTCCTCGATATTGTATCAATATGTATATAACGGATTCAAAGTTTTCTATATATTCTGCGTTAACAAAAATAGCATACAAAATATAGATAATAATATTGATAAATACAAACAATTCGTATTTTAATTATACTGCTCTTGTGCTTTATACGCTTTAAAGAAAAGCTTTATAACTCTTAAAATGAACTTCCCCGATAGAGTGGTTCAAAGTACTCAAAAGCCTAACACAGCAAAACATGGCTGCGTGCTCTCTTAGCTCTGTTTTGTAAAATCGATAAAAAGCATTTCTCAGCCCATTTATCGGCTCTTTTTCCATAAGCCGGCACCATCACACATTTTGCCACCCTCCAATGTTGCTACAACCCTTAAAACTTGAGAGGATTCATAAGAAGCATTGTTCTTTCTCAAGTGTTTTACGCCATACAGACTTCCCTACTTTTTACATGCAAGAGACATGATTTTAATTGATTCACCATCATAGGTTTAAAATAAGAAAATCCTATGATTTTAGAAGCTCTCATCCAACGTGGAAAACAATGAATTATCCTTATAAATCAACGTGAAGACAGTTATAAAGAGAGCGATTCCCTTCAATTCATAGCTGGTCTATTAATGGTTTTATAGAGTTGTTTACCTAAGAGAGCGCGTGCTTTTTCTACTGCTTGTAAATCAACATTTAATCCCAAAGCAGCCACATGTTTGAGACAAATATTAAGACGACTAAGAGCTCTATTAGCTGTTGCTGCTTTTGTATGCCAAATGGGAGCAAAGGTATCACGTATCTCTGTTTGTGTAATTTCTGAAATGGGCAAACATCCTAATTTAGGGAGAATATGAAGTTGTAAAGGCGAAAACCAATCTCCATTTTTCCCATCTCTTTTTAATTCAGCTTTACGGCTTTCAAAAGTATCCAAAGCAATATCTTTTAAATAATGGAGATTGCTTATTGCCTCACGCTTTTGTTTTTCACGTTCTTTAATGGGGTCACGCCCTTCACGCAAAACAGAACGCCACCCAGTTGCCAATTCACGGGCTTGTTTTAAAGAGACATGTCTCAAAGCGCACCCAATCCCATTTCACGACGGCGCCCGTGAAGGGTATAACGATAAATCCATTGAGCACCTCCATCTTTACGTTTATGAAGAAGCAAACCGGCACCATCACACACTTTACCAGCCCGTGGGTGTTGCGATACAGCTCTTGGCATTTGAGAGCGTTCATAAGAACCATTTTTAGTCTTTTCTTATACACATTTGATCCACACACTCCTCCCGCTTATGACGTGCAAGCAAGTGATGTTAATTGATTCAAGATAAACAGATTTGAAATGAGAGAATCTTACGATATTCGGGACTCTCATTCGATATGAATAAGGTTGAATTATCTATATAAATTAATGCGTTGTCAATTAATAAATATTAACTTGGCATCGTTTTATATTCTACATAAAGAAAGCATTTTTATAAAGATGCTCCCTTTCAAGCATAAAAAAGCACAACCAGAATTCAAAAAGAAAAACGCCTCAATTTTTGCCCCTCTTTTTTATCTTAATTCTTGCCTCTCTTTTTCCCATGAGCCCTTAAATGATCATCCTCTGCTTATAAAAATGGTATTTCCCCCAGTTACTGCTCTTGTATTAAGAGCCCTTATTCAGGTGAAAATTGCAATTTTGCAAGATAAGCATAAACACCATTTTTTGCCACAAGTTCGGCATGGGTTCCTTCTTCCACAAGGGCGCCTTTATCCATCACGAGAATACGATCCGCTTTTAAAATGGTTGCCAAACGGTGCGCAATCACCAATGTTGTACGGTTTTGCATCAAACCTTCTAAGGCTTCTTGCACGAGTTTTTCACTTTTTGCATCTAAAGCAGATGTCGCTTCATCAAGCAGCAAGAGCGGTGCATTTCTTAAAATCGCCCGTGCAATACCAATGCGCTGTTTTTGCCCTCCAGAAAGCATGGTACCGCGTTCTCCCACTTCTGTATCCAAGCCATCAGGCAAATTTTCAATAAATTCAAAGGCATTGGCTGCTTTAGCAGCCGCAATAATTTCCTCTTCCAGGGCATTTTCAGTTCCAAAAACAATATTATCGCGCAATGTACCATCAAAAATAGCAACATCTTGCGGAACATAAGAGATTGCACCACGTAAATCTTGCAGAGAAAGGCGATCAATTTCCAGACCATCCAGCCGAATTTTTCCACTTGTTGGGTCATAAAAACGCAGGATTAAAGAAAAAATGGTACTTTTCCCCGCTCCTGAAGCACCAACAAAAGCAACTGTTTCACCGGCTTTGATAGAAAAGGAAAGCGAGCGTAAAATCTTCTCTTGAGGTCGAGAAGGATAGGTAAAATCAACATGATCAAAAATAAGTTCGCCTCGAACAGGGCGCTCCAATGATAAAGGATTTTTAGGTGCTAAAATCATAGGTTTTTCCTGCAACAATTCGGCCAATCGTTCAGCCGCACCTGCTGCTTGAATGAGTTCTGCCCCCAGTTCTGATAATTGGGCAAAGGTTGAAGCTCCAAAAACGGCATAAAGGACAAATTGCCCTAATGTCCCCCCTGTCATCGTCCCATTCAAAACATCATGCGATCCAATCCACAAAACAGCCACCACACTGCTAAAAACCAAAAAAATCGCAAAACCAGTAAAAAAGGAACGCAAAATTACAGAAGCCCGTGCTGTCTGAAAGGCGCGTTCTATCATCCGTGAAAAACGTGTCGCAACAAATTTTTCAGCGGTAAAAGCTTGTACCGTACGAATAGCGCTAACCTGTTCTGTTGCAACAGCATTAGCATCGGCGACACGATCTTGCGCCGCGCGTGTGCGTGTACGTACCCTGCGTCCAAAAGCCACCAAAGGAATTGCCACAACAGGAATAGCAGCCAGAACCAGCAAAGATAATTTAGCATTGGTGATCACCATCATCACGACAGCCCCGATCACGATAATCAACTGACGCAAAGCGGTAGAGGCGGTTGAACCAACGGCCAATTTTATTTGTGTCGTATCTGTTAGAAGTCTTGAAACAATCTCACCTGAATGCGACCGATCAAAAAAAGCTGGCGAAAGTTTCATAATATGGATAAACACATCCCGCCGTAAATCGGCAACAATCCGTTCTCCCAAGGTGATGACACAATAATAACGGCAAGCTGAAGAAAATGCGAGAATCAAGGCTAATAAAAACAAAATGCCAAAGTAAAAATTGATATGTCCATGGCTTGAGCGAGAAAATCCATGATCAAACATTTGGCGGATCGCTATGGGTAAAGCTAATGTAACAAGAGCTGCAACAGACAAAGCAAGAAAGGCAAAGATAAACAACCAACGATAGCGCAAAAGATAAGGAACAAAAATGGCAAGTGAAGAAAAGGAAGATTTCTCAAGAGAGGATTTTGTAGATTTTTCTGAATGACGATATAATTTCATAAAACTTCGCTCACTATATTAAAGGATTTATAAAACTATTAAAGGATTTATAAAACTTGACAAAATGATGTATCTTGAACACTTGTTTTTTAATGCGTGCTCAGCTATAGGAATAGATACTTTAATCAATGTATCAAAAAGACAAAGGAAGCGCACTTAAAAAATCGAGTAAGTGTTCTTTCATTCTGTAAACGTAAAAGGTTTGACGCATGAAAGCGAATATTCATCCTAACTATCACAAAATTACCGTTGTTATGACGGATGGAACTCAATATACAACGCGCTCCACTTGGGGAAAAGAAGGGGATACGCTCAATCTAGATATTGATCCAAGAACACATCCAGCATGGACAGGTGGGTCCCAGACACTTGTAGACCGTGGCGGTCGCCTTTCTAAGTTCAAAAATCGTTTTGGCAATATTGGTATGTAAAAACCTCATCCTCGTGAGGTACAAAGATTTTAAACCAAACGATTGCCTCATTAGAGTTATGAGGCTTTTTTTGTGCTGTAATGGAGTGCACTTTAAAGAGTGATTTAAAAACGCATCCAACAGAAATAGATCGGTCTCAACCCCTTATAAATCGTGATGGTTGCGTTTTTTTTTAATTCAAAAATCATTTTGTGATATAGCTCTATCAAGAGCACCTAAAATACGCCTTAGTGGCTAAATATAGGTGCTTTTTCCCCTTATAGCGTATCAGTTTTGTAGAAGGCTTTGAACCCTTTATATTTAAATCACAAAATCATAATTGGATTATATTGCATAAAGATGCTTTCTCATTTTTCCATTTAGCACACGGTAACATACCATTGAGCCCCCCTAAGAAGCTTTCCCCTTATATCATGACTTCATAAGCCGCGTGAAAAAGACAAAACAAGCCGTTTGGGTGTCTTAAGGTCAAGGACGCAGTGAGTCCACCCTACAAGACTTCCGCTCTACAAGATTTCCATTGTGCTTAAAGACCAAGGTTTGTTATAGTCCCTTCATTAAATGCAGCTCTAATGTCATGATTTTTGAGAACAATTCTTAAGAATTTGAGAGACTGTCCACCTCTCATTTTGATTTATACACAACCAAAGTGCGCTCTCTTTATTCAGGGAGAATAAGAACATACCCTTCAGGTGCTAAACGGTATAAGAGAGCATCATACCCCCACATAGCAGACATGCAGCAAATAGAAAAAACGCCTTCACCAATTGCTATGAGTAGTGTGAACGATATAGCGGCTTCATCTGCTGTTGCTTCGCGGCGTTGTAAGTAGTATCCGACAAAAAAGAAAAAGCACGTGAGTCCACTCGCTCCCGTAAAGAAGCTTAGTACGGCATGAACCAGTCCACGCATGTTGAATAAGATAAGAAAAATTATGAAAAAAAACACTCCGAATATTCCAGCGAATATCCCACGTACGATATGGCAAAATTTTCGCATCATAATTGCAGAAACGCTCTGCTCTGCGTATCGATTTTTTTGATGCTTGTATTCTTAGAAGATATGCTGTCCACAACTCCCCCCCTCGATTTTAAAGCCAAAATGCTACGAGATTAATTTTCTATAATGATATCATAACAAAATACAAGAAAAATTTATTCATTTTAATGAAAAAAGAGGTGTTTTATTGAAATACAAATCTATTTTTGTTAGCAAAAGCAACTAAATCCGCTCGTTAATAAAAAGACACCCCCTTGAAGAAGAAGCTATCCTGAAGCACAAAAGCTTCATAAGCTATATGTCTAATCCAATCAGAAATCACAACTCTTCAATCGACCCGCTTACCCAACTTTTGAGATTGCACTCAAATGGATTGTGCTGATGACAAGCAATAATAACATGAATAAAGAGAAAATATCACAATATCAAACTCTTCTTAAGATAGTACCAACTTTATGATTTTCACTTCAAAAAATAAGAGTCCACCTCACGAACCATAACACAACGAAGATACTGCGCATTCACGAATTTCCTTTAAAGCACCATCTCCCCTTCTTACAATCGCACCTCTCCCGCAATCTTATCTCTCGATGCAATTCATAAAGACTTTATAAAATATCCAAGGAGAAAACGCTCTGAGAAAGCTTTCAAGCCTAAAATACCCCCATCATTTTTATCATGATGAGGTTTTCCCAATCACGCAGAAACATGCAAAATCTTTCCGCATTTAGGCATAGAGCTTGTACTTCAAGCGCTCACTTTTTCTTGGCTCTTTTGTCCCCTGCTCTTTTGTCCCCTGCTCTTTGTCCATTGTCCTAAAGCCACAAGATGGTTCATCCGCACACGATGATGAAATGCCTTTTGCGCAACAGCAATATTTTCATCTTTTCCAGCCCATGCTTTTAAAGCAGCCGCTTGCAAAGCACGTCGATCAAGAAAAGGTCAATTTCCAAGGCAATGCACCCAAAGCATTGATCGTGAATAAATGGGGCAGAAAAATGCGCCGTTGCTTCCTAATCTGACTGCCCGCAAGACAAGAAAAGCAATTCTTAAGAACAGTGGAAGGGACAGTTTGTTTAAGCACACGAACAGTCTTTTCAGCCACCTCTTCAACACCAGCCTTGCGCGCATCCTTGCCATCAATGCCCCTATTGGGTTTTAAAATCATCCCCTCTAAAACAACACGAGCTTCAAATAGTGTTATAAAAATTTGCCAAACGGCACATGTCCCCTCACACACAACGCGCAATGGAATGCTGACACGATGGTCCATCCATCAGCACTTCCGGCTCTACAATCGGCACAATCCAATCTTGAAATTGTTAAACCCAAAAAAAGAACTATATTCTTTATCAAAGAGCATAATGCGCAAGAGCTTATGCATTTTGATTGCCCTCTTGGCTAGCAAAGCGTTCACATCAAGGACAATCACTGCATCCCCTTATGGGAATTCAAGTCTATAGCAATTCAAGCGCTCACTTTTTCTTGGCTCTTTGTCCATTGTCCTAAAGCCGCAAGATGGTTCATCCGCACACGATGATGAAATGCCTTTTGCGCAACAGCAATATTTTCATCTTTTCCAGCCCATGCTTTTAAAGCAGCCGCTTGCAAAGCACGTCCATAGGAAAAGGTCAATTTCCAAGGCAATGCACCCAAACTATTCATGGCTGATAAATGCGCCGTTGCTTCCTGATCTGACTGCCCACCAGAGAGAAAAGCAATTCCTGGAACAGCAGAAGGGACAGTTTGTTTAAGCACACGAACAGTCTTTTCAGCCACCTCTTCAACACCAGCCTTGCGCGCATCCTTGCCATCAATCACCATATTGGGTTTTAAAATCATCGCCTCTAAAACAACACGGGCTTCAAACAATTCTTTAAAGACAGTGTGTAAAACAGCTTGTGTCACCTCAAAGCAACGCGCAATGGAATGCCCGCACGACGGTCCATCCATCAGCACCTCCGGCTCCACAATCGGCACAATATTGAGTTCCTGACATAAAGCAGCATAACGCGCGAGAGCGTGTGCATTTTGATTGATAGCGCCTCTTGTTGGTAAGGTATCTGCATTAATGGCAATCACCGCCCGCCACTTAGCAAAACGTGCGCCCAAAGTATAATAGTCTTTTAACCGTTCACGAAGACCATCCAACCCTTCGGTAATTGTCTCTTGGGGAAAAGCAGCTAAGGGTTTCGCACCCGTATCAACTTTAATTCCTGGCAAAGCGCCAGCATCCCGAATAAGATCCGTCAACATTTGCCCTGTTGATGCTTTTTGTCGAATGGTTTCATCAAATAAAATCACTCCAGAAATAGCACTTTCCATA
This sequence comes from Bartonella kosoyi, assembly GCF_003606325.2. Taxonomy (NCBI): domain Bacteria; kingdom Pseudomonadati; phylum Pseudomonadota; class Alphaproteobacteria; order Hyphomicrobiales; family Bartonellaceae; genus Bartonella; species Bartonella kosoyi. The sequence continues at coordinate 81,155 of NZ_CP031843.2, forward strand.
GCTTCTTTTGTACTAAAAAGCATTTCACGGTAAGCACGGCGTCTATCTTCATTGGATTCAACCCCAATGCTTTCAAACCGCTTGCCTATTGTCGCCGTACTTTCATCTGCTGCCAAAATACCTTTACCTGCCTGCACAAGAGAAAGTGCAATATCTTCAAGCCGTTCCATCATAAAAAAATTCCTCTTTATTTTCTCTATTTTGTCTTAAAATTTCATCTTGTCTCAAAGTCTTCCAACAGTGCGCCATACGCTTGAACACACCCTACACAAATGACACACAGCTTTAAAGCTGCTTTTCGCATAATCCCTTTAAGGCTGCATAAGGGCGAGAATCCCAGGCAGAACCTTCCCTTCCATCCATTCCAAAAAAGCCCCTCCTGCAGTTGAGAGATAAGTAAAATCATTAGCAACACCAGCATGATTAAGAGCAAAAACCGTATCGCCTCCTCCCGCAATTGAAACCAACTTGCCCGTCAAACTGCGTTCTGCGGCATGTCGTGCAACAGCAATTGTTCCTTTATCAAAAGGAGACATCTCAAAAACACCAAGGGGTCCATTCCACACAAGGGTAGCAGCCTTATCTATTGCGCTCTTGATATGAGCAATAGAGCGCGTTCCAATATCCAATATCATACCATCCTCAGGAATATCGCCAATATCATAAAGACGATGCGGCGCATTTTTTTCAAAGCGAAATCCAACGATAGCATCCACAGGGAGTAGAAGTTTACAGTGACATTCTTGCGCTTTTTTAATGATTTTTTTGACCGTTTCCATCAATTCGTGTTCACACAGTGACTTCCCCACATGAATACCTTGCGCAGCTAAAAAACTATTGGCCATCCCACCCCCAATCACCAAGGAGTCGACTTTTTCCACCAAATGATTGAGAACAAAAAGCTTACTGGAAACTTTTGCCCCTCCCACCAGTGCAACGACAGGACGCGTTGGATTTCCAAGCCCTTTTTCTAAAGCCTGCAACTCACCTTGCAGCGATCGCCCCGCATAAGAGGGCAACAAATGCGTTATTCCCTCCACTGAAGCATGAGCACGATGAGAAACCGAAAAAGCATCATTGACATAAAGATCCCCATTATGGGCCAAAGCTTCGGCAAAAGAACAATCATTCTTTTCCTCATCGGCATAAAAACGAATATTTTCGAGTAGTAAAACACCCCCGTTTTGCAATGCCTCCACCGCCACCTGCACCGCCGAACCCATACAGTCAGGAACAAAAGCAACCGGCTGATTAATGATTTTTTCCAGCACTGACACAACAGGACGGAGTGAAAATTCCGGCTCGATCTTTCCTTTAGGGCGACCACAATGAGAAAGCAAAATAAGCTTAGCGCCACGCTTTTGCAGCTCAACGAGTGTTTCTTTATGGCGAACAAGACGCGTCTCATCACAAACTTTACCCAATGCCATAGGAACATTAAAATCCACGCGCACAAGAACACGTTTGCCCAAAACATCAACATCATCAAGCGTACGAAACACCATCACTGTTTCCTCTTCACTTTCCATTGTTTCAAATAAAAACGCATCAAACAAACCTGCTTAATTTTCTTTCCTCTAAAATCTCTTCTTTGCTTTTGCATGCCCCTACTTTGCTTGTGTATGCCACATCTTTATTTTTTCATAAAAGAAACCCACGAAAAACCACCCTTCTCTCCCCTCTACTTGAAAATTCAAAGCCTCCATCATCAAGTGTACAAAAGCCTCTCATTGTTCTTAATCTTCATAATCCATTGTTGCAAACAAATGCATTGGCTCAATTTTATTTCTACTAAAACGCTTCTTTACTTCTATGAAAAAGTGTTTACATTTTTCATCTTCTGACGTTTTTTCAAACGTTATCTCGTTCAGATGTTCCTTTTTCAAAGTTTACTCTTTCAAGCGGCTTTTAAAATCATATACTGCCTTGCACTTAAAAAAACACCATCAATCCTTAACAGCATCTTCTCTCTAGCGCATAAAAGCGACAACTTCTCTCTATTTTTCTCAAAAGAATGCGCCTTAATTTGTACAAAAACGAGGCTTTTCCTCATAAAGGAAAAGGACCCGAGGGTCCTTCTTAGAGTATTTATATTGTCTTGGCAAAAGCCACAGCCGTATCACTCATACGGTTAGAAAAGCCCCATTCATTATCATACCAAACCAGAACACGACAGAGCTTACCATCAATCACTTTGGTTTGATCATTATGGAAAATGGCTGAATGAGGATTATGATTAAAATCACAACTCACAAGCTTTTCTTGCGTAGTGTCCAAAATTCCCTTTAAGGAACCGCGTGCAGCAGTCGCAATAGCCGTATTAATTTCTTCAATTGTTGTGGAACGCTTAGCAGTAAATGTCAAATCTACTACAGAAACATTAGGGGTTGGAACACGAATGGACACTCCATCAAGCAATCCCTTTAATTCTGGCAAAACCAATCCCACAGCTTTTGCTGCCCCGGTTGAAGTAGGAATCATCGAAAGAGCGGACGCACGCGCCCGATAAAGATCACGATGCATGGTATCCAACACAGGTTGATCACCCGTATAAGAATGGATTGTTGTCATGAATCCATTTTCGATACCCACCGTGTTGTGCAAAACTTGTGCAACAGGGGCTAAGCAATTGGTTGTACAAGAAGCATTTGAAACAACGCGATGCTCTTTATTTAAAGATTGATGATTAACCCCGTACACCACGGTAAGATCGGCTCCTTCAGAAGGCGCAGAAACAAGCACACGCTTTGCCCCCGCTTCCAAATGCGCCTTTGCTTTATCACGCGCCGTAAAAATGCCCGTACATTCCAACGCAATATCGATATCTAAATCTTTCCAAGGCAATTGTACAGGATCACGCTCAGCGCATACCTTTATTAAACCACTCCCCACATCAATGGCATCCCCCACTACCTTAACGTCCCCAGAAAAACGCCCATGAACTGAATCATAGCGCAATAAATGGGCGTTTGTTTCCACCGATCCTAAATCATTAATTGCAACCACTTCAATATCTTTTCGTCCACTTTCTATAAGAGCACGTAAAATATTGCGTCCAATACGACCAAACCCATTAATTGCAACACGAACTGTCATTTCACATGTTTCCTCATCTAATTTTTAAAAGCATAACATTTAAAACACAACAAATGGGCATTTTCCAATCCCAAACTATGAATTCCCAAGACACCAGTATCTCGATCAATCAATCACTTATCCACAATAATGCACAACACTATCCACAACACCGTGCAGAGTGTGATACCTTACAGACACCCCCACGCATGACAATACAAGCTGTCATTTTGTCTTTTCCTCTTCGATCTTTTCCAGCTCTCTTTCAACAGTCGCAACGACATTTTCAGAAGTAAGACCAAAATGTGTATAAAGGTCATCAATTGTTCCACTTGCCCCAAAGCTCTCCATACCAATAAACACCCCGTCACAGCCAATAAAACGGTCCCATCCTTGAGCAACAGCAGCTTCAATCGCGATTTTAATCGGCGCATCGCCAATGAGAGCCCGTTGATAGGAGCGAGACTGTTGAGAAAAGAGTTCAAAACAAGGCACAGAAACCACACGGGTTGGGATGCCTTTTTCTTCTAAGACTTCACGTGCTTTGACCGCAATTTGCAATTCTGAACCGGAAGCAAACAAAGTCACTTGCGCCTCATCACTGGCTGTTAACAATTCATAAGCCCCAAGCGTACAGAGATTTTCTTCTTCATACTCTTGACGCAGTAGCGGCAGATTTTGTCGGCTCAAAGCCAAGGTAGAAGGCGTCCCGCGTGCTTTCAAAGCCAATTGCCAACACTCAACGGTTTCCATAGCATCAGCAGGGCGGAACACCAGATGATTAGGCATAGCGCGCAAGCAAGCTAAATGTTCCACGGGTTGATGGGTCGGTCCATCTTCACCAAGCCCAATAGAATCATGGGTCATGACATAAACCACCCGCAACCCCATAAGAGAAGACAAACGCATGGCAGGACGCATATAGTCAGAAAAGCATAAAAATGTTCCCCCGTAAGGAATAAAGCCTCCATGGAGAGCAAGCCCATTCATGATAGCGCCCATGGCATGTTCACGAATGCCATAATGGAGATAGCGCCCTGAAAAATCATCTGCCGTGATACTCTTCATCTGGCTGCTTTTTGTATTATTAGAGCCGGTCAAATCAGCAGAACCACCAATGGTCTCATGAACGACCTCATTGATCACTTCCAAAGCCATTTCCGAAGCTTTACGCGTAGCTACAACAGGAGACTCTTCAACAAGTTTCTGTTTATAAGCATCGACAGCGCTATCAAATCCCCCCACGAGATCACCACGCATCAATCTTTCAAATTCCAGCCGTTCTGAGACAGGAAGATCCGCCAATTTTTCTTCCCATTTTTGTCGCCTTTTAGCGGCATTAAGCCCTGCTAAACGCCAATTATCGAGAATATCGGCTGGAATAACGAAAGGCTCTGCCTCCCACCCCAAGGCGATACGGGTCTCAGCAATTTCTCGCACACCTAGAGGAGCTCCATGAACTTTATTGCTTCCCGCTTTATTCGGTGCTCCAAAACCGATTGTTGTTTTACAAGCGATTAAAGTTGGTTTATCAGAATTTTTCGCCTCTTCAATGGCATGTGCAATGGCTGTTTGGCTATGTCCATCGACTTTGAGTGTATTCCAACCCGATGCTTTAAAACGCGCGCACTGATCTGTACTATCCGCAAGAGAAATTTCTCCATCGATAGAAATATTATTATCATCCCACAACACGATAAGCTTGTGAAGTTTTAAATGCCCAGCTAAGGAAAGTGCTTCTTGCGAAATGCCTTCCATCAGGCATCCATCCCCCACCAATGCATAAGTGTAATGGTTGATAAGATCGCCAAAACGAGCATTTTGCAACCGTTCTGCAAGAGCCATTCCCACGGCATTCGCCAACCCTTGTCCGAGAGGTCCAGTGGTTGTTTCAATTCCTGCTGCATGCCCATATTCTGGATGTCCTGCAAGCTTTGCTCCTAATTGGCGAAAATTTTTAAGATCCTCAATACAGATATCTTCATAACCTGAAAGATACAGCAGAGCATAAAGCAACATCGATCCATGCCCTGCTGATAAGACAAAACGATCACGGTTAGGCCAACGAGGATTTTTGGGATCATGAGCAAGGAATTGTGTATAAAGAACCGTCGCAATATCAGCGGCTCCCATTGGCAAGCCCGGATGACCAGAATTGGCTTTTTCAATCGCATCAATAGCTAGAAAACGGATAGCATTAGCCATCTGATTCTGTTGGAGGGTGTTTGTCATGAATGATCGACCATTTTTTTTAATACATTATTCTGTTGTTTTTTCCGTATTGTCTTAAAGTTCCTTAAGAAATACTCTTTTACCCATCAGCGTGAGACTTTTGTCACCACTTCCATAACATTAATAACACATTCCCCTCACGCATCCTGTACAACCATGTCATTTATGCCAATACGCGCAAAAAATCCAGCTTTTAATTTATATCCATCCCCTGCTTTGCTTGCTAAAATATCCTACATACTTAAAAATGAGAGAGACATATTATAAGAATGTAAGTGATTCGTTTTTGCATAACGCATTGATAAAGGATACAATTACCCAAAGGACAAAAGCAATGAACCAAGAGACTACGGTTCTGCAAGATGCTCTAGAACACCTAGAAAAAGCACTTAGAACCTTAGAGATCACCATAATAAACCGCAACGCCGTTATTGATAAAAATAACGAATGGGAAGAAGAAATTCAACGAATGAATGCTGACCGCAGCCATCTTGCCCAAGCACTTGACAAAGCTGAAGCCCAAATTGAACGCTTAGAATCTGTTAACAAAGAAGTTTCCAAACGTCTTATTAAAGCAATGGAAACGATTCGTATCGTCATTGATAGATAAAGGTTTGAATGTATGGAAACAGTTTCCGTTACCATTGATGGTAAGAATTATCGCATGGCTTGTAATAAAGGACAAGAAAGTCATCTTATTGCGCTTGCAGCACAATTGGATCAATATATCACTCATCTAAAGAAAAATTTTGGAGAAATTGGCGACCATCGTTTATCGGTCATGGCGGGCATAATGATTATCGATGAAATGGAAGAAATAAAACGAGAAAATAAAAAATTACAAGAAAGCTACGATGCTCTTTTACGACTCCACAATGAAAAGGAGCGCGCCATGGGAAGAATTATGCGTGACACCACACACCGCATTGAAAAACTCACCAACCAATTGCTCAAAGATGATCAAAACAGCAAAAACATTCAAGAACAAGAACAGGAAGACTTTTAAACATGCATCATCGCGCACTCAGCAAGCCGATTTAACTTACCTTCCGCGCCCAACAGAACAAAAAACTCTAAAAAATGCATACGCATAAACAATTCGATTTTTTATCAAGAGGATTCCAATAACTGATCACGCATGGCTCTCATGGAATTGGCTTAAAGTCTGATCAAAAAAAACCTTAAATATTTCACTGACACACAAACATTTCATAGATCAAAGGATCCGCTTTATACCACTGCGCTTCCAATGAAATATCTTGCACAACAAACGACCAAAACCAACGCTATTGTAAAAAAATCATAATGCATAAAGCCAACTGCTTTTACATAAAAACGACACATAAACAGCCTATTTTTTAGAACACATTCATCGATCACTTTATTCTCATGCCTGACCTTCATGATTTTTGAGGACGCATAATTTTATTCAATTCTGCTTGCAAAAGTTTCATCCATTCACAAAAGCTTAAAGTGAGAAAAATTTTAAAGTTCTCATTCAAACAGCAAAAGGATGCATCTTCATGATCAATGAATCTCTCGCTTATAAGACATCAATAAAACGATCTGAAACAGATCTAAAAAGATGATAGAAAAAATCTTCCACCATAGGCAACCATCTTCAAAACGAACGATAAAATTACAACATCACCGCATCCCAACCCCAAAATCTAATACCCAAACCCCATACGACCATACTATTTCCACAATGGAAGATCAAAGCGAAATCGGTCTATTGGGACGTTCACGAGAAGCGCGCACCCCTGTTGTTCCTGAAGCCTGTTTAAAGGCGTATGAAAAAACACATGCGTAAACGGATCAAATCCCCTTCGTTCCATCTTGAGAGACAGAAGCAATACGCAAAAGGTTTGTTGCGCCAGGCGTTCCAAGGGGAACACCGGCTGTCACAAGGAAGCGATCTCCCCCTTGGCAAAAACCTTCCTGAAAGGCAATGGTAGCTGCACGATCAACCATATCCTCTAAATTCTTTGCATCATCAGTCACCACACGAATGAAGCCCCCAAATGAGAGCCAAACGCCGCGCTGTTTCCACAATGGGCGATAAAGCAATAATCGGTCTATTGGGACGTTCACGAGAGGCGCGCACCCCTGTTGTTCCTGAAGCCTGTTTAAAGGCGTATGAAAAAACACATGCGTAAACGGATCAAATCCCCTTCGTTCCATCTTGAGAGACAGAAACAATACGCAAAAGGTTTGTTGCGCCAGGCGTTCCAAGGGGAACACCGGCTGTCACAAGGAAGCGATCTCCCCCTTGGCAAAAACCTTCCTGAAAGGCAATGGTAGCTGCACGATCAACCATATCCTCTAAATTCTTTGCATCATCAGTCACCACACGAATGAAGCCCCCAAATGAGAGCCAAACGCCGCGCTGTTTCCACAAGGGAAGATCAAAGCGAAATCGGTCTATTGGGACGTTCACGAGAAGCGCTCCCCTGTTGTTCCTGAAGCCTGTTTAAAGGCGTATGAAAAAACACATGCGTAAACGGATCAAATCCCCTTCGTTCCATCTTGAGAGACAGAAACAATACGCAAAAGGTTTGTTGCGCCAGGCGTTCCAAGGGGAACACCGGCTGTCACAAGGAAGCGATCTCCCCCTTGGCAAAAACCTTCCTGAAAGGCAATGGTAGCTGCACGATCAACCATATCCTCTAAATTCTTTGCATCATCAGTCACCACACAATGAAGCCCCCAAATGAGAGCCAAACGCCGCGCTGTTTCCACAATGGGCGATAAAGCAATAATCGGTCTATTGGGACGTTCACGAGAGGCGCGCACCCCTGTTGTTCCTGAAGCCGTATAGGCAACGATCGCGGAGAGTGAAAGTGTTTCAGCAATCTGACGCGCTGCAAGAGAAATCGCATCTGTCCCTGTCGTTTCCGGTGCAGGATGTTGTGCTCCAACCTGAGCAGCATAAGTATGATCTTGTTCAATTTGCCGCGCGATTTTATCCATCATAAGCACCGCTTCTTCCGGATAACGACCAGAAGCAGATTCAGCCGACAACATCACGGCATCTGTTCCAGCATAAACCGCTGTAGCAACATCGGATACTTCTGCACGCGTTGGCACAGGAGATGTGATCATTGATTCGAGCATTTGTGTCGCCACCACCACCGGTTTTCCGGCTAAACGGCAAGCTTTGATCAACTCCATCTGAAGTGCAGGAACTCTTTCCAGAGGCATTTCCACCCCGAGATCTCCGCGCGCAATCATAATACCATCAGAGACTTCAATAATCTTTTCTATATGTTCCAAGGCTTGAGGCTTTTCGATTTTAGCCATCAAAGACACCTTGCTTTTTGTCAATCTGCGCACCGCTATAATATCTTCTGGACGCTGAATAAAAGAAAGGGCAACCCAATCAACAGGCTGCTGTAACAGCGCCTGAAGATCAGCCTTATCTTTTGAGGTCATCGAATCAAAAGGCAAAACTGTATCAGGAAAACTCACACCTTTTCGATCAGAAATACGGGTTCCAGCAACCACGCGACACTGAACAAAATGATCATCACACACTTCAGCGCGCAGTTCCACCCTTCCATCATCAATCAACAACCGATCCCCTGGTTTAAGTGCCAAAAAGACATCCTCATGGGGGAAAAAAACACGCCGTGCATCACCAGCCACATCGCGATGATCTAATGTAAAGCTTTGCCCGACACGCAAATCTTCTTGACCTTTGGCAAAATGACCAATACGCAGTTTTGGTCCCTGAAGATCCACCAAAATACCGATGGGCCGTTGAACCGTTTTTTCAACCTCCCGTATCGACTTGACCAAATCGCCCAATGTGTCACGATCCGTATGACTCATATTAAGGCGAAAAACATCTGCTCCTGCCCTAAAAAGCTTCTCAATCATTACACAAGAAAAAGAAGAAGGACCAAGAGTCGCAATAATTTTTACTTTACGGGCTCGTTTCACGGTGGAGAATTTCCTGAAAGAGAAGAGGAAACTGAATTGTTGAACAAAGAATCATCCGTCAACTGTACCATCCAACTGGTTTGATTACCGGTATCGATTTCCTTAAACTCAGCCTTTTGATATCCTCGAGGGAAACAATCATGAACCCCTTGAATAGTAAATTGGCTATCTTGCACACACATGGTGACAGAACCTGCCCAGCTTCCTTTTTTTTGTGCTCCTTCTGCATAAAAATAATAAAACCGCGAAGCAAGAGGTCCTTCGATTAAAGTTTTACATTCTGTCACGGGAACCACCCACCAGCCTTCGCTCACCCACCCTGAAAACGTACGATACCCAAGAGCAACCCCTACAGACTGTTGGGTTGTGTTACACACCCTAAAGTCAGCCTTTGCAAAAACAACAAGGGGAAATAAGAGCAAAATGCTCACGAGAAAAACCTTTAATCTTTTCTGAAATGCCCAATATTGTTTTTTCAAAATCACAAAACTTCCTCTATAATGTCAATTCTCAAAACAAATCATACATCTTTTTTTTCAATTGTTTTTTCAAAAGCCTTTCAAATCTAGAACACATATTTTTATATTTTTCTTTTTATAGCCCTTTTATCAATACATATATCTTAAAAACTTTACAAAATATTTAAAGTCAATTTGTAAAAAAACTGTGGTACTTGATTGATTTTTTATTTTTCAAGCTTTTTCGACATAAATTGGTCATCGAAAAAATAACGTACAACATATAACCTGGAGAAAATACAATGAATGATACAGTAACCGATCAAACACACGCTATATCCGTCAATCAATTACGCTCTTTTATCGAACGAATTGAACGACTAGAAGAAGAAAAAAAAACCATTTCCGATGATATTAAAGACGTCTACACGGAACTTAAAGGCTCTGGGTTTGATAGCAAAGCTGTTCGAAGCATTATACGGTTGCGTAAAAAAGAAGAGCACGAACGAATGGAAGAAGAAGCCATCATTGAACTTTATAAAAATGCGCTTGGAATGAATTAACAACATTGATAACATTGGAATTTTTCTTAAGAAAATGGAAAAAAACGCGTGAATGCACAAAAATTCTGCCCACCGTGAGCAGTTTATGCAAAATAACAAAAATTTATGTAACCTGTGACGAGACGACTTCACAGGATGCGTAACATTTTAACAGCCCTCACATTTGAAAGAATTCATAAAAAGTGAAAGAATTCATGAAAAGCGCATTTTTACGTCTTATCCTTCAATTATTTCTATCCACAGGGGCGTTTGTATCCATAGGGAGGGTATTTTATCTATACGGATCTCCCTTGTAAGCCAACCCCACTCATACATGCCAGCAAAGCGTTTTTGAGTCCTTCAACCTAAAAACAGGTGTAAAATAGAGAGAATCTTGCGCTATTGAAGACTTTTATTCAAATTGCAAAACAATGAATAAGATGATCAATCAATTCATTATCTAGGATGAAAAACATTTAAAGGGGTCAGCAGCTGAAATTCACTAAACAAAGGTCCTAAACTGTTTACAGAAGAGAGATTTAAGGATCTTCATCTTGTTAAGATTGTGAAAAGTTGGGCATATTTAGACATCTGGTAAAAAGGCCCTAGCTTTATTAAAATCTTTTATTCAAATCTATTGACGGGCTCATAAAGGTCATTGATTCGAGAGGTTAGAATATGATCTCTCCATTTTCCAGAAATCATCAAATAATCTTTGGCATAGCCTTCTTTTTCAAAATGAAGGCGCTTTAATAAAAGTTTGCTTTTTATGTTCTCAGGTCTATAATTTGCCATCACTCTATGCAGGTGATAGACTTGAAAGATATGGCGTATAAGAGCCGATAAACTCTCAAACATAAGGCCTTTGCCTTGTTTTTTCTCATCAAGAGAAAAGCCAAGATGACAGGCTTGAAAAACACCACGAACCACATTTGTAAAGTTCACAACACCGATGATTGTGTTTTCATTTTTGAGTCGTACGGCATATCGATAGGCTTGCCCTTGTGCGCTTTCATAAGCAAATGCATCGGCGCGTGTTTCCCAAGCTGTTAGGCTGTGGTAATCATCAGTTCTCAACGGTTCAAAAGGGCGCAGATAATTCGCATTCCGCAAGTAATAAGCAGACAATGAAGCGGCATCTTCTAAACCAATCAATGTGGAAATTGTTCGCTTTGTTTTAATTGCCATCATTTTCTCCTCCTAGAAATGTTACAATAACACGTTGATTTGTCCTGACATATCATCATTTTTAACCTTAACCCGTAACATCGAATACCTTACGCTTTTTCGCATCACAACGCTTCTCACATGAGAATCAATGAGGCTCATTTGCTTGTTTCTTCATAAGCGTGGGTGCTTGGTTAGAATATAAGGTAAAGACAAGAGAATGCTTTTTATAAATGCGCTCAAGAGCCACGGGTGATAGCAACATTGGGAACTGGCAAAGCGTGTGAGTGTATTGCCCTGCTTGCATACAGAGCATTTTGAAAAACGCACCGCACCAATAATTTTTTCTTTATCAAGATCTCTTTTATCAAGAATTGTGCAAAAAAGCCAAACATATACAGTCAAGCTTGCTTCCAAATCCCATTAATCAGCCCTATGACTTTGAACCGCTGTCAAAAGTATTTTTCTACAATCGGCTCTTTATGCATTCATAAGACACTGTGGTTATTCTTTAATATGTCCAAGTGCTCTACAGAAAGCGATGAAACAATAGGAATCTCTTATAAATGCTGAGAGATGATGAGAAACATTAATGTGAATAAACTTCTATTTCTTCGCGTAAAATTTCAAGTTCTAGCCATTCTTCTTGCTTTTGTGTGCAAATCATTTTCTTTTTTTCCAACGCTGTTGATAAACGCTCAAAACGTTCTTTATCATTGCAATAAAGAGTTGGGTCAGAGAGCTCTTGTTCAATTTTTTTTATTTCATTTTGCAAAACAGCGATTTCTTCAGGCAATTTTTCCAATGCATAAACCTGCTTATAAGACAATTTTCTTCGTGTTTTTTTCTCTCCCGCACTATCCAAACTAGAATCTTTTGATGAAGCATATTTTCCGCCCACCCCTGCGCAAGATTTTGCAGATATTTTACGGTGCGATAATTCTATTTCTTTACGTTGAAATGTCAAAGCCTGTTTATTTTGCGCCATCATATCACTATAGCCGCCCGCATATAAAACCCAATGACCATCGCCCTCCGGTGCCAACATATGCGTTACAGTACGATCTAAAAAATCTCTGTCATGGCTTACCAACAACACAGTTCCCGCAAAATCAGCGATAAATTCTTGCAACAAATCCAAAGTTTCCATATCCAAATCATTGGTTGGTTCATCAAGAATTAAAAAGTTTGCCGGACGAGAAAGAAGGCGTGCAAGCATGAGTCGTGCTCTTTCTCCTCCCGAAAATTCTTTAAGGGGGGTGCGCGCTTGTTCCGGCAAAAATAAAAAGTCTTTCATATAAGAAACCACATGCCGTTCTTGTCCATTGATCACAAGAGTATCGCCCCTTCCCCCCGTTAAATAGTGCGCCAAAGTTTCTTCTTCATTGAGAATACGTTGCTGATCAAGCAATGCCATGGAGAGGTTATAACCATGCCTCACCGTCCCACTATCCACGGTTTTTTGCCCAATCAATGCGGAAAGAAGCGTTGTCTTTCCAATCCCATTAGGTCCTACCAAACCAATTCGATCCCCCCTCTGAATGCGTAAAGAAAAATCTTTCACGATAACGCGATCCCCATAGGATTTTGAAATTTTTTTTGCTTCGAGCACCAATTGACCAGAATCATGAGTTTTTGCTGCTGTCAACAGTGCACTTCCAGGCTGCCCCTGATAGGTTTGATGACGCTGTCTTAAGTTTTTTAATTCGCTCAAGCGCCGTACATTACGCTTACGCCGTGCTGTTACCCCATAACGCAACCATTGCTCTTCACGGACAATTTGACGCCCCAATTTATGCTGCTCGAGTGCTTCTTCTTCCAGTGTTTTATCGCGCCAATTCTCAAATTCTGAAAAATGCTTTTCCAGTCTTTTGGTTGTCCCACGATCAAGCCATACCGTTGAACGCGTGACATTTTCTAAAAATCGTCGATCATGAGAAATCACCACAATCGCCGAACGCAAAGAAAACAACACGCCTTCCAACCATTCAATGGTTGGTAAATCAAGATGATTGGTTGGTTCATCTAAGAACAAAATATCCGGCTTTGCTGCAATGGCCCGTAATAATGAAACACGCCTCTTTTCACCGCCCGAAAGCGTTTCTAATTTTTCCGCGCCCGAAAACCCTAAATTTGTGCGAAGCATATTGATCCACTGAACATCAGATGTCTGATCCAATCCTGCTTCCATATAAGCATTAATATCCTCAAAACCTGAACAATCCGGATTTTGAGCGACATAACGAAGTGTTACGCGAGGGTGGCGAAAAATTTCGCCACCATGAGGCTCTAATATTCCTGCGGCAATCTTTAACAGGGTTGATTTTCCACAACCATTACGGCCTACCAACGCAATACGCGCTCCCTGCTCAACCGATAAACAGGCTTGGTTGAGCAAAGGCGTTATCCCAAAGGCTAGGGAAATGCGGTCAAGCCGCAGCAATGGCACCGCCATTAACGAACGCGGAGCGGACAAGGTGCTTGATACATCACCCCTCTTGCATCACGATAAGTACATAATTGACGTACTGGGACTCTTTGCGCACAAGGTGCTTGGTAAACATGTCCTCTGCGAGAGCGATATGTGCACAATTGTGAAGCTTGTCTTTGTTGTCTTCTTTGATTTACAGCCTCACCCGTTATGGTTCCAGCCAAAGCACCAAATGCCGCACCAGTAAGCGCTGCTCCAGGTGTACTTCCAGCAATAGCTGTTCCAGCCAAGGCCCCGATTGCTGCTCCCCCTACACCGTAACGCGCAACGCGTTCATCAGTTGTCGTACAAGCCACCGAACTGAAACCAATCGCAGAAACGACGGCTACTTTTAAAATTGATTTGAACATAGCAAAACCTTTCCTTCTCAAGATCAATACATAATATATCAGTTATGTCGGCACTTAATCACTCAGCCCCCCCCTGCCTTATTCAAAATATATTGGAAGAGCTTTACGGAATAGGCACAGACGCTAACAATATAGCTTTTCCAGAACCTAAATGGCAAGAAAAGGTTCCACAAATACGGTTAGAAAGTGTTAAAGAAGAGCCAAATGACACATTTTTATCACAAATTGGCCATTTTACCCCTTCAAGCGTTAAGCCTTGTAAGTCAGAAAAACCGATAAGACTAAACAAACACTCTTGAGGCAAATCATACAACGCAAGTTTAGGCACAACCGGCCAACCTTCTTCCAAACCGCTTGTCAACAACACTGAAATGCCTTTCTCAGCCATCATCAATGCTTGCGTCATATGAGAAAGGCTATGATCACTTCGCTCCCCTCCCAAAGCCCCGCACAAAATCAGCTTTTTAGCCCCCTTTTGTAGCGCTCTTTCACAAGCCAAAGCACTATCTGTCATATCTTTATCAGAGGGAAAAACCTCACGCGGAACATGACTATATTTGTCGATCAGAGTCTGATCAGATGAATCAAAATCCCCTAACCACAACTCAGGCATCACGTTAAGTACTGCCGCATGACGCATCCCACCATCTGCAGCAATCACCCGACTGTTTTGAATTTGATTAAGCAAACGATCAGTGATAAAAAGATCTCCATTTAACAATATCGTAAATGTTGTCATGCCATATTTTGCCTTTTTTTTATAAACGATAACCGTGATATAGCCAAACGAATCCTTAAAGCTTCTCTTAAAAAAACACACGATATAAAGATACACATGAAATTTGCCATATTACACCGCAGAAATAACCTGCCTCGCGATCCAATACACGCCATTTTTCAACGAAATTTTCTTTTTCGCTCTCTGCCTTATAAAGCAACTTTCATCAGTTTAATGCTTCTCCTTTCAGCTTGTCACATCCCTCTTTCTCAAAATGATAGGCTCTCTTCCAGTTCTTCTGAAATAATCAAACATACTGACAATCATAATATCTATGTCACATTAAGCGCTCTGCAACACCCCCGTATTTTGCAAATGTATGGTGGCGCTTATCATGATGCAACACTTGAACGCTTTTTAGCAAAAATTATTCGTAAACTAACCATTGCCTCCCACCATTCTCCTCAAAGCTATTCTGTCACAATTTTAAACTCAGAAAATGTCAATGCATTTGCACTCCCCAATGGCTCGATCTACATCACCCGTGGTATGCTAGCACTCGCCAATGATTCTTCAGAAGTTGCGGCCATTTTAGCCCATGAGATGGCCCATATCAGAGCTAATCATGGCATTTTACGCCTACAAAAAGAAGCCCAATTAAAGAAGATGACACATCATATGTCTCCTCGTCTTTTTTCTACTATGGGCAAAAATCACAATCCCGTACACAACAAGCAACAACTTGCACAATTTTCCCGCAATCAAGAGCTAGAAGCTGATTCCCTTGCCCTCGAAATGCTCCAACAAGCAGGATATGATCCCTTTGCTTCCCCGCGCTTTCTTCAAACAATGGAAGCCTATAGTGCGTTTCAGAATATTTCTGGCACCTCAAATGCCTCCTTAGACTTTCTAGCCTCTCACCCCACCACCCCTCAACGCATTCGACTTGCGATAAAAAAAGCCCGTAAAATCAATCAACAAAATAGTGGAAATACTGATCGTGATTCTTTTCTCAAAAGCATTGATGGCATGACTTTTGGAGGAAGCTTTTACACAGGGTTTGTACGTGGCAATGAATTTATTCATCCGCAATGGCGTATCGCTTTTTCTATTCCCAATAATTTTACAATAGAACATTCCGCACAAACCGTTTGGGCGAGTGGTCCCAATAAAATTGCGATTCGCTTTGATGCCATTCCCCGTCCAGCAAGAATGTCTGCAAGTGATTATTTAAAAAGCGGGGGGATTATCGGTCTAGACCCATCATCTATCCACCCCCTCACAATTCAAGCCGCCCCCCATCAAGAACACTTAAGCCAAAATTTACTTGCAGCACAAGCCCGTGCGACTTACGAGCAATGGCAATTTGATGTGGTTGTCATTCTGTTTAATAATCATATTTTTCGTTTTCTGACGGCAGCGCCCTATAATTCTCAAAATTTTGCAGAAATTGCCCAAAAAACGGTCCAAAGTTTTCACCCTCTTTCAACTTTAGAGTTAAAAAAATTGAAACCATTAAAGATCAGTATTGTCCGCGTTAAACAAGGAGAAAATGTTGCAAACCTTGCCCATAAAATGCAACACACACCAAACAAAGAGAAACTCTTTCGGATTCTCAATGCCCTCTCACCAACTCAACAAACGTTACATGCTGGTACAAAAGTAAAAATTATCACCGAATAAGTTTTCTTTTTCATCTGGCAATCTTGATTCTTTGTCTGTCTTTAATCGCGCCCTCCTCAAGCCTATTGGCAAATGCAACCAGCCTTACCATGCCCTACGCCCCGGCAGCTACCCCCCCCCTCACAAAGTCTTTCATGGCTTCTATATCTTAAAGATCTTCTAAAATGAATGTGTCAAAGAGAATAGAGCGCAATTTCTGCATAGATCTTCTCAAACAAACATCACCCCCCAATCTTCTTCTGCTCATGAAGAACGGTTCAATGCACCCCAGAAGGAGGCGTATGGCTTGATAAAGCGAGCAATCCCTCAACCAGCTTCATCACGCCCTACGCCCCCGCACCTACCCCCTCACAAAGTCTTTCATGGCTTATATATCGTAAGCATCTTCTGAATGAACCGTAAGGAGAGCAGAACGTAATTTCTGTAAAGCCCGTGCTTCAATTTGACGCACGCGTTCTTTCGAAATTCCTAATTTTTCACCCAAAACTTCTAGAGTAGCTCCCTCTTCATTTAAACGACGAAAGCGAATAATTTCCAGCTCCCGTTCGTTGAGAATTTGTAACGCATCATAAAGCCATTGCGTACGTCGTTGACCATCAATCACTTGCTCAATTAAAGCATCAGGAAGAGGGCTCTCATCAACCAAAACATCCATCTTCGCAATGGGATTGTCACTGTTCTCAGAAACAGAAACGCTCAAGGAATTATCCGAACTGGAAAAACGAAAATCCATTGTTTCAACATCGCGTACGGAAACACCGAGCTTTTCAGCGATTGTACGAAAAATATCCTGTTTTGACAAAGCACTATCATCTTGCACCAATTTTGCGCGCAAACGCCGCAAATTAAAGAAAAGTGCTTTTTGCGAAGAACTAGTTCCCCCTCGAACAATTGACCAGTTTCGCAAAATATAATCTTGAATAGAAGCCCGTATCCACCATGTTGCATAAGTTGAAAAACGCACTTCACGATCAGGTTCAAAACGCGCAGCAGCTTCCAACAGTCCCACATACCCTTCTTGTACCAAATCCCCTAAGGGCATTTTGAAACGTTTAAAACGGTTCGCAATAGCAATCACCAGGCGCATATGAGCTGCGGCAATTTGATGCATGGCATCATCATCGCGTTTATCTTTCCATCGCAGAGCCAAATCATGCTCTTTTTGTCGTTCAAGATAAGGTGCTTGCATAGCAGAACGCATCATATTCCGTCCTAAGCTTTTGTCTGCATCGCTATAATTTTTGCTGCTTTTATAAACAGCATTTGAAAGATTACCCATAATAACCCCTTGCGATTAAAATTATCAAAATTGATTTGGTAACGACATCATTGTTATTTCTTAAAAAAGAACGCGAAAGTTGTCCACTTTTGTCTCACTACTTTAGCGTGTAAATTTATAATCGCAATTGTTTTTTTCATGATCATGGTAAAACTTCTTGTCATAAGACATAATTTCACCTGCAAAATGCCCCTACAATATGCCTTTTAGCCTATGAAATATTTGAAAAAAACTTTCTCTTCACTTTTCATGACAAAACGGCAAAAAAAAAGTGATCAAACAAAACACATGCTACTTTTTTGATGACCGATTCCATTTCCTTTTAATTTTAGAGAATCTGTTTATGCTTTTTACGCTTTCAGCTTTACATTACAACTAATAAGTGTAATCTACAAATATAAAACATCCCAACTGAATAAAAACTGAATAAAAAGCAGGCTCTAAGTTTTTAAAGACGCAAAAAGAAACATCAAAAAACGACAAGAATGATTGAAGCAAGCGCAACAAACGTGTTAAAGGAAGAACAGCATTATGGAGTTGTCGCAAAAGGCTTTTACCAGTGTCACACTGAGAAAGAAAATGATCATGGATAGCAAGATTGTTCAACAGAATGAGATTCTTCAGGATGATATTCTCATTGAGAAATACGGAAGGGGTAAATTTGAAGGTTTTCGTTTTTATGCCAACAAAAACAATACCGATCAAACAGTTGAGCAACAATGCTCAATAGAGAATGAAAATTTGATTCTTGCGTTTTCCAAACGCGCGACGCGTTTTTGTGCTTGTGCAAATGGTGATTTTACCCTCAGTTCTGATAGCATTGTGCGCTGGATTGGTCAACCTGTGGGGCAACTTGTTGCGACAGAAGATTTTTTCAAACCCAAACTGATCGTTTTAGCAGACACACAACTCATCGGAGAATCCCGCGATAACGTCATAAAACGATTAGAGCGTTTTGTAACCTTTCATTTTGAAACGGCTTTAAAGCCCCTATTTGATTTGCGCAATGCCGATAATTTGACAGATTCAACCAACAATCTTGCTTTACAACTGGTTAACGCTTTAGGGGTTTTACCCCGCCGCGAAGTTTTAGACCTTGTCAAAAACCTTGCGCAAGAATCCCGTGCTGTGCTTCGGCGTCTAGGTGTGCGTTTTGGTGCTTTTCATATCTATGTTGCCGGAATGCTTAAGCCCGCTCCGGTTCAAGCCATTACCCTTTTGTGGAACCTTCAAAATGCAGAACAAAACCAAACGGGTTTGGGTGAAATTTTTACAGCATTATCTGCTGGTCGTACCTCTTTAATTGTTGACCCTACCTATAACCGTCAATTTTATCAATTAGCCGGTTACCGAATCTTAGGACAACGTGCCGTACGGGTTGATATTTTAGAACGTCTTGCCAATCTCATCCGCCCTGCCCTTCAGTGGAAACAAGGGAGTGATTCCAAACCTGATGGTGCCTATGATGGTAAAAGTTTTTTTGTGACCCCAGCCATGATGTCCATTCTTGGAGCCAATGGGAATGATATGGAAGAAATCCTCAAAGGACTTGGCTACCAATCATACAGCATAAGCAATAGTGTTTTTGAACAAAATCTTCTTGCAGAGCAAAGCTCTTTTCCTGTGGCTGCGACAACACAAGAGGCTCGGCCCGCAGAATGCGTTGGTAGTCTATGGAAAACAATCAGAATTTCAGAAACAATACACGAAGAAACAAATACCTCATCCCTGAAGACTTTATCCTCTCATATTGCAGCCCCCCATAAAACCAATTTTTTACCAGCCGCTGAACCTATTGGAAACTTTGCCAAGCCCGCCCTCTCTAAAGCAGAAGATAAAGTTATTTTATTATGGCATTATAAGCATCAATTTCACCATCACACACAAAAAAAACGAGATAAATCTGGACATAAATGGAAAAATAAACCGAAGAGTACTGTACAAAAAGAGGGCAATGCGAATCGAAATTTCCCTCAAGAAGCATCATCACAAACAAAACGTTCTCATAAGTTCCATAAATCCCAAGACAAACGCGCAAATTATAAACCTTTTCAAAAGGAAAAGCGTTTGAACCCTGATTCACCTTTTGCGAAATTAGCTGTACTACGCGATCAACTCTCCAATCATAAAAACACGCACACAGTTTCTTCTAAAGAGCATTAAAGTAACAAATGGAGTTTGATCTTGACCCACGTAGTAACCGACAACTGCATTCACTGCAAATATACAGATTGCGTTGAAGTTTGTCCTGTCGATTGTTTTTATGAAGGTGAAAATATGTTGGTCATTCATCCTGATGAATGCATCGACTGTGGTGTTTGTGTGCCAGAATGCCCAGCAGAAGCCATTGTACCTGATACAGAACCAGGACTAGAAAAATGGTTAGAACTTAATCTTCATTATGCAAACAAATGGCCCAATTTAACCACAAAAAAAGACCCTTTACCTCAAGCAAAAGAAATGGATGGCGTTCCCAATAAACTAGAAAAGTATTTTTCAGAAAATCCAGGAAGTGGAGAAGAGTAATGATACAGTGTACCGTGCTCTCCTTCAACAATTGAAAGACTTCTCTTGTAAAAATAAAAAATCCCCAAGCGAAATGATTGATTCTTTTGAAGTTTGATGTTAGTGTTATTCTAGCATGATCATCTTTCTAAGTATTTTTCTTTGCTTTTTTATTAAAGCAATGTATTTTTTTTGGATTTAAAAGTACTCGGCTTTTATGCTCACTTAATTGGTAAATATACTTGGTTAAAGAAAACTCAACCCTCAGGTTTATAACCTGTTTTCCGATGCATTTGTTGATCATAAGGGAGTAAACTAAAATTATGGCATCCCAACATGGAACGTCCTCAAAGACTAAAGAATTTGCAACCTCTGAATATATCGTCTACCCCACGCATGGTGTAGGACAAATTATAGCGATTGAAGATCAAGAAGTTGCAGGACATAAATTAAAGCTTTTTGTCATTCATTTTGCGAAAGATAAAATGGATGTCAAAGTCCCTATTGCCAAAGCCCTTTCCGTTGGAATGCGTAAATTATCTGCTGGAGATTCCGTCGAACGCGCGTTAAAAGTTTTACGCGGAAAAGCACGCGTTAAACGAACCATGTGGTCCCGCCGCGCTCAAGAATATGATGCTAAAATCAACTCAGGAGATCTTATTTGTATCGCTGAAGTAGTCCGTGATCTTTTTCGCTCTAACCTACAGCCTGAACAATCCTACTCTGAGCGTCAACTTTATACCGCTGCTCTTGAAAGAATGGCCCGCGAAATTGCGGTTATTAATAGCCTTTCTGAAACAGAAGCGATTAATCTCATCGAGATGCACCTCTCCAACAAGCCAAAACGCGAATTTAAAACTGAAAGAGAAGAAACAGCTGAAAACAGCGAAGCTGTCTACGCTGCATAATACACTCTATACACTCTTTCATAACAACAAGATATTTTGATAAAACCAGCTTTTCGCTGGTTTTATTTTTTTATAATCCTCTGTATTCTCAAGAATAAAGTTTCTTCAAGCACCAATCAACACTCTAACTTTTCGACAAATCACAATCGCCACCGCTTCATGTGTTTTACTTCATAGCGAGCTCATTGACTCATCATTATATTATAAGATATCATTTTTATCTTCAATCATCAGTCTAAATACAGGAAGCTTCTCTCCCATAAACCATTCAAATGTCCCCTCACACATCCCATGTAATTCAAGATATTTATTTATAAAGATAATTTATCATTTTGTCTTATATTGAATTAAAATCTCGACTATCGTAAGATTCTTTTATTTCCAACCTATTCCATGTTGAATCAATTAAAAACACTCGCTTACCCATTACAAGCGGAGAGGTTGCGTGAGTAAAAACTTTACAAAAAAAGCATATCTCTTATGAACCGCTTCAAAAGTCAAAAGCTATTTGCACACCCACGAGCTCGCAAAGTGTGACAGCGCTCGCTTGCACTTTTATGCAGCTTAAAGGCAAATAAATTTTATATTCTTTCATGGGGCTTTATCATTATACCCTTCACGAAGTACTGTCGCGAAATGGTCTGAAAAGCACGCTGAGAGAGATATTTTTAAAAAACGCGTAGATGTACAACACCAGTATATTCGATTTGGAGCGTTTTATTTATATGATGGCTGTAATCTTCATCAAAGAACAAGAAAAGCATGAAACAAACCATCATCTCCATTCTTTAAAAGACACTGCACACAAACCATCCTTTATTGTCTCTCAAGAAAACAAAAAAACACCCCACCCCAATAGAATCATCTTTTTACGAAAAAACCTTACCCTCTATTCTAGGGAATAGCAAAAAATGCACGCTCAAGAACGCACATTCACCCATAAATCAAAAGAAACTTAACCAGCACAGACAGAGAGATAAAAGACTAAAGCCTTAATCCCTAAAACGGAACGTCCACGATACATTTTCGCTTTCAAGTCAATAGGCCGTTTTCAAATCAATAGCATGAGAGCAACGCCAGGTCACCTCGACAGCCATCTTAAAATGCAAATGCACAACTCGAGAGCATGCATTCACCAAGAAATCAAAGGAAACCTAAGCATAGAAGAGAGATAAAATACTCAATCCTTAACCACTAAAACGGAACGTCCACGATACATTCCCGTTTTCAAATCAATGTGATGAGGGCGACGCAACTCACCAGAATTTTTATCCTCGATATAAGTCGGCGCCTTCAGAGCATCAGCCGAACGGCGCATGCCCCTCTTCGCTGGAGAGGTTTTTCGTTTAGGTACAGCCATAAAAAGACACTCCAAATCCATTAAAACAGAAAAAGCAATGTCAAAAATGACAATGCTTCATTTAAAAACACCATAAAATTTGAGGGCATTATATACTGATAAAAAAGAAGAGGCAATGTCAAAATGATCTTCCTCTTAGCAAAAATAACCTTTCTTTTATCAAAAAGGATGTCACAATGAGCAAATGAAGAGCAAAAGCACCACAAAATTTATGCGTTTTATACACCCATGAAAGTATTTTCATAAGGCTAACATTTAATTTTTTATTTGGCATTATCTTATTGAGCTTTAAAAGGGATTTGCGCATACAGTAAAGATACGCATAATAAAGAGAAATTGATTTTTAATAACAACCTACGCCTATTGATGAAAATAAGAAAAAGCAATAGCCTCTCTTTTTGAACATCATCATTTCATTTTTGTAAAAACAAAGGAAGCAAGAATGCACGAATTTACCACCCTTCTTGCAAAACATGGTCAAAGCGTTGAAAGTCGACTGAGAACCTTGCTCAGTGATCACATCCAAACTGGTGAAATTGCACGCCCTGAAAACCTCATCAAAGCCATGCGCTATGGGGTGCTAAACGGTGGAAAACGCTTGCGACCTTTTCTTGTGATTCAAAGTGCTGCACTTTTTGATATCCCTGTAGAGCATTCGCTTGATATTGCATGTGCCTTAGAATGTGTTCACTGTTATTCGCTCATTCACGATGATCTTCCAGCCATGGATAACGATACCCTCCGACGTGGAAAACCCACCGTCCACATAGAATTTGATGAAGCAACAGCAATTCTAGCAGGCAATGCTCTCTTGACATTTGCCTTTGAAATCATTGCCCATAAAGCCAATGCGCTGTCTACAGAGATGAGAATAAAATTGATCACAGCACTTGCAAAAGCATCAGGACTTTGTGGTATGATAGGTGGTCAGATGCTTGACATTGAAGCAGAAAAAAGACCACAAGAAAGTACTGACATCATCACCCTACAACGCATGAAAACAGCTTCTCTGATAAGCTTTGCTTGCCAAGCAGGCGCCATCATTGGCAATGCGTCAGAAGAATTATTAACAAAGTTGACGGCTTTTGGAATCTACCTTGGTCTAGCCTTTCAATTAACGGATGATCTTCTTGATGTTACTGCCAACACACAGACTTTAGGAAAAACCGCTGGGAAAGATGAAACAGCACAAAAGGCAACTTTTGTTCGCCTTTATGGCATTGAAGAAACAGAAAAAAAGCGAGATTCCCTCATCACAAAAGCAGAAGCCCTCTTACACCCTTTTGGTATCAAAGCACTCCCTCTCCAACAAGCAGCTCGCTTTAGTGCAACACGCAAAAATTAACGTCATCCGCCCTATTACATTCCGCTCTATTGTACACAGCCTACACCATCCTTTTTGTTAAATCTCCAAGAGATTTTTTCAAAAATCTTACCATTGATCTCCATGATATTATTGGTCCCATCATTCAATGGATATGACAAACCTTGAAGAGGTCCATTAAAACAAGCACATGAATTTATAAAACACACGTGTAATAATAATCTCATTGAAATTTTTTGCGTGTTTCTTCTAAAAAAAATACTGCCAATAAGTAAATCAATAAATAAAGAGCAAAAATATAAACGAGAGAGAAAAAGCCAAACCTATTGACCATAGAGGCACTCATGTAAAAAAACACCAAGAGACTCAATCTTCCAACAGTTGACAAGAAAGACTCATATGTAGCCCTGAAATGATCACTAATACGATCATGGAGAATAACTTCCACACGAAGATAGGTATACTTAATGAGATAAAAAATCATACAGACTAAAATGACAGCAATTTCTTTTCTTGGTTCAAAAAAAGCGACTGTAAAAATCATGGAAACTGAAAGAAATAGCAATAAAACAAAATTTATTGTCTCACTGAGTTTTGTAAAGAGAAAACTAGCCAGAAGCTGCGAGAGCAAGATCAGTGAAAATGTCACACCAAGATCAAAATAAGTGACATGAATATGATGATCTTTAAAGATCCACTGCCAATATTGCGAAAATATATTGAAAAAAATCAATGAAAAATAAAAGCATAAAGAAATGTAAGGAACTTTAACAAAAATAGAGACCATCTCTTTAGCTTCACAAATGAGAGAATTTTTCTGAAGAGCATTTCCATGACTTGGTTTTCTCTGTCCTTTGAGGTCATCAAGACAAAACAAACCAAAGAGTGTTGTCATCAACATTAAAAATACCGCAATATACCATATATATTGGCTCGAATAATCAGCAAAATAGGCGCCAATCAAACTAAATATAAACATGCCAACGTAATTATATTGAGAACTTAATCCCAGCACTTTTTTAGTCGATGTCAATTTTGCTTTTGCGTATTGCACAAGTAAAGCATTATAAGCCCCCGCAATCAATGTCAGTGACAAGGCATTAAAAGACTCTGCTAAAAGAAAACCGTAAAAACTTGTAGAAACGCCCATAAGAAAGAGCCATGTAGCAGCAAAAGCCGCCGCCAAGACGATCGATATTTTATAACTTTTTCGATCGGCAAAATACCCCAGAGGAATATCGGTAACCATTATAATAAAAGCCTGAAATGACTTAATGATCCCGATATCAATAAGCGTTAAGCCTTTTTCAAGCATATAAAAGACAATAAAGGCGCCTGTTAAAATTCTTATACCATTAAATAAAAAGCCAAAGGCTAATATATTTGTCATGCATTCCCCCAATAACGCCCAAAAAAGGTACCCCTATACATCATTTTAGATCAATACAAAAGCTTACATTTTACAACAAATGAAGCCATAACCACCGTACAGATCTCCAGTCCTATCACTTTGATATCCGGAAAATGCTCGAAAATGACGGAAGAATGAATGAATCATGTTTTTTCTATAATTGGACATTTTTCAAAATGCGTCAAATATCTCACTGCTTCAAGAATCGCCAAAGAACCAGCAACAATATCTATGGATCTATCACACTATTCATAGAGTTTTGCTTAATATTCTCAAAAAACTCAAACGCATCGATATCGATCATAGGCTTTTGATTCATAGCATGCATAACGGCTGGTTTTTCTTGAGATCATAAGCGGTCCAATAGCTTTCACCATAGCCAAAGCAGCACATAACAATATTTACAAAAAGTATTCATTGTTTTGCATATCGAATGAGCATCCTGAATATTGTAAGATTCTTTCATTCTAAAGCTGTTTATGTTGCATCAAAATCTTTTACACGCCACATTTTCCACGTCACAAGCGGGAGAGCCCACGTGGAATAAAATAATCCCATAGGGAATAAAAAATAGTTAAAGTGTGGAGCAAAAATGCCTCTTATGGTCCGTCTCAAGTATTAAGAACTATATGGAAACAGACTCCCACGTGCGTGATACTAAGTGCGTGATATTGCCGGTTTGCGCTCTTTTATTAAACTTAAAAGGTGTTCTATAAGTTTTATACACTTCACGAGAACTTTACCATTATAGCATTCATAAACGCTATTGAGAAATGGGATGCCTTAAGAGACCTTTCTTTAAAACAACGCAAGCTCTTTACTTCAACCTTGTGTCATTGTTTAACCCTGCCCAAAGCGTGTATGAATATAATCACTCAAAAGCTCTTCGAATTCTTCAGCAATGTGATCACCACGCAAGGTTTTTACTTTTTTTCCTTCAATAAAAACAGGAGCCGCTGGGCTTTCACCCACGCCAGGCAATGAAATTCCAATATCCGCATGTTTTGATTCCCCCGGTCCATTGACGATACATCCCATCACAGCCACCTTCAAACTTTCAACCCCAGGATATTTTTCACGCCAAACGGGCATATTTTTGTGTAAATCCGCTTCAATTTTTTGCGCCAATTGCTGAAAGACCGTTGAAGTTGTACGCCCACATCCAGGGCAAGCTGCAACCACGGGGAGAAATTGCCGAAACCCCATCACTTGTAAAAGTTCCTGCCCCACTTTTACTTCTCGTGTTCGATCACCACCAGGTTCAGGCGTTAATGAAATTCGTATCGTATCGCCAATCCCCTGCTGTAATAAAATGCCCAAAGCCACCGAAGAAGCCACAACCCCCTTTGTCCCCATCCCTGCTTCCGTTAACCCCAAATGAAGAGCATAATCACAACGCTCTGCTAAGGTGGTATAGACAGCAATAAGATCTTGAACATCACTCACTTTAGCAGAAAGAATAATTTTATCCCGTCCCAACCCCAACTCTTCTGCTAAAGCCGCCGAAAGCAAAGCCGACTGCACAACAGTTTCTCGCATCACTTCAGCCACCGATAAGGGATTTTCTTGCTGTGCATTTTCATTCATAAGCTGTGTCAACAACGCGTTATCAAGAGATCCCCAATTCACGCCAATGCGAATAGGTTTATGATACCGACAAGCAATCTCAATAATTTCTGCAAATTGACGATCTTTTTTTGCGCCAAAACCTACATTTCCAGGATTGATGCGATATTTTGCAAGTGCCTCAGCACACGCTGGATGCTCTGATAAAAGCTTATGGCCAATATAATGAAAATCCCCAACCAATGGGATAGAAAAACCTAATCTTTCCAATCGCTCCCGTATTTTTGGTACAGCTGCTGCTGCTTCATCACGATCAACAGTAATCCGAACCAATTGTGAACCCGCTTGCCAAAGAGCAGCCACTTGAGAAACGGTTGCATCAACATCAGCAGTATCTGTATTGGTCATTGACTGTACAACAACTGGGCTCTGCCCCCCAACCATTACATCACCAACAGAAACACCAACAGAGCGACGGCGCTCAAGAGGTTTCGACAAAGAATAGGTCGCGCTCATCAAGTCCTCAAATTTTTAAAACCTGCACTCTCAACCATCATTTACATCGACCTCCTCCACGCCTCAAAAGACGAAAACGAAAATAACACCACCCACCAATCTTAACAGATTGCTTAAAGCTTCATCTGTTACCCCCTGATGCAATTCAGCTCATAAGAGAGATTCATTTCACAGATGCCCCGGATAAAGTCCCACCACTCCTGTTCTCATTCACACTTTTACACTTAGTTTCTTCAAAAAGAAACTAAAATCAGACAGAGGCAAAACTGTATTTTTACACCTATACCTTACATCAACGTCATCGAAGAACAATATTTTACAACACAACAGATAACGCTTATCAAAGTACAATTTTTAAAAATGTTAAAAAACACACAGAACATACCATCAAATCAAGACAACATATTGATTTATAATCATTTATTTTACAAATTTGCTGAAAAACCAAAACATCGTAAGCTTCTCTCATTTCAAACCTGTTCATCATCAATCAAAGCCATGTCCCCTGCACACTACAAGCAACCATGGAGATAAACAACCATGGAGATAAAAACGAAAAAAAGTAAAAATGCTTGAAGAATTGTCTCCAAACTGTGAAACAAGGATAAGAAAATAAAACGACCAGCTTGATACCTTGATGAAATAAAGATGGGAATGCGCAACGAGCTTGATAGCCTTGACGAAGAAATTATCCTTTGCAGAAGATTGTACCTTATACCCTTTACACTCCCCATCATGAAATGGACGCAAGCATATTTAAAAAATGCCTTATTAAACCCAAACGCTTAATTTTCACCTCACTCCCAAAACACAATCCACCCCAAGTCGCATCATCAATGCAACCTTTCAATTTTTAAGCCGTTATAGCAAAACCCCAAACACAATTCCAACGATCATGCACACAATTTAACACATGAAGGAGTCAACAAATGCATCTATTTTCAACCAACGCTAAAAATGCTAAAATTAAAAAACGTATTGCACAATTAAAAAGAGAACTGGTCCCCGTAAATCATTGGAGTTCTCAAAATGATGGCTTTGAAAACATTTCTGAGCTGTTTAACACATGGAAACAAAAGGGGCGTCACGCACTTTACCACCTTAACGAACATGCAACAGAATTAAAGAAAAAAGCGAAAGAAAATCCTAAAAAAACCCTCGCATTAGCTGCAGGAGTCGTTTTGGCAAGCTTCTTGCTGATCCGCAAAAATTACTAATACCAACAATCTTCCCCCTTTTAATGCCCGACTCAAAGCGGGCATTTTTTTATTACTGATAAAGCACAATACTTTACGTCCCCTAACCTTACGCGCCCAAAAGATAAATTTTTCACCCCACAGTCTATCATTCAGCTTTTGATCGAGCAGGGATTACTGCACGCATGCAATCCACACCACCACATCTAAAAGAACAGCATGGTAAGAGACGACAAGCAAGCTTTTACGTATTATTCCATCCCCCTCTCATCCTCTTGTGACTGAGTTATTTCAAAAGAAATGGAAGGAATTAAAGAGACATGCGCTTTAATGTTTTTTAGAGCATTATTTTACATCATGACCAATAAGAGTTTTAAGAGCTTTAAAAGATAGAGCATCACAAACCAAACGAAATCTTCTAAAGTGAACAACCACTTACTATAAGAAAACGGTATAAAAATTAAATTGAAAAAACCCAAAATTTTATCCTCCAGAATCAACCCGCTGCGAAGTGTCCACATACGTAACTACAGACATCCCAGGAATGAGTTTTTCGATTCCTTCCTGTCCAGGATCTAAAGCAATCCGTACGGAAATACGTTGCGCAATTTTAATAAAATTACCAATTGTCGTATCCGTTTTTAACAATGAAAACTCTGAACCTGTCGCAGGAGCAAAACGAACCACACGCCCTGTTAACTTTTTGTTGTTCAATGCATCAACAGAAAAAACAACCGGTTGTCCCACACGCATCTGAGAAAGTTGCGTTTCTTTATAATTAGCAATAATCCAAATATCATCAGAAATAACGGAGACCAATTGCGTTCCCGGCATAACATATTGTCCTACCCTAGCGCCAACCAATCCAATATAGCCTGTTCGAGGCGATAAAATCTTTGTATGATCGAGATTGAGTTTTGCCAACTCAACCCCCACCTTTGCGCCCGCAACTTCTGACTGTAAACTTTGCCGTTCAAGATTTAATTGTTTTTGCAATTGCCGTTTTGTTTCCAATGCTGCCAAGAGTTGTGAAAGAGGACGAGAAACAGCACTTGCCGCATCACCAAAGCCTAACTTTTTATCAGGAACAACATTGGAGAATGCTCGTGAACGGGCCAATTCGACTTCTGCTGTATTAATTTCACCCTGCAAAAGCTGTGCTTGCAATTCAATACTGGCCAATTTTGCATTTTTTGAATCGAGAACAGCCTGTGCGCGTGCAAGCTGCTGACGAAAAAGAGAATCATCAAGCTCAAAAAGCAGCATTCCCTTTTCAACGCGTTGATAATCTTGCACATAAATCCGTGCGATCACCCCAGAGATCTGTGAACTAACCAAAGTAACATCGCCTTTAATGGAAGCATTATCCGTTATTTGAATATTGCTCACAAAAGGAGGAAGTCTCCAAGCCCACAAAATCAGCAAAACCCCCATAATACCTGACAGGAATGCAACAATCGTAGCCTTTGACCGTAATGCTTTTATCATTTTTTGCACCCCTCTTCTATGACATCACTCTTTTTCTAATGCACGCACAGAGCATGACTTAACAATCATTGTGACAAGAAAAATAACGAATACAACCATTGAAATATAAAAATAAAGCCGAAAAACGTCATCATAAGCAAAAATATTTGCTGTTAACTTAAATTTCTCTATCAATAGAGAAGTCCCCTGATCACTTCCCAAGCCATGAGCAACAGAAGCACCATAAGAAGGCGAAAATAAAGTATTCATCTCACCAGAAATAAGCGGATCAGTCACAACAATATTTTGTGTTAAGGACTCAAAGTTCTTATGGGCAAAATAAAACTGCAGGCTGCCAAAAAAAGCCGACCCCATCAATCCCCCCGTTACTTGTGTGAGTAAAAAAACAGCAATAAAACTCAAAACATAACGCGGTCCTCGCTCACCAGCGATCACAAACCCTTTAAAAAGCGCAGGAGGCAAAAAAAGTGCATAACTAAAACTCACCAATCCTTGGCTCAACATCATATCTTGTGGACGCGTTAAATGGTTTACACGACTATCTAAATAAGCGCCAAGAGCCAAACAACCCAAAGATAACAAATAAAAATAATCCTCACGCCCTGCCCGTAAAAAAAACACACAAACAGCCCCCCCTAACAGAGTCCCCAATGTCACTGCAAAATACATGGGTGCCATCTCGCGATTGAGCAAACCAAAAAGATTAAAAAAACCGAAGGGCAAATTGGATCGTTCCAACAAGAAAACATGAAAAATCAATAAAATAAAAACAGATTGAATCATTTCTTTACTGAAAATCCAACGCAGATCAATCAATGGTTTTTCTC
Organism: Bartonella kosoyi; assembly: GCF_003606325.2. Lineage (NCBI taxonomy): Bacteria > Pseudomonadati > Pseudomonadota > Alphaproteobacteria > Hyphomicrobiales > Bartonellaceae > Bartonella > Bartonella kosoyi. Next base: position 112,196 of record NZ_CP031843.2, read on the forward strand.
TATTAAGCTCAATCATAATAGCAACAGCCAAAGAGAAAATAGCCAGTGCAAGCCCCCAACCAATCCACGGTGTTTCATACCACCAATACAAGATGCCAACAGACATAATCACAGCATTAAGACCAAGACCAAGAGCAATCAAACCATAGCTTATCCAATCTAACTTTTGAATAACCTTACTCCGGACAACAGGGGTCAGAGGCAACGTATAGATACAGACCAAACTGATGAGAACCAACCCCATTTCCAAAGCAGAAAGACTGGAAAATCCGCCATTTTCCAACAAATCAGGAGAAATCAAATGCGATAAAGGTGCTGCTAAAGCCGCATTCATATAATTCAAACTAAGACCAACAGTAAACTTTTTCGCTGGCGCAAAAGCCTCCATCATATAAAGTAACGCAAGCGAAGCCAAAGGCGCAGCAGCGATCCCAGCAAAAAAGCGAATAATCAGCGCAGAACGCAAATCGGTCACAAAGAGCTGCAACGCGCAAACCAAAACGAAGCCAAGGATCGACAGTTCAGCAAAAGCACGCAAACCAAATTGATAGCGAATTTTGATCAACATAATCGCCACACTGACATTTGGTGCCATATAGGCTGCAACCAACCATGTCGTCTCGGCTAAAGTTGCATGAAAATCACCGGTCAGATGGACAATATTAGACTGAACAATATTGGCTCCTAAGCCATAAGCCCATTGCAAAATAAGAGAAGCGAAAATATAAACAAAACATTTCGGCAAAGGTCCCGCAAAAACACGACCAGGACGAGGAAAAGGCTTTCCGCCCCTTTTGGCAGACATAACCGTACTTCTTTTTCCGCTCATGTCACCTTTTCCTAATATACCCTGCTACGCTTCTATCAACACAGAACCATCAGCTGACAATTGTTGGAAAAAAGCCTCGATTTTAGGATTGTCCGCATCACTCGTTCCCCCCTCTAATGTTGCTTGAACCTGCAAAATCTGCTGTTCTAAGGCATCAAAAGAAAGATGCTCCACAGCCACAACATGCTCGACCAATAAAGAGCAACCCGAAAAGGTAATATTTGCAACACCTCCGTAAACAGCAAAGAGCTTTTCTCCCACAGAGGTGCGAACACGAACAGCCCCCAACACAATGCTTGCCACCAATGGTGCATGATGTGCCATAACAGTCAAAGCACCAGAAGCGGAAGGAAGAACAACAGACACCACCTGCTCTGAAAACACCATCTTTTCAGGCGAAACAAGCTCAAACAAAAAACGCTCTTCTCTATTGTTTTCCACAAAAGTCTCCACAATACCCTGAAGGACTCTCCGCCCTCTTTACCAACTTATCTTTTTCAACAACTTGCCCTTATTTAACGACAAATATTCACGACAGATTTTTCCTCAAGTAAGAAGCTTCTAATTCAAGAAGCCTCTGCCATGAGACGTTTTCCTTTTTCAATGGCTTCATCAATCGAACCCACCATATAAAAAGCAGCTTCTGGCAAATCATCATAATCGCCCGCACAAAGACCTTTAAAGCCTTTGATTGTGTCTTCCAAAGGAACAAGTTTTCCTGGCGAACCCGTAAAGGCTTCCGCCACATGGAAAGGTTGCGAAAGGAAACGTTCAATTTTACGCGCCCGTCCCACCAACAATTTGTCATCTTCAGAAAGTTCATCCATTCCAAGAATAGCAATAATATCCTGAAGCGCTCTATAACGTTGTAAAATGGTTTGCACTTGACAAGCAACCGTATAATGCTCTTCCCCCACAATCAATGGATCCAACATACGCGAGAAAGAATCAAGCGGATCCACGGCTGGATAAATTCCCTTTTCCGCAATAGAGCGCGAAAGAACGGTTGTGGCATCCAAATGGGCAAAAGACGTTGCCGGCGCAGGATCTGTCAAGTCATCAGCCGGAACATAAATAGCCTGAACAGAAGTAATAGAGCCTATTTTTGTACTGGTAATACGTTCTTGCAAAGCCCCCATATCCGTTGCCAAAGTAGGCTGATACCCCACAGCAGAGGGAATACGACCTAAAAGAGCAGATACCTCAGCCCCTGCTTGTGTAAACCGGAAAATATTATCCACAAAGAAGAGAACATCTTGTCCTTCATCACGGAAGCTTTCTGCAATGGTCAATCCTGAAAGAGCCACACGCGCACGTGCTCCTGGTGGTTCATTCATTTGCCCATAAACAAGCGCACATTTTGAGCCTTCTGTTGAACCATTGTTTTCTTTTGGATTCACATTCACGCGGCTTTCGATCATTTCGTAATAAAGATCATTTCCCTCACGTGTCCGTTCTCCCACACCAGCAAAGACGGAATAGCCACCATGTGCCTTTGCAATATTGTTGATAAGCTCCATAATGAGAACGGTTTTTCCAACACCAGCACCACCAAACAAGCCAATTTTACCCCCTTTAGAATAAGGGGCTAACAAATCCACAACCTTAATACCCGTGACAAGAATCTCTGAAACAGTTGATTGTTCGACATATTCAGGTGCCTCTTGGTGAATAGAACGCGTTTTGGTTGAAGCGATTGGTCCCACATTATCCACGGGTTCTCCAATCACATTCATAATACGCCCCAATGTCGCTTCTCCTACAGGAACACTAATCTGTGCACCTGTATCCACGACCTTTTGTCCCCGCATCAGACCATCGGTCGTATCCATCGCAATCGTACGCACCGTATTTTCACCCAAATGCTGCGCAACTTCTAACACTAAGCGATTGCCTAAATTCTCTGTTTCCAAAGCATTGAGAATATTTGGCAATGCCCCTTCAAATTGCACATCAACGACAGCACCAATAACCTGCTTGATCTCGCCAACAGCGCCTTTTGCACGCTCTTCTTTTTTCACCGGTGTATCTTTAGCGGCACTACGCGCAGGCGCAGACGAAATCTTTACATTCACTTGAGATTTCGAAGCATCTTTTTTCACACCGGAACGAGCAGCTGGTTTCTTTTTTTCACCTTTTTCTGCTCCTTTACTTGAGGTTACTGCTTTTGCCATCAATCCTTACCTTTTCCATTTAAAGCGCTTCAGCGCCCGCAATAATTTCGATCAATTCTGTGGTAATCTGTGCTTGACGTTGACGATTATAAGCCACCGTCAATTTATTAATCATTTCACCTGCATTGCGCGATGCATTGTCCATAGCGGTCATCTTTGCGCCCATTTCACCAGCAACATTTTCGAGTAAAGCCCGAAAGATTTGCACTGAAAGATTGCGGGGCACCAGCGCCTCTAAAAGAGAAGCAGCATCAGGCTCATACTCATAAACAATCGCCTCATGAACAATTGATTGCGAATCTCTGCTTGTCTCTTTTTGTTCCACAACATCTGTTGCCTCAACAGCTGCTTTTGGAGCCCCCATTGGGATCAAGCCAAAAGCTGTTGGACGTTGATTAATCACGGAAACAAATTCAGAATAAAACAATGTACAAACATCAAAAGCGCCTTCATTGAACAAATCAACAATGCGTTGACTAATCACCAGCGCCTCTGCAAAACCGATTCGCTTTACAGCATGTAAATCGATGTGATCAATCATCAAACTTTTGTAATCACGCGATAAGATATCCGCACCTTTTTTGCCCACAGTGATAATTTTCACAATTTTACCAGCGGTCAACAGCGCTTTAATTTGCTCACGAGCACGACGAGCGATTTGCACATTAAAAGCACCACATAAACCGCGCTCAGCCGTACAGACAACCAAGAGATGCACATCATCGTGCCCCGTGCCCCGCATAAGAGCCGGTGCATCAACACCATCCACATCCCCAGCAACACTGGTTAAAATATCAGCCATCCTCTTCGCATAAGGACGTGCTGATTGGGCTGCCTCTTGTGCACGATGCAACCGCGCTGCTGCAACCATCTGCATAGCTTTGGTAATTTTCTGTGTTGCTTTAACCGAAGCGATACGGTCTCTAAGATCCTTTAGTGAGGCCATTCAAGCATTCCATCAATTCATCACGAAAAATTTTTTGCATAAGTGTTGAGAACAGTTATCAACTTATCTTTTAGCTCATCTGTTATCTGCTTTTGCTCAGCAATTGCTTTTAAAAGATCTTGATAATCACTCCGCAAAAGTACCAGAAGCCCCTGCTCAAACCGCGCAACATCAGAAACCGCTAGAGAATCAAGATAGCCATTCACCCCTGCGAAAATAACCACCACCTGTTCTTCTGTTTTAAGGGGAGAAAATTGTGGCTGTTTTAAGAGCTCTGTCAAGCGTGCTCCCCGATTTAAAAGCCGCTGGGTTGATGCATCCAAATCAGAACCAAACTGCGCAAAAGCGGCCATTTCACGATATTGCGCCAATTCCCCTTTAATCGATCCAGCAACCTGCTTCATGGCTTTAATTTGTGCAGCCGAACCAACACGCGATACAGAAAGACCAACGTTTACAGCAGGACGGATACCCTGATAGAACAAATTGGTTTCCAAGAAAATTTGCCCATCGGTAATCGAAATCACATTTGTCGGAATATAAGCCGAAACGTCATTTGCTTGCGTTTCAATGACCGGCAAAGCTGTCAACGACCCTGATCCATTTTCCGCATTCAATTTTGCCGCCCGTTCTAAAAGACGTGAATGAAGATAGAAAACATCTCCTGGATAAGCTTCACGCCCCGGTGGACGACGCAGCAAAAGAGACATTTGACGATAAGCCACTGCTTGTTTTGACAAGTCATCATAACCGATCAAAGCATGTTGCCCATTATCGCGGAAATATTCGCCCATCGCGCATCCTGCAAGAGGTGCTATAAATTGCAAGGGCGCAGGATCAGAAGCGGTTGCCGCAACAATAATAGAATATTCCAGTGCTCCACGTTCTTCTAAAACTTTAACGAATTGTGCCACCGTCGAACGTTTTTGACCGATAGCCACATAAATACAATAAACTTTATCCTGCTCTCGTCCAGCCCCTTTTTCATGGAACGGTTTTTGATTTAAAAATGTATCGAGCAAAATCGCGGTTTTTCCTGTTTGGCGATCACCAATCACCAACTCACGCTGCCCCCGCCCAATAGGGATGAGCGCATCAATAGCTTTTAATCCGGTTGACATAGGCTCATGCACAGACTGACGCGGAATAATCCCTGGTGCCTTAACATCAACACGACGACGCTCTGTTTCCTTAAGTGGTCCCTTACCATCTATAGGATTTCCAAGAGCATCAACCACACGGCCAAGCAAAGCGGGTCCCACAGGGACATCGACAATAGCGCCCAATCGCTTTACACAATCCCCTTCACGAATATCGCGGTCTGAGCCAAAAATGACCACACCGACATTATCAACTTCCAAATTGAGCGCCATCCCGCGCACACCATTTGGAAAAGCAACCATTTCCCCAGCTTGAACATTATCCAAACCATAAACGCGAGCGATACCATCCCCCACAGAGAGAACCCAACCAATTTCTGAAACCTCAGCCTTTTGGTCAAAGTTTTTGATTTGCTCTTTCAGAATTTTTGAAATTTCAGATGGTCTAATATCCATCAGCTGACCTCTTTTTTCAATGCAAGCCTAAGCGAAGACAATTTTGTGAGAAGAGACGTATCAATTTGAGACGCCCCGACACGAATGATTAATCCACCAAGAATTGTTGGATTCACAATGATATGTAGCAAAACTTTTCCCCCAATGACACCTTCCAAAGTCTCACACAATTCTTGTTTTTGTTGAGAACTCAACGGGCGCGCAGAAACAATTTGCGCAGTAAGTTGCTTCCGAGCGCGTGCAACACAACGCTGAAAAGCATGGAGAATACCAAATACAGCACTAAGCCTACGATTTGCTGCGATAACGCGTAAAAAATTACTAACAATCTGCCCTGCTTCTTTATCAGCAAATTTAATGTTTTCACAAACAGATTGCATCACCTTAATTTGCTCTTTGACTGAAAAGAACGGACTGAGCACGAAGTGTTTTAAATCTTCATTTTGCTCTAAGACAAACAAAAAATCTTCCACTGCCTTTTCAATTTTTTCAACGTTTCCTGCTTCTTGAACGCAATTAAAAAGCGCTTGCGCATAACGTTGATCTACCAACGGCAGCGGTATGAGAGAAAATGAATCCGACACGAAATACCGCCTCTTTCTCTTGAGCGACTCTCTGATAGTTATCAGATGATAATGAAACAGACATTCTCACTCTTAAGAATCTTCTTCTTAAAACCTCGAACGAAAACCATTCGGTTTCTAGCATAGACATAGCCGACTCGCAACACCACAAATCGCTGCTTTTTAAAAATTTTAAATAAAATATTCAAAATATTTTTGAAAAGGATTTTTTTAGATCTCCAAGATGGCATCACGGTTTTTTTATGCCTCTTTTTGACATTGTTATAAGCGATTTTCACGCTCTCTATTGTGCTTCAATTATTGTGCTTCAAGCGCTCTTGCCCTCCCAAAACAGTTTTTCTTTGAAGATTACTCCTCTTATCCTACAAAAGTTTTGCGAGAAGCGACTACTACTTTAAAAATCTATTATTTCAAATGAACAAGCAAAAAATAATAATAGATATCTCCTTAAAATTAACAAAAATGATCCTTTCGCTTTAAATGCCCTCTACTTTTTAAAATATTTCATCAAGTATATTTTCTTGCAAAAAAACTGCCCAAAAACACTTCTCATGTATCCACAGTTTCTCAAAGCTCAATAATGGTACCACCCGATACCCTAAAGATAGAAAGCCTTAACGGCTTTTTCATTTATACAAAGCATTTACATTATTGATGAGCAACATCATAAAATGAATACCAACACTCTGAGAAATATTTGCTCAAACAATTAGATGAAAGTAACCATAATGATATTCTTTTTTGGGAATACTCGATTGGGAATGCTCTGCTTTGCATGAAAAATCTGCTTCCATTAAAGAACGAAAGGAACAAAACTGTAAGAAATGGAGAATCTCCATTTCGCGACAGCACCCATGAAGGCGATAAACCGCCATTGAGCCCCCATCTTTACGTTTGATCAGAAGCAAACCAACGGCTCTCACCCATTGCCTCAATGTTGCGATAAACCCTTGACACTTGAAACAGTTCATAAGAGGCATGCCTTTCTTGCACAATTCCACACCACACAAGCGCCTCACCTGTAACGTGTAGAAGTTAAAACTCTTAATAAATCAATATGTTGTACGAATAAGGGTGATGTCTCTGTTGATTTATTAAGCAAGATATTTCCCCCCGGTGCACGAGCTTGATGTAATACACGCGCATAACATTCTGCGGCTTGGTGCTGTTGTGCGACACAATCAAAGAAGCAAACCGCCCATAAGGAGACAAATGATAATATTGGCGTGCTGCAATCTCCCGTGTGTAAAAATCTTCTGGTTGGCATGAAAGTAAAGCTTTTATGACCGGATGGATCGGATTAATCGATTTGCAATAATCTAAACTTTCCAATCCAATCCCCCCTCTTCTTCCAATTACTTGAAAGAGAAATTTGATTTTTAAAAAAAGCTTTGCGGATCGATATCAATTTGAACCCGAACAGAACTGGGCATTTTGGGGGCATTGCTCAGCATTGCCCGAATAAACCCTTGTATATCAAAAGAGCGCTGACCTTGCAATAAAAGCCGAAAACGATAACGCCCCCGAACCAGAGCCAAAGGCGCCTCTGCGGGTCCCATAACTGAGATATTTTTCTCCCGCGGTGCGGCTTGACGGAGTGCTCGCGCATAATGTTCTGCAGCTTGGCGCTGTTGTGCCGATACAATCAAAGAGGCAAGTCGCCCATAGGGAGGTAAATGATAATATTGACGTACTGCAATCTCCCGTGTGTAAAAATCTTCTGGTTGGCATGAAAGTAAAGCTTTTATGACCGAATGATCGGGTTGATAGGTTTGCAATAATCCTAAACTTTCCAATCCTACCCGCCCTGCTCTTCCAGTCACTTGAGAGAGAAGCTGGAAGGTTCGTTCACTGGCGCGTAAATCACCATTGGCAAGACCAAGATCAGCATCAATAACCCCCACCAAAGAGAGCTTGGGAAAATGATGTCCTTTAGCGACCAACTGTGTCCCAATAATAATATCCACATCACCTTTGGCAATGGCTTGCAATTCGCTTCGCAACTGCCCAATCCCCCCTTTGAGATCTGTTGAAAGAATCAATGATCGTGCCTGCGGAAAAAGCCCTTGTGTTTCTTCTGCAATTCTTTCCACACCCGGTCCACAAGCCACAAGATGGTCTAATGTTCCACATTCAGGACAGGCTTCTGGAAGGGATTGATGATAGCCACAATGATGACATTTTAATTGCCCTTGCGCACGATGTTCGACCAACCAACTTGAACAATCGCGACAATGAAAACGATGTCCGCAAACTCGGCATAAAGTTAAAGGCGCATAACCACGACGATTAAGAAAAAGCAGCGCCTGCTCGCCTTTTTCAAGCGTTTGTTTTAAAGCCCTTTCAAGGGCAAAGGAAATAAAGCGCCCCTTTTGCACTCCTCCTTGGCGCATATCAATGACCCGCAACTGTGGAAGGGCAACTTCTTTAAAACGGGAGGGTAAATGCACCTTTTGATAACGCCCTTTTAAAACATTGGCTTGGCTTTCAATCGACGGTGTGGCTGAGGACAAAATAACAGGAAAATGCTCAAAAGAACCCCGAGCAACAGCCATATCACGCGCGTGATAAAAAATGCGCTCTTCTTGTTTATAAGCACTATCATGCTCTTCATCGACAACAATCAAGCCAAGCGCATGAAAGGGAAGAAAAAGTGCCGAACGAGCTCCCGCAACAACACGCACCCGCCCTTCTGCAACTTGTCGCCAGACACGTTCTCTACGACGCGGTGTCAAATCGGAATGCCATTCTGCTGCCGCAGCGCCAAAGCGTGCATAAAAACGATCTAAAAACTGCTGTGTTAAAGCAATTTCCGGCAATAAAATTAAAACTTGGCTACCCCCTTTGAAAGCTTGAGCAACCGCTTCAAAATAAACTTCTGTCTTTCCAGAGCCCGTCACACCATCGAGCAAAAAAACTTGAAACTGAGAAGACAAAACCCCTTCCCGCAACAATGTGGCAGCCTCATTTTGTGCGCCCTGCAACTGAGGAGGACAAAAATCAGGATCGGGCATACCCACAAGATCAGGAGCAGGAATTTTAACATCTTCAAAAACGCCTAGCGCTTTTAAACCTTCAACAACAGACACAGATGTTCCAGCCGCATGCGCAAGACCAGAACGTGTCCAGATCTTCTCATTGCGCACCAATTCCAAAACCCGTAAGCGGGCTGGTGTAAGACGTTCCACATCTCCCCCACAATAGCGCAGTCCCAGCATTTGCGCTTCTGGCTCTAAAGCAGCCGGTACAGACAAAACCAATCGTGCAACAAGACCAAAAGGTGTCATGGTATAACGGCTAACAAACCGCAAAAATGCAATCATCTCTGCCTTTAATGGCGGACAATCAAAAACATGTAAGAGAGAACGTAATTTTTCACGCGCCACCGAAGCAGTTCTTTGCCCATCTTTTGTCTTCTCCCCAACATCCACCACAAAACCGCAAAGCTCACGCCCCATCACCGGAACCCGAACAAAAGAACCAATTTCCACTTCCATAGAAGACGGAACTTTATAACTATAAGCATACGCAACAGGAAGAGGAACCAAAACAGAGACAACCTTTTCCTCTATCATGTTTGAATTCACCCTTTTAACCAATCCACCCCCCCCTTATCTACAATCCTTTTGTCTACGATCCTCTTGAACACCAACAAGTCTACCCCTTATCTTTAAACACTCTTATAAAATTCATTGCAGGTAAAATTCATGGCGGACCTCAATCACTCCCATTTTCACAACAAGCTTCTCCCCAAAATTCTTTTTAAGACGCATTCCATCACCAAAACACCAACAATCAATACAACGTCATCCTCTCTAACAAAAAAACAGCACCATTCTCCAGTGCCAATTAAAATCCATCACAATTAAGCATTCCACACAACATTATCACTGCACTCCTTTGCAATCCCATAGTGTAACCTCATGCCAACATACACATTTTTATTTTTTTTCCAGCTCAACGCTCAACTTATTCTCAATAGATTGATTTATAAAGATAAATTATTTTTACATATTGTAATAAAAACGCTTAATACGAGAATTTTTTCGTTATAAATAAATTCTCTGAACATAGGAAAAACTTCATGCGTAAAACACATAACTTCTTCAAGGGTAATTTATGACACAAAAGCCCATTTACTGACCCGCGATCTTCCTTTCCAGAAAGCGGGCATGATAAACACCATAGCATTCTTATTCTTTATATTAAATTCTTGCTCTTGCTTTTGTAGTCAACAATAGCGCATAACAAAAGAGCAAGATAAAATATGAAAAGCTAAAAGGAAGAGGTTAGAGATGAAATTTTTTGTGGACAGCGCCAATATTGAAGAAATACGAGAATTACAGAATTTAAGCCTTGTTGATGGTGTGACCACCAATCCCTCTCTTATCCTCAAATCAGGACGCAATATTCTTGAAGTGACAAAAGAAATTTGTTCTCTCGTTAGCGGGCCTGTTTCTGCTGAAGTTGCCGCAACAGAATTTGAAAACATCATGAAAGAAGCGGCTGTTTTAGCAAAGATTGCCGATAATATTTGCATCAAGCTTCCTTTAACACTGGATGGATTAAAAGCTTGTAAAGCTCTGACAGCAGAAGGACTAAAAACAAATCTCACCCTTTGTTTTTCTGCCAATCAAGCCTTACTTGCAGCCAAAGCAGGTGCAACATTTGTTTCGCCTTTTATTGGGAGACTCGATGATTGCGAACTCAATGGAAGTGAACTCCTTCATGAAATTCGCACAATTTATGATAACTATAACTTCGAAACACAAATCTTAGCCGCTTCAATCCGCACCGTTAACCATGTCAAAGAAGCAGCCCTAAGCGGTGCTGATGTTGCAACAGTTCCACCCGCAATCTTAAAAGCCCTCGTCAACCATCCCCTTACAGATAAAGGGTTACAAATATTTCTCAACGATTGGCAAAAAACAGGACAAAATATTGCCTAAGGACTAGAAGTTTTATTGGAAAGATCTCTAGAAAGTAACAAAAAAATCTGTTCAGCCAGCTCTTCTGCCACACGCTTTTTTGCATCTTCTTCTGCTTGCATCGTTGCATATTCTTGACGAAGTCGCTCAAAAGATGCATTCATTATTGCTGTTCCTTTTGCAACAGGCCTATTTTTCATATCCTGCAAGGTATAGGAAGCTTTGCTCATAACAGTTCCAACAGAAGGACGTCCCTTTCTCTTTTTCTCAAAATCGACCTCTATCTGCATCGATTCTCTTGTCAAGACGGATATCTGCAATGCCAATCGATAAGCCGGTTGAGAAGGTTTACCACCCTTTCCATACAATAGAAACAGCAGATGATTGCGCACCATTTGTCCAAAACGATCCGAAGGCTCTTCCACAACAATAGAGCTAAGCTTTGCTGAAAGCCCCAAAGAAGCTTGCTCAGAAATAGAATTCTGATGCGCATAAGACCCCTCATAAACAGCAGAATTCATTACTCTTAAACTCTGCGACTCTTGACGGTAAAGCGGTTCAATTTTGCACCCATACAACAGTGTGAAGACACCCGCTAAAACAACAAGCAGAAAACTTTTAAAGAACGACATTCACAATCCTTTGTGGAACAATAATAATTTTTTTCATAGGTTTTTCACCCAGCTGCGCCTGGACGAAATCTAAAGCCAAAACCGCTTCTTTAATCATCGTCTCACTCGCTGTTGCAGCAACGGTGACCTCACCGCGTTTTTTACCATTAATTTGCACCGGCAAGGTATAGCTTTCTTCAACGATTAAGGCGGGATTATAAACAGGCCAAGCAAGTTCAGACATTAAAGTTTCCTCCCCTAAAGCAGCATGGCATTCTTCAGCTAAATGGGGCATGATCGGTGCAATCATGGCAAGAAAAAAATCCATAGCTTGACGCAAAGCCGCTTTCATTTCATCCTCAACATCTGCCACTTTATTAAGCAAAGGTGCCATAATATTCAAGAATTCATAAAGACGTGCAATAGCTCGATTAAAAGCAAATTTTTCTAAATCATCTTCGACAGCGTGAAGCGTGCGATGTACAACCTTTGAGAATTCCAAAGCCGCTCCCTGATGCCCTGCACAAGGGGCGATATCCCTTAAAATAGGGGCACTCAAAGCCACATGGCGCCAAACACGCTGGACAAAGCGATGCGCACCTTCAACACCCGATTCTGTCCAAATGACATCTCTTTCCGGCGGAGAATCAGACAACACAAACCAGCGTACCGTATCAGCGCCATAGGAGGCAATAATATCATCAGGATCAACAACATTCTTTTTTGATTTTGACATTTTCTCAATCAAACCAATCGTCACTTCGCTTTGATCGGTTAATTTATAAGCACACCGTTTTCCATCTTTTTCAACAATCGAAATCTCTGCTGGAGAAACCCACCCTTGATCATCGCGATAGGTTTCATGCACCACCATCCCTTGCGTAAACAACCCCTTAAAAGGCTCATCCACACTCACATGACCAACCAGTTTCATAGCACGCATAAAAAAGCGCGCATAAAGAAGATGGAGAATCGCATGCTCAATTCCACCAATATATTGTTGCACAGGCAACCATTCAGCGATTGCTTGTTTTTCAACAGGTTCTGCGGCAAAAGGAGCCGTAAAGCGTGCATAATACCAAGAAGAATCCACAAAAGTATCCATGGTATCCGTTTCGCGTTTGGCAGATTGACCGCAGGAAGGACAAGCAACAGCTTGCCACCTTTCATGCCGCACAAGAGGATTGCCCGGTTGATCAAAAGTAACATCATCAGGCAATACAACCGGCAAATCAGAACGGGGTACAGGAACAACACCACACGTTTTACAATGGATCATCGGAATGGGGCACCCCCAATAACGTTGACGCGAAATTCCCCAATCACGCAATCGAAATTGCACTGTTTTTTCTCCCTGCGGTTGCCCATTGAGCACTTGCCCCTCAAGCCTTTTGGCGGCTTCTTCAAAGGCTTGTTGGGGTGTCAAACCATTCAAAAAGCTGGAGTTAATCATCACCCCATCACCCACATAAGGTGTTTTAGTAATGACAAAATTGTCCGCTTGCTCTCCTTTTGGCAAAACCACTGGTTTTATCGGAAGGTCATATTTACGCGCAAAATCGAAATCTCTCTGATCATGAGCTGGACAACCAAAAATAGCCCCGGTACCATAGTCCATCAGCACAAAATTAGCGATATAAACGGGGATATGCACTGTTTCATCAAAAGGATGCACCGCCACAAGCGATGTGCGAACCCCTAGTTTTTCCGCTGTTTCAAGTGCTGCTGTTGTCGTTCCACCACTCCGACAACTCTCAACAAAAGCCTCTAGCTCCTTATCCTTTTTTGCAAGAGCTTGCGCAATGGGATGATCAACAGACAGAGCTAAAAAAGAAGCACCAAACAGGGTATCAGGACGCGTTGAATAACAAACAACCTCATTAAAGGACTGACAAACATCATGAGCATCCCTTGCATCATCAGCTGTTGCCTTTAAAGCCCAACGAATCAACAAACCTTGGGATTTTCCGATCCAATTTTTTTGCATCGTGCGCACTTTTTCTGGCCATTGATCCAGTTCTTCAAGTCCTGCGAGTAAATCTTCACTAAAATCGCTAATTTTGAAAAACCACTGGGTTAATTCCCGCTGTTCAACCAACGCACCCGAACGCCAACCCCGTCCATCCACAACCTGTTCATTGGCCAAAACGGTATGATCAACGGGATCCCAATTGACCTTCGCCACTTTACGCGCCACCAACCCCTTTTGATAAAAATCAAGAAACAGCATTTGTTGGCGGTGGTAATAGTCCACATCACACGTTGCAAATTCCCGTGTCCAATCGAGTGAAAGCCCTAATTGCTTTAATTGCCCACGCATGACGGCGATATTTTCATAAGTCCACGTTTTAGGATGCACTTTACTTTGCAAAGCAGCATTTTCAGCCGGCATTCCAAAAGCATCCCAGCCCATAGGATGAAGCACATTAAAGCCCTTTGCGCGTTTATAGCGTGCCACCACATCTCCCATGGCATAATTGCGCACATGCCCCATGTGAATACGGCCTGACGGATAAGGAAACATCTCTAAAACATAATATTTTTTACGACCATTTTCCCCTACAGTCTGAAAAATTTTCCTTTCATCCCAAATTTCTTGCCATTTTTTTTCTCTCGCACGTGGATTATAGCGTTCACCTATCTTATAATGCTCAAATGTCATTCCCATGATACTCTTTTGATAAAACTGAACCAAAAACTTGTTTTATTATGCTTGACCATGGATTAACCTCATCGTCAACATTTTCGTGCAATATTTCCCGAAGTATTTTATAAAAATAACCACCCTCTTGAATAAAACTTGAACAAAATTTAAACAAACACGATAAAGCATAAAAACATGAATACACACATGCCCCCTCATAGCCCCTCCTCCCCACATAACTCTTCTATCGAGGCATTACACAACCTTCAAAAAGACATTGCAGCAACATGCCAAGAACTCCAACGCCCTGTGGAAGAAGTTGAACTGATTGCTGTTTCAAAAACTGTTTCTGCCGCTGATATCTACCCTCTTTTGCAAGCTGGTCACTCTCAATTTGCAGAAAATCGTGTGCAAGAAGCAGCACAAAAATGGCTCGGGTTACGTCAACAATTTAAAAATATTAAACTTCACCTCATCGGTCCCCTACAATCCAATAAAGCTGCTGAAGCTGTTAAAATTTTTGATGTCATTCAAACGGTTGATCGTGAAAAAATAGCTAAAATTTTGGCAGAAGAAATGCAAAAACAAAAAAAGCATCTCCCCTGCTATGTTCAGATCAATATTGGCTTAGAGCCACAAAAAACTGGCATCTCGCCGCAAGACATGATCCCTTTTGTTTCTCGATGCAAAAACAACTATGGACTTGATATTATCGGTCTGATGGCCATCCCCCCTCTCAAAGAGAACCCCGGTCCCTATTTCGCCCTATTAGCAAAATTAGCAAAACAAGCTGGTCTTCCAAAGCTTTCCATGGGCATGTCTAATGATTTTAAAACAGCTCTACAATTTGGCTCCAATGTCCTTCGCATTGGCTCTGCTTTATTTGGCAAACGCCCCGTGTAAAGCAACTTCCCCAAGATACATCCCCATTGAAAACTCTACGAACAAGCCCAAAACAACAGAAATGAAAAAAATATTCCTCTCACTAAAAGAGCAACTCTAACAGAAAACATTCCCGTCTCTCATTCTCCCTATGAGCAAAATGAACAAAAATGCTCTTCCTAAACTTCTCACCAGCACACCCTCAACCCGTACAATGACTTCAAAACAGCCCTTGGCTTTCATATTCTCGCACCTTGGCTCTTCTTCTTCCCTCTCTAATCACCACCTCCAGCAAAAGTACCACACACAAAAAATCCTAAATATAAAAGCAAAATAATAAAAATAGGGGCGTTGCGCATAAATGGAAAAACTGTCGCGAAATAAATAAAAGAATATTCAGCACGCTTATCGCAATGACTTCCATTAAAAACCTCGAATTCTGTTAATTTATCCAATATGTATAAACAATTTCCCCATCTGCCAATGACGTAAAGCAAGCAAAAGAGGCTTATAGCTGCATAATACAGTAACAAAACTCTTTCATATAAATCACTTGAGCAAAATAAACATCTCAAATGCCCAATAGAGCACCAAGAACCGCGCTAAACAACATGACAGCAATCTATAAGGTTCAAGGATAGCATAGAGGCTTTCTATGCTCTACAAAGCGTAACATGCGGTCAATATCCGCCTGAAAAATAAAAGAACGAATCCCATGCATATGCGCATAATACATGCAGGCAAAACAAAGGCAATGAAACTGATTTCAATAACGATATTTCTTTATCGTTCTCATAAACAAAGAAAAAAACACCAACTTTTCATATACGCAATTTTTCTAATTTTAAACTTAAATTAAGAAAAAATATGGTGTAATTTCTTATATTTTATAATATTATTATTTTTTAAGAAAAAAATTCATATACATAATATATTTACTATTTATACAGTCATTTTTATTGTAATTTTTAAAATTATACTTGATACTTTTCTAAAATTGGTGATAGCAATTTTAAATGTATCATTGTGATACTATTTTAATGTAGATAATATTAGGAGGATTAAAATGAGAAATTTTTTCAGGTTTAACTTATACGATAAATGACTCAACACCTATCATTTATGGAAATGCATGTAGACCTAGTGATTTTATAAATCACATGAATGCACAGGGTTTTGACTTGGCAGTTGCAGGAGGGATAACCGGAGTAGCAATGGGAGCTATATCTGGTCCAGGTGCACTTATGGGTGGAGTTACAGGCTTTACGACTGGTTTCCTCGGAGGTTTTGGTTTGGGGTTCGTACAGAAAGCTCATGAGTGTTGGTTCTAATTTATAGAGAATAGCGACAAAGATATCTCTGAAATTAGTAGTTTTGTAAATATATTCGAGAGAATATACCAAATATCTATGGACAAAATAATTTTCAGAGGTATCTACTATATAAAATATTATAATCAGGATCTTTTTATAATGGATATTCTTTATAAAATTGCAAGATTGCTCTTAATACTCATTGTATTTATCCCTATATATGCTACTTTTGTTAAAACATTCGGTGGTTGGAGTTGGAAACAATCCATAATGACAGGATTATTTGTGGGAATTCTATTTTTTATTTCTGATAGTTTGTGTAGATACTTTGGTTTATATTAATATTTATCGGATGAGTTCCGATTACACTGAATAAAATATCGATGGTGCTATTTAATGAGAAATTATCATTTATAATGTCAGATTTTGCTTATAAAATCATTGAATCGCTTATAGCAACGTTTTTCTTTGGCTTTTTATATATGTTTTATTATAGATTTATTTATTATAGTTGGAAAGATTCTCTAAAAAACGCATTATTAATAAGCATTATGTTCTTTATGGTTAGTCTTTTATTTAACTATATTGGTTTATATCAAGTTGTGAGAAATATTTTATAATGAACATTCGTTATGAACTCATAAGACTGTTTTGCATTCTCATTGTATTCATCCCTATATATGCTATTGGTTTTAAAAAAATTGGTGGTTACAGTTGGAAAGTAGCTATAAAATCAACATTATATACAGTAATTCTGTTCATTATTTCTGATAGTTTATGTAGATATTTTGGGTTATTTAATTATTAATGAACTTATTCTTATTTGAATAAGGCAATACAAAATAAAAAACATTCCAAGCGATAATCAATAAAATACCTTCATCTGTCTCTTTTATATGGTATTTTTTTAATATCTTTATGCTTTTATAAAAAGCTCTGTACGACAAGGCTCTGTTGCATTTGAGTATCCTAAATGAGCATAAAATACTCACTTGAAGACAAGAGTTTCAGATTTTAAAAATTGACTATTCCAATCTTTGTCATTTAGTCTACCCTCATAATGAAAAGCTTACGGGGAAGTTTTGCCTAAAAATACAGTGGACTGATTTTCCCCTAAGATAAATTAAAAGAGGGAAACATGACTGAAAAAATTTATCCGATATCAGAAGAGATCAAAAAAAATACTTTGCTCGATGAGGAAACTTATCAAAAATGGTATCAGGAAAGCATCAATGATCCAGAAAGCTTCTGGGCAAAACATGGTCAATGTATTGAATGGTTTAAACCTTTTACAAAAGTAAAAAATACTTCTTTTAACGATGGTGTATCAATTAAATGGTACGAGGATGGGATAACAAATGTAGCCTATAATTGCATTGATCGTCATCTGAAAACCCATGGCGATCAAATTGCGCTCATTTGGGAAGGCGATAACCCCTATCATGATAAAAAAATAACCTATAACGAACTTTATGAACATGTTTGTCGTTTTGCCAATATCTTAAAAAACCACGGTGTCAAAAAAGGCGATAAAGTAACCATTTATCTTCCTATGATTCCCGAAGCAGCCTATGCCATGCTCGCTTGTGCCCGCATTGGTGCTGTTCATTCGGTTATTTTTGCAGGCTTTTCTGCTGAAGCCATAGCAGGACGCATTGTTGATTGTGAATCGACCTTCATTATTACTGCTGATCACGGCTTGCGGGGTGGCAAACGAATTAACTTAAAAGACAATGTTGACCATGCTATTGAAATAGCCGCCCGCCAAAATGTGCGTGTCGATCAAGTTATGGTTATACGACGGACTTGCGGACCAATTGATTGGATAGAGGGGCGTGATTTTTGGTACCACGAAGAAATCGCTCATGCAAAAACAGACTGTCCAGCAGAACCAATGAATGCTGAAGATCCGCTTTTTATTCTTTATACTTCAGGCTCAACCGGCAAACCCAAAGGTGTTTTACATACCACAGGGGGCTATCTTGTTTATGCCGCAATAACCCACAAATATGTTTTTGATTATCACCCTGGTGAAATTTACTGGTGTACAGCCGATATTGGTTGGATTACAGGGCATTCTTACTTGGTTTATGGACCTCTATGCAACAAAGCCACCACTTTAATGTTTGAAGGCACGCCAACCTTTCCTGATAAGGGAAGATTTTGGGAAATTGTCGACAAACACCAAGTCAATACGCTCTATACAGCACCAACCGCTATCCGCGCCTTAATGGGTGCGGGAAATTCATTTGTTGAACGCTCAAAAAGAACATCCTTACGGCTCTTAGGAACGGTAGGTGAACCAATTAATCCAGAAGCATGGGAATGGTTTTATCACACAATTGGAAATGACCGTTGTCCGATTCTCGATACATGGTGGCAAACAGAAACAGGGGGACATATGATCACCCCCCTCCCCGGTGCCACGCCTCTTAAAGCAGGCTCCGCCACACGTCCTTTCTTTGGGGTTCAACTGCAAATCATAGACGAGCAAGGAAATATTCTGGAAGGAGAAGCAGAAGGCAATCTTTGTATTATTGACTCATGGCCAGGACAAATGCGCACGCTCTATAAGGATCATGAGCGCTTTATCGAAACCTATTTTTCCACCTATAAAGGGAAATATTTTACAGGTGATGGCTGTAGACGCGATAGTGATGGCTATTATTGGATTACAGGACGCGTTGATGACATTCTCAATGTCTCAGGGCACAGATTAGGAACAGCAGAAATTGAATCGGCCCTCGTTTTACACCCTGCTGTATCAGAAGCCGCTGTTGTTGGTTACCCTCACCCCATTAAAGGACAGGGAATCTACAGTTTTGTCACCCTCATGGAGGGAACAACGCCAAGTGAAGAATTGCAAAAAGACCTTATCAAGCATGTCAGAAAGGAAATAGGTTCCATTGCTATATTGGATAAAATTCAGTTTGCTCCGCAGCTTCCCAAAACGCGATCAGGAAAAATTATGAGACGCATTTTACGCAAAATTGCTGAAAATAATTTTGATAATTTAGGCGATATTTCAACCCTTGCCGAACCACAAGTTGTTGAAGATCTGATTGCCAATCGACAAGATTAAAGAAACACGACAAAATACAACCATACGGTGGTTTTTATTTTTTCCTCAAATATTTCGGCATTATTATGAAAACCACCGATAAGCAGAAAAACTTCCTAATTGGAATATGCTCTTAATGGGAATATGCATGTGAATAAGAAAATAAGATCAAAAGAGCAACAGAGCTTTTCTAAAGTGCCTTTTTAATGGCTTCATGCCCCCTCAATGCAAAAAAGTCTCTGAGCAAGAAGAAAAGATAATTCTGATGTTTATGCTAGAATCACTTTGAAATTCCTGCTAAAATCATAAATAAAGGGAGAAAGAGCAAGTATAAATGATAATATTTTTGAGCAAAAATATTGATCGATAACAAAGACGCAGAAAGAAACCATGAAATCTAAAATGAACAAGCTTACAACAAAAGCCTAACGCCATGAAACGGCAAAAATTTTTAGAATAAATGCTACAAGATAAAATCAGGAGTAAGAATAAAAAGTGATTCATTTTGAAAATGTCGGTCTGCGCTATGGAATGGGCCCAGAGATCCTTCGCGATATTAGCTTTCATATTCCTGCTGGATCATTTCAATTTCTCACGGGAGCCTCTGGGGCGGGTAAGACATCATTGATGCGTCTGATGTTTTTAGCACTCAAACCAACGCGTGGTCATATTGATTTATTTGGAACAGACACAGCTTTACTCAGACGACAAGAGCTCCCTGCACTACGACAACGTATCGGTGTGGTTTTTCAAGATTTTCGTCTCCTTGACCACATGACCACCTATGAAAATGTTTCCTTGCCTTTACGTATTAAAGGACAAGAAGAAGCAACCTATCGCAGTGAAGTAGAAGATCTTCTCTGTTGGGTAGGTCTTGGCGATCATATTCATGTTTTACCACCGGTTCTTTCCGGTGGGGAAAAACAAAGAGTCGCCATTGCACGCGCGCTTATTGATCAACCTGAAATTTTGCTTGCCGATGAACCAACAGGAAATGTCGATCCACCCTTAGCGAAACGCCTGCTACGTTTGTTTATTGAATTAAACCGTTTTGGAACGGCTGTTATCATTGCCACTCATGATATCGCCTTAATGGAACAAGTTGCAGCACGGCGTATGCTTCTCCATAACGGACGGATGACGATTCATGAATAAATTTTTCTCCATTTTTACCAACAATAAAAAAAACACAACAGCGATTATTCCCAGTAGCAACATCTCTGGACAAGCACTGGTTGCCATCATTGCTATTATGACATTTCTCTCAAGCCTCACCTTAATTGGTGTTGATTTAGTCCAGCGTTCTGCCAAAAATTGGAGCAATCAAATTAGCTATGAAGCAACAATACAAATACGCCCCGTTGATAATGTTGATATCAACAAAGCACTTCATGAGGCAGTAACATTGGTTAAAACATTTTCTGGTGTACAAGATGCAAAAATTGTTGACCAAAACGCCACCGAAAAGTTACTCGAACCATGGCTTGGAACAGGTTTTAATGTGAACGAATTGCCCCTTCCCCGCCTTATCATTGTCACCTTAAAAGAAGATGAGACAATCAATTTTGCCGCCATTAATCATGCCATTAAAACTCAAATTCCAGGCGGTCAATTTGATGATCACCGTGTTTGGGTCCATCGTTTTACGACCATGGCATACACTTCTGTTTTCATTGGTTTTTCAATTTTAGCATTGGTTCTAGGTTCTCTAATCCTCACCATTGTTTTTGCCACCCGCAATGCATTGGCAGAAAATGCCCATATTATCAATGTGTTATATTTTCTTGGTACTGAAACCCTTTTCATTGCCCGTCAATTTGACTGGCATTTTTTTAAAAATGCGCTGCGCGGTGCTTTATATGGTGGTCTCACAAGTATATTTCTGTTTTCGTCCTTTTGTCTGTGGACAAATTATAACTTAGGAAGAGCAGAAGCCAGCCAAGTAACCGCTTTATTTGGACATATTTCCATAAATTCCATTCCTTATGGAAAAATTATTCTCCTGATTATTTTCGTTTCTTTTCTCACCACTTTGACAAACCGCATGACTATTTTAGCGCAACTGAAAAAAATCGATCAATGTGAAAACGGTTTATTTTAATTTTATGACTCACAACAGCTCCAACTCATTGACTCAAAATAATTTAGACCGCTCTTTTCCAAAACGGCTCCACTATAGTTGGTCTCCCCGCCGTTTATTTCGCTATTTTCCACCAACAACCCTTACTCTTGCCGTCATTGTTTTCATTTTTTGGGGTGGTTTTATTATTTTTTCTGAAAAAACCGAACGGCTTTCTCCCCCAACGCCTCTTCCCAAAGCAGATGCCATCATTGTGCTTACAGGCGGAGAACACCGAATAGAGACAGGACTTCATCTCTTACAAAAAGGGCTTGGTTCACGACTTCTCATCAGTGGCGTAAACGCCTCAACCAATCTAAAGGGGTTTATGCATAATATGCATATTAGCCCACAGCTTATCTCCTGTTGTATTGACATTGGGCATCAAGCAATTAACACCAGAGGAAACGCAGAAGAAAGCGCTGCTTGGATCAAAAAGCATCACTATAAAACCCTCTATATCGTCACCCATGATTACCACATATGGCGCTCGATGCGTGAACTTAAATATCTCATGCCTGATATCCATTTCATTGCTTATCCTGTGAAAAAGAGCAAAGCTGAAAGCACAATACAACAGATCAAGCAAGCTCGCATTCTCATATTTCAATATATTAAAACACTGCAAGTCTATATCAGAACCGCCTTCTGACCTTTCTCCCCGATCTTTATTCTTGTGGCTTTAAACCTTGCCACCTTCTAACTGCGTCATCCCCTTCTCTCCATACTCTTTTCCACACGAGTTACCGCTATAAAAGCTCGCAGAGCTTCCCCCTCAAACAAAGCAAAACGCCCCAAGAAACGTGTCACTGTCTTGCACATTCACCCCGAGACATCTCTTACATTCCAAACATTATCCCACACATATATATACCATGCTAATATAAAAACAGCTCTTGTAAATAAAACTCCCCAGATAGCTATAAGATCAAACTTGTCATAAAAATCTCTTTATACCACCATCTTTACGTTTCATAAAAAATGCAAATCACCCTATCCTACATTTTGCCATCCCCCAACATGACGATAGCTCTTAAAAACCACTTCGGATAATGAGTAAGGGGCATGCATTACGCCTTTGACTGGATTCACAAACCAACCTCGTATCACCTGCAAGGCAGTCATTTTAAAGGCTTAAAAGTAAGAAAATTGATGATCCTTAGATTTCTCATTCAACAGAGAGAACGTTAAACAATCATTATAAATCAATAGATTACTAACAATCTCTTCATTCTATAACGCATCTTCATAAGAGCATTTTAGATCACAGATACAATAAGCTCAAAACGCACACCACCACAAACATCCCACGCTCTTCATTGCACTCTTTTTTTTAAATCATTTCTCTCTCTACGATTACTTTTTGTTTGGTTTCCTCCCCACATCTCAAAGGACACTTTAACTCCCACAAATCTGTAAACAATAACATCCAGCTTTTTATCTAACGCGTTCCACCGGCTCACTTCTGATTACCCTCACTCAAAAGATAGATTTCATAAGAGTTATGAGTTCCTTCCAACCACTCAAAGAACGAAAATGCCGATCAACAACGGTTTGTAAAAAATCCACTTTCTCTGGACTTCCCCATTTATATGCTCCACACCTACAAGGCTCGACAAGCAAACCCTGCCCCAAAATATTCACCCCTGTCGCTAAAGCTCATGCGTCATAATTTTAGCGACCTTATTGCGTAGGGTGTTTTATTGCCACCAACATATTGATTGATAAAGATAAGTGTTTTTCATCTTAAATAAAAATCTTGAATAGCGTAAGATTCTCTCACTCTGTTGAATCCCATTTGCTTGCACATCTCAAGGAAAAAGAGTCGTGTAGCGTAAAACGATACAAGAAAGACATGCCTCTTCTGAACCATCTTAAATGCCAAGAGCTTATCGCAACACCCACGAACTCGCAAAATGTATGAGAGTACCAGCTTGTTATGACTCGACACTTTTTTACCGCACAATAGATAACTTAACCTTTTCAGTTTCTCGCACTTCTAATTTTGGAAGACTGCGCACAATTTTCATCGTTTCTAAACTGACCGTAATAACCCGTTGAAACAATTCTAAGGGATAAGCTGGATTACCCACTGTCTCAACGGCATAACGATTAGCATCATTCACAATCCCACTCGCTTTATCCGTTTTGACAACCTGCCGCTCCATCACCCATTCAAGAGCAGGCCTCCCATTAACAATATAATCATACGCTTCAAGAGGGATATTCTGCATCGTAATATGCGCATTATAAACCACGGTGCTTTTATCAACAGCACCGCGCTTACCCGCAAATTTCATCGCTTGAACACGATAAAAACTCTCCGCATCAGAAATCACCCAAGTTTTTGGATCTCCCTGTTTATAGGTCACAGGATAGGGTTCAACCTCCTCATAATTCATATGCAAATCACCAAGCTTTCGCCCCGCTGTCACAAAAGCCCAAAAATCCTCTACTCTTTTGACCGTTGGGATTCGTGGCAATTCTTTAGACAGATTATGTGCATAACGCACACGGTAATCTTCAGAGTGCAAGATTCCATAGACATAATAAAACAAATCATCCTTTGTAATCACTTCACCAGGATAAGCTGCTTTAAAATACGCCAATCCCTCATCGGTAAGTGCATCACGCCGCTGCCAACCAGATTTTTTACCTTCCTCTGCAAAATTTGCAAACAAATGAACTTGATCTTTCTCTTTATCTCCTAAAGAGTCAGAATCTTCATAAAGATACCGTGGAAAACATTGACCTTTTTCCATTGCATCCAAACCGGGCAAAACCTTAGTCATCAGAACAGAAAAACCACTGCTTGCTCCTATACCTGTAACTTGTATCACCCTATTTTTAACCGCTTTTTCTAAAGGAAAAATACACGGCATTTGGTATACTCTCTCATTGAAAGTACGATTATAATAAAGCCACTGTCGTACAAAAGGACGATAAAGGCTTTGAATTAAGCAATCACTTTTAAATTCAGCAAACTTTCCCCTTATTAATTTTTCTTTAAGACTACTACTCCAACTGATCTTTTTGGCATCTGTGTTAACAAAATCATTCACAGCACCTATACGTGTTTTACGATCAGAATGTAGATGCGCAGTATTAAAACGTTCTACTTCACTGTTATAGAAAGCAATCATATTGCGCATATTTTTTGCTAAAGCTTCACGGCTTGAATTATATGCCCAAGCATCACGACCAGTTTGTATACCACGAGAAAAATTTTCAAAGAGCTTTTTATCACCGCCTTTCTTATCACCTAAGGCTAGAAATTTTTCAAAATCACTGTTGCGCTGATTCAGCCAATCGCCATGTTCATCTGGTGTAATCATCTGCCAGCCATATTCATGCTTGATACCACCAACGCTGCATAATTGCTGAAGTTCAGAGAGTTTCTCTTTTGTCGTGAGATTATCACCAATATCATAATAATAAATTTTACAAGGCTCAGAAACATTTGGATTTTTAACAAACAGTGTCACAGCAATTCCTGTCATGCTTCCACTTCCGAAAACATTTTGCCCTTCCTGAGCACGTCCTTTACTCATCATATTTTTACGAATATCACCCCGTAAATTAAGAACATAAATACTCGAAAATTCTTCATTCAATTCTTTTCGTAAGCCATTCATAGAATATCCATTGATAAAACCTGAATTTGTCACAAAACCAATAACACCACTGCTCTTTATGCGATCACTTGCCCAGCGAAGGGCTCTGATATAACTATCATAAAGTCCATTAACATTACTCGCTTTGGACTGAGCGGCATAAGTTTCACGAATGCGACAATCCAATTTTGGATAGCCAATATTTTGAGCATTGTCATTTTCGCTTTTCTGTCCAGAAGAATAAGGGGGGTTAGCAACGATAACCCGAATATCCAGTTCCTTCTGACGTGACCTGCGGGTGCTATTATCCATCAGCAAATCGCTCATCAGATCTTTATCTTGCTCATAAAGCTGAAATGTATCGGTCAGACAAATTCCCTCAAAGGGAACATAATCGCCCCCCATCAGACCATGGTAAGTTGTCTCAATATTAATGGCTGCGATGTAATAAGCGAGTAGAACGATTTCATTGGCATGGATTTCATGACAAAATTTGTGCTTCATTTCTTCTGGTGTGATCAAGCCTGATTGTAAAAGCCGTGTGATAAAAGTCCCCGTTCCCGTAAACGGATCCATGATGTGAACACCTGATGAGCCAAGCGTTTGCCCAAATTCATTTTGCAAGACATCATTGACAGAGTTCAAAATAAAATCCACCACCTCAACGGGCGTATAAACAATCCCTAATTTTTCGACCGTGCGTGGAAAAGCATAACGAAAAAATTTATCGTAAAGCTCTACAATCAACCTCTGCTTGGCTTTTGGATCGGTAATACCACTAGCGCGTAATTTTACACTGGCATAAAATTTCTCAAGATCTTTGGATTCCTTATCAAGATTTGCCTCATCAAGCACATCAAGCATCCGTTGCATAGCACGCGAGACAGGGTTCTCACGCGTAAATTGATAGCCTTCAAACAACACCTGAAAGACAGGACGCGTAATGATATGTTGTGCCAACATCTCAATTGCATCAGCCTCTGTAATCGTATCGTTTAAGTCATCACGCAGTTCCGCTAAAAACCGATCAAAAGCTTGACGCGTCACCGTGTTTGGTACCGCGAGAATACCTGTTAAGCGCGCAATATGGTTCTTGGCAATCTCCGCAATATTGCTCGCCCAATCCTCCCAATAATCCCGTGTCCCACATTTTTTGACAATCTTTGCCATGATGGCACGCGAAAGTTCATCCATAGGGAAAGAAAGCTCCCCTTGTCCATCCGTAAAAAGAAAATCATGCTCAGGGCTTCCAATGCCTGAATGTGCAGGTTTTGAGCGAACAGGAAGAGTATCAACAACAGCTGTAACAGCCTGTAACTCAGTGCTTTGCGTTACCCCAATAATCTCAATCACATTGCTGATATCTTGCCCCAAGGATGCCTTATTAATCGTCGCATCAAAACGATCATCATGTGCGCGCAAAGCATTTAAAATTTGCCAAACAACCCGATATTTATCATTGTTGTTTAAAGCCTGTTCCGCAGGAATATCAAAAGGAATACCTATTGGCAAAATGACATATCCCATCTTTTTGCCCTCAGAGCGACGCATCACCCGTCCAACCGCTTGCACAACATCAATCTGACTCTTGCGTGGATTTAAAAACATAATGGCATCAAGAGCTGGAACATCCACCCCCTCAGACAAACAACGTGCATTGGTCAAAATACGACAAACATCACCCCCACTCTCTGCTTTCAACCAATCAAGCAGTGCACTACGGTCCTTCGCATTAAACTTGCCATCAACATGTTCAACTTCACACTGCAGAAAATTCTCGCTTTCCACATTCCCTTGAGTATACTTAAGATATTCCTCAACAACCGCAGAAAATTCATCACGAACCAGTTTAGAACTGCGAATATCTTTACAAAAAGCCAAAGCACGATGCATCGGATATGGATCAGCCCCAACATCAGCCTTCATATCTTGTTTTGTCAAAGCCTTATAACAACCGATAATTTTTGTTGCATCATCAAGAACAAGCCCTGACTCGCGATCACTAAGGCGTTTTTGAACAGCGGAACTGACCAATTTTTCGTCCATTGCTAAGACAATAACCTTATAGTCCGTTAAAAGGTCATGCTGTACAGCCCATGAAAAGCCCCGATAAAAAAGTGTTTTGCCAAAAAGCTTTTCATCATCCATTGAAGCAAGAACGGCATTGGCTTCATTCGCACGACTTTTTGCGTTATCCCCAAAAATACGGGGTGTCGCTGTCATATAAAGACGCTTTTTAGCACGAATGATATCGTTGGAATGCACCTTCACAAAATTGGATTCATCCTCGCCAACCAGTGTTGCCCCTGTTGTACGGTGCGCCTCATCACAAATGATAAGATCAAAGGTGGGAAAACCATGATTTTTCTGCGCATCCGCAATCACCTGAATGGATTGATAAGTTGCAAACACCACACTCATCTCATCTGCAACACTCTTTCCCGCTTGTTCCGTTAGTTTTTCTGCATCGGTTGTCGCTGGAAAAGCAAGATCACACACATCAATTTCTGCAACATCATCACTATTTTTACGACGCTTTCCCACTTGTGTATCAGAACAAACCGCAAAGGAACGTAAATCAATTTCTGCATCCGTCGTCCATTCACGCACCGTCTGTGACATCAGTGCCAAGGAGGGCACAAGAAACAAAACAAACTTGCCTTGACCGGCTAAATCCTCAGCAATCTTAAGACTAGTAAATGTCTTACCGGTTCCACAAGCCATAATGAGCTTACCCCGATCAGCCTGAGCAAGCCCCGCACGCACAAAACGCAATGCCTCCCCCTGATGGGGACGGAGTTTCTTTTTACCCTCCAGCGCAATTGTGCCTTTGGCTGCAAAAATCTCCCAACGGATTGGACTTTTTTGCAAATCGGAAAGATTAATCCGTGTAACAGGAATTTTTTGCCCCTGTATCATTGTTTCAGCATTGTCAGTCCAAGCCTTTATGGTGCTATCGATGATCACACGCCGCTTAAACGGTTCTTTCCCTGATGCTGAAATAAAACTATCAATATCTGCTTTTTTAATCCGATAGGATTCATCATAAAATTTACATTGGATTGCTGCAAAACCATCTTCATGACGAAGCTTTGCCACCAAATCAATCCCAGTATCACGACCATCCCAGCCATTTTCATGCGCCCAATCTTTAAAAGTTTGAACCTTTTCATAACACTGAGACTGGAGAGGGTCATGGGTCAGATAAGCAAGAACAAAACGCTCAAAATACGTGCCCTTATCTCGTTCGGTACGTGCTTCCTCACGATAAGACTGTAAAAGCGATTGTAGCGTCGTCATGCTTCCCCCCCAATTTTAAATACCCTCAATTATCGAATCTAGACCAATTCGTCAATGCCTCTTATGTCTCCCCCAAAAGGTTTAAAATCTCTTAATTTTAAGATGTTCTTTCTATCCTTGACGACATGATATGAGAAAACCTCTTTGCCTCCTCCCAAACTATATGATAAATTGATTGCATGTCTCCTCTCTTATGGAAATAAAAGGAAAGTGTGATGATTTTAAAAATATTTTATTGTCTTTTGTAAAAGACACAATAAAGTGGCGCAATAATTTTAGGATTGAGCTTAAAAAAATGAGAGGGGGGAAATGGACACGACATCTGTAAACACACAAGAACCTAGGAAAGAAACGCCCCACACAAAACGACACATTCTAAGAACGATAACGCGTACAATATTCAACATATTAATTTTTTTCATCTTTCTTTTTCTTTTGTTCTTTCGTGGTCCGATTCTTGCTGTATTAAACTTTCTAGCGTTCGGATCAGCTTTCTTGTTACTTTTTTTTATTGTGGGGAGTATACTAGGAGGGCTAGGAGAAACAACATCAGAAAACACAATAATAGTCATTGTTGCGATTGTCTTTTTTTTCGGCAGCTTATCTGCAGCTTGGTTTTACGATACCCTCTTATTCCGTCTCGCTCCTGCTAATTATGAGATTATGCTTTTTCAATAAATGAAAGCCCTTTTCATTCACACATCATTCAAAATGAAAGGCTTGCCACCTCTCAATTTTTTTTGCCTCCCTCCCCAAAATCATGAGATCAAAGCCTCATTTTACGCAGTTGCGTCTTACAATCATCCCCTTACGAAAACACCGATAGCATCCTTGTCGCAGAAAACCAAAATGGCTTGTTTTATCTCAGCCCCCAAAATGAGAAGATGGAGAAGAAAAAAGCGATATCTTAAACAAATAGTCTAAAGAAAGCGAAATTACGCGCATGAAAAAACGGCAAATGTCTCTTATGAAGAGTTTCAAATCTCCATTCTTCTTATGCCAACGGCTGTAAAAATATTGCAGAGCAGTGTATGATGGTTCCAATTTGCTCCTGATCAAACATAAAGAGAGCGGTGAGCTATAAAACTCATGAGTCTCAATGATATTGTTTCCTTAACAAATGAAGTGTTTTCTAGGAGAGAGCAGCAGATAATCAAACTTTTTCCTGATCATATTTTTCTTCAAAAACGCTCCATCATAACAACAAACATGCCTTAGGGTGATGAACACTTAATCACGCGAGAGTGCAACAACAGGATCAAGCCGTGAAGCTTGTCGCGCTGGCGAAAAGCCAAAACATACCCCGATGAGGGTGGAAAAAGTAAGAGATAGAATGATTGAATCCATCGTATAGACGAGGTGAATAGGTGCCTTAAACAGCAAAAACAAACCACCGATAGAAAGCCCAAAGAGGACTCCCAATCCACCACCAATGACACAAACCAAAATTGCTTCAATGAGAAATTGCTGAAGAATATCACTTTGGCGTGCGCCAACAGCCATACGCACCCCAATTTCATTGATCCGTTCAGAAACCGTAACCAACATGATATTCATCACTCCAATCCCCCCTACAATGAGTGAAATTGCAGCAATAGAAGACACTAAAAGCGTTAAAATATGTGTGCTTTCCATGATACGATCACGAAAGAACTGAGAACTTCTAATGAAAAAATCCTCTCCACCATGACGCATAATAAGGAAACGCTTCACCATATTCTCGGCTAAATTTGAATCAATATGATCAGCAATCTTCACAGTAATAGCCCGAACTTGAGTTGTACCAAGAAAACGTGTTTGTAAAGTTGTATAGGGCAAATAAACCTGCAACGTATTTGAAGACCCTCCTCCCATATGTTGTGGATCTACCACACCAATAATGCGCGCAGGAACATTACCCAAATGAACAATTTTCCCTATGGGGCTCCCATGACTATGAGGGAAAAGCACCGAAAGTGCTTCCTTTTCGATAACGAGATCAACCGCCCGCTCATGCACACTTTTTTGATCAAACAGCTGCCCTTGAACCGCTTTAAGTCCCTGTGTTTGAAAATATTGTTCTCCTACCCCAGAAATGACAGCATTGACTTCAACTGCACCAAAACGAACCATAGAACTTGCTGAAATCTGAGGTGTTACACCAGAAATATAGGGTAATTTAGAAAGGGCTTCTGCATCTGCTTCCACCAAACTGGTTATTTTCTCTGCTTGTGGATCAGAGAGGCTTTTTCCAGGCAAAATGGTTAATGTATTAGACCCCAAACTTTTAAAATTATCCAGTATTTTTTCCCGAGTACCATTTCCCAAAGCAACCATGGCAATAATCGCCCCAATACCGATAATCACCCCAAGCATTGTTAAAAAAGTCCGCATCCGGTGTGCATTCATAGCCAATAATGCCATGACAAATGCTTCACGAAAACGTTCAACAAAAGAACGAAAAAACCCCAATGTTTTTGGATCTTTTATATTTTCTTGTTCCTGAAGAGGTTGAACACTCGTTTTTGTTTTTGCACTTTTTGAGAGCTTATCAGCAATAATTTCCCCATCACTGATTTCAATAATACGATCTGCTCTTTTAGCCACCTGCATATCATGCGTTACGATAATAATGGTGCGCCCTTCTTGATGAAGCTCGTCCAAAATACGCAAAACTTCTTGCCCACTCTGTTTATCGAGTGCACCGGTTGGCTCATCGGCAAGAATAACCTCCGCATTATTCATCAGTGCCCGCGCAATAGACACCCGTTGTTGTTGCCCTCCTGAGAGTTGATTGGGACGATGATTAATTCTCTCTCTCATACCTAAACGTGTTAAAAGCTCTTCCGCACGTTTTTTTCTCATATCCGGTGCATAACCTGCATAAATAGCTGGAATTTCAACATTTCCAAGGGCGGTTAATTCATTCAACAAGTGATAGCGCTGAAAAATAAATCCAAAATGATTGCGCCGTAAAGCTGATAATTCATCAGCAGAAAGAGAAGCTGTTTCTTTTCCTGAAATCCAATAACGCCCAGAACTTGGTCGATCAAGACACCCCAAAATATTCATCAGTGTGGACTTTCCAGAGCCAGAAGCCCCCACAATTGCCACCATTTCCCCACGCTTAATGGTCAAATTGATATCCTTTAAGACAGTAACAAATGTCTCACCCGCAGGAAATGTGCGCACAATATTTTCTAAAACGAAAACAGCCTCTGCTTTTTCTGTTTTCATGACTTAATTCTCATCTTCGCTGTGTTCATCAGGAATTTCTGGCATCACACCATCGCGCGAACCAGTAATAACCACATCCCCCTCATCAAGCCCTGAAGCAATCTCTGCCATCACTTTGTTATTAAGCCCTACAGTCACTTGTTTTGCCACTGCTTTATTTTCCCCGACCAACACTGAAACCCATGCTTTTCCTTCTTTTGTTTCATCACGCAAAGCATCACTTGGAACCAGCAAAACATTCTGAGCACGTCCTAAAATAATATGCACCTGAGCAGTCATATAAGTTCGCAAAAAGTTGTCTTTATTATCAACATGCACGATTCCATTATAATAAATTGCCGCCGATGAGAGAGAGCTAGAACCTACGACACCAGGGTTAATGCTCACATCAGCACGAATGGATTCAGGGGCTGGTTCAACTCTTTCTAACGTTCCCTCATAACGACGATCTGCATTACCCAATACCGTAAAATAAAGAGGTTGCCCGGCGCGAACTTTAAGAATATCGGCTTCCGAAATTTGTGCTTTAACGGTCATCTTTGACAAATCACCTAAAATAACAATTGTTGGTGCCGACTGAACAGCATTAACATTTTGACCTTCTTCAACGACTGTTGCCAAAACAGTTCCCGCTGAAGGAGCAGTTATCCGCGTATAACTAAGATTAACCTCTGCACTCTCCACATCAATTTGGGCTTGTACAATCTGTTGACGTAGTTGAGCAATTTGCGCTTCACGTATTTTCACCTGCGTCACGGCATCATCAAAATTAGCTTTTGAAATTGCACGCGTTTCGATCATTTTTTTCTGCCGCGCTAAATTTTTCTGCGCAAGGGCAAGATAAGCTTCTTGTTCCATTAAATTTGCATGATAATGCGCTAAGGCTGCTTTTTTTCTTTTAAGATCATTTTCTTGGTCTGTAGGATCAATTTCTGCCAAGAGATCTCCCTCTTTCACAACACTTCCCGGAAAGACGCGCATGGATACCACCCGCCCTGTAGTACGCGCTCCAACTGCCACCAATCGATAAGGGCGCACAATCCCAGAAGCCAAAACACTTTCTTCAATATCACCACGCTTTACCACAGCTGTCATATAGGTTGGCGTAGATGTTCCAAAAAAAACAGAGCGTAACCACAACAAAATGATAATAATGAAAAGAGAAATAAGCAAGAATGAAAGCTTTTTGCGTTTTGTAATGAAATTTTTGATGAAACTTTTTTTCATTGCCCTACCTTTGTAAGTGAATGGGAAACACCATCAACGACTTCCGGACGTGACACATCAACGACACCATCCCATCCACCACCCAATGCTTTCATCAGAGCAATATATTGGGTAGCTAAAGCAATGCGGCTATCTTTAAGTGCCATTTGCGCAGAATAATAGGAACGATCAGTATTTAATAATTCAAGAAAACTGGTATTGCCATTTTCAAAAAGACTTTGTGAAAGGTGTAAAGAATGCAGAAAAGCTTTATTTGCAATGACAAGCTTTTGTAAACGCTGATGTTCCTTTGTTAATCTCACGAGCGCATTTTCAACATCTTCCAAAGCCCTCAATACAGCAGAGCGATAAGTAATAAAAGCCTGATCACGCTGCGCCCGCGCCATCGCAACAGAGGCAACAATCCGTCCTCCATTAAAGAAGGGGAAACGAAGACCAGGTCCAAAAGACCAACCAATCGTTGAGCTTTTCCATAATTGATCTATGGCTGTTGCTGCTGTTGAAATATTCCCCGTTAATGTAAGTGACGGATAACGTTCTGCCTCACGTTGACCAATGCGCGCTGTTGCTTGTGCATATTGGCGCTCCGCCCGTCGTAAATCGGGACGTGACAACAAAATATCTGCCGGAATTCCTGCTGGTATTGGCCATTGTGGTTGTGGAATTTTCACGTGTTTGGCATTTTTTTGCAAAAGGTCCTTCAAAGCCGTAGGCACATGACCGGTTAAGACGGAAAGGCGATGCATACTCATTTCCAAACTTGCTTCCATCTGAGCGATATCGGCTTCTGTATTAGCCATTTGCGCTTGTGCATTTGAAACGTCGAGCTCAGAAATATCACCCGCTGTTAATTTTGCCTGCATCAATTCATATGTTTTGCGCTGCGTTGCAGCAATTTGCCGCACAATCAATAATTTTTGTTGCCAACCACGCATTTGAACGTAATTTGTTGCTACATCGCCTAACAATACGACCATCGTTGCACGCATATCTTCCACGGTCGCTTCAAGACCATAACGTGCCGCTTCAACGCCTCGCTTATGCCCTCCAAAAAAATCAAGCTCCCAACTTGCATCAAATCCACTACGATACTGGTTCAACGTCTCAGATTGTCCAGAGCCGCTACGCGTTCCTGAAATCGTATTGGACGCACTTGGCAACAAAGATCCCACCACTTGCCCTAAGCTCGCACGTGCTTCACGAACCCGAGCTTTGGCAACCGCAACATCATTATTTCCAGAAATTGCCTCATCCATTAACGCATTTAAAACTGGATCATTTAACTGTCGCCACCACCCTGCAAGGGAAATTGAACGCTGAGATATCTGCGCAGACTGCTGTCCCCACTTGGAGGGAACAGAAAAAAGTGTCTTATGATAATTCGGACCAACCATACAGCCAGACAAAAGAAAACAAAGCAAGATACTAGAAAATAATCCGCGAGAAGCGCCCCTTTTGAGATTTTTGATATGCATCTACTCTCCCGCATTCTTTCAGAATCATTATCTAATATTAATACTTTATTTACCTTGTTATTTCAAAATTAGCGTGAAAAATCAAATACTGTTTGCACAGGAATATGATCGGAAGGATGGTCCCATCCGCGCGCATCACGAAAAGTCGAAAGATCTGCCACAAAAGGCGCTAAATCTGGAGACGACCAAATATGATCAAGCCGGCGCCCATAATCGGTCAACGCCCAATCGCGCGCACGATAACTCCACCATGTATAAAGTTGTGTAGGAACAGGGATATGCAACCGCATAAGATCAACCCATCCGCCCTGACAACACAATTTTTGTAAACGCTCGGTTTCAATGGGTGTATGGCTTACAACCTTCAACAATTTCTGATGAGACCAAACATCCTCTGCTAAAGGAGCAATATTCAAATCGCCCAACAAAAGAGAAGACACATTTTCTTCTTGATCAGCACGAATAGAAGACATTTCTTCTAAAAAATCAAGCTTATGACGAAATTTTTCATTCACCTCAGCATCAGGAATATCGCCTCCAGCGGGGACATAGAAATTATGAATCCGCATCAATTTACCATGGGTTTCCACAATCACTGAAATATAGCGACAATCTTGGTTTTGACAAAAGAAATGCTTGTTCACCTTTTTAAAAGGAAAACGAGAAACAATCGCCACCCCGTTATAAGATTTTTGACCACTCAGTGCGATATACTTATATCCTGCTGCTTCAAAAGCCTCCACTGGAAATAAAGCATCGGGACATTTTGTTTCCTGTAGACACAAAACATCGGCCGGAAAGAGCTTCAAATACTGAAAAACCTGTGCAAGGCGCAAACGAATAGAGTTAATATTCCAAGTCGCAATACGAAAGAGCATCTGCTTCAATCCCAATGACGTGATACTATTGCTTCATTTTTTTGAGGGAAGTGTAAACATTCCCTGAGCGAAACGAACGCCTGCTCGCACATTCATAATCTGCACTGTGGTTTCCAAGTTTTGTTGGTCAACAATTGTCCACTGCCGCAAAGCAAAGTTTTTGGAATCAAACACCATTCTTATTTGCCCAGCTCCAATCGTTTTATCACGCAGAACAATCGTCACAGCCCCTGGATCTTCACGAAATGCCAACAAACGCCCGGATGATACGTCAATTTTATCATCCAACAAAAACTTCATTGGCGTTTGTGAAAGTTGTGAAAAGTTCCAAGTATTTAAAGCCCGATTGTTAATGCCTACAAATTGACCATCTGCAATGATTTGTAAAGGCATTTTCTTATAAATAAAGCGAATTTTCCCTGGACGCTCGAGATAAAATGTTCCTTGAGACATTTTTCCCTTCGGACTAAATTGAATAAAATCACCCGTCATTGTTTTGATTGCCGCAAAGTGGTTGGCAATATTCTGCGCTTTTGCCACCTTCTGAGATACTTGCGAAAAAGCAGGAAAAGTTAAACACCAAAATATAATAATTCCCACCAACCCAAAGACTCTCCTTTGCGATAAAAAAGACGTTTTCATAAAAAATGCTCCCAAACAATATCAAATTGACTTTATCATTATCATTTATAATTAAGTCATCAATGATGAATAAATACCCTGCTTTATAAGATAAAGATATTGTTTGAAAACACTATCAAAAGATTTTTAAAAGTATGCTTATTCGACAAGCGCTAAAACTTTTTCTTAACCCTATGATTTTCTGAACAAACGTTGCCTCCTTCTTTCATCTTTTCAAGCAATGTCGCTACTCAATTATAACCAATACCAAACGGCATTGAATATAAGAAGTTGAAACTTTACCATCACGCAGCAAAACTGTAACAGCTCAACGATAGAAATCATTCGTTGAAGAAAAAGTCAGCAAAAAATCCTTCTCTATTTCTTTCAATCTCTTACGGTATCGTTTCCAAGCCAGAACCATCACACCACTTTGCTAAGCCTAGAATGTTGCGACAAGCTCTTGAGCCATTGAAACTGTTAAAAACAAACATTTTTAGTTCTTTCTTAATCATTTTTATCAACACGGGCTTCTCCCCGCTTGTAACGTGCAAGCGAATAATTTTTGTTGCTGCAATATAAACAGATTTGAAATGAAAGAATCTTACGATATTGAGGTCTCTTATTCAAAATGAGTCATGCGATATTCTTATAAAATCAAGGCATTGTCCAAATAATCAGTCTGCTCTTGAGTTTTCGAAATCACCTCAACTTCTTAACTTTTCTGCTGATTGGCTAAACGCATAATATATTTTCTCCTCCTCCTAATCCGTGAAACAGAATGGATTATCATCAAGACACGAACAGATTAAATCCTAAACATATTGCTTGCAAACTTGAAGACTCCTTTCAATAACTCAATGGCAAAAATGTTTTTTTGACTTACCGTGCACCCATCCAAAAGAATAAAAATTCTCAGCCAATCTCTTCTGTAAACAATTTAAATTTTAGCAAGTTTTACTTGGTGTCCCACCCCATATAATTCACTTAACTAAGGACGCGACAGACTAGCCCTTTCTAAAGGCGTAAAGGTGAAAACCATTTACCATCTTTCCCCTCTCCTTTTAATTAAGCTTTACGGCTTTCAAAAGTATCCAAAGTAATATCTTTGAAATAATGGAGATTGCTTATTGCCTCACGCTTTTGTTTATCGCGTTCTTTCATCGGGTCACACCCCTTCCGTAAAACAGAATGCTATCCAGTTACACACTCACGGTCTTATTTTAAAGACATATCTCTTAAAATACCAAAACCCATCTCAAAACGGTGCCCGTAAATGGTATAAAATCCATTGAGCGCTCCCATCTTTACGTTTGTAAAAAAGTAAGCCGACACCATCACACACTTTGCCAACCTTAGAATGCTACGACACCCCTTAGCACTTGAGAGTGTTCATAAGAGCCATTTTTATTCCTTTCTTATACAAATTTGATCTACACGATCATCCCGCTTGTGACATGCAAGCGAATAGTTTTGATTGTTTCAACATAAACAGGTTTGGAATGAGAGAATCTTACGTTATGGGTGCCTCTCATTCACCATAAAAAAACAGTGAATTATCATTATAAATCAATGTAT
The DNA here is from genome assembly GCF_003606325.2 of Bartonella kosoyi. NCBI lineage: Bacteria > Pseudomonadati > Pseudomonadota > Alphaproteobacteria > Hyphomicrobiales > Bartonellaceae > Bartonella > Bartonella kosoyi. The sequence continues at coordinate 149,752 of NZ_CP031843.2, forward strand.
TGTATAAAATCAGATTAGCACGTCACATAACGCAATTGGTTTTGCCGTAAGATTGAACGACGAAAACAGCAAAAAACTTAAATATCAAGCCTTGCATACCTTCTTTCCCCCCATAATACCATTTTAATAACATATTGATTTATAATGATAAATTATCATTTTTAACTGAAATCATAGCACCGAATACCGTAAGATTCTCTCATCACATACGCTCTCATATTGAATCAATTCAATTTATTTTCTTGCACATTACAAACAAGATTAACGTGTAGGCAAGATTAACGTATAGGTAAGTAGGTAAAATGATATGAAATAAAGAATAGCTCTTGTGAATCGCCTCAAGTAACAAAGGGATATCGCAAAATTGAAAAAGCTTGCGTATGATGATGCGAACTTTCTACGATGAAAGAGAATAAACGCCTGTTTTATAAAATATAATTATAAAGATTTTTCAAAAGCGTTCTTCTTCGGCAGGGACTAAAATTTCTCGTTTTCCTGCATGATTTGCTGGACTAATAATACCTTCTTCTTCCATCCTCTCAATCAATGTTGCAGCACGGTTATACCCAATACCTAACCGGCGTTGAATATAAGAAGTTGAAGCCTTACGATCACGAAGAACAATAGCAACAGCCTGACTATAGGGATCATCCGCTGAAGGAGAAGCTGAAGAAACATCAGCACCATCTTCTTCTACTTCTTGGGTAATTGTTTCCAAATAATCAGGTCGTGCTTGCGCTTTGAGATGTGCAACGACCTGCTCCACTTCATCATCAGCAACAAAAGGTCCATGCACACGCTGAATACGTCCTCCTCCCATCATAAAGAGCATATCTCCTTGTCCCAATAATTGCTCAGCTCCCTGTTCGCCCAGAATTGTTCGGCTATCAATTTTTGAACTGACGGAAAAAGAAATGCGTGTAGGAAAATTGGCTTTGATCGTCCCCGTAATAACATCAACGGAAGGACGCTGTGTCGCCATAATCACATGGATACCGGCAGCCCGTGCCATTTGTGCTAAACGTTGAACCGCACCTTCAATATCTTTACCTGCCACCATCATCAAATCGGCCATTTCATCGATAATGACAACAATATAGGGCATAGGACTAAAATCAAGTGTTTCCGTCTCATAAAGAGGCTCACCCGTCTCATGATCAAAACCCACTTGAATGGTACGCACCATTGTCTCTTCTTGACCTTCTGACTCCTTGAGACGTGCATTAAACCCATCGATATTGCGAACACCAAGTTTTGACATTTTACTGTAGCGTTCTTCCATTTCACGAACAGCCCATTTAAGCGCAGTCACCGCTTTTTTAGGATCTGTCACTACGGGTGTTAACAAATGGGGAATGCCATCATAAACCGAAAGTTCAAGCATTTTCGGATCTACCATAATGAGACGACATTGTTCAGGCGTCATACGATAAAGCAATGATAAAATCATTGTATTAATAGCAACAGACTTTCCCGATCCTGTTGTCCCAGCCACCAAAAGATGCGGCATTTTTGCTAAATCCGCAATAACAGCGTCCCCCCCGATTGTCTTGCCTAAAGCCAGCCCTAATTTGGCTTTACTTTCAACAAATTCCTGGGCTTGCACAATCTCCCTTAAATAAACCATCTCCCGCTTTGCATTGGGTAATTCTATTCCAATCACATTGCGCCCTGGAACCACAGCAACACGCGCAGAAATCGCACGCATTGAGCGCGCAATATCATCTGCTAAACTAATGATACGAGAAGACTTAATACCAGCAGCCGGTTCAAATTCATATAAAGTGACCACAGGTCCAGGACAAGCATCGATAATTTTTCCTTTGACCCCAAAATCCAACAAAACCCCTTCAAGTTCTTGAGCATTTGCTTTTAAAGCAGCAGGAGAAAGTTTTGCATCCCTTACAGATGGTGGTGGAACTGATAGGTAATCTAAAAGTGGAAGAACAAAACCATTCTTTGAAGCAACTGTTAAAGACTTTCGACTTTTAATAGAAGAAGCATGGGCTTTATTTTGATTTTCCTCACACTTTTCTTTTTCACCCAAAAAAGTTGGTTCAATCCGATCAAATGACTTGCCTTGCCTCTTACTTTGAGAATGCCTTTTGAAACAGAAAAAACGAAAAAACCGCGCTTGTAAAAAATAAAAAAGATGTAAAAGACCACCAAAAGTTGTGGTAAAAAAACCATGTTTCTCACGATCATTCTCTACGGCATATTCTGCATCTTCTTCCATCTCAAAAACCGGATCAACGATTTCGGTTTTTGGAATGCTTTTTTCTTCTCTTTTCTTTGTTCGACGCCGCCATATCACATTGCCAGCAAAAGCAGCAATGAAAAAACCTAAAAGGATAAAAACAACACTGAAGAGCCCCCTGTAAAGAGGAGAAAGAAAAAGAGGAAAAATTGAAGACGCAACATTTAAAGCTTTATCTCCTAAAACCCCTCCCAATCCCATAGGTAAAGGCCAATAGGTAAAAGAAGCAATAGGCGTCATAAGGGCAAAAGCCATTAAAAAACAAACTGTTGATACCCCCCACAAAAAAAAGCGCAAAGTCAAATTGTAGATATTCTTTTGTGCCAACAAGAGAAAAGACCAAAATAATGGTGGCAACAAAACAGCAAGACTTGCTAAGCCAAAAAACTGCATCATAGAATCAGAAAAAATTGCCCCCAACCACCCCATAAGGTTTGTAACCTCATTTGTACTCGCATGGGTTAAAGAGGGATCAGCAACATTCCACGTCGCCAAAGCAAACACACAAAAAATAATAAAGCCCAAAAGGCCAAGCCCAATAAACACACCAATCTGCCGTAAAAACATCTCAACAAGCCGAAAACCTTGAGAATCTCGCGCTTCCAATGAATCATAAGGAGAAGAACTTCGGTGCATCCATCAATTCCAAATACAAAGCTTTCACATTTAAAGCGTTATAACTTCCCCCTTCTCCTAAAAAAGGACGAAGCTTACACTCAGCGCCGATCTATCAACAATCATCTGTCAACAATCCAACTTCTTAATCTCGTGTATTCTGCCCTCTTCCCACTTCATGTCATTCATAGACCACCATCTGAAAGGCCAATCCTTACATAAAGCACGAAAACAATCCTACCCTAAAATATTATCACACGAACAACAAAAAAACACCTCATGTGTAAAATTTTACATGGATTATAAAGTTTACCACAAGCCCTATCGCCCTCCTCAACGGAAGGTTAAGCTACACCATGGTAACAGTAAAATATTAATACCGTTTTAACCATCACAAATGAACACTATTTTCCTTATCTATCATCCTCAATGTACCCTTTCAGAACACGCCTCTTAAAGGACATTTATACAAATTTAAAAATACATTCTCATTTTTGTCTGATTTTAGTTTTCTTTTCTATCAACCAAGTGTAAAAAGAATGGAAGAGGACATTCAAAAAAGGCTGACCGAGTAAATCTGTAAAGTCAGTCACACAAGTAAAACAATAAGGGCTCTAAAACACTCACCCGTCATCAGATTGACACCAAAAAGACATTTCGTCCAAAGATAAGTCTCTTCTTTATGAAATAAGGAACAGAGTAAAAATTAAAATAGTGTAGATAATTTGAAAGAAAAATATTCTTTTTAACAGCAAGCAAGCTTTACAATGGAGGAAGCCTCGTAAATAATGGAAGATGCCCTGTAAATAATGGAAGAAACATTGTGTATTCTAATCACCCTAAAGATATAAAACCCAATAAAAAAATAAAATCTCATAAAAACAAACAATGTGATCTTCTCATTGCAGGGGGGGCGGTTGTCGGTTTAACACTTGCAATAGCACTCAAGCAAACAGCCCCTAATCTGAAAATAAAAATCGTTGATGCTGCTCCACAAGAAGATATTCCTGCTTCTAACATACGAACCATTGCCCTTGCTGCTGCTTCTGTTCGTATGTTAAAACAATTGCAATGTTGGGACTCTATCACTCCCTCTGCGCAACCCATTCACTCCATGATCATCACAGATACAAGCACAAATGACCCTGTTAAACCCCCTCTTTTAACCTTTGAAGGCGACATTACCCCCGGTGAACCCTTTGCAACGATGGTAGAACATAGAGAACTGATCAATACTTTAAAAAAACGTGTCAAAGATCTCAATATCCCTATTATCGCAAACACACGTGTCATTGATTTTCATCAAGACAACCAACACACAACTGTTACATTAGATAATGAAGAACTTTGGCAAACAAAATTGCTTATTGCAGCCAATGGTGCCCACTCAACATTACGCCAAAAAGCAGGTCTTAAAAACTTTTCTCACCCCTATAAACAAACAGCAATCATCTGCACAGTTGAACATGAAAAACCCCATCATGGTCAAGCAATTCAACATTTTTTACCCGCTGGCCCTTTTGCTCTTCTCCCGCTCAAAGGGAACCGATCCGCCATTGTATGGAATGAGAATCATAAAACTGCGCAATATTACCTCAAAGCTGACGCATTTATTTTTGCAACAGAACTCGAAAGACGCATTGGTCATCGATTAGGAAAACTCTCTTGGAATGGTGAACGTCAAGCTTTTCCCCTAAACCTTTCTTTAACACGCCAATGTATTAAGCCCCGTTTTGCCCTCGTTGGAGATGCTGCCCATACCATCCACCCCATTGCAGGACAAGGACTCAATTTAGGATTACGCGATAGCGCTGCCCTTGCTGAAGTGATTATTGAAACAGCACGATTAGGTCTTGATATTGGCTCCCTCACCGCTTTAGAGCGCTATCAAAGCTGGAGACGTTTTGAAATTGTCCGTATGGCTTTAAGCAATGATTGGCTTAATAAACTTTTTTCTAACGATAACCTTTTCTTACGAATGCTTCGCGATACCGGTCTTGGAATCGTCAATCAAACGCCAAAAATAAAAAAATATTTCATCCAAGAAGCTGCTGGCATTACCCCAAATGCGCCCCGTCTCCTAAACGGCTTCCCGCTTTAAGCAAAAATTCATACCTTTTTACTTTTACAACCTTTGGCTTCTTTCCCTCCCTTCAAAGAACAAAAATTCCCCTTAAATCCAGTCTGTAAACAATCCGGATTCTTATCGCGTAGGTTTCCCCCCTTGACTTCCCTCCCCGTACTTCACTGACTATAAAGCAAGACAAGCAAGCCATACTTTAAGAACATTCACCAAACACTGCAAAAACATATTATGCAAGCAATCTTATCACACTTCAAATGAAGCTATTTCACGGCATAACAAAATACACAAGACTTTCTTTATCAGACCAACTTCAACTTACAATGAATACTTCATCGTTCTCTTGTTGAATGAGAGAGCTGAAGATCATAAAAATACCCTCATTTCCAATCTCTTTCCTGTTAAAGCAATCAACATCACCCTTTACATGCCACAAATGAGACGAGCATATAGATAAAAAATGATTGAAGATAAGGAAGCAAAGCCTTCATGATACATCCCTTGTGCTAAAGCCTATTGCAAAATATTGAAAGTTAGCAAAATGTATAATGACGCAGACTTTTATACTTTATTATTGAAATAAACTTATTGAAATAAAAATGATGATGAAAAATGGATTTTATATTATTTATAGAGACTTTTATGTTATGCTATTCACGAGAAACGTCATAAAATAGGCTTAGTTGGATTGGAAAATGCTTTCTTTAAAAAAGCATGTAAATTGGCAACACGAGTGTATTCCGTTGGGGTATGCTGCTTCTCAGACAAACCTATGTATATAAAAATGCCACAATTTAAAAAATATGATATATAACAAAAATATTCTGGTACTCTATACCATCACACACAATTGTAAACTTGTGTATTGCCTCTTAACTTCCACAGCATAAAAGAAAACAAATGAAAGTAAAAAATGATCCAATCTTGTATGTTCAATACGCTCTTTATTCATCAATGCCCATCAATAAATTCTAATCACCGACACTTCAAAACGTGTCAAAAAATCCTATTAAACCCTTTACCCGCCATAGAAGATTTTCATTTTCCATACGTCCACTCATTTTAATCGTACACACGATAAATAAAACGAATACCTCACATATATAATCTTACAGAAAAAAGATCCAACAAAATCCATAACATCAGAGTCTTGTTCTACAGAACAGTATTGCCAAAATATAAGAATGTTAATTTATCCATCATATTGATAGATAAAATTATTATTTTATATATTGGGTTAGAATCAAACAAAAAATTGATTTATAATGATAATTTATCGCTACTCTGAATCCTAAACCGTAAGATCTCTTATTGAAAATCCTGCTCCCTTTTAAGACAATAAAAATCATATCTCTTACTCTTCACAAACGAGAGCAGAGCCATGCGGGTAAAAACTTTTGAAGACATGACTTAAAAACCATCTAAAATACCAAGGACTGTCACAAAATTTCGGCTGGTAAATATAGCAATAGTATTGGCATGCTCCTTTGGAGGGCCCTGACACAATAAATTCTTCTGATTCCAACTTTTTTGTAAAGAACCAATAAAACCATTAACTTGCATAGACTAAAAAAGGCAACGTTAGTTAAAACTATAAAAAAGAATTAAAGTGCCCTCTCTCAAATGCCAAAAGCAATTATAACATTTCAAACTGGCAAACATAATGATAATGCCAACTTATGACAACAAAACCTTTTGCATTTAGATGCATTTGTCCAACACTTTTTACCATTTTTTTGATACCTTAATAGGTTAACACATCCATTCAGCATTTTTATACAATCAAATGAGCAAAAAGAGCCTATTTCTTTCATTTATATCTCTTGATATTCCCTTTCTTTATAAATATCGAACATGTATTATGTTACTTCGAGCTCATCAAGTGTATACCCATTCTCCAACCACTCTTTAATCCACTTAGGTCTCCGTCCACGCCCATTCCATAATTCCCATTGGTTATTAGGATTCCTATAATGGCGCTCTTTGCTCACAAGATCAGCGATATCAATTCCATGAGTATTAGCAATCTCAAGAATTTTTCGTCGCGCATTTTGCTTTTCCTTTGCTTGCCGTTTTTTCAATTCCATATCGATTTGTATACGCATCTCTTGTAGTTCATCAAAATTCATATTTTTGAGATCATTCACCTTAATTACTCCCCTTGCAAAAAAAAGAATCGTCCTTTGCCATATTTTAAACACAATTATAGACAATTTTTGTCTATTTATTATCGAAATTAAAATTATGATAAATATATCACTTTGACGGAGATGTGCTTTGGAGTACAAAAAGCTGTTTATTGGTATATCAATTACCACCACTGTACCTTTTTTCAGTTCAGTCATTAGAACTGGCGAGTACAGTGCACAAACGCCTTCACACCTCTCTGACTTTCATGAATCAGTAGTCAAAGGTAAATATAAATCACCATTCTATAAACTATGGCAATATGCAGCAAAGAACAAGCCCTCTCTCTATAATGATGATGTAGTTCATTATCACAATAAGAGATACTCTCAAGTAAAACGAATTTTCGCTTGGTATAAATGTTTTTTAAAATTTTTTTTGCAACTAGAAGAATATATAAAACACGTAACTTCAACAGAGCTCCAAAGATCATCATTGCTTAAAAGTCGTATTTTTTTATATCATTCCAATAATATTGGTTTGCGTAGTCTGCCCTATTTTATATCACACGTTGATCTTATTCCTTGGATATTCACATACACTGGAAATCTTCTCAGAAAAGAAAAAAATAACTACAAGGAATATTTTAAGCTAAACAATTCCGTTTTTCAAATTTATAAAATCAAGGGACAGCGACAAAAAGCACCAAACAAAATTGGCGTTTATATCAATAAAATTCTTCATAATAAGGTGTATTGCTGATGATTTTTCCAGATTTCACAATGTTTGCTGCGGCATACATATCCAATACCCCTCATCTAGCATTTTCAGCTCTCATCGAACAAGGAGCACGGGATAATGTTTATATAACAAGCAATAATGATAAATTATTCGGTCAATTATCTCCACTTAGAGAAGAAACTGCAATAACTGAGCAGTTCAAACAAAATAAACATAATTTTGACACAATCTTTGAGCAAATTGATGTTGAAAATATGAAATGGTTTTCTTTTTTTGGGGCATTTGGCTTTTGCAGAGATCTTGCAGATGTACAAAGCGCTTTAACTTGTTGTTACAAACAAAAAGTATCAAAGTGTGTTTTTGAAAAAGCGGCATTACAATCTGCTTTAAGTTTTTATAACACAAAAGGCTTAAACAGTAATGCCGATACACAGACGATTACTTCATATATTGGAGTAAAAGCTGCTGCACAAGAAGATAAAAACTTGCAAGAGCCTGTAAGGCTTAAAAAAGAAGAACCCGAACAGACAACTAAAGTAAATTCTCTTCCTCTTTCTTCAGAGGAATTAGAAGATGCGTTTGCGCATAAAGAAAGTAGTAGCCGCGATGCTTTTGCCACAGAAGATTCTTCTTCATCGACCGAGCAGCTAAGCGATAATTGATATTTTCACGAATGAAAACTAGAATTTTGATAGGATGATATTAATGAAAGCTAGATAAGAAAATATTAAAGCTCTAATTAGTAAGATTGGACAAAATCTCTTCTAATTGAGGGCAGAAAAATGAAAATGATAGAACAAAACAGCGTTGATATAGCATTTAGTCAGAGAGCAGCACGTGAAATTACAGTTGTGATGCGCTCAGAAAGGGAATGGTATTTTACGTTTGTTGCAGATGATCCGATCACCGGAAAACCTAATAAATATACATTACTTACACAAAGAGGAAGACTAAGGACTTGGGCTGATCCCAAATATCTCTTTAAGTTTCTTCATGAAAGAGGGGTCATTTGTGGGAGTTTTAATCTTCATCAGGATAAGGAACATGAAACAATTAAATATTCTTCACCCAACAGCTCGTAATAAAATTGCTGAGTTTTCTGCAGCTTTAGCTGTGTTTTTTATGAACAATCCTGTATATGCTCAAGCAGCACCACAATATTTACAACATGCGAATACAGCTTTGACTGGACTTCAAGCAGACTTAAAGATAATTATTCCTATCGCTGCTGCTGTTATACTTTTGTGCTTAGCAATTGGTTATGCAGGGCGCTATATCGGAAAGGATACATTTGTACGTTGGTCTGTAGGCGTTGTTATCGCTGGGTCAGCAGCCCAACTTGCTAATCTTTTATTCAAAGGCACAGCTTAAAATTTACTGTGGCAATATAATAAAAATTATCCATTAATTGCAAAAAAGCCAATAATAGTTTCACTTGTATTAAAAATATATGAAATATTATTTAAAATCTTAGTGAGAGAAATATGAAAAAATTAATTAACTTACAATCAAAAAGCAATAATAAAATCGCTGCATTTTCTGCAGCTCTAACTGTATTTTTTATGACGCATCCTGTGTATGCTAACCCACAATATTTAAAACATGCGAATACAGCTTTGACTAGACTCCGAGATGACTTAAAGATAATTATCCCTATTGCTGCTGCTGTTATACTGTTGTGCTTAGCAATTGGTTATGCAGGACGCTATATCGGAAAGGATACATTTGTACGTTGGTCTGTAGGCGTTGTTATCGCTGGATCAGCAGCCCAACTCGCTAGTCTTTTATTCAGTGGTGTCGCTGCTAATTAAAATTTACTATGGCAATATAGTAAAAATATATGAAACGTTATTTAGAATTTTAATGAGAGAGATATGCGAAAATTAATTAATTTCCAATCAAAAAGTAATAATAAAATTGCTACATTTTCTGCAGCTTTAACTGTGTTTTTTATGACGCATCCTGTGTATGCTCAAGCAGCAACATATTTAAAACATGGAAAAGGTGCTTTAGATAAACTCCAGACAGACTTAAATATAATTATCCCTATTGCTGCTGCTGTTATACTGTTGTGCTTAGCAATTGGTTATGCAGGACGCTATATCGGAAAGGATACATTTGTACGTTGGTCTGTAGGCGTTGTTATCGCTGGATCAGCAGCCCAACTTGCTAATCTTTTATTCAAAGGCGCAGCTTAAAATTTACTATAGCAATATAATAAAAATATCTTATAGAAGTAAAAATTATCCGTCAATTGTAAAAAAAATCCAATGATAGTTTCATTTATATTAAAAATATATGAAATATTATTTAGGATCTTAGTGAGAGAGAGATATGCAAAAGTTAATTAATTTACAATCAAAAAATAATAATAAAATTGCTACATTTTCTGCAGCTTTGATTGTTCTTTCTATGAATAATCCTGTATATGCTAAAGCGACATATTTAGGACATGCAGAAGATGCTTTAAATAAGCTCACTGTAGACTTAAAGCTGATTATTCCTATTGCTGCTGCTGTTATACTGTTGTGCTTAGCAATTGGTTATGCAGGACGCTACATCGGAAAGGATACATTTGTACGTTGGTCTGTAGGCGTTGTTATTGCAGGATCAGCTGCGCAATTTGCTAATCTTTTATTCAGCGGTGCAGCTGGTTAAAATTCACTATGGCAGTATAATAGAAATATCTTATATAAGTAAAATTTATCCATTAATTGTAAACAAGCCAGTAATAGTTTCATTTATATTAAAAATATATGAAATATTATTTAGGATCTTAGTGAGAGAGATATGCAAAAATTAATTAATTTACAATCAAAAAATAATAATAAAATTGCTACATTTTCTGCAGCTTTAACTGTGTTTTTTATGACGCATCCTGTGTATGCTCAAGCAGCAACATATTTAAAACATGCAGAATCAGCTTTAGATAAACTCAAAAAAGATTTAAATATAATTATTCCTGTTGCTGCTGCTGTTATACTTTTATGCTTAGCAATTGGTTATGCAGGACGCTACATCGGAAAGGATACATTTGTACGTTGGTCTGTAGGCGTTGTTATTGCGGGTTCAGCAATCCAACTTGCTCAATTATTATTTGCAGGTCAAGCCGTAAACTAGTATAATACATAGTGTTTTTAACTTTTGTAAATTATAGGTGTGTACCAGTAATCATGTAGCCATATTAAAAAAAGGAATATTATATAGCAACTTTAATTAAAAGGGGATAAGAGATATGAAACAGTTAAATACATTTCGGGTAAAAATATACAATAAGATTAATTCTATTATTATCACTTCAATGATGTTTTTAATGTTTGAATCTGCATATGCTCAAACGGAAACAAAGAGCTTAGATGTTTTTACAGGTATGCAGTATGGATTAAGTATACTTGTTCCTATTGTTGCAGCCATTATTCTTTTATTTCTTTTGCTTATTTATATATTTCGCCTCATTGCAAGAGCCACATTTATGCGATGGGCATTCAGCGTCATTATTGCTGGTGCAGCCTTCTATATTAGCCACATATTATTTCACCTCCAGTAACAAGAGCACCCCATGAAATCACAAGAACAAAAAGAATTCCCACTCTTCAAAGGAGCGACACGTGTTCCAACGATATGGGGTGTTCCTATGATGCCATTTATCGTTATGCTTATGGGAGTTGCTGTTATTGCTATGACAGTAAGTATCTTTTTGTGGATTATAGCGCCACTGCTATGGTTCATTATGGTGCAAATTACTAAAAATGATGATAAAGCATTTCGTATCTGGTGGTTATGGATTGATACTAAATTTCGTAATCGCAACAAAGCTTTTTGGGGCGCATCAAGTTATAGTCCCTCTGATTATAGTAAAAGGAGATAAACATGACAGCTGTTGAAAGCAGCAAACGTCTCGCATCAGAGACACCTGTAAGCCTGTTCCTCCCCTATTCCCATCATATTACAGATACGATTATCTCTACGAAGAATGCAGAATATTTGTCAATTTGGAAAATTGACGGTCGTTCGCATCAAAGTGCTTCCGAAGAGGATATTTTTCAATGGACAAAAGAGTTGAATAATACTCTACGGGGTATTGCATCAGCTAATTTATCATTTTGGACACATATCGTGCGCCGTCGTGTTTATGAATATCCTGATTCAACATTTAATCAAATGTTTTGCTATCAGCTTGATGAAAAATATCGGCAAAGTTTTGCTGGTTATAATTTAATGGTCAATGATTTGTATTTGACTGTCGTCTTCCAGCCGATAGCGGACAAAATTATGTCGTTCTTTTCTAAACATGAGCGCGAAACGCTTGATCAAAAAAAGATGCGACAAGATTCATGTATCAAAGAACTCAATGACGTCAATCGTACTTTAGGCCAATCTTTAAAACGTTATGGTGCAGAGCTTCTTGGTGCTTATGAAAAAAATGGACATGTTTATTCTTCTGCACTTGAATTCCTTGGAATGCTTGTCAACGGTGAATATCGCCCTATGCCCATTTGCCATGACCGTTTTGCTGACTATATGTCAATCAATCGACCATTTTTCTCAAAATGGGGTGCTCTTGGTGAGCTCCGTGCAACCAGTGGAACACGTCGATTTGGAATGTTGGAAATTAAAGAATACGATGCAACGACTAAACCAGGACAACTGAATTCTTTGTTGGAAAGTGACTTCGAGTTCATATTGACGCAGAGCTTTTCGGTGCTCTCTCGGCATGCTGCTAAAGATTATTTACAGCGGCATCAGCGTAATCTTATTGATGCACGTGATGTTGCAACAAGTCAAATTGCACAGATTGATGAAGCCTTAAACCAGCTTATCAGTGGACATTTTGTCATGGGGGAACATCATTGTACATTGACCATATATGGTGATACAATTCAACAAGTTCGCGACCATATGGCCAAAGCAAGTGCAGCATTATTAGACGTTGCGGTATTACCCAAACCCGTGGATTTGGCGATAGAAGCTGGCTATTGGGCACAACTTCCTGGTAATTGGAAATGGAGGCCCCGCCCTGCCCCAATTACATCACTAAATTTTTTATCATTTTCATCTTTTCATAATTTTATGTCAGGAAAGCCCACTGGAAATCCATGGGGACCAGCGGTCACAATTCTTAAAACGACCAGTAAAACACCGCTTTATTTCAATTTTCATGCCTCCAAACTTGAAGAAGATTCGACTGACAAGCGATTGCTCGGTAATACCGCGCTCATCGGACAATCCGGATCTGGTAAAACTGTGTTGCTCGGCTTTTTGTTAGCACAAGCACAAAAATTTAAACCAACGACTGTTGTTTTTGATAAAGATCGTGGCATGGAAATTGCTATTCGAGCTATGGGGGGGAGGTATTTAACATTTAAGGCCGGGAGATCAAGTGGCTTTAATCCATTTCAACTTCCTCCCACACAAGACAATCTGATTTTTCTGAAACAATTTGTTAAAAAATTGGCAGAAGCAGGTGGTGAAGTCACACATCACGACGAGGAAGAAATTAATAAAGCTGTTATGTCTGTTATGAGTAGTAACATTGACCCATCGCTGCGTCGTTTATCTTTTCTGGTGCAATTCTTACCAAATCCGCGTTTAAGTGATTATAATGCGCACCCATCTGTTCATGCTCGTCTACTCAAATGGTGTGAAGGTGGTGATTATGGTTGGTTATTTGATAATCCCCATGATGCTCTTGATCTTTCAACCCATCAAATTTACGGCTTTGATATCACTGAATTCTTAGATAATCCAGAAACGCGTACTCCAGTGATGATGTATCTTCTTTACCGTACAGAGGGTATGATTAGCGGACAGCGATTTATGTATATCTTTGATGAGTTCTGGAAACCCTTACAAGATCCATACTTTGAAGATCTGGCAAAAAATAAACAAAAGACTATCCGTAAACAAAATGGTATTTTTGTTTACGCAACACAAGAGCCTAGCGATGCTTTGGAAAGTAATATTGCCAAAACACTCATTCAACAATGTGCGACTTATATTTTTCTCGCCAACCCCAAAGCAAATTATGAAGATTATACAAAAGGCTTTAAACTAACAGATACTGAATTTGAACTCGTTAAAGGACTTGGTGAATTTAGTCGCCAATTCCTTATTAAGCAGGGTGATCAATCTGCGCTCGCAGAGCTGAATCTTGGCAAATTCCATGTCACAAGCGATGGAAAAACTATCGAGCATGACTTTAGTGACGAGCTCTTGGTGTTATCAGGTACACCTGACAACGCAGAGTTAGCTGAAAGCATTATTGCAGAAGTTGGTGATGATCCAGCGATATGGTTACCAATTTTTTTACGGCACGCCAAAAATGACAGGAGGGAAACATGAAGAAACAGGTCATTTCGATAGCAGTAGCAATAACTTTAGGGGTTTCGAATCCGGCAAAGGCTTTGATAGTTGGAGGGGTTCCAGATTCATCCTCGTTGTATAAACTTTTTGGAGGTTCATATTCAAACACACCACAGCCTGAAATTACTGTACCAAAAAAGAAAGTACACCCAGTTACCCCACTTCTCGATATACTCAGAAAACAACTTGAACAAACGAAAAAAATTCATGATTCTATAACGGGAAATCAGAAATTCGATACTGAAAAACTCAAAATGAATCAAACAGATAACACCAGTTTTTTTCTCAAAAATCCAGAGACACTCTATAATAAAAATACTTATTCAACTCTATCTTCATCACGTGAAAATATTTTAAAAGAAGAAGAAATTCCCGCCTCTATCCATGAATCTAGCGATTTCATCAACAAGCGTATCCAATATGCCGCCATCACGGATAAAGCTGTAAGTTTAAAGACTTTTCAGGAAGCAAGCAATCGTTTTCAGCAAATTGAAGAACTATTGAACGAAATCAAGACAACAAAAGATCTAAAAGGCATTGCCGAGTTACAAGCACATATCATTGGAATGCTTGCTAAACTACAAAATGAAACAGCAAAACTACAAATGGTTACACATTTACGCAACGCTGAATATACACTTATCAAACAGCAGAAAGATAGACATAACATAAAAATTCTGAATAGTAAAAATACAAAAATGCCTACTATAAAATTTATTCGATAAAGCTTTTTATAATAATATTTTTTGTATTATCTTTTCTTGGTTGCTCGTAAAGAACAAAAGTAAATGCATAATACTCAGTTCTCTCATAGACTGAGAAGGTCTATGAAATTTAATTCCATCCTAAAAAATTCAACGAAAAATGTTAAAAACTCATATAAAAAATTGAAAATTCGTTAAAGAGGAATGCCATGAACTTCACTATGTTCACGCAACTTTTCAATAAAATTAATCAGATAACACAAACATATGTCACGGGTATTTCCTCAAAAGCGATTGCTACAATTACACCTTTCGTTTCAATTGGAATCACCATCGCTTTCATCATCTATGGATGGCTTATCATTCGGGGCGCTATCGATATGCCACTCTCCGGATTCGTAAACCGTTTCCTGCGAATAAGCATTATTACTTCAATAGCTCTCACCTCAGGACTTTATCAAAGTGAAATTGCAAATTTGATAACGCAAATGCCCTATGAGTTCTCAAAAGCGCTCATGACAAATCCACTCACTGATACACAATTAATGAATTTACTTGACAAAGCAGCAACCAAAGGATTCCAATATGCAGGTCGTCTTTTCCAGGAAACCGTCTTCTTCGAGGCCAATGGATTGCTTTACAGCCTCTTAGGTATCCTTATCTTGCTGGCAACAAGTTCCGTCGTGGCAATCGGCGGTGGTCTCGTTATACTGACAAAAATCGCCATTATACTTCTCGTAGGATTGGGCCCTATCTTCATCATTGCTTTGCTCTGGCAACCAACCTATCGCTTTTTTCAGCAATGGTTAATCCAAGTCGTAAATTATATAATCCTCTTTCTACTCTTAGCGACTGTCTTTAATCTGATGATGAATATCTTTGCAAACTATTTGAGTGATATGAAACTCGATTACAACCAGAATGTAGCAGCCATGTTTGGGGGAGCGCTCATCTTGTCCATTATATCCATCATGCTGTTACTCAAACTATCAAGCATGGCCCATTCTCTCGCAAAAGGCATAGCATTTGGACATCTATGGAGACATAGAAACTAGAGAATGTAGAAAGAAATGATTCTCGTAACAGAAACTTTAAATCCATAGGACAAAATAACTAAAATAGCCAAGCCTACAATGAAAAATATTTGCACTAAAATTGAATTATTTTCGTCAATTAAAATACGAAATTAAGAAAAGATAAATTATCACAAATTATATGCTTTACTTTATTATTAAAATTATAATAATGATAAGAAATGCTGGGCTTTTTAATTGTCAAAAAGAGGAGTGTTAAAGTGAAGTCGGTTGTTTTTATAATTTTGATTGCAAATCTTTTATCGGCTTGTGCATTAGCACCAAAGCTAAAACAACCTAATGATAGAAACCGTGTGCCTATTAATAAAACAATCCCTGCCGAAATTAAGCGAGGAGACAGATGAAAAAGCAATTTATTATAATAGGGGTGATTGCCCTTTTGGGAATGATGAGTTTGGCGCATGCATCGGGTTCTCCTCAAACATATACATGCAATTTTCTAGAATTGGGACTTGCAGAATATCAAAAGAATACATTTGGAGCAGACCTCACTGGAATCCTAGAAAAATGTGCACAATCTCCATCACCTACTCCACCGCCACAACCTGCCCCACCGCCACAACCTGCCCCACCACCACAACCTGCTCTACCACCACAACCTGCTCTACCAGAAGAATATTCGGAAATCCTTCAGCTTTTAAAAAAAGGAGAAATTATTGAGCTCTTAAAAAAACAACTTGACTCGAAAAGACAACAACTTTCACAAGTAGAAAAAGCTTATCAGGTTATAACAAAGAGTCAGAAAACAAACCCAAAGCAAATAGACTTTTCTAGTTTTTTTCTTAAAGAGCCAAAATCTCTCTATACAGACAGTAAGCTTTCAAGGCAATCGTATCGAGAGGTCTTGGAGGAAGAAAACAAAGTTTCTGGGAATTTTGATCAAATCAGCAAAGCTATTTTTAGGCGTTTACAATCTGTATCGGTTCAAGATAAAGCTGTGAGTTTGGAAAGTTTTGAAAATGTAAAAAGTCGTTTTCAATACCTCAGAGGACTACTCGATGAGCTTCAAACAAAAGAAAAACTAAAAGACATTGCAGACCTTCAAGCACATATCGATGGTACATTAGCTATGATCCAAAATGAATTTATAAAAATGGAAATGGTAGCGTATTTACGTAAAGCTGAGCAATCACTTATCAAAAGGAAAAGACGCGAACTTGATATGATGTTTTTTGACCATGAAAAAAACCAGATGCCGATCATACGGTGAACACAAAAGCCGATGTATAAGGTTTAGTATTAACTCCACAATTCAAAGAAACGCAGAGATTTTATCAAAGCCCAAATATCGTGGTGAAAATACTTAGGGAATGTATAAATCAAATGAAGCATTTAGCATGTGTTTATGTTCTCATGTGATGAAAAATTGAAAATTCATTAAAGAGGAATGCCATGAACTTCACTATGTTCACGCAACTTTTCAATAAAATTAATCAGATAACACAAACATATGTCACGGATATTTCCTCAAAAGCGATTGCTACAATTACACCTTTCGTTTCAATTGGAATCACCATCGCTTTCATTATCTATGGATGGCTTATCATTCGGGGCGCTATCGATATGCCACTCTCCGGATTCGTAAACCGTTTCCTGCGAATAAGCATTATTACTTCAATAGCTCTCACCTCAGGACTTTATCAAAGTGAAATTGCAAATTTGATAACGCAAATGCCCTATGAGTTCTCAAAAGCGCTCATGACAAATCCACTCACTGATACACAATTAATGAATTTACTTGACAAAGCAGCAACCAAAGGATTCCAATATGCAGGTCGTCTTTTCCAGGAAACCGTCTTCTTCGAGGCCAATGGATTGCTTTACAGCCTCTTAGGTATCCTCATCTTGCTGGCAACAAGCTCCGTAGTGGCAATCGGCGGTGGTCTCGTCATACTGACAAAAATCGCCATTACACTTCTCGTAGGATTGGGCCCTATCTTCATCATTGCTTTGCTCTGGCAACCAACCTATCGCTTTTTTCAGCAATGGTTAATCCAAGTCGTAAATTATATAATCCTCTTTCTACTCTTAGCGACTGTCTTTAATCTGATGATGAATATCTTTGCAAACTATTTGAGTGATATGAAACTCGATTACAACCAGAATGTAGCAGCCATGTTTGGGGGAGCGCTCATCTTGTCCATTATATCCATCATGCTGTTACTCAAACTATCAAGCATGGCCCATTCTCTCGCAAAAGGCATAGCATTTGGACATCTATGGAGACATAGAAACTAGAGAATGTAGAAAGAAATGATTCTCGTAACAGAAACTTTAAATCCATAGGACAAAATAACTAAAATAGCCAAGCCTACAATGAAAAATATTTGCACTAAAACTGAATTATTTTCGTCAATTAAAATACGAAATCAAGAAAAGATAAATTATCACAAATTATATGCTTTACTTTATTATTAAAATTATAATAATGATAAGAAATGCTGGGCTTTTTAATTGTCAAAAAGAGTAATATTAAAATGAAAAAACGATTTATTATAATAGGAATGATTACCCTTTTAGGAATGATAAATTTAACTCTAACGTCTAACCTTAGTTGGAGTTCTGGCGCTCAGGGTTCAACTGTCCAAATCGCTTCCTCAACAGAATATCTAAAAATTATTGAGTTGTTAAAAGAAAAAATTAAAGTAACCGAAGAGCAGATCGATAACGCGAAAAAAGTCTATCAATCTATAAAAGGAAGTAGAGTAACGGAACTAAGAATAAAAGGGGATGAGGATTTTTTCTTACACGATATGCCTGTCTACGCAGAACTAAAAGACTACCATAACAAAAATGTGGATCATTATCCCAATATCAAAGATATTGCATATTCTGTTTATCTTGAAGAGCAAAGGGCAAACTTCTGGTCGTTTTCGCCTAATAAGATGCGGGGGATAATTAATAAGCGCCTTCAATATAGTGGCATTGTGAGTAAAGCCGTAAGCTTGCAAACTTTCAAAGACGCAGAGAACCGCTTTACGCAAATTATCAATTTCTTAAATGAGATAGATAGAACAATGAATCTGGCGGAAGTTTTTGAGCTGCAAACACGCATCAGGAACATGTCATCCATGCTCCAAAATGAATATGCAAAGTTACAAATGGTCAGAAATTTACGCGATAATGAAGAGCTCCTTATCGACATACAAAAACGTAAATTGTATGGAAAAATAATAAACTATCAGCTCACAAATATGCCTAGGGTAAGACTTTAGCAAATAAAGCTCTTTACAACATTTGCTTTTTTCATGAACACAAAAGCCAATGTATAAGGTTTAGTATTAACTCCACAATTCAAAGAAACACAGAGATTTTATCAAAGTCAAGATATCGTGGTGAAAATGCTTAGGGAATGTATAAATGCAAATGAAGCATTTAGCATGTGTCTATGTTCTCATGTGATGAAAAATTGAAAATTCGTTAAAGAGGAATGCCATGAACTTCACTATGTTCGCGCAACTTTCCAATCAAATTAATCAGATAACACAAACATATGTCACGGATATTTCCTCAAAAGCAATAGCTGCAATTACACCTTTCGTTTCAATTGGAATCACCATCGCTTTCATTATCTATGGATGGCTCATCATTCGGGGCGCTATCGATATGCCACTCTCCGGATTCGTAAATCGGTTCCTGCGAATAAGTATTATTACTTCAATAGCCCTTACCACAGGACTTTATCAAAGTGAAATTGCAAATTTGATAACGCAAATGCCCTATGAGTTCTCAAAAGCGCTCATGACAAATCCACTCACTGATACACAATTAATGAATTTACTTGACAAAGCAGCAACCAAAGGATTCCAATATGCAGGTCGTCTTTTCCAGGAAACCGTCTTCTTCGAGGCCAATGGATTGCTTTACAGCCTCTTAGGTATCCTCATCTTGCTGGCAACAAGCTCCGTAGTGGCAATCGGCGGTGGTCTCGTCATACTGACAAAAATCGCCATTACACTTCTCGTAGGATTGGGCCCTATCTTCATCATTGCCTTACTGTGGCAACCAACCTATCGCTTTTTTCAGCAATGGTTAATCCAAGTCGTAAATTATATAATCCTCTTTCTACTCTTAGCAACTGTCTTTAATCTGATGATGAATATCTTTGCAAACTATTTGAGTGATATGGGACTCGATTACAACCAGAATGTAGCAGCCATGTTTGGGGGAGCGCTCATCTTGTCCATTATATCCATCATGCTGTTACTCAAACTATCAAGCATGGCCCATTCTCTCGCAAAAGGCATAGCATTTGGACATCTATGGAGACATAGAAACTAGAGAATGTAGAAAGAAATGATTCTCGTAACAGAAACTTTAAATCCATAGGACAAAATAACTAAAATAGCCAAGCCTACAATGAAAAATATTTGCACTAAAACTGAATTATTTTCGTCAATTAAAATACGAAATTAAGAAAAGATAAATTATCACAAATTATATGCTTTACTTTATTATTAAAATTATAATAATGATAAGAAATGCTGGGCTTTTTAATTGTCAAAAAGAGGAGTGTTAAGGTAAAGTCGGTTGTTTTTATAATTTTGATTGCAAATCTTTTATCGGCTTGTGCATTAGCACCAAAGCTAAAACAACCTAATGATAGAAACCGTGTGCCTATTAATAAAACAATCCCTGCCGAAATCAAGCGAGGAGACAGATGAAAAAGCAATTTATTATAATAGGGGTGATTACCCTTTTGGGAATGATAGATTTGGCGCATGCAGGAGGAGATCATATTGAGAGTGGAGGAGGTAGATCAGGAAATTTTATAGAAGGAGGTAGATTTCGGGAATATAAAGGCTTGTCGGATTCAACACACAATAGAGATGTTACTATAATTAGACGTCCTAAGGGACCAAGATTAAAAAAAAAGCCAGAACCACCTAAAAGGTCACAACCTGCTCAACCGCCACAACCTGCCCCACCACCACAACCTGCTCTACCAGAAGAATATTCGGAAATCCTTCAGCTTTTAAAAAAAGGAGAAATTATTGAGCTCTTAAAAAAACAACTTGACTCGAAAAGACAACAACTTTCACAAGTAGAAAAAGCTTATCAGGCTATAACAAAGAGTCAGAAAACAAACCCAAAGCAAATAGACTTTTCTAGTTTTTTTCTTAAAGAGCCAGAATTTCTCTATAAAGATAGTAAGCTTTCAAGGCAATCATATCAAGAGGTCTTGGAGGAAGAAAACAAAGTTTCTGGGAATTTTGATCAAATCAACAAAGCTATTTTTAGGCGTTTACAATCTGTATCGGTTCAAGATAAAGCTGTGAGTTTGGAAAGTTTTGAAAACGTAAAAAGTCGTTTTCAATACCTCAGAGGACTACTCGATGAGCTTCAAACAAAAGAAAAACTGAAAGACATTGCAGACCTTCAAGCACATATCGATGGTACATTAGCTATGATCCAAAATGAATTTATAAAAATGGAAATGGTAGCGTATTTACATGACGCTGAGCAATCACTTATCAAAAGGAAAAGACGCGAACTTGATATGATGTTTTTTGACCATGAAAAAAACCAGATGCCGATCATACGGTGAACACAAAAGCCGATGTATAAGGTTTAGTATTAACTCCACAATTCAAAGAAACGCAGAGATTTTATCAAAGCCCAGATATCGTGGTGAAAATACTTAGGGAATGTATAAATCAAATGAAGCATTTAGCATGTGTCTATGTTCTCATGTGATGAAAAATTGAAAATTCATTAAAGAGGAATGCCATGAACTTCACTATGTTCACGCAACTTTTCAATAAAATTAATCAGATAACACAAACATATGTCACGGGTATTTCCTCAAAAGCGATTGCTACAATTACACCTTTCGTTTCAATTGGAATCACCATCGCTTTCATCATCTATGGATGGCTTATCATTCGGGGCGCTATCGATATGCCACTCTCCGGATTCGTAAACCGTTTCCTGCGAATAAGCATTATTACTTCAATAGCTCTCACCTCAGGACTTTATCAAAGTGAAATTGCAAATTTGATAACGCAAATGCCCTATGAGTTCTCAAAAGCGCTCATGACAAATCCACTCACTGATACACAATTAATGAATTTACTTGACAAAGCAGCAACCAAAGGATTCCAATATGCAGGTCGTCTTTTCCAGGAAACCGTCTTCTTCGAGGCCAATGGATTGCTTTACAGCCTCTTAGGTATCCTTATCTTGCTGGCAACAAGTTCCGTCGTGGCAATCGGCGGTGGTCTCGTCATACTGACAAAAATCGCTATTACACTTCTCGTAGGATTGGGCCCTATCTTCATCATTGCCTTACTGTGGCAACCAACCTATCGCTTTTTTCAGCAATGGTTAATCCAAGTCGTAAATTATATAATCCTCTTTCTACTCTTAGCAACTGTCTTTAATCTGATGATGAATATCTTTGCAAACTATTTGAGTGATATGGGACTCGATTACAACCAGAATGTAGCAGCCATGTTTGGGGGAGCGCTCATCTTGTCCATTATATCCATCATGCTGTTACTCAAACTATCAAGCATGGCCCATTCTCTCGCAAAAGGCATAGCATTTGGACATCTATGGAGACATAGAAACTAGAGAATGTAGAAAGAAATGATTCTCGTAACAGAAACTTTAAATCCATAGGACAAAATAACTAAAATAGCCAAGCCTACAATGAAAAATATTTGCACTAAAACTGAATTATTTTCGTCAATTAAAATACGAAATTAAGAAAAGATAAATTATCACAAATTATATGCTTTACTTTATTATTAAAATTATAATAATGATAAGAAATGCTGGGCTTTTTAATTGTCAAAAAGAGGAGTGTTAAAGTGAAGTCGGTCGTTTTTATAATTTTGATTGCAAATCTTTTATCGGCTTGTGCATTAGCACCAAAGCTAAAACAACCTAATGATAGAAACCGCGTGCCTATTAATAAAGTAATCCCTGCCGAAATTAAGCGAGGAGACAGATGAAAAAGCAATTTATTATAATAGGGATGATTATTTTGGGAGGAATGCTGAATTTAATTCCAGCAAATGCAGAGACACCAGCAAATGCAAAGACACCAGCAAATGCAAAGACAAACGTAACTTTCGAATCCTCATCACCCTCAAAAACACCCGTAGGCTCAACATCTTCTCTACCGACACAATCTGTTCCATCAGAAAAATATCTGGAAATTATTGCGTTGTTAAAAAAAGACCTTGAGTTGAAAAAAGAACAACTTTCACAAATAGAAAATGCCTATCAGGCTATAACAAAGGATCAAAAAACCACCCCGAGACAAATAGACTTTTCTAATTTTTTTCTTAAAGAGCCAGGATTGCTCTACAAAGATAGTAAGCTTTCAGGAAAGTCATATCAAGACGTCTTGAATAGTGAAAACAGAAATTCTCAGCTTTTTGATCCACTCGGTAAAATGCTTTTTGCGCGTTTACAATTTATATCGGTTATGGATAAAGCTATAACTTTAAAAACTTTTCAAAACGTAGAAAATCGTTTTCAATACCTCAAAAAATTATTCGATGAACTTCAAACAAAAGAAAAACTAAAAGACATTGCAGACCTTCAAGCACATATCGATGGTACATTAGCTATGATCCAAAATGAATCTATAAAGATGCAAATGGTAGCGTATTTACGTAAAGCTGAGCAATCACTTATCAAAAGGAAAAGACGCGAACTTGATATGAAATTTTTTAACCATGAAAAAAACCAGATGCCGATCATACGGTGAACACAAAAGCCGATGTATAAGGTTTAGTATTAACTCCACAATTCAAAGAAACGCAGAGATTTTATCAAAGCCCAAATATCGTGGTGAAAATACTTAGGGAATGTATAAATCAAATGAAGCATTTAGCATGTGTTTATGTTCTCATGTGATGAAAAATTGAAAATTCATTAAAGAGGAATGCCATGAACTTCACTATGTTCACGCAACTTTTCAATAAAATTAATCAGATAACACAAACATATGTCACGGATATTTCCTCAAAAGCGATTGCTACAATTACACCTTTCGTTTCAATTGGAATCACCATCGCTTTCATTATCTATGGATGGCTTATCATTCGGGGCGCTATCGATATGCCACTCTCCGGATTCGTAAACCGTTTCCTGCGAATAAGCATTATTACTTCAATAGCTCTCACCTCAGGACTTTATCAAAGTGAAATTGCAAATTTGATAACGCAAATGCCCTATGAGTTCTCAAAAGCGCTCATGACAAATCCACTCACTGATACACAATTAATGAATTTACTTGACAAAGCAGCAACCAAAGGATTCCAATATGCAGGTCGTCTTTTCCAGGAAACCGTCTTCTTCGAGGCCAATGGATTGCTTTACAGCCTCTTAGGTATCCTCATCTTGCTGGCAACAAGCTCCGTAGTGGCAATCGGCGGTGGTCTCGTCATACTGACAAAAATCGCCATTACACTTCTCGTAGGATTGGGCCCTATCTTCATCATTGCTTTGCTCTGGCAACCAACCTATCGCTTTTTTCAGCAATGGTTAATCCAAGTCGTAAATTATATAATCCTCTTTCTACTCTTAGCGACTGTCTTTAATCTGATGATGAATATCTTTGCAAACTATTTGAGTGATATGAAACTCGATTACAACCAGAATGTAGCAGCCATGTTTGGGGGAGCGCTCATCTTGTCCATTATATCCATCATGCTGTTACTCAAACTATCAAGCATGGCCCATTCTCTCGCAAAAGGCATAGCATTTGGACATCTATGGAGACATAGAAACTAGAGAATGTAGAAAGAAATGATTCTCGTAACAGAAACTTTAAATCCATAGGACAAAATAACTAAAATAGCCAAGCCTACAATGAAAAATATTTGCACTAAAACTGAATTATTTTCGTCAATTAAAATACGAAATCAAGAAAAGATAAATTATCACAAATTATATGCTTTACTTTATTATTAAAATTATAATAATGATAAGAAATGCTGGGCTTTTTAATTGTCAAAAAGAGTAATATTAAAATGAAAAAACGATTTATTATAATAGGAATGATTACCCTTTTAGGAATGATAAATTTAACTCTAACGTCTAACCTTAGTTGGAGTTCTGGCGCTCAGGGTTCAACTGTCCAAATCGCTTCCTCAACAGAATATCTAAAAATTATTGAGTTGTTAAAAGAAAAAATTAAAGTAACCGAAGAGCAGATCGATAACGCGAAAAAAGTCTATCAATCTATAAAAGGAAGTAGAGTAACGGAACTAAGAATAAAAGGGGATGAGGATTTTTTCTTACACGATATGCCTGTCTACGCAGAACTAAAAGACTACCATAACAAAAATGTGGATCATTATCCCAATATCAAAGATATTGCATATTCTGTTTATCTTGAAGAGCAAAGGGCAAACTTCTGGTCGTTTTCGCCTAATAAGATGCGGGGGATAATTAATAAGCGCCTTCAATATAGTGGCATTGTGAGTAAAGCCGTAAGCTTGCAAACTTTCAAAGACGCAGAGAACCGCTTTACGCAAATTATCAATTTCTTAAATGAGATAGATAGAACAATGAATCTGGCGGAAGTTTTTGAGCTGCAAACACGCATCAGGAACATGTCATCCATGCTCCAAAATGAATATGCAAAGTTACAAATGGTCAGAAATTTACGCGATAATGAAGAGCTCCTTATCGACATACAAAAACGTAAATTGTATGGAAAAATAATAAACTATCAGCTCACAAATATGCCTAGGGTAAGACTTTAGCAAATAAAGCTCTTTACAACATTTGCTTTTTTCATGAACACAAAAGCCAATGTATAAGGTTTAGTATTAACTCCACAATTCAAAGAAACACAGAGATTTTATCAAAGTCAAGATATCGTGGTGAAAATGCTTAGGGAATGTATAAATGCAAATGAAGCATTTAGCATGTGTCTATGTTCTCATGTGATGAAAAATTGAAAATTCATTAAAGAGGAATGCCATGAACTTCACTATGTTCACGCAACTTTTCAATAAAATTAATCAGATAACACAAACATATGTCACGGGTATTTCCTCAAAAGCGATTGCTACAATTACACCTTTCGTTTCAATTGGAATCACCATCGCTTTCATCATCTATGGATGGCTTATCATTCGGGGCGCTATCGATATGCCACTCTCCGGATTCGTAAACCGTTTCCTGCGAATAAGCATTATTACTTCAATAGCTCTCACCTCAGGACTTTATCAAAGTGAAATTGCAAATTTGATAACGCAAATGCCCTATGAGTTCTCAAAAGCGCTCATGACAAATCCACTCACTGATACACAATTAATGAATTTACTTGACAAAGCAGCAACCAAAGGATTCCAATATGCAGGTCGTCTTTTCCAGGAAACCGTCTTCTTCGAGGCCAATGGATTGCTTTACAGCCTCTTAGGTATCCTTATCTTGCTGGCAACAAGTTCCGTCGTGGCAATCGGCGGTGGTCTCGTTATACTGACAAAAATCGCCATTATACTTCTCGTAGGATTGGGCCCTATCTTCATCATTGCTTTGCTCTGGCAACCAACCTATCGCTTTTTTCAGCAATGGTTAATCCAAGTCGTAAATTATATAATCCTCTTTCTACTCTTAGCAACTGTCTTTAATCTGATGATGAATATCTTTGCAAACTATTTGAGTGATATGGGACTCGATTACAACCAGAATGTAGCAGCCATGTTTGGGGGAGCGCTCATCTTGTCCATTATATCCATCATGCTGTTACTCAAACTATCAAGCATGGCCCATTCTCTCGCAAAAGGCATAGCATTTGGACATCTATGGAGACATAGAAACTAGAGAATGTAGAAAGAAATGATTCTCGTAACAGAAACTTTAAATCCATAGGACAAAATAACTAAAATAGCCAAGCCTACAATGAAAAATATTTGCACTAAAACTGAATTATTTTCGTCAATTAAAATACGAAATTAAGAAAAGATAAATTATCGCAAATTATATGCTTTACTTTACATTCAAAATGGAAATAATGATAATAAATGTTAGGATGCATCTGACAGTAAAAAGAGTCATATTAAAATGAAAAATATCATTCTTGTAATTTTGATTGCAAACATTTTATCGGCTTGTGCTTTAGCACCAAAGCTCAAACAACCCAATGATAGGAACCGTGTGCCTATTAATAAAACAATCCCTGCCGAAATTAAGCGAGGAGACAGATGAAAACAAAACAAGCAAAACCAGTGAAAGCCGAACAACTTAGCAGTTATTACGAAGAAAGTCGTGGCCTAGAACGAGATCTCATAAACGAATTTATAAGGTCACGCAGAACGGCGTGGCGTGTAGCGAGTGCTGTTGGTCTTTTTGGCTTATTCGGTATGATATGTGGCGTCATTGGATTTTCCCAACCAGCCCCTACACCTTTAGTGTTACGTGTTGATAACACAACAGGTGCTGTTGATGTTATCTCAATTATGCGTGAGCACGAAGAAAGCTATGGTGAAGTTGTAGACAGATATTGGCTCAACCAATATGTACTTAACCGTGAAACTTATGACTACGATACCATTCAACTGAACTATGACACAACAGCTCTTTTAAGTGCAGCTTCTGTTCAGCAAGAATATTATAAAATCTATGATGGAGAAAATGCACGGGATAAAGTGCTTTCCAACAAAGCACGTATCACAGTTAAAGTGCGATCAATCCAGCCCAATGGACTCGGTCAAGCAACTGTACGTTTTACGACTCAACAGCTTGACAGCAGCGGTGCTGCTAATGGACCAAAACAACACCAGATTGCAACAATTGGTTACACCTATGTCGGTGCCCCCATGAAATCATCTGATCGATTGCTTAACCCTCTTGGTTTTCAAGTAACAAGTTACCGTTCTGACCCGGAAATACTGTTGAATGATTAAGGAATTGATTGTTATGAAAAAACTCGCATTTGTTGTTCTATTGTCTTCGTTTTCTTCTCTTTATACAGGATCTGTTCAGGCACTCAAAAGTCCATCAAATTCACAATATGATCACCGCATTCGCTATATAACATATAACGAAGCCGATGTGGTTCAAATTGAAACAGTTCTGGGAGTAGCAACACATATTATTCTTGAAGAAGGTGAACAGTATATTACTCATGCCTTTGGCGATTCAGAAGCCTATGCTTTTGCGCATAAAGGGCGGCATATTTTTATTAAACCAAAAGCAGAACTTGCCAATACCAATCTCATCGTCGTAACGGACAAACGGAGTTACAAATTCCGACTGCAATTTCGAAATGACCGTGCGGGGTCAACCTATGAATTAGCTTTCCATTATCCCGATTCAACCGATGAAAAGTCAGAAGAAAACAACCGACGCCTTGCCATTGAACGTGGTTTTCACCAAAGCGTGAAGGGTTATAATCTCAGTTACACCATGAGCGGTCATCAAGATATTGCTCCCATCAATGCTTGGGACAATGGGCGTATTACTTACTTCAAGTTTCCCGCTAACATGGATATGCCATCAATTTATGTCGTAGATGCTGAAGGGAATGAAAGCTTAATTCCACGCACCGTCATCGGCAGTTCTAATGATATTATCGCCGTTCATAAAGTAAATCCTAAATGGCTCATACGACTTGGTAAACGTGCTCTAGCTGTTTTTAACGAAGCCTATGACCCCCATGGTATACCAAACACAACTGGAACAGTATCTTCGGTGGTTTATCGTATCAATAAAGGAGGAAAATAATGTTTGACAATAAGGAAGGAGATGAAAAAGGTAGAAAACTGGACAATATAGAGCAAAAACATATTGAAGATGACTATGGGAGCTCCGAACTAGGTTCAGATCATCGTCCGACAATTCCAGGTACCCGTGTATTATTAATCGTAGGACTTATTGTCATCGTAGCGGTACCAATTGCTTTGACTTGGAAAGCTTTTAAAATGCGTAATACCGTAGAAATTGAGGAAGAAAAACCGCAACAAACGGTACAGCAAATTATACCAAGCTATACCCCGCGGGTTATAGAAGAGCCAAAGCTTGTAGAAGAATCAGAAAACTTAACAAAACCAGAAGATTCAAGCCTAGATATTTCACCAGCCTTAGCTAAACTTCTTCAAACAACTGTTCCTCCACATATGCTTCAGGATTCCGAAGAATTAGCGCGCAGACGTATGCTTAGTTCTAGTCTTAACAATGGTGGGAGCGAAGGATCTACGGAGACAAATAAAACATCGAATGATGACAGTAGTGCATTAAATCTCCAACCTGTACGTTTAGGGCAATCACATGCAGCGCAACTCCGTAACCGTGATCTCTTAATTACACAAGGAACGCAAATAGACTGTACATTGGAAACAAAAATCATCACGTCACAACCAGGAATGACGACATGTCATTTAACACGGGATATTTATTCTACAAGCGGTCGTGTTGTTTTGCTCGATCGTGGTTCTAAAGTCGTTGGTTTTTACCAAAGTGGCTTACAGCAAGGGCAAACACGTGTGTTTGTGCAATGGTTACGCATTGAAACGCCTTCTGGAGTTATTGTCAATCTTGACTCACCTGGTACAGGTCCTCTTGGTGAAGCAGGTATGGGTGGCTGGGTTGATAGACACTTTTGGGAGCGATTTGGTGGCGCAATTATGGTGAGTATCATCGGTGACTTAGGAGAGTGGGTGAGAGGTAAAATCAATAAAAGTAGCAAAGAGGATAAAGAAAAAACACAGCCACAAGGAGCTCATAATGCTGAACTTATAGTAAACGATGTTATTCAAAATTCGATCAATATAACACCAACTCTTTACAAACACCAAGGCGAACGAGTGAATATTTTTGTTGCTCGTGATCTGGATTTCAGCGATGTCTACAGTCTCGTCACACGTTAACCCGATACAAAAAGATCAAGCAGTTTCTCAGCTTTTGCAACCGCTTGATCGTTTCTTAGAAGATCCGAAGATCACTGAATTATCGATCTGCCGCCCCTGTGAATTATGGACAAAAAGTTTCAACGGGTGGCAGGTCCATAGCGTACCTGAGTTAACAACAGCTTTTTTGCAAACGCTTATTACAGCGATTATCGTTTATAACGGAATGGCTCCCAGAAGTATTAATTACGTGCTCTTGCCTGGTGGACAACGTGGTACAATTATCCAAGCGCCCGCTGTCGTTGATGGTGCTCTTTCCTTTGTGATTCGTAAACATTCTCTCATAGTTAAAACGTTAGAAGAACTTAAAGAAGAAGGGACATTTGATGATTTTTCCGATGTAAGTTTTAATAAGCCTTCAGCAAAAGAAGCCAATAACTTGTTATCGAAGCAGGACTTCACACGGTTGGAACCATTTGAAGTTCAGCTCTTACAACATAAACGTGAAGGAAAAATTCTTGAATTTTTAGAAGAATGTGTCCTCCACAAACGCAACATTATCATTGCAGGCAAGACAGGATCGGGTAAAACAACATTTGCCCGCTCACTCATTGAAAAAGTTCCTGTAGAAGAGCGTATTATCACGATTGAAGATGTTCATGAGCTTTTTCTACCCAATCACCCTAATCACGTAAATATGATTTATGGTAACAATGTGGGTCGTGTTTCAGCGGAAGAATGTCTAGATGCATGTATGCGTCAATCGCCTGACAGAATTTTTCTTGCTGAATTACGAGGCAATGAGGCATGGGAATATCTCAATTCACTCAACACAGGTCATCCTGGATCGATTACAACGACACATGCCAACAGTGCTTTACAAACATTTGAGCGATGTGCCACCTTGATTAAAAGATCAGAAGTTGGTCGCCAACTCGAGATAGAAATGATCAAGCTCGTTCTTTACACAACAGTTGATGTCGTGTTGTTCTTTAAAGATAGAAAACTTTCTGAAGTTTTTTATGACCCGATTTTTGCTAAATCAAAAATCACTTAAAAGAGTCTTGCATTCTCGATAAGAGCACACAAATAAAAAAAAAGCCGTAACCAATTTACGGCTTTTTATTGAATATCGCTCTTCTCTTTGCTTCTCCAATGTATTTTCTACACTCTTCATGAACAGAAGAAACAAGTGAATAGAAAACAAAATCGCATATGAGGTTTTATTCTTTTATCTTTGATCATTCTCTCTATTTATCTTTTGAAAAGATATATTTGATGCAAAAGAAAAAAAATAAATTTTGATTCGCCTATCAATAAGAACTTCATGAAAGAGATACCGATAATCATCAATAATTATCATGATCAAGACAAAAGCTTATTTTAAGCGATCAATAAATACGTTTTTTAATCAAACAATCTCCATATACAGAGAATCCAATATAAGTTATAGTCTCATTCTGATTGAGCATCTATAAATCACATGTCATTCAGGAATAAAAAGTATAGTGACATATCGATCCTGCTTGGAAGAAGAAAGTTTCTTATCCTATACCAGCTTGTAAACAATCAAATTTCTCTAAAGAAAGCTTTGCTAACCATATCACGTGAGACTCATATCCCCAGCCCAAAAGATTAAACTTCTCAACCCAAACTGATCTTTAACTCTCTGTCTCTTTGCCTAGCGGGGTAAACTTTTAACCACTTTAAGCACTACATTGCAAATGACGGTATTTTACAGCACAATCAAATAAATACACAAAGAATAACGGATCATATCATTAATAATTGTAGAGCTCTCTTTTATATTAAGAAATGTATTTTATACTGAAAAATAAGGATTAAACTTATATAAATTTGATCTTTCCTCAAAAGCCTTTTGGGCTCTCTAATAAATTCAAATCGTTTGACTTTATAACAGTTTTAAACAACTCCCACTTAATTATATAATCTATCAGAATAATAGAGAGTGATTTCATGCTCTCCGATTTTGAAAACTATAAATTTTGTTTTTTAATGTACTTAACAATCGAATGCCTAAAACAAAATATGACCTTTAAATATATGGGATGATGATATCAAAAGCCCTCAATCACTGCATATCAGCAGTATTTTCGATATATAACAAACGTATCGTAAAATTACGAACTATCGTCATTCCTTTTTATTTCATTTGAATGATTTACATGCGTTATAATGTTTGTATTATTCTGTGTCTTTTTGCCCTATTGTAAGATAAGCTTTTTTATAAAAAACGATTAAGTGAATCATACATTAAAATGAGAATTTTGATACAGATTTAATGAAAATAAAAACACACAGGATATTATTTTTACATAACATGCTGTTTTAAGTGTTTATTTTACCCACAAGACTAATGTTTTTTTAAGCAATAATAATTATGTTGATCATCTTATGGAAGCCAATGGGCTCTTAGAGATCAAATCTCTAAAGGTACATACTATTTCTAACCTTAACCTTTTCTTTCATGAAGGCGTTATTTTTTAAAGGCGGCGTTCAACCATGAGTTTTTTAATTTCAGCAATCGCTTTTGCTGGATTTAATCCCTTTGGACAAGTTTGTGCACAATTCATAATCGTATGACAGCGATAAAGGCGGAAAGGATCTTCTAAATTATCTAGACGTTCACCACACATCTCATCACGTGAATCGGCAATCCAACGATAAGCTTGGAGCAAAACAGCGGGCCCCAAATAACGATCACCATTCCACCAATAACTTGGACATGATGTTTGGCAACAGGCGCACAAAATACATTCATAAAGACCATCAATTTTTTGGCGATCGGAGTGACTTTGTAACCACTCTTTTGCAGGTTCAGGAGAAACTGTTTGCAACCAAGGTTCAATGACTCTGTGTTGAGCATAAAAGCGCTTTAAATCAGGAACCAAATCTTTCACGACTGGCATGGAAGGCAAAGGATAGACCTTAATGGGATGCTTTACATCATCCATACCTTTTGTACAAGCTAATGTATTGGTTCCATCAATATTCATCGCACAGGAACCACAGATGCCTTCACGGCAAGATCGACGCAGTGTCAAAGTCGGGTCAATATGGTTTTTAATGAACAAAAGCCCATCAAGAATCATAGGACCACAAGCAGAACGATCCACATAATAGGTATCCAGATGGGGATTTTCCTCATCATCAGGCGACCAACGATACACGTGAAATTCTGTCAGTTTTGTCGCACCTTCAGGTTTAGGCCAAACCTTTCCTGGTTTTACTTGAGAATTTTTGGGAAGCTTAATTTGTACCATATTTCATTCTCCCCTTAATAGACTCGTTTTTTAGGTGCAATGCGCTTTAAATCGATTCCTCCATCAGCTTCAGATGTTAATGGGTCCACATGGACAGGTCGATATGATAACGTCACCTTACCTTCTTTTGACAAATGTGAAAGCGTATGTTTTCGCCAATTTTTATCATCACGCTCTGGATAATCTTCACGGGCGTGAGCGCCACGGCTTTCTAAACGTGCTGCCGCAGAATGAACCGTCATGATAGCATTTGCCATGAGATTTTGAAGCTCTAATGTTTCAACCAAATCAGAATTCCATATCATGGAACGATCTGTGACTTTAAGGTCAGACAATTCCTCCCAGATTTTATTCATCCGTTGGCATCCCTGTTGCAAAGAATCTTCTGTACGGAAGACTGCTGCATCTTCTTGCATGGTGCGTTGCATTTTTTCACGCAATAGAGCTGTTGGTATGGCTCCTTGTGCAAAACGCAAACGATCAAAACGCGCCATAATTTCGTCAACCGCTTCTTCATTCAAAGGTGGAACTTCAGCGTTTCGATCAATCACTTCACCCGCACGAATAGCAGCAGCACGCCCAAACACCACAAGATCAATCAATGAATTTGATCCCAAGCGGTTAGCACCATGAACAGAAGCGCATCCCGCTTCACCCACTGCCATTAGCCCTGGTTGAATACGATCAGGCGAATCAGCTGTTGGATTGAGAACTTCTCCGTAGTAGTTGGTAGGAATCCCGCCCATATTATAATGAACCGTTGGCAAGATGGGGATCGGTTCTTTTGTGACATCCACCCCTGCAAAGATTCGGGCGGATTCAGAAATCCCTGGTAAACGCTCGTGTAAGATTGCAGGATCAATATGATTGAGAACCAAATGAATATGATCCTTCTTAGGTCCAACGCCACGCCCTTCACGAATTTCCAGCGTGATACAACGTGAAACCAAATCGCGTGAAGCTAAATCCTTAAAGGAAGGCGCATAGCGCTCCATAAAGCGTTCACCTTCAGAATTGATTAAATAGCCCCCTTCCCCACGAGCACCCTCTGTAATGAGACAACCAGAACCATAAATGCCTGTAGGATGGAATTGCACAAATTCCATATCCTGAAGGGGTAATCCAGCCCGTGTGATCATTCCACCCCCATCACCCGTACAGGTATGCGCCGATGTTGCAGAAAAATAAGCACGTCCATAACCACCAGTTGCAAGAACAACCATCTTAGCAGAAAAACGGTGTATTGTACCATCATCGAGATTCCACGCCACAACCCCGGTACAAACCCCATCGGTCATGATAAGATCGAGTGCAAAATATTCAATAAAAAATTGCGCATTATGTTTTAAGCTTTGTCCATAAAGCGTATGCAAAATGGCATGGCCTGTACGATCTGCTGCAGCACAAGTCCGTTGAACAGGTGGCCCCTCACCAAATTGTGTCGTATGTCCACCAAAGGGACGTTGATAAATTTTGCCTTCTTGCGTTCGGGAAAAAGGAACGCCATAATGTTCTAATTCATATACAGCAGCAGGGGCATTACGCACCAAATATTCCATTGCATCGGTATCACCCAACCAATCAGAGCCTTTCACGGTATCATATAAATGCCACTGCCAATTGTCAGGTCCCATATTTGAAAGCGATGCGGCAATTCCCCCTTGTGCTGCAACCGTGTGTGAGCGCGTTGGAAAAACCTTCGTGATACAAGCTGTTTTTAATCCTTGTTCTGCCATACCCAGTGTTGCACGTAATCCTGCACCACCTGCCCCAACAACAACAACATCAAATTTATGATCTACAGTGTGATAAGGGGCGTTACCTGCTTTAGCGCCCAAAGATGATCTTGTACCCGCCATATTTGTTTAACCCCCTAATGCAATTTTTAAAAGAGAAAAAATAATGACACCGCCCATGAAAAAACAAAATAAAATATTTAATGTTAAAAAGAATAACCGGAAACCTTCGCGTGGAATATAATCTTCAATCACCACCTGCATAGTAAGTTTCATGTGATAAAGAACTGAAAGAGTCATCAATCCCATCAAAATAGCAACAATAGGATGTGCAAGCCTTGCACGCACAACACTATAGTCCTTGCCCACAAGCGAAAGAATAAGAACAATCAAAAAGATTAAAAGCGGTAGATTGATAAACCCTGTCAAACGTTCTCGCCAAAAATGCTCTGTTCCTTCATGCGCACTCCCCCGCCCCCGTACTTTTCCAAGTTCCGTTCGAAAATCTTTTTTCATGGCTCTTTTCACCCCCAGCTACACAACGGTATATCCAATAATCCAAATTGCAAAAGTAACAATAAGAGAAATAAACACTGTTGCCCAAGCAGTAACTGTTGCCTTTTCTTTTTCTAAAAGGCAAGGCTTCAGATCCCACACAATGTGGCGAAGTCCCCCAACCATATGATGAACTCCTGCCAAAGTATAAAGAAACAAAATACACAATCCAAACCAAGAACTATAAATGTCGTGAACTGTTCTAAATGCCTCCTCGCCACAGGCAATAGCAATTAACCAAACAGCAAAAAAAACCGTTCCAACATAAAGGGCCATACCCGTAATGCGGTGTGCAATAGACATGGCCATAGTAATTGTCCAACGATAAATACTGATATGAGGGGAACGAGGGCGCTCTTTTATCCTAGTTGTCTCTGTCATAAAATATCCTGACCTGGTTTTTGCAACCGCAATGAACGAGAAGGTTCACACAAAATGACCAAATATACTCTCTCGTTTTTACTTGTTTGGCATCTCAAGATACCGATTACAGGTCGGTTGTCTCAAATAACGGATTAAAGGTCACGCATAAAAAGAACCGATTACTCCACGGATATGATCCGCAAAACTTGCCTTAATCTAATACACTTTTATCTTAACGTCAAAGGCCTAACATCTTTTATCAAATATAAACAGACATTTTTCAAACTATACTTACTCCGTTTGAGTATCCACGACATGTGCAATGATACCCTGCACTTCACCCATTTATGTAAGAATAAAAAAGAGACAAAATTTGGATAGGTTAAACATTTTTATGTCCCCTCCCAGCCTTTTACAAGCCTTTTAAATGACAAAGCGAATCATAAAAGACACAAAGAAGCGGCATAAAAGCCGCTTTTGCATAAAGTTTAACCGATATAATTTTTACTCAGCAACGTGCGTTTCAACATCTGTACTTACGGGGGGTGTTACTACTTTCTCAACACCCTTTTCATCTTTTTTTCGATAATCTCTCTTTTCAGCAATACGGGCAGCTTTACCTCTCAAACCACGAAGATAATAGAGTTTTGCCCGACGCACTTTACCACGACGCACCAGCTCAACAGCTTCAATCAAAGGAGAATAAACAGGAAATACCCGTTCCACTCCTTCGCCATAAGAAATCTTGCGGACTGTAAAAGTCTCATTCAACCCGCCGCCTGAACGCGCAATACAAACCCCTTCATAAGCCTGAACACGTGTCCGCGTACCTTCCGTCACACGCACCATAACACGGACTGTATCTCCTGGTTTAAAGGCTGGAAATTGACGTTTTTCTTCAATTTTTGCACATTGTTCAGCTTCAAGCTGTGCGATAATATTCATTTTTTTATCCTTCATGTTCTTTATCGAACAGTCAGAGCGCTCAACTCTTACCCAAAAAGCCTTGTTCTACGAAAAGATGCTCTTTAGGCTATGCCTTATTACAGGAGCGAATACACCATTCCTTCATTTTACTTTTGGAACTATAGAAAACCTTTTATTCAAAATTCTCTCAAAAAGAGAGCCATGCAATACACCACCTTATCCTATGAATCAAGTTTTCTGACGATTTTTATCATAACGCGCATAAAGATCAGGGCGGCGTTGACGTGTTAACAATTCGGCTTGGCTTTGACGCCAATCTGCAATCGCCTTATGATGACCTGAGGTTAACACGGGCGGAATCTCTCGTCCTTCGAAAAGAGAAGGGCGCGTGTATTGGGGATGTTCCAGCAAACCATTTTCAAAACTTTCACACTTTGCAGAAGCTTTATTTCCCATCACGCCAGGGAGAAGACGGATAATAGCATCTAAGATAACCAGTGCGGCAGTTTCACCGCCTGAAAGAATATAATCACCAATAGAAACTTCTTCTAATTCCCGTGCTTCTATAACTCGCTCATCAACGCCTTCAAACCGTCCACAAACCAATGTTACGCCCGAATCACCAGCCAAACGACGCGCATAAGCTTGATCAAAAGGGCGCCCACGTGGACTCATCAATAATCTTGGCGAATCCTGTGGACAATGATCAAGCGCAGCTGCTAATACATCCGCCCGCATCACCATACCAGCCCCCCCACCAGCGGGTGTATCATCAACGCTATGGTGTTTATCCAAAGCAAAATCTCTAATCTGCACTGTCTCCAGAGACCAAATTCCGCGTTCTAAAGCTTGCCCTGCTAAAGAATACCCTAAAAAACCAGGAAACATTTCAGGATAAAGAGTTAAAACGCGCGCCTGAAACTTCATTTTTATTTTTTCATCCTCATTTTCTTAAACAGACTTTTAGCAAAAATAGCACAAACCAATTCCATATAACGCTATAGCGTTAATTGGAATCTTCTTAACCTGCGACCTATTCAATAGGGTCCTTTTCATACTTAAACTTTCAAAAAAGACTCTAAAAATTCAGAAATATTTCAAGATAAAATGCTTACAATATCTGCTCAAAAGTATTCTCTTAATCTTTGCATACTTTTCACTTTTTATTGACAAAATTCGCCAATTATTTTTTACTCTCATCTTTATTTTCTTAGATTCAAGCCATTTCGTTACTGATCATTTTCTCTCTCACTGCTCAGGCCAGCCGCCATGGGATCAACAATAAGAAAACCAGAATCCATACAAATTTCTGGTACCGCCACCTTACTAAAAGGAATAAGTACTCTTTTACCTATATTCAAACGTATTTCAAGCAAATCACCAGCTCCAAAATTATAAAAACCACACACTTCGCCTAAGATTTTCCCCCCATATTCTTGAACACACAACCCTATTAAATCAACTTGATAAAACTCATCATCCTCTAAATCATCAATCAATTGATCACGCATCACATAAAGATGAATCCCTTTTAAAGACTCAGCAGCATCACGATTTTCTACCCCTTTAAAACGGACAATCGCGTTATTTTTTTGTGTGCGAAGAGTTACAATTTCATAAGAACGCCCCATATCATCATAAAGAGTCCCGTAAGATTTGAAACGCTGTGGCTCAGCACTTAAAATTTTAACAAAAACATCTCCTTTTATACCATGAGGCATACCAATAATGGCAAGATAGACTTTATTTTTAAGCTTTTCTTTATTATACTTCATACAAAAACATTATCTCTCAAAAGTGAACCCTCAATCTTAATCATTTCTATTCAATCTTGTTGCCATATGAGACAATCTTTCCAAAAGACCTTTCTTGGTAACAAAAACAAATTACAAAGGAGAAAGTCTTATGGCAAATATTATGCTATTTTACAAAGATATCACGCCAATCAATAAAGTTTCCCATAAAAATCTAAAATTTGCGCCACCAAGTGATATGTCTTTTGCCAAAAATACGCACTGGGTTCCTTTAGCAAGTACTGAATATTTTCAAGCAGCCCTAGACTATCCTATTTTGTTTATGTGCGCTGAAGATGAACAAAAAAAACGGCACTATACATCCGCCGCTCTTGTTGGTCTTTCTAACGACGAAAATGACTATATCGCCTCTGATAAAAGTTGGAAAACCAATACTTATGTTCCAGCTTTTGTCCGTCGCTATCCTTTTGTTTTAGCACAAATTAGCAATGAAAAAGAACTTTCTGTTTGCTTTGATCAACAGTCAGGGATGTTTAATGAAGTTGCAGGAACAGAACTTTTTAATTCCGATGGCTCTATTTCTCCTTTTATGGAAGAACGTATTCGTTTTCTTGAAAGTTTTAAAATCGCTATGGAGAAAACCTCTGAATTTATTGATGCCCTTGTGGAAATGGATCTTCTCAGTCAAAAATCAATCAATGTGAAAAACGATCAGGGTCTCTCAGCACAATTAGAAAATTTTTGGGTTGTTGATGAAGAAAAACTGAATAAACTCTCAGCAAGCCAACTTGCCAAACTGCATAAAAATGGCTTTTTAGGGCTAATTTTTGCCCATTTAATGTCGACGCATAATCTTTTAAAAATACTCTCTCTTAAAGGTGAAAAGCAACTTATCAATCATGAGAAAAAGCTCGAAAATAAGAATGATCATTCTGACGTTGAACAACCTAAAAAGAAAGAAACCCTCAACTAGATAATGCCTATAAAAAACGACAAGAGAAAAGATGAAAATAGTCCTCTCATTCCAGCAGACCCTGCGGTTTTAACTGCAAGGAAAAGCTGGTTAGAGAGTCTTGTAAAAACACGTCGTATGTCCGCACAAACAGCGCAAGCCTATGAACGTGATACGCGGCAATTTTTATCTTTTCTCTGTCAACACTTAAGCCAAGCACCAACTTTCACAGATCTTGCTCATTTACGTGTCAGTGACCTGCGTGCTTATCTTGCTTATCGGCGTACAAACAATATCAGTGCTCGCTCTTTAAGCCGTGGAGTAGCAGGCATTCGTTCTTTTTTCAAATACCTATCCCGCGAAGGAATTGTCAATGTTCCCGCTGCTCAATTGATCAAAAGCCCCAAACATCCAAAATCACTCCCAAAGCCTTTAGCGATAAAATCAGCCCTCCACATCGTTAAACAAGAAAATCAGCTGGAAAACGAACCTTGGATTAACGCGCGTAATGCTGCTGTCCTTATGCTTCTCTATGGCTGTGGAATGCGAATATCAGAAGCCTTAAGCCTCACACCAGAACAATTTTCTGATTCTGGAAAAACAAGTTTATTCATAACAGGGAAAGGAGGAAAAACACGCCTCGTTCCTCTCATCAAAATTGTTTACGAAGCTGTCCAAAATTATCTCAAATGTTGCCCATATCCTTTAAGAGATAACCAACCCCTATTTCGCGGTGCGCGAGGGGGGCCCCTACAGCCCGCTATTATTCAGAAAACTGTCCGCAATTTACGTGCAAGTCTCGGGTTACCAGAAACAGCCACCCCCCATACACTACGTCATTCTTTTGCCACCCATCTTTTATCACGGGGGGGAGATTTGCGAACAATTCAAGAACTTCTTGGGCACGCTAGTCTTTCCACCACACAAACCTATACCCATGTCGATACAGACCATTTGTTAGAAATTTATAAAAAAGCCCATCCTCGTTCTTAAAAACACCTCATCAAAAAAATTAAAGTGTTGCAACATCAAGTTCTAAAGCGCGGACACAAATCGCGAACTCTTCTTGTAAAAGGAGAATAAAGTCGCTCAATAGATTTCTATGTGCATCATAAGATTTCTATGCGCATCATATTGGAAAAACGATAATGCTTTGGTTTATAATGATGATAGTGCGTTTTTCAATTTAAGTGCGAATTTTAAATATCATAAAATTCTCTCATTTTAAATCTGTTCCTGTCGAATTAACCAAAGACGAATCAATCAAAACCTCTTGCTTGCACACATCATAAGTAGGTTGGCTGTAGGGGAAACTGGACAAGAAAGGCATGCCTCTTAAATCATTTTAAGCGCTAAGAACCGGGCAACACCCACGAGCTGGAAAAGTGTGTGACCATGCTCTCTTGCTCTTTTATGAAGCGTAAAGAGGAAGTGCTCAATAGATTTTATACACTTTATGGGGGGCTTATCCTTATACCATTCACACACACCGTCGCGAAATAGATGTAACAAGCGTCAAGAAATGTTTTTTTAACAAAAAAAAACGGCTCTAAAAAATTTTTTAAGAGAAAAATTAAAACTTCTCAATCTCAAGCGCCAAAGCATGGACACAAGTCGCGAGCTCTTCTTTTAAAACTTGATAAATCGCTCGATGAATTTCTACGCGCGTCATATTGGAAAAAGAAGAAGATAAAATCTTCACGCGAAAATGTGTTTCTCCTTTCCCATCAAAAGCATGTTCATTATGGGGATGTCCCTCATGAAGATGACTCTCATTAATCACCTCAAGTTTCTGCGGATGAAAAGCATCCTGAAGCTTTCTCTTGATTATTGTTTCTGTAGACATTTTTCATTCCTTAACAAAATGAAAGGACAAGAATAAACCTTTTTCTAATTAAAATAAGTGTGAAAACAAATTTTTCAAAAGTCAATTCTTGTAAAATTAATCAATTTTGCATAAAGCAATAATATGGCAATAACATCTAAATTATTCGATTCAATTCGCATAAGCTCAAATAAAAAACAAAAATCTGAGCCGGAAGCGCAACAGTGTCAGTGGGAAGGGTGTGAAAAAACAGGAACCCATAAGGCACCGGCAGGTCGAAATCACGAAGGTCAATATTTACATTTTTGTATTGACCACGTGCGTGCTTATAATAAAAATTTTAATTACTTTTCTGGTCTTAGCAATCAAGATATTGCAAAGTTCCAAAAGGATGCGCTCACAGGGCATCGCCCAACATGGCCGACAGATCTTAGCAATGGTACAGCGAAAAAAACTGCTGCCAATTATGCAAAGATTCGCTCTGGAACAGCGGCCTATCAAAATCGTATGCGTGATCCCTTCACGCTTTTTACCGGACGGCATTCAAGCAATAATTTCTCACGAAAATTAAAGCCCTTAGAAGCAAAAGCTTTTGATACACTAGGACTACAAGCAAACGCTTCAGCAGAAGATATAAAAATGAAATATAAAGAGTTGGTAAAAAAGCACCATCCTGATTCCAATGGGGGTAATCGTGCTTCAGAAGAGCGCTTTCGCGATGTTTTGCATGCTTATAATTTGCTCAAAAAATCTGGTTTGTGCTAAAAAACACGTTTTTATATGAACCCTTCTCATTGAGACCATCACTCTTTACATAAAACATTCTTACCTTCACAAAACATTATAGAATATGTGAAAACGATCTTCCTTCATCTCTAAGGCTCTCGTCATAGAGCATTGCATAAATACTCTAACTCTTGTATCGTTTTCTCATGAAATAAATAGCGTCCTTTCCCTGCCAGAAACATCATGACAAATTTTACCGTTGAAAATACACCCGATATTACAGTTTGCGCTCGTGACTTGTTTCATATTGAAACAGATATGAAAATTCCTGCTTTTAGCACAAAAAGCCCGCATGTTCCTGATATCGATCCCGATTATCTTTTTGATCCGCAAACAACTTTAGCGATTCTCGCAGGTTTTACTTTTAACCGTCGTGTTATGGTTTCCGGCTATCACGGAACAGGGAAATCAACGCATATTGAACAAGTTGCAGCCCGTCTCAATTGGCCTTGTCTTCGCATTAATCTCGACAGTCATGTAAGTCGTATCGATCTTGTAGGAAAAGACGCGATTGTTTTAAAAGATGGCTTACAAATCACTGAATTTAAAGAGGGCATTTTGCCATGGGCTTATCAAAATAATATTGCTCTTGTTTTCGACGAATATGATGCAGGGCGTCCTGATGTTATGTTTGTCATCCAACGGGTTCTTGAAACCTCTGGAAAACTAAGCTTACTTGATCAAAGCCGTGTTATTTCTCCTCATCCAGCCTTTCGTCTTTTTGCAACAGCCAATACCATTGGTCTTGGCGATACAACAGGGCTTTATCATGGTACCCAACAAATCAATCAAGCTCAAATGGACCGCTGGTCTATTGTAACGATACTCAATTATTTACCCCATGATAAAGAGGTTGATATTGTTTGTTCAAAGGTCAAATCTTTTCAAACGGCTGAGGGGAAAAAGACAATTTCACAAATGGTTCACGTTGCTGATATGGTCCGCCAAGCTTTTATCAATGGGGATCTTTCAACAGTCATGAGCCCGCGGACTGTCATTACTTGGGCAGAAAATACCACAATTTTTCAAGATGTCGGCTTTGCCTTCCGGTTAACCTTTCTCAATAAATGTGATGAACTCGAACGTGCCGCTGTCGCAGAATTTTATCAACGCGCCTTTGGACAAGAGCTTTCCGAATCACTCATGCAGGGTGTCTTGTCTTAAAGGAATATGTCAATTATGGCGATCAACCCTGACGACAATAGCAAAAATCAAATAAACAATCCTCCCCTCAATACGCTTAATCATGAAGCTTTTAAAAAAGCTCTTTCCACCTGTATGCGTGCCATTGCTGGAACATACCAGCTAGAAGTTTCCTTTAGTCCCAACAGACCCTCTTTGAGCAAAAATTGTGCACGTTTACCAGAATTACCACAACGCGCAACAGATCAAGATATCATGATTACCCGCGGATTAGGTGATTCCATGGCTCTGCGCAAAGCATGGCATGATAACGGCATTCACATGCAATTTTCTCCGCCAG
The DNA here is from genome assembly GCF_003606325.2 of Bartonella kosoyi. Classification (NCBI taxonomy): domain Bacteria; kingdom Pseudomonadati; phylum Pseudomonadota; class Alphaproteobacteria; order Hyphomicrobiales; family Bartonellaceae; genus Bartonella; species Bartonella kosoyi. The sequence continues at coordinate 193,218 of NZ_CP031843.2, forward strand.
AATCAGAAGCACGGGCAATCTTTGATGCCCTTGAACAAACACGTGTTGAAGCAATCGGGACTTTAGCCATGGAAGGGATTGCGAAAAACCTTGATGTCATGCTCGCTGATAAATACAAAAGAGCCGATTATGAAAAAATTAGCAATCAAAGTGAAGCCCCTATCCAAGAAGCGATAGCACTTTTATTACGCGAAAAAATAACTAAGCGCGCTGCCCCAAGAGAAGCAGGTCTTGTTTTAGAATTTTGGCGCCAAGAACTCGAACAAAAAGCCGCACCAGAGCTTAATGAACTCACACATCATATTTACAACCAACAGGCTTTTGCACAAATCGTTTGCCAAATGCTTGCAACACTCAAAATGACAGTGCAACAAGATAAAACTCCTGACAGTGAAAACAATAAAAAATTAAAAAACGAATGTGAACCTCAAGATCAAACAGAAGAAGAAAGTAAAAATAAAAAACACGCTCACAGTGAAGAACAAACCAGCACTGAACAAGAAAGTGATGGTCAAGAAGAAGGAAAAACACAAGCAACACAAACAAACGACAATGATCAAGCTGACGGCGAGCAAAAAAATGGCCCTTGGCAAGAAAAGCCGCGCAAACCAAAACGTCTTTTTTCCGATTCAGAACAAATGGAAAGACTTGGCAATTATAAAATCTTCACCCGTCAATTTGATGAAGTCTTGGAAGCAACTGATCTTTGTTCTGAAAACGAATTAGATCACTTACGCCGTTATCTTGATAAGCAAATTAGTCATCTTCAAAACATTGTTGGACGTTTAGCCAACCGTCTCCAGCGCCGCCTTATGGCACAACAAAATCGCAACTGGAACTTTGACCTTGAAGAAGGATATCTCGATACGGCACGGCTTCCACGCCTGATTATTGATCCCATGCTGCCCCTTTCTTTTAAAATGGAAAGTAACACACAATTTCGAGATACGGTTGTTTCACTCCTCATCGATAATTCTGGTTCAATGCGCGGACGCCCCATTAGCGTTGCCGCAAGTTGTGCTGATATTTTGGCACAAACGCTTGAACGTTGTGGTGTCAAAGTTGAAATTTTAGGGTTTACCACCAAAACTTGGAAAGGGGGAAAATCACGCGAAAAATGGCTTGAGAAACATAAGCCTCATCATCCTGGACGCCTGAATGATTTGTGTCATATCATCTATAAAAGCGCTGACACCCCATGGCGTCGCGCACGCCGCAATCTAGGTTTGATGATGCAAGAAGGATTACTCAAAGAAAATATTGACGGAGAAGCTTTAATTTGGGCGCATCAACGCCTTTTATCACGGCGTGAACAGCGTCGCATTCTCATGGTTATTTCTGATGGAGCCCCTGTTGACGACTCAACACTATCAGTCAACGCTAGCAATTATCTAGAAAAACATTTACGCGCAGTGATTCAAGAAATTCAAACCCATTCCCCCATCGAACTCATTGCCATTGGAATTGGTCATGACGTCACACGTTATTATCAACGTGCTGTAACCATTATGAATGCCGAAGAACTCGCCGACGCCATAACAAAACAACTAGAAGCACTTTTTAGTGATAAAACACCACAAACTTTATGAGAAATAAACCCGCCTTAAATCAGCTATACAGCAATCTATTAATTTATCATCATGCATCGAGCGTTATTCAACTTAAATAAGAATCCTAAACGCCGTAAAATTCTTTCATTTCAAATCTGTCCCCATTAAATCATTTTCCTGCCCATAACAAGCGATGCTAGAAAGCATAAGTCTATTTAAAAAAACATTTCACGTTACTTCCAAGTTTATTTCACAAAAGCACCTATGAATGATATTAAGTGTACAATCCATTCAGTATCACCATCTTTACGCTCCATAAAAGAGAAAACCGATACTATCATTATGCGTTCCGCCCTTAATATTGCAACAAACCTTGGCATTTAAGATGATTCATGAAGGGACTCCCCCCGCTTATCATATGCAAGAGAGAGATCTTTATTGAAACAATATAAGAAGATTTACAATACGCAAAAGTTATATGCGGCTTCTCGTCATGTTGCAAAATGATGAATTATCCTTATAACTTCAATAAATTAACAACACATAACTGAAGTTTCTTTTACATCAACATAAGTCTATAAGAAAGTATTTTTAACCTCGTTCAAAGAGTGGTTATCCATCCATTTTTTATGAAAGCCTAAATAAATAATTTTTATTGCTTCCTCACAAAAAGGGACTTGAAATGCGAGCCTCTCCCTTAAACCGTGAAGCGATAAAATTTCTCAATCAACGATGCTATCGCATGCGTAACATAACTGAAATTTTCTCAAAATTTAAAGAAAACAAAAAACAAAGATTATTACTTGTTACAAGCAAAAGAGGAATCATCCTTTGGATGACTTTGATAAAGAGGAAGCTTTACAATGTTAAGAATTGTCCCATAAGGTATCAACATCAACAGGCTCATAATAATTTTTATGGAAAAATCGCCAAAAGCAAGCGAGAGCCAAACTGGCATGCCGATCCCTCCCAAAACAGTACTCTCCACCAGTGAACTATCAGCATACCCTGTTATCCTATCAAGAACGGCAAAAGAACTCGAAAAAGCAAGAGAAAAAAACAACACCGTGTCCAACGCCGAACCAACCAACGCTGCTGCCAAAGGGGCTTTCCACCATGTTTTCCGTCGCAAAGGCGTAAAAACAAGAATATCAAGAAGTTGTCCAAATAAAAATGCCAAACTAGAAGCAAGTGCAAGCCGCGGTGTTGCCAATATCCAAGAAACAAAAACACCGGCAAAAAAACCAGCATAAACCACACGCCGCGCAGCAGATGGACCATAAAAACGATTGGTCAAATCATTAATGAGAAAGGCAAATGGATAAGTAAAAGCTCCATAAGTCAACAGCTCATTCAAACCAAACCAATAGACGGGATACTGAACCAAAATATTAGAAGCAGTAACCGCCAGACACATTGCTAAAATAGAAAAAATAACATACTTTCTCTTTTGCTGTTCTAATAAAAGACCGCTTGAAAACATTTTTTTAACCTGGGGTATGGAACCAATAAAATAATAGAGCGATTAAAGAGAAAAAAGCCCTAAAAGCGCACTTCTTTAAGACCAAGATTCGTGATTAAAGCGTCAATTCATCCAAAATAATGACACGAACAATCACGCTACAACAATCACGCTGCTTTCTCAGCTTTTTGCTCGCTTTCTTGCTCAGCTTTTTTCTTAATGATTTGGCGTTTTAACAAACGCGCACGTTGCGATAACTCTTTATCGTCTGCCTTGACCAAAAAGCCATCAAGACCACCACGATGCTCAACAGAACGCAATGCATTTGCTGAAATACGCAAGCGATAACTTTGCTGCAACACTTCTGAAATTAATGTCACATTGCAAAGATTTGGTAAAAAACGACGCCGAGTCTTATTATTCGCATGGCTAACATTATTACCATACAGAACCGTTTTCCCTGTCAATTCACATGCACGAGACATAAACTTCACCCTTAAACTCTTAAGAAACTTTCAAATCCCTATACCCAAAGAACACAATGAACGCAAAGCACGCACAATGCGACCTTGAATGGGCATCATTGGGAAGTTTCTTTCTAATAGGGGCTCGACAACAAAAGGTCAAGTCTTTTATAAAACCTTTTTCATCTCTTGGCTGACTCATCCTTCATCTTTTTCCAAAATCAAGGCGTGCAAATTCTGCTAAAAAGCGTACAAAATGCTTTTTTTAAAGGCATACCATGTTAGAATAAAAATCTATTGTCCTGAAAGGAAGCATACATCATGAGCAAAAAATCCCCCCCCATGACAAAGCTTCAGGAAAATTCTTGCCGTTTTTCTTCTTTCTTGTTTGGAACTTTATGCGTTTGTTTTTTCTTTCTCTTTAGTGCATTAGGCATATGGCAAATACAACGGTTAAACTGGAAAACAAATCTTATCACCAGCGCCAATCAGCGCGTTCACTTATCCCCCATAAAAGCCCCCCAAAAAGATCAATGGGCTGAGGTTACTTTTGAAAAAGATGAATATCGACCGGTTGTGATCACAGGAAATTTTTTAAAAAATAAAAATATTTTGGTCACGGCTGCTGCTCAAAACACCACGGGTTACTGGGTTTTGACTCCTTTACAAACCGCTGACAACACACTGACTTTTATCAACCGTGGCTTTATTCCCATGGACGAACGGAACAATTTTCAACACTCAGAGAAATCCCATACAAATACCTTATCTCAGCAAGATTCTACCACAAACACAGAACAAACAACAATTATCGGTTTATTACGTATGAGTGAAAAAAATGGATTTTTCCCACGCAAAAATAATCCTGACAAGAATGTGTGGTACACGCGTGATCTTCCCGCTATGGCAAAAAAACTTGGTCTTTCTACTATTGCCCCTTATTTTATTGATGCCAGAAAAACATCTCCACAAGCAAAACTTCCCGTCGCTGGTCTTACGATTATCCACTTTCGAAATAATCATCTTGTTTACGCAATCACGTGGTTTACTTTAGCTGCTGGTGTACTGGGCGCTTTTCTTTTTCTGCTAAAGCAAAAAGAACTCAAAAAATAACAAACAGAAATACCTACCCCCATAATATAATCACTAATCTGCTTCACAATGAAGAAGAGCTTAACACTATTATGTTGAGAGTTTATACATAATAAAATTTGTTTTTAAAAAGCAATTATTTGATTTATAATAATAATCCCATTATTTTATACCTTAAACTTAAAACCTGAGATATCTATAAGACTCTTGCAATGCAAATCTTCTGACTAAAAACCAGCAAAATCATTCTCGTGCTCCCCCCCCGCACACAATAAAATGATTAAAAATAAAAAAAATCAATATCTTTTCCATCTCGAATGCCAAGTACTGTTAAAGCAAGAGTTATTAAAATATTGAAACCGGATAAAGAGAATGACTATTCTGTCTTGCATCTTTAAGTATAGATCATGGACATACAATGGATCTGCTATACCATTTACGAAAGATTTACACGACATTCTTCACAAGACAACCATAAGTTGATTCATTGAAAAATGCTTACTTTAAAATAAACGCGCGTGAATGCACCCTGTAATAGTATTTTATTTTGCATGAAAAGCGTAATCTCATTAAAAAGGCAATAGCCAAAAATGTGGGGCAATGTGTCATTTCCACTCTTAAAAACACATTATTAAAAGCATTGGTCATAAATACTTTTGAAAAACATAAAAATTAAAAATGGCAGGAAAAATGAGCATGCATTTCTACCATTATAATTTCATATTCTTGCTGATTATTTCCCGTCTCTCAAAGATAACTCAAACGGGTAGCAATATTCTCGTATTCATTTTACATACAAAAGCTAATATAGAAGAGAACATATGGATGCGTTTTATGTTTCAAATCTGCTGTAAAGATGAGATATTGAATTATAAGCAACAAAAAAAAACATTTTAACGTATCAATGAGTCCTTTATACCTATCACACACCTCACATGAGCGTGTTTTTACAGGATAATAAAAAAGGTGAGTTATCGTATATTTTAAAAAAGACAGTTTATCCTTTGAATGTATTTTGCTAAAAGCTTTTGCTATAAGTGTATAAGCTTATTTTATTGGAATTTTAACTCTTTCATTTTTAAGGCTTTTGTTATGGGTGTTGTTGCCAAAAATTTTCCCATACCTGATCTTCATCGGGTTCGTCGTGTTCTTCTTTCTGTGTCTGATAAAACGGGTGTGGTTGCATTTGCACAAGCCCTTCATGCGACTTACAGTGTTGAATTGATTTCAACAGGAGGAACAGCCAAAACCCTCATAGCTGCTGGTTTGCCCGTAAAAGATGTTGCTGAAGTTACTGGATTTCCTGAAATAATGGATGGACGTGTCAAAACACTCCATCCTTTGATTCATGGTGCTTTGTTAGGGGTAAGAGAAGATCCTAGCCATAGGGAAGCTATGGAAAAGAACAGCATTCATGGAATTGATCTTTTGGTGGTAAATCTTTATCCTTTTGAAGAGACGATCCAATCGGGAGCCGATGAGCAAACAATTCTTGAAAATATTGATATCGGTGGACCAGCGATGATTCGCGCTGCGGCAAAAAATTATGCTTATACCGGTGTTGTAACAGCGATAAATGACTATGATTCGATTCTCGTTGAATTAAAACAGCATAATGGATGTTTGAGCTTATCCATGCGTCATCAATTAGCAATGCGTGCGTATGCGCATACCGCTGCTTATGACACGGCAATAGCCGCATGGTTTGCACGGGATTTAAAAATTGCCCCCCCCTCATGGCAGAGTTTTTCTGGTCATCTTGAAAATGTTATGCGCTACGGGGAAAATCCCCATCAACAGGCCGCATTTTATCGCAATAATGAAAAACGTTTTGGCGTTGCAACAGCAAAACTTTTACAAGGCAAAGCGCTTTCTTATAACAATCTTAATGATACGGATGCAGCCTTTGAGCTTGTGGCAGAATTTGATCCGCAAAAAACCGCTGCTGTTGCTCTTATTAAACATGCCAATCCTTGTGGTGTTGCAGAAGGAGAAAATTTGAAAGACGCTTATTTGAAAGCTCTTATGTGTGATAATGTATCGGCATTTGGTGGAATTGTTGCGTTAAATCAAACCCTTGATGAAGAATGTGCGGAAGAGATTGTTAAAATTTTTACGGAAGTAATTATTGCTCCTGATGCAACAATGGCGGCACGTGAAATTATTGCTAAGAAAAAAAATCTTCGTTTGCTCATTACAGGTGGTATCCCTAATCCACGTTGTGGAGGACTTCTTGCGAAAACACTTGCAGGAGGCATTTTAGTGCAATCACGGGATAACGTAGTGATTGATGATCTTAAATTGCAAGTAGTGACAAAGCGGACACCAACTCAAGATGAAATGCGTGATCTTCAATTTGCTTTTCGTGTCGCAAAACACGTTAAATCAAATGCTATTGTATACGCAAAAAATAGCGCAACGGTTGGTATTGGCGCTGGACAAATGAGCCGCATTGATTCAGCAAAAATTGCTGCAAGTAAAGCCGCAGAAAGTGCAAGGAGAGCAGGCTTAACAGAAACGCTTACAAAAGGATCAGTGGTTGCATCCGATGCATTTTTTCCTTTTGCAGATGGTTTATTAGCTGCTGCTGAAGCAGGTGCAACAGCAGTTATTCAACCAGGAGGTTCCATGCGTGATGAAGAAGTTATCTCTGCTGCGGATAAGCAAGGTTTAGCGATGGTTTTTACAGGAATACGGCATTTCCGTCATTAATATAATTTGGGTGATTTCCTCTTCATATAAGACAACCGTTTCAAGAGATTTTTCATAAATCGTATGTCGATTGATAATCATTGAAATGGGAGAAGTTATCATTGCAGAAAATACACATAATTTAACCATTGTTTTAGGAATAAGATGTTATCGTTGTGAATAGCTTTAAAAGTTGCCTTTTTACATTGAGATATCTGTTAAAAGGTCTTTTTCTGTATGTAGATGCATACCTGTTATGACATTATAGCACAACTTTTTTTAGTGATATGCTCTATCTTAAACTAAAGAGTGTAACAAAGTTTGAGTACAGGATATGAATATTCTACGTTCTTATAGTAATTGGCGTCGTTATCGTCGAACCGTTAATGCGTTAAGCCGTCTTTCAACCTATGAACTCAATGATCTTGGCATCTGTCGAGGGGATATTGATTCAGTTGCACGGCGCTATTCACGTAAATCTTTCTAAAAGTTATTTAAAGAATCTTTGAGGGTTGGAAGAAGCGCTTCGCTATAAGAAAAAAACAGTTTGAGGTTGGTTGTTATCGCTTCATTGTTAGTATGGTAAGACAAAGTAGAAGGGGTTTTTCCCTGAAACTTTGTTGCAATGTTTTCTCTTGAGTTCTCAATGTTTCTGCGATGAACAATTTTTGATTTATCAAGCGTGTCCATTATTTGGCGCAGTGAATGAGAGACTCTACTGTATGGATTCTCTTATTGCGAATCTAGTTTATATTGAATCAGCAAAAACCATGTCTCTTGCACATTACAAGCGAAGAGGATGTGCTTGGAATGAAACTGTACAAAAAAGGACTAAAAATGCCTATAATAAACCGTCTCACGCGCCAAGGGATGCCACAACATTGGAATGTGATGATTCCGGCTTGTTACGCTATAAGCCAGCCATAATGTGATCAAAACAAAGATCAAGCGCGCTTAATGCTTTCCTCTATCCGTTTTTATATGCGAGATAGGAGAAGGAATACCTCTAAAATGGAAAACAACTTATTTTAGCAAAAATATGAAATCTCAAAGATAAAAAACTATTCACATCTTTACCGTCATTTTTTCATTCAGTTTTACAACTTTCAAAAACATCTATATCTTTTAAAGAATGAAGTGCACTCCCTCACCTTTTTTCTCTCTTCAATAAAATCATACCCCTCACGCAAAACAGAAAATCCAAAATTAAAACGTCATCATATTTCATACGCTTTTGTTTTAAAAAAATACATCTCAATACTCATTATCCCCTCTCATAGCAACACTTATGAAGAAAATCCTCTGGACATTCTCTCCTTTAAGCTTAAATAAAGGCGTAAATCAAAATATCGTACCATTATCCTTCAATGTTGTAACAACCCTTGGCGCTTGAAAGTGTTCAGAAAAACTATTTTTATCCCTTTCTTACAGCAAGTTTACACACCACCTCTCCCAATAGGGTACAAATATATGCGTTGCTTTACCATAAACAAATTCGCAGCGAGAAAATCTTACCATTTTCTAAGTTTTCATTTAAATTTCAGACAATAAATGATATAAATCAATATGTTAACTTCTTAAAAGTATAAAAAATAAAGCATGATCCATATTGTTTTAAACAATACTCTTCTAGAGGCTTTTGAAAGTCATAAAACCAAATAAAGAGAAAAATGGCAGGTGTAATAACCCTACACCATTTGCCAAGAATTTTGCATTATGCTCTATAGTTTTACGTTATAATCTATACGAGCACCATTGTGAAATGAGTATAATAAAAGAAATTTTAACAAGGGCATAAATTTACAAGAAAATATTTTATTATCTTGAACACACAGATCCCTAAGAGCGGAATATTGATCATAGTAGCACTCCAGAACTTTTTAGAGATAAGAAACCATTTAATTTTCTCTCCACTCCCTTAAGAATGAAGATTCTTAACCAATACCGATCTGTAAATAAGAATCTATCAACAGCGCCGTTTCACTAATTCACGAGCTTGTTTTAAAGAGACATGTCTTAAAGCACCCAATCTCATTTCACGACGGCGCCCGTGAATGGTATAACGGTAAAGCCATTGAGCATCTCCATCTTTACGCTTATGGAGTAACAAGCCAGCTCCATCATTATATTTGCCAGCCCTAAAATGTTGCGACAGCTCTTGCATTAAGCCGATTCATAAGAGCCATTTTTTAATCCTTTTTTTACAGTTTTTACCCACACGCCAGCCCCGCTTGTGACGTACAAACGAATGGTTTTGATTGATTCAAGATAAACAGATTTAAAATGAGAGAATCTTACGGTATTAGGGGTTCTAATTCGATATGAACAACGCTAAATTATCATTATAATCAATATCTTGCCCGATAGATAAAACCCCTCTTAGCACTACCACATGAGATTCTATAGGCAAATTTTGCTTCAAAATATTCATCCCATACGCTTACAAAAAATACTTCCGTGTAAAAATTTACACAGTCCTTCAAGAGGGGATATATCCCCCATAAACGATGATATTTTAGAACATGAAAATAAAACGTTATAGACTATAGGTTGGAGCAATGTTCTGATTTTTTATCAAACGGCTTTACGGATAAAACGCCAGCGAACTTTTTCCTGAAATGCAGGGCGAAAATATAAAACGATCTGCTGTGTCCTTTGCGGACCTGTTAATTCCGCAAAATCAATTGAATCTTCAAGACAAATATCCGCATCAGGCGATATAAAATACCATACTTTCTCGTCCTCTACGTGTCCGTCCTTTACCGCTAAACACACACGCTCACCATCATAGTTAACCTCAACTTGTGGATGAAGATGAAACCGAACAGCAACATGATCTTGTTCACTTTGCGCCCTTTTATGTTTTTTCCCCTCTTTATTGGGCATAAAAAAGCGATCAAAGCCTTCGATCATATCCCCACTCGTCGCCAAAATAAGACCACGCTCATGAATAAGATTAAAGGGTCGCACATAACCATTATGGCTCGCAATAAAACCTGTTTTCTCAGAATCCTCTATACGGTGCACTTGAACTTCCCTGGGTCCATCAAACAAAAGAGAAGCGCTATTTTTCTTTTTTTTATAAAAAGTACCCACCGAACAATCATTAAGCGTCGCTGTTGAATGGGCCGCAGTAATACGCCCTAAATGTCGATAGTCCTCCCGCCCATCAGGGTTAACACCGGTATTGATAATAAAACGGTGTCCTTGTGAAGACATTTCAAAAGACAAGCATCCTGAACAAGCTTGCTGTGCTACAAAGCGTGGTGGAAATTTTCCCGTATCGGCAAGAATTGTTGTTTGATTGGCTTTTAAGCGCTGAAATCCTGAATAACGCGCATAACTAAAAGGATGACCTCCTGTTTCATCAAGCTCCAAAAGTGTTGATAACCGTTCCGACGCGAGGGGACCAACCCCATTAAAATGCGCTAATGTTTGATCCTCATGGATAAAGAATCGCAAAGCTGGCAACATGCGCTCAACAGAATCAATCAAAATACGGGGTGCTGTTTCATTGCTCCGCATAAAAAGGTAACGTAAAGATAATAAATCTGATAATAAATTAAGCAAAATGATAGGACTACGGGAAATATGCCCACCATCAACCAAAATCTGAAGCGAAAGCTCTTCTATAAGCGTGGTTTGGACCTTTTTTTTCACGGCTGCAGAAACAGGTAACGCAAGAGAGGCAAACGTCAAAGCCGTTGCTGCTTGTAAACGTTTATCATCATGATCCATACTGCAAATTGTTACGCGCAAATAACGGAATTGCAAACCAAGTGCACGTAAAAAGCGTTTTTCAAACCGCTCGCTTGCCCCTTCTAACAACATTTTTGAGTGACAAATCCACGAGATCAAACGCCGTGCGACAACAGGTTCACTCCAAGCAAGCCCTTTTACTTTTTTACCAGCATGGTCCAGCCAATCTTCTAAAAGAGAACGTGCATGCGCTGCAGCTAAATCACTTTTTGCTGCTTCCATATGGCGCAACCAATGAAAATCATGTAGAGCCGCTTCCCATTCGGGCGTTGGCGAAACCAATGAAAAGGGTGAAACAGCACCAGAATGAACAATATGACCAGCAAAAGCAAAACGACCGTGATAAAATTCATGCGCCATCATCGGATCAGCCACATGAAAATCAATGGGATGCGCTAAAATTTTATGAGGACGAAACCCTGAAAACCGCCAACGAAACAATGGCCCAACCCATAAACGCCGCATAACATGCTGTAGCGTATCGATACAGGCTGCTATTTTTACCTGAGGAGCTTTTACCGCAACCGCCAAAATTCCATCTCCATTTATGCTGAATCAGATACAATTTCGACCATTTTTGTAAATGAAGCGTTAATTAAGCAATTTTTCGTAAGCGCGCGGCAAAAAAACCATCCATTCCTAAAGGCGCAGTTTTCTCAGCATCAAAATTTTTATGACAAAAATCCGCCGGCGTCGTACGCAACATCCCCTCACCAAGCAAATGCGCCAGTGCTCCCATTTCTTCTGGATCAATAGGGTCTAAAACAATATCATTGCGTGTTGATAAAATTTTCTCAATAAGATCTTCACCTTCTTCTCTTGCCAACGAACAATTGGAAAAAACAATCCGCCCTCCCTTTTTGACCAAAGCAATTGCTGTGACAAGCAAATCATATTGCAACGCCGCTAACTTGATGACATCATCCCTCGATTTCGTCCATAAAATATCTGGATGACGACGGATCGTTCCTGTAGAAGAACAAGGAGCATCAAGAAGAACCGCATCAAAAAGCTGTGTGGGTTGGAAATTTCTCACGTCCCCCTGCCAAATGTGAACGGAAAAATGGAGCCGTTCTATATTTTCTTTCAAACGCTTGACGCGGTTAGCAGAAAGCTCAATGGCTGTCACCTCTGCCCCTTGCAAAGCCAATTGTGCTGTTTTCCCCCCAGGGCTCGCACAAAGATCAGCAACGCGTTTCCCCCGAAGTTCTCCCAATAAACAAGCAGGCAACGCTGCGGCAAAATCTTGAACCCACCAAGCCCCTTCCCCATAGCCTGGTAAATCAGAGACAGAACACTCCAAACGGTTCAATCGAACAGAACCATTGGGTAACACCACACCGCCAAGCTTCTCAGCCCATCCAACACTATCAGCTTTCACTGTTAAATCGAGCGGGGGCTCCACACTTTGAATTTCTATAATCTGATTTGCCTTTTCTATTCCATAAGCGGATACTAAAAGCTCTCCAAACCATGCTGGAACACCTTCAATGGTCGGAACTTGTTGGCGTAAAGGCGCCGCCTCCCGTGCGACATTGCGCAAAAGAGCATTCACCACCCCTGAAAAACGGCGCATACGAGGATCAAATTTTGCCACACGCACAGCTAAATCAATAGCCGCGTGATCAGGAATATCAAGATAAAGAATTTGCGCCACACTGATATGTAGAAGATGCTGAAGTGACAGTGCTTGTGAAGGTAAAGGGCGCTCTAAAAAGCATGAGAGGGCCGCCGCAATCGACCCTCGATGACGCAATGACGTTGTCAAAATAGCCCGACACAATAAACGATCTCGTTGTGAAAGTTTTAAATATTGTGGGTGTCCGTGTTCATTATCCGTCAAACCAGAAAGAGGCGTATCCTTATCAACGACCGCCCCTAACAGACGTACACACACCTGCCGAACAGCCAATCCTGGAACATCTTTTTCCGAAACATGCCCCGCTTTTTTGTGTTGCAAAATAACACCTTTATATCACTGCTTCCTCAAGAGATCTCCCAGAAATCTCCTCAAAAATTTCATGAACGAGAACTTTTTGAATTTTCATAACGAAGCCAAGAAGGACGTTTTGTGACCCGCTGAAAAGTGCTATCTTCTTTCTCACCTGATGCATGAGCCTGACTGCGAAAATCTTCATAATTTTTCTCGTTGCTTTTTTTATTTATAGCGTCTTCTCTATTCCATCCGCCACTTTCAGCAAGAGACCCTCTCATCTCTTCTGCTTGCCGATAAAGAGCAGCAATACGATTTGCCGTTGCTGGATGTGTTGAAAAAAGACTATCGGCTCCCTCACCGCGCAAAGGATTGATAATAAATAGATGCGCGGTTGCTGGATTATGCTCTGCCTCTTCATTGTAAACCCCATGCCCTCCATCCGCAATTTTACGCAATGCTGAAGCCAACCATAAAGGATTACCACATATTTCAGCGCCTCTCCGATCCGCAGCATATTCACGCGTACGGCTAATGGCCATTTGCACAAGCATTGCGGCAAAAGGTGCCACGAGCAGTGCAATAAATCCTCCAATTGCCCCCCCACCATGAGAATCTTCCGAAGAGCTGCGCTGTCCCCCCATAAAAAAAGCAAAATTACCAAGCATTGAAATTGCCCCTGCAATCGTTGCTGTTAGAGTCATGGTTAAGGTATCACGATGCTCAATATGTGCAAGCTCATGCGCCATAACGCCAGCAATTTCTTCTGCACTTAACCGCTCTAACAAGCCGCGACTTGCAGCTACAGCGGCATTTTGAGGATTACGTCCTGTTGCAAAAGCATTCGGCTGCGCGCTATCAAGCACATAAACCTTTGGTTGAGGAAGAGAAGCTTTTTTAGCTAAATCGCTTACGATTTTATAATAAACGGGTGCGGAATGCTGATCAACCTCACGCGCCCCGTACATACGTAAAACGATTTTATCTGAATTCCAATAAGAAAAAAAGTTTAAACCACTTGCCATTAAAAGAGCAATGACCATGCCACTGCCCCCTCCAACAAGATAACCAACCCCCATAAAGAGGGCCGTTAAAAAAGCCAAAAGCATGGCTGTACGCATTATGTTCATTACTCAAAAAACTCCATGATAAAAGTCTACTAATACTATATGATGGGGTTTTCTTTCTGCTTCTTCAATGGAATAGGTGTAAAATGAATAAAAAAGATGAAAAAACAAGCCCAAAAAATTCAACTATTGTTAGACAGCAATCTCTTCCTCCCGCAGCACAACGCGCCCTTAAAGAAGCTGAAGCAAGGCGAAAAGACGAAGCAAAAAAAGAACACCCGTTGGAAAACGGTGGACGTGGCGGCAAAGACCCTTCCCGCTATGGAGACTGGGAAATTAAGGGCCGCGCCATCGACTTTTAAAGCCATACATCTTCAAAATTGAACTTTTAAAACAACCAACGCCGTTCTAAATAAACACTCTTTTAAAGAAGATCCATTTTTGATTGGCAAAAACGGATAATATTTATTCTCCTAGCATTTTTTTAAAAAGCGTTGATTAAGCAATCATGCTTCTTATTCTGAAGCAGATTCTGCATCAGCCGCAGCAGCTGCTTCCTCTGCTGCCTGCTTTGCTGCTGCTATACGTTCTTGTGCTTTTTTGCCCGGTTCACCTTTATGTGGGTTATTACGGGTTGGACGCTTTTTTAAACCAGCCGCATCTAAAAACCGTAAAACGCGATCTGTTGGCTGAGCCCCTTGACCAAGCCAATATTGGATACGTTCTTCACTAATTTTCACCCTCGGTCCATCTTTAGGCAACATTGGATCCCATGCACCAACACGTTCAAGAAATCGCCCATCACGCGGACTACGAACATCCGCAACAACGATATGATAATAAGGACGCTTCTTTGAACCTCCACGGGACAAACGAATTTTTAATGCCATATTTTTCTCCTATTGTCAGCTCTGGCTTTCGTTTAAATTGACTTTTTTTGTTTTTTGCTCTTCAGCAATAATTTCATGATGACGCACAACTTCTTTAATAATAAACTTTAAAATTCTTTCAGCAAAATCAGGATCAAGGTGACTTTCCATAGCCAATTGCCGCAAACGTGCGATCTGATGCTGCTCACGCAGAGGATCTACTTTAGGCAAATCATAACGGGCTTTTAAGTGCCCAACAGCTTTGGTACAACGAAAACGCTCTGCTAAAATATGAATCAAAGTTGCATCAAAATTATCAATAGATGCTCGTAAATGAGCCAATTCGTTTAATACTGTTTCCTGCATCACATTCCTTTCCCTCTTTGCATCTTATTTTTTCTTAAAATGCTGAGGAAATTTTCCCCTATCAGCAATGCCATTGGAAAGGCCAGGAAATATAGGATCACGCTTGGGAAGTCCAGGCAAGGCTTTCCCTCCATGGCCATTTTCAATCTGTTTTTGAAGCGTTGAGAGTTGCTTCAGATCCAATCCCGATAAATCAGGCATAGCCGGAGAATCTGTACCTCCTATCCCTCCAAAACCCATTTTGGAGCCAAGTCCTCCTAACACTTTTCCCATAAAGCCGCTTTTGCCTTTACCACCCATGGCTTTCATCATATCAGCCATTTGGCGATACATCTTCAAAAGTTTATTAATATCAGCTGCCGTTGTTCCAGACCCCTTAGCAATTCGTTGTTTGCGGCTATGTTTTAAAAGCTCTGGATTCATACGCTCTTGCGGTGTCATGGACGAAATAATAGCCAATTGACGATTAAACAAACGGTCATCAAGACCAGCTGCCGCAATCTGCTCTTTGACCTTTCCTAATCCTGGCAACATGCCCATAATACCGCCCATTCCACCCAGTTTTTTCATTTTCTGCAACTGTTCTGCAAGATCATTCAAATCAAATTTTCCGGCCTGCATTTTTTTTGCAAAAGCAGCAGCTTTTTCATGATCCATTGTTTCCGCAGCTTTTTCAACCAAAGAAACAATATCGCCCATTCCGAGAATCCGATCAGCAATACGACTGGGATGAAACTCTTCCAAAGCCTCTATTTTTTCACCGGTTCCAATGGCTTTAATCGGCTTGCCTGTCACAGCACGCATAGAAAGAGCAGCACCCCCACGCCCATCACTATCCATGCGTGTTAAAATAATCCCTGTAATCCCTACACGCTCATCAAAAGAACGCGCGAGATGAACGGCATCTTGCCCCGTCAAACTATCAGCAACCAACATAATCTCATGAGGAAGAGAACACGCTTTAATTTCAGCTAATTCAAGCATCAAAGCTTCATCAATATGATTACGTCCTGCAGTATCAAGAAGAAGCACATCATAACCGCCCAATTTAGCAGCCTGCACGGCACGTGATGCAATATCAACGGGTAGCTGTCCCGCAATAATAGGCAAACTTGCAAGTTTCGCTTGTTCTCCCAATTGGCGCAATTGCTCCTGTGCAGCAGGACGACGTGTATCTAAAGACGCCATGAGAACTTTTTTATTGTGCTTATCAGTGAAACGTTTTGCAAGCTTTGCTGTTGTGGTTGTTTTTCCCGAACCTTGCAAACCAATCATCATAATAACAACGGGCGCTGGTGCATTCAAATCACTCAGAGTGCTTTCATTTCCAAGAATATGAACCAATTCATCATGAACAATTTTAACCACCATCTGGCCTGGTTTAATTGATTTAACAATTTCAGCCCCAACCGCTTTTTCGCGAACTCTATCAGTAAAAGAACGAACAACATCAAGAGCAACATCAGCTTCCAACAAAGCGCGCCGAATTTCACGCAGCGCCTCTGCAACATCCTGGTCCGACAAAGCACCACGCCCCGTCAAATGAGACAGGATAGAACCAAGTCGCTCTTGCAAGGATTCAAACATTATTTACCTCATTGTTGCATAACAAAGTTACATAACGAACAAACCAAAATAGCACCCGAGAACGCATCGCGCCGTCGAATGTTGACCTCTGAGATCTCTTTATACCCTTGCATTGGGGTCTCAGTCGGTGGCTCCAAGTTAATTTTGTCACTGAAAGCTTGCTCCTTCAAACAATAAAACCCCAGCTTTGTCAAGTTTTATCATAAAATGTCTTTTTATACGAAGAAATAAAAACAGCAAATACTACAATACTACCCTTCAAAACTTTCAACTTCAACACACATAAAACATCCTGTTTCCTGTTCCATATTCCATAATTTTCCGCTAGAGATATCAAACCAAACCCCATGTAATGTCAAAATACCTTGATCTTTGCGAAACTTTATCCAGGGAAACGTCTCTAAATTTCTCAACGAATGGCGAATAGAAAGCTGCTCTAAAGCCGTCTGTTTTTCTGGCCACGACAGTGACTTATTATTCAGAACAATTTCTGCGGCTGGCGCTAAAAGACTAATCCATTGGCCAATAAAATCATTTGACGATAAAGACTTACACGTCTCCTTAAGAGCCGTAAGAACGCCTCCACAATGGGCATGCCCAAAAACAACAATATGTTTCACCTCAAGTAATTGTACGGCATATTCAAGAGCCGCTGATGTTGCATGATATTGATTATCAGGAGAAAAAGGAGGAACCACATTTGCCACGTTGCGCAGGGTGAAAATTTCCCCTGGTTTAGCATCAAAAATCATTTCTGGGACAGCACGCGAATCACAACAAGCAATAACCAAAACTTCAGGTTTCTGCCCTTCAATTGCCAATTGCTGATAATCTGCTGTTTTATATAAAAAATGATTATTTATAAAGTTTCGGTAACCACTTAAAAGTCTTTCTGGTAAACGGGTCATTCTCTCTTTACTTCTAATTCTCTCTTTACTTTCATTTCGTATATTTAGAAAAAAACTATTACCATACAAAAATACTAAAAAGTCCCTTTTGTTGATGCACAATATTTCTTTAAAGTGCAAATTATTACTAAAAAATAATAAAAACACTGTCATTATTTCCCAATAAAGAGCTATTTTCTTTAAGAAGAAAATGTTACAGTGTAAAAAATATAATGGCCTTCTTTTAATATGAAGACAAGAAAAGACCTCTAAGAGCAAAAAAGGGAGAGTAAATGTGTTACAACAAAAAACAATAGAAACAAAAAACACACCAGACAAAATAGAAAAAATCCTTTTTGCTCAAACCGATAAAGAAGATATCGCTTATTACGAAAATAAAGAACTTCAAAAAGCTGCAGCCATTGCAGTAAAGGCTTTTAATCTCCATCAGGCAGGAAAAAATACTATCTGCTTTGAACAAAATTTAACCCGCAATAACAGACCTATAACTGTTATTACCCTTGTCAATGATAACAAACCCTTTCTTCTTGATTCTATTTTAAATCTCGTCAATCAACACAAAAACCATATTTATTTGATTGCACACCCTATTCTTGGTTGTGCTTCTGGAAAACGCATCAGTCTGATGCAAATTCACATCGAGTCTTTAAACAAACAGCAGATCCAAAAACTTGAACATGAACTCACCTTAGTTCTTGAGCAGGTTAATGCTGCTGTACGAGACTGGAAACCTATGCTTGAAGAAGTTGAAAAGCATATTCATGCCTACCAAACAAGTCTTCCCTCACATTATAAACAAGAAGGCGAAAAGGCTATTGAATTTCTTCACTGGCTCACAGACGATAATTTCATCTTCCTTGGCATGCGCACTTACAACTTTATCAAAGATCAGAAACCTATAAAATCTTTCACAGTGAGTAACGTTGAACTTGGTATACTCGCGGATGCTTCCATTCATATTGTTGACGATGAAAGTATGAAAGAACCACCCCAGGAAGTCTTATCCTTTATGGAAAGTGATAACCTGTTTATTGTGACAAAAGCGAACAGCCGCTCCAAGATTCACCGTTCTGTTTGGCTCGATTATATTAGTCTTAAAATCTTTGATAAAGAAAACCAGCTCTGTGGAGAATTACGTATTGTAGGACTTTTTACCTCTTCAGCTTATACGCGCTCTATTTTGCAAATTCCCTTCTTAAAAGAAAAAGCCCAAACCATCATTCAACGCCTTGGACATAATCATGCTGATTATTCAGGAAAAGCCCTTATCAGTGTTTTAGAAACCTATCCAAGAGATGAAATGTTTCGTGTTGATGTTGATACACTAACAGAAAATGCCAAACTTATCCTGCAATTAGACGAACGTCCACGTTTGCGGGTGCTCGTCCACACTGATTCTTTTGGACGTTTTGTTTCTATCCTTGTCTATGTACCACGTGACCATTACAGCAGCAGCCTCCGTGAAAAAGTTGGCGAACATTTTGTTGAAATTTACAAAGGCGACTTTTTTGAATCCTATCCGCTATTTCTGGAAAGCACTCTTATCCGTGTCTATTATATTATCCATCGCAAAGGTAGCGCAACTGTTCCACTTCACGATCGCACCACACTTGAACAACATGTTCGTTCAATTGCACGAAGTTGGGAAGATAGTGTCCAAGCCATCGCTCTTACCCACAAAACAACAGAACCACAAACCCGCCTAGCCAGTGAATTTCCTAACAGTTATCGTGATTTATTCTCAACGGAAGATGCCATTAAAGATGCCGGACATATTCTCAGTCTTCATGATGATACCCCCCTTTTCGTGACCTTTTATCACGCGCAAAACAAAGAAAAACAGAACATTTCTCTTCGTCTCTTTCACCGCCATGAAGCCCTTGCTCTTTCCAAACGAGTTCCATTGCTTGAAAATATGGGATTTCGTGTTATTGCTGAACAAACCCTTGAATTACCAGATGGCAACGGGCAATCTGTATATCTTCATGATATGCAATTAGAGAGTACTTTCCAGCTCAGTCTCGATTTTGAAAAAGACGGTCAAAAGCTTGCCGAAACTTTTGAAGCCATTTGGGCACAAAATGCTGATAATGATGCCTTTAATGCCCTCACCCAAACAGCTGAGCTTGATTGGCATGAAATTGTTATTTTGCGCCATTACGGGCGCTATCTCCAACAAGCTGGAATTCCTTACTCGCAAAATCGCGTCGCCCAAACTTTAAATGCTTATCCTGACATTACCAAAGAGCTTTATGCTTTATTTCATTTAAAATTTCATCAAAGCCATACAGAAAAAGAACGAGCAAAAAACAACCAGGTTATTCAAAAGCGCATTGAAGAAAAATTACAGAAAGTATCTGGTTTAGATGATGATCTTATCTTACGCCGGTATAGTAATCTTATCGATGCGAGTTTACGAACGAATGCCTTTACACCTCTTAGCGATGGCAGTCCACGGCGTATTTTAGCTACAAAATTAAATCCACGCCAAATTGAAGGTTTGCCTGAACCACGCCCTTATCGAGAAATTTTTGTTTATGGACCAGAAGTTGAAGGAGTCCATTTGCGTTTTGGACCTATCGCTCGTGGTGGCATTCGTTGGTCTGATCGCGCACTCGATTATCGCACTGAAGTGCTTAGCTTAGTCAAAGCCCAACAAGTTAAAAATGCCGTTATCGTTCCTGCAGGGGCAAAAGGTGGATTCTATCCCCATCGCCTTCCTCAAACAAGTGATCGTGCTGTCATCATAGAAGCAGCGCGACAAGCTTATACGGACTTTATAACAGCTTTGCTCTCCATCACAGACAATCTCATTCACGGCAAAATAACTGCGCCCCACAATGTCATCTGTCATGATGACCCTGATCCCTATTTTGTTGTTGCAGCCGACAAAGGAACAGCAACCTTTTCTGATACAGCCAACGCCATCAGCCAAGCAAACCATTTTTGGCTCGATGATGCTTTTGCCTCTGGCGGCTCAGCAGGTTATGACCACAAAGAAATTGGGATTACAGCGAAAGGTGCATGGGAAGCCGTTAAAAGACATTTCCGAGAATCCTTTAATCAGGATATTCAAACAACGCCCTTCACCTGTGTCGGTGTTGGCGATATGTCTGGTGATGTCTTTGGCAATGGAATGCTCCTTTCCAAACAAACAAAATTGATCGCCGCTTTTGATCACCGCGATATCTTTATTGATCCAGACCCAAACATCGAGGAAAGCTATGCAGAGCGTGCGCGTCTCTTCAAACTACCTCGCTCAAGCTGGCAAGATTACAACCAAAGCAAATTATCAAAGGGCGGTGGTATCTTCTCACGCAAAGAAAAAACCATTACGCTCTCCCCTGAAGCAGCAGGGGCCATTGGTTTCGAAAAACAAACAGGAACCCCCTTTGAAATTATCTCTGCTCTTCTCAAAGCCCCTGTTGATCTTTTATGGTTTGGTGGCATTGGGACTTACATCCGCGCCACAACAGAAAGTGATGCACAAGTAGGTGATCGTGCAAATGATGCAATACGCATTACCGGAGAACAAGTGCGTGCAAAAATTATTGGCGAAGGAGCTAATCTTGGCGTTACGCAACGTGGACGGATTGAATATATCTCAAATGGTGGTCGTTGCAATACGGATGCCATTGATAATTCAGCCGGTGTGAATTGTTCTGACATTGAAGTCAATCTCAAAATTGTTCTTGCATCAGCACTTCGTGCTAAAATACTCACCCGCGAAGAACGCAATAAACTCTTGAAAAAAATGACTCCTCAAGTCGAACAACTCGTCTTACGCAACAATTATCTACAACCCCTTGCTCTTTCTTTAGCAGAAAGCCAAAGCACTGCTGATTTACCCTATCAAATACGCTTTATGCACGATTTGGAACAAAAAAAGCTTTTAGATCGCAGAGTTGAAGTACTCCCTGATGAGCAAGTTTTACGGCAAAGAATAACCCAAGGAAAAGGTCTTATCCGTCCAGAACTCGCCGTTATTTTTGCCTATGCTAAATTAACGCTCAAAGAAGAAGTTGCTCATAGCCCCATTGTTGATGATCCCTATTTCAATGCAGCCTTGCTGAATTATTTTCCAACCCAAATTCAAGAAAATTTTGAGAAGGAAGTCATTAACCATCAATTGCGTCGTAATATTATTGCAACGCTGATTGCTAACGATATTGTCAATCGTGGCGGTCCTACTTTTGTTAATCAACTACGCGATGCAACAGAACAAAAGACTGAAAATATTATTCGTGTTTTCATTGCCATCCGTGATGGTTTTGAAATTCCTCAACTGTCTGATCAAATTGATAAGCTTGATAATAAAATACCCGGTCTTGTCCAAAACAAACTCTACGCAGCAATGACCCCAATGCTCTTTGAAACAACAAATTGGGGGTTACACAACATGGATCTCTCACGTCCATTAGCAGAAATTGTAAAAACAATAAAACAAGCCCGTAGTGTTATCGAAAAAGAACTTATCCATTCTCAAGATAACGATATTAAGCAAAAGATTGAAGAAAAAGCACGACACTACAGTGAAGAAGGGGCTCCAAAAGCATTAGCAAAACAACTAGCTCTCTTGGAAGCCGCTCCAACCGTTTGTGATATTTCTTTAATTGCAAAACAAAGCAACAGCGATCTTATTAAAACTGCAGAGATCTATTTCTCACTTGCACAAATCATTCGTATCAACCGCATTAACGAAGCAAGTCGTATTATTCCTGTAGTAGATTATTATGACAGTATGGCTTTAAGCCAAGCTAAAGAAAGTATTTCCGAGAGCTTACGGCAAATCGTCATTAAAATTCTCAAAAATTATGGAAAAAAAGAGGATCCTTTTACCACTTGGAAAAAAACAGAAGAAGATCATATTCACAATGTCACAAACCGTATTAGTGCCCTTATTGAAAATGATCTCAATATTTCTCGTTTTACTTTTGCAGCAGGGTTAATTTCTCAACTGCAAAATACTGGCTTTCAGACTTAACATGAATATAAAACAACCCAGTTAAAAACTCCCATTCTATCCCACCAGATCAAACCGGCAAAGATGAAGCGGTGCTTTTATTTTGGAAATGCAGCATACAAAATAAAAGCCCCGCTCCTTATCACAACAGAATTGCTTGTAACCATTTCAAAACGACAACAGGAATGGATTTTAACAATTGATTTCTCAACGTAAAAACATCTAACTTTCAGATTTAAAAGCAGCATGTTTGAGAAAAATATTAAGAAGATACAGTACTTTATAATCTGTCTCAGCTTTTATATACTAAATTGGAACGGAGAAATTACGTATCTCGGTTTGTGTAATCTCTAAAACGATAGACAATCTCATTTAGGGAAAACATGAAGTTTTAAAGCTATAAATCTGTTCCCATCCATCATTTTTTAATTTAGCTTTACGGATTTCAAAAGAATTTAGAGCAATATTTTTTAAAATAATGGAGATTTTTGATCGCCTCACGCTTTTGTTTATCAGGTTTTTTTTAAGAGAGTCACAACTTTCACATAAAACAAAGCGCCCCAAACAAAATACACTGCATCGCATATTCATCGGCGTGTTTTAAAGGGTCATCTCTCAAAGCACTCCAGTCCATTTTGTGTCAGTGCTCGTGAATGATATAATGGTAAATCCACTGAACACTATCATCTTTTATACTCATGAAAAAGTAAGCCGGCACCATCACATATTTTTCCAACCCCTAATATGCGATACCTTTAAACCATTGAGACAGTTCATAAGAGGCATTTTTAGCCCTTCCTTAAGCAAGTGATCCGCATGGCTTTGCCATTCACAACATACAAGGAAGAAGGATTTTGTTTGATTCAATATGAACAAGATTAAAATAAGAAAGCCTTACAATCTTCAAGACTCTCATTCAACATATAAAACAGTGAACACTTTTTATAAAACAATACCTAGCCATACAGACGCTCTTACTCATTTCTTCTCAAATCTAAAGTGGAGCAAGACGACCAAGATCTAAAAATCCCAATTTGACCCAGCCATGGCTAATAGTTAAGGGAAGAATGGGAGAGCCATCTGTATTTTTAGGCAGTGTACTCAAAATAAAAAGTAACGCTTGAAAATTATCCGTTTCTTCAGGAAACAAATGTTGCAAAGCCTCAAGAAATTTCACGTGCTGTATACAAACAATTTCGAATGTTGCTGACAAATATCCTTCATCATCAAAAGAAAAAGGTCCACTAATATGCACCCCACCACCTGTATGAAAAGCCAATTTAGCATGTTTTAAAATGCCACTTTTTCCATAGAGATGCTGTCTCCAATTTCCTCCTCTTTTTTCAGATAGAAGAGAAACATCATTTAAAATCCATTTCAAATTGCCATCAATTTTTGGAACATCAACAAAAGAAGATATAAAAATTGGAGAAACATCAAAACCATCAAAAATAATATTTCCTGAGAAATGCTTCTTTTCATGTTTAAGATCAAGACGCAAAAATTCTGCCGTTATTTTTTGAGAGACATCTTTTGGCTCTAACTTCTGAACAGCAACATCAGGAGTATCTTGCAAAGATGTCTGATCTTCAACACTTTGTTGTGTTGTCTTTTTATCTGCCGTTTGTGATCCCACTGCTTCTTGAAGCTTTTGATCCTCAAACGAAGAGGAGAGAGGAGAAAATTCAAGCCCTTCAGCGATAAACTTCAATGTCTGACCTGTTTTCCAATAAGGCTCTGTTTCAATCACCAAATTGCGCCAACGAGATACTATGGAAGTTTTATCAGAAAACATGATTGATGCAGGAGAATCAATATTAAACTCGACTACATGCGGCGCATAAATTGGTGCACCAGCTGTCAAACGCCCCGTCGATAAAGAAACTCCATATAAAGGCCAAGAAAATTGAAACTTGTCACACACAACACCAATCCGTAAAGGATAACCGTTCTTGCGCACATTCTCACACACCGCCACCCTATTACCAGAAGACGCTTTTGCGGATATATCAGAAACATAGTTTTCTATTTTACGTGAAAAAAAAACCAGAAAGCGCTATAAATGAGGACCAGAGCAAGACAAAACAGCCCACATAATAAATAGCGCAAAGAAAAACTTTTTTGTGATGATGGTATTTGAGAGGACGTAGACAACTTTAAAACTTTCTTTATCTTTTGATTTTCACCCCACCCTAAAAAGGATAAAGATTCTTAACATTCACCAATCTATAAACAATCCAGCTTCTTAATCTATCGGATTTTATCTACTGGCCACGTTATGGAGGACATAATTCACCGTCCTAAAGTACAGCATCCCACACGCTCAAGAAGCAAGACTGTCTTAAGAAAACCCTTCACACTTTCTAACAAAAAATACCTTATATGTAAAGTTTTACATGCGCTGTCTATCTTCAACTTTAAACAACATTATTTTACAGTACAACAAGAATGACAATGACAAATTGATTTACAGTAGTAACTTACTGTTTTGCATATTGAATTGAGAGTCCCAAATATCGTAAGATTCTCTCATTTCAAACCTACTCTCTAGGTTGAATTAATCAAAACCATTTTCTTACACGTCAAAAGCGAAGCTGACGTAGAGGTAAAAACGGTACAAGAAAGGACAAAAAGCCTTTTCATGAATCGTCGAGAAAAGCCAAAGGATGTCGCAATATTGGGGGCGGGACAAAGTTGTGATAGCTACCGACTGCCCCCCCTTCACAAGCATAAAAATGACGATGTTCTATGTATTTTATATTATTCTATGGAGGCTTTATCATTATACTATTCACGGTCGGCGCCGTGAAATGTGCTTGGGTGCGCTTTGAGAGATGTCTCTTTAAAACACGCCCGTAATGATACAACCAAATAGCCTTCTATTTTACGTGAAGGTCGTGAGCCCATTAAGAACCAGTACATACTCATACCAGTGCGGGCGGTGTACAAAAGATCTGCCGTAATGCACCTTCAAACCATTGGCTTAAAGCTCGATCATAGATTAAACGCCCTTTTAAATGTGCACAAGCAGGTTGAGCACCTTTTTCGGTCAATTTATGTGCCGAACGCACCAACAAACGCCGCATCATAGCGCGTGTAAATTCAGCATGAAATTGCAAACCCCATGCATTTTTTCCATAACGGAAAGCTTGTGTAGGATATGTATTCCCTGTTGCCAAAAGCATCGCCTCTTTTGGTAAATCATAAATACCTTCATCATGAAAATGATAGACCATTTCTGGCCAATTCATCAATTCCTTTCCTTGTTGGGTCACTTCGAGTGGATACCAGCCCACTTCAACAGTCCCATCACTTCTTGTACCAACGCGTGCTCCTAAATTTCGCGCTAACATTTGTGCTCCCAGACAAATACCCAAAAAAGGCTTATTTTCCTTTAGCGATAAAGAAATCCAATCAATTTCCTCACCAATATAAGCTTCGCTGTCATTCACACTCATCGGTCCCCCTAAAATAACAACACCAGCATAATGCTCTAATGTATCAGGGAGTTTTTGCCCAAAAATAGGACGATAAACATCAAGAACAAAACCATTTTGTTGTAAAAATTTTCCCAAACGACCAGTATAAGGAGACCGCCGATGAATAACCACAGCAATCCTTGGTTTGCTATTTTTTTGCTTTTTATCAAGACATCTCTGATTTAAAAACATTTTTTAATCAATCACCGCTGTAACAAAGCAAAACTTCGTTTTTTTGATTATATCAAGCATAAGAGAATAATTTTATCGGACAAGATTAACAATAAGTTTTTTTCTTCTACATTCATTGTTTCTTCTGAGAAAACACTCAAATTATCCTATTGACACAATTTAAAATAAACGAAATTTTTTCCTTGATAAAGACGTTCCTTCTTCTTCTGTTTTAACCCCTGGATCATCAACGTTTAAATGAATTTGGCTGAATGTTTTTGCATCTTGTTCTTTTATATCTTGTTTCTCCACCTGCATATTATGCAAAAAAGAATCGTCTATAGGCGTTAATTTTTCAAGTTTCTTATCCTCAACACCCTCACTTTCTTCCACAACGTTCTCTTTATCTTGTTTTTTTGGCACAATATTGACTGCCTCTAATGTAAGAGAAGGTACACGAGGAGGCGCTTTCCATTCAAAGCAACCCAACCGTCCACTGATTGGAGAAACAGCTGACCAAGAAGAAAAAATAGATCCCTCACACATCCATACAGGATCACGTTCAGCACGAAGGGCTAGGGAAAGCCATTGACGCACAGCCCCTTGATTGTTTCCCTGTGCTTCTTCAATATCTGCCAATAATAAATAAACACTTTCCCGTGGATGATACTGCAATGCTTTTTGTGCCTGCTCTCTTGCTAATGTTGTTTCACCAGCATCCAAAGCAGCTTTGGCAATAAGGAAAGCCGACTCAAATGCATCTTTATTATAGGAAGCAAGTATCTTAGCCCTTTTTAACCGTCCAACAGCTCCTTCTTCTTTTTCAAGATAAAGGATTCCCAAATCAGGATGAGGCTCTTTCTGCCAAGCCGCTATAATCATTTTATCCGCTTTACGCGCTTCATTTAATTTATAAAGAATATCAGCCGCTATAATTGTTATTGGAACAAAATCAGGCGCCAATTTATGAGCTTTCAAAATAGCTTCACGTGCTTGTACTGGATGTGTATCAAACAGATGAAGAGCCTGTCCACTTAACAGTAAAACCTGTATATGCTGTCGCTCTGGAGTCACGCGCGCAGAACGCGGGAGAGCTTTTTGTGCTCTTTCAAAAACAGTAAGTGCCCGATCCCATTTACCCTCAGCACCCAACCGATCAAGCACCGTCTGATGCGCCCACAAAAGTGCCGGCGATAAAGCCAATGCCTCTTCTGCATATTGTTGTGCTGCCTCATAAGCTTTACTCTTCATCGCTTCACGAAACAAACCGTAAAGTCCAACTATTTTTGTTGGATCTTCCTTTCTCATTTCCTCAAAAAGACTGATAGCGCGAACAGAGTTATTTTGTAAAGAAAAGGTTTGCGCTTGTAAAAGCCTTACCAATGGATCTTGTTTTCCTACAAGATATTTAGCAACCTGTGCTTCCATTTTTTGCGCAACCATACCATCACCAGCAAAAGCTGCAAGAATTCCCTTCGAGAGAGCTTCATAACCGCGCTTTTGATGGCGTTTATAAAAATAATTGGAAAGCGCACTCGGTATGGAAAAAAAGAAAGAGAATAACCACCACAAAAGCACTAGTGTTACAAAGAACAAAGTCAGCACACTTAACACTGTAAGCAATGAAGCAGAAAATCTGAAATTCAAAAATGTAAGGACAAAAACACCATTGTGATTAGCAACCCACCCAAAAGCTAACCCAAGAACACAAACAACAAAAATATAAATAAAAACACGTATCATCTGGAGCCTATTTACATCTTTGTTGGCTTAAAAGATCCTTGTTGCACAGACAACAACAATTGCTGCAGCAATTGGTGAACAGCAATATGTCTTTCAAGCTGCTGAACAAAATCCTTTGAAACATCTTTTGCATTTTGAGGTAATGTCTGCCATTCGCTCAAAGCCTTTTCGTAATCACCCGCTTGAATGGCAACTTCCATGCGTGCTGTAATAGCCCCTAGCGTCATCCCCTCAACATTTCCAATTGGTCGCGAAACAACGAGCCCTTTTATCCATGCTAAAATTCGGTCAAAAAAACCAGCATCTGGCGCAGCAATATTTTGCGTACCAACAATTGCATCGGCAACATGAGAAAAATCAACTGAAAGTTGTGCTGAACTTGGAAGACCTACAGTAGCTGTCTTTTGCAACACATCAAGTCCATCAATCGAGGGCGATAACTGCTGTAACAGCTTTAATTCATTGTTATAAGATCCACCCCGCTCTACAGCATTTTTTAACGAACTGATCGCTGTAAAAAGTGCCGTATTTATTTCTTTTTTTTCACTATTTTTAACAATAATTTCTTCCTGGAATGCTTCCAACTGTTTTTTTAACGAAGCAAGATCATTTGCATTGCTCAGCCCGACGGACAAAGCCGTTTCTATCTCTTTTGACTCGCCAACAAGTGTTTGTACAGCCTCTTCAAGAGCTTTTACTTTTTCTTCTAAAATCGCAAAAGCTTTTCTGCTTTCTTCTTGCGATAGTTCATCATTTTTCATTGTTTTAAACTGTTGTGATGAAAAAGAAGAAAACTCTGTTTTTAATGCATCGATTTCTTGAAACACTCGCTCCAATTGTTCTCTTGTTTCTTCACTTGTGTCTTTTGCAGCTTCAGCGACCTGCAAAACCTTTTCTCCACCAACAGAATTTTCTACAAAAGGAGAAGAAAACAAACCCACCCATTGAAGCCCCACAAAAATTCCCAAAGCAATGAGTCCCCCTAAAATCCCTGAAAGGGGCAACAAAAGCCAAGTTGTACGAGAAGTATTTTTATCCTGATTTTGCATATTCTGTTTTTCTTGGATATGAGATTCTACAGAATTTTGTATTTTTTCCTCTGAATCATGGGAAACAGCTTCATGTTCAATGGCGGGCTTCTTACGGCGCGTACCAGCATAATGTGATTTAACTTTTGGTTTTGAAGAATCGACCATTTTTGTCACTTTTTGTGCACACTCTTTTTAATGATAAAAGAGTTTTAATGATAAAATAATAAAATGAAAAAAGTTTTAAAAATGCAGCTTTTCTCAAATATCTTTGTTTGCTTTACACTCTTTTCATAAAGAGTATAGCTTTATAGAAATTTTCTAAATCGTATTTTTTTCAAGAATATTTACAATGATAAACTTTAATAGACAAGTTTTTAAAAACACATCTGAATTTTATACTAAAAATATAGCTTCAGTTTTTAATCAACAATGTCATAAAATTTAAAGAAAGTACCAAAATTCATTCTCTCGTAGAAAAATCAATTCTTAAAGAGAAATACTTTGCATCTTTTTCTGTTCATGATACGCACGTGGAAAAGAAACTTCAAAATAAGGTTTTGTTTAAAATGCGTCTGTTGGGCATAGAAACAAGTTGTGATGAAACGGCAGCGGCTGTCATTGAATACAACAGTGAATCAAACAGCCGAATTCTTTCCAATATTGTTTGGAGCCAAATTGATCATCACGCACCTTACGGCGGTGTTGTTCCTGAAATTGCCGCTCGTGCCCATGTTGAAATTCTTGATCATTTAATTCTTCAAGCCCTCACAGAAGCAAACATAAAATTAAAAGATATTGATGGCATTGCAGCCACCAGCGGACCTGGTTTGATCGGGGGACTATTGGTAGGCGTTATGAGCGCAAAAGCACTCTCTCTTGCCACTGGAAAACCATTTATTGCTGTCAATCACTTAGAGGGACATGCTTTAACAGCTGTATTAACGAACAATGTCAAATTTCCTTATTTATTACTTTTAGTTTCAGGGGGGCATACACAAACAATCCTTGTTCACGGAATAGGCAACTATCAACGTTTAGGAACTACCATTGATGATGCATTAGGAGAAGCCTTTGATAAAACTGCCAAACTTTTAGGTCTTCCTTATCCTGGTGGACCAGCACTTGAAAAAGCAGCTTTATTAGGTGATAAAAATCGCTTCCCTCTTCCACGACCTTTAAAAGGTGAAAAACGGTTAGATTTTTCTTTTTCAGGCCTTAAAACGGCTGTGCGACAAGCCGCAACAGCCATAGCTCCTCTTACAGAAAATGATGTTGCTGACATTGCAGCAAGTTTTCAAGCTGCCGTGACCGATACAGTGCGTGATCGTGTTCATTTGGCTCTACAACACTTTACCCACCAATATCCTCTCTATCCTGATCATGGAAAGCACTCTCCTTCTTTAGTTGTTGCGGGCGGCGTTGCTGCAAACCAAGCACTCCGCTCTACATTACAGGAACTTGCTCATCAACATGGTTTTGAATTTATAGCGCCTCCTCTTTCCTTGTGTACCGATAATGCAGCAATGATTGCTTTTGCTGGTGCCCAAAAGCTCGCACGTGGAGAAACAAGCTCGCTTGATATCGCCCCTCGCTCACGCTGGCCCTTAGATGAAAAAGCCATGCCCTTAATCGGGACGGGACGCCGTGGAACAAAAGCATAAGACAATTAATTTCCCTCACCTTTCAAAGAATGAAGATTTTCACTCAATCCGGTCTGTAATCTAGATCGTTATTGAATTAATTTTCCACCTGCAAACGATTTTATTTGCTTCTCATTTCACACCATTCACTTAACAAAAAGCGCAATACGCAAACTTAAATTTTCACCACATATTCTAAAAATACTTCATTTTTTAAAGAAACTTGCCTTATATCACCCCCTTCAAATGACAACATTTTACAGCACCATAAGACGCCCCCTACCACACCAAAGCATAGCCATCCTTTGATATCTTTACCGTTGATTATCTATTTGTTTCATGACTATTGTAGTAACTTTTTAGAACTAATTTTCTTACTAAATTTTTTCCGATGTAAGACGCCTCTAATGAGTGGATTTCAAACCATATCTGAAAAGATACCCAAGCCTCCACATGGCTGAGCAATTTTAAGTCTATTTTTTATGATACATTTTTCTGCTAAAAGATAAGCAAAATACAACTTAATTGGAGCGTACCCCTGCAAATTATTTTGAAACAAAAAACAAATAACTCCCGCTCTTTACGCCATTTTAAAAATCATCATTGATGGTGTTACAAAAATGCTTATAAAAAAATAGATATGATGAATGAACAGTCTATGAAAAGGTGAATACATGGCTTATTGGCTTTTTAAATCTGAACCTCATAAATGGTCATGGGAGA
Organism: Bartonella kosoyi; assembly: GCF_003606325.2. Classification (NCBI taxonomy): domain Bacteria; kingdom Pseudomonadati; phylum Pseudomonadota; class Alphaproteobacteria; order Hyphomicrobiales; family Bartonellaceae; genus Bartonella; species Bartonella kosoyi. The sequence goes on from NZ_CP031843.2 coordinate 224,716, forward strand.
TGCAAAAGAAAAAAGGAGCGGGTGGCGAACAATGGGATGGTGTCCGCAATTATCAAGCCCGTAATAATATGCGCGCCATGAAATATGGTGATAAAGGTTTTTTTTATCACTCAAATAAGGGTTTAGAAATTGTAGGCATTGTCGAAATATGTGCTGAAGCACACCCTGATTCTACAAGCTCTGATCCACGCTGGGAGTGTGTGGATATCCGTGCACTTTGTGACATGCCAACACCTGTTTCACTAAAACAAATTAAAGCCAATCCCAAACTAGCCAATATGGTGCTGGTCAATACCAGCCGCTTATCAGTACAACCCGTAACAGAAAATGAATGGAAAGAAGTATGTTTGATGGGCAACCTTAAAAAGGAGATGCTTTGATCTTAAAACAATGGTCTTTTATTCATCTAATCATATAAAAAAGTGCTTTATAGCGCGGAAGAACAAGCTCAATGCATCCCTTAGCGTATTCTCATGCTAATATATTTTTCCGTATTATTTTGTATTCTGCACTCTTTCTCAATACAGCCCCCCAGATTGCACAAACACTTTCTTCATGATGCATCTTTTCAGAATACTCAACAATTATAGTGGACAACACCACGAGCACTAAACCGCTCCCTTCGCATACAAACGTGATGAAAAAACTAAACTAAAGGTAGATAAAAAAACATGCCTCTTATGAAGAATCTCAAATACCAAGGGTAGGCAACATTGGGAGTAAGCTCAAATATATAATGGCACCGGCTTATTGTTTTATGAGCGTAAAGATGGCGGCTCTCCATAGCAAAAACACACCCTAAAGTATAAAACAACGCTTCCAATCAATGTATAAATATTCTGCACACGAAAGATGCATCTTCTTTTTAGCAAGCAACCACAGAAATCATAAAAGGTTATTTTTTAGAGACTCTCTTTTTTAACTTTCCTCTTTTAATTTTTCTTGCATGAAAGCTCATTTTTCATGAAACTACTCTTTATCAATCAATGCCTTAACATGCCTATAAGGAAAAAAATGAACAACTATACTCTTTTAATCATTGAAGATGATGATCTACGTCCCATTTTGGTAGAACAATTGCAAATGCATCAAGAGTTTGAAATTTTTCAAGCAAAAACAGCTGAAGGGGGAATGAAAATAATCCAAGAAGAAAATATTGATCTTGCTATTTTGGGACTTGAACTTCCTGATCTTGATGGTCGAAAAGCCGTTAAACAATTACGCAGCCAAGGATTTCGTGCTCCCATTATCATGATAACGAATAATGATACAGACTGCGATACCATTTTAGATCTTGAAACAGGCGCCAATGATTATGTGACAAAACCCTTTCGCTTTGCGGTGTTATTAGCGCGAATTCGAGCACAGTTGCGCCAATATGAACAAAATGAAGACACAACCATCCATATTGGCCCCTATACTTTTAAACCAAGACAAAAGCTCCTTCTTGATCCATGCAACAATAAAATCTATCTCACAGAAAAAGAAGCTGCGATTCTCAAATTCCTCTATTATGCTAATGATAAAATTGTCAGCCGTGAAACATTGTTAGAACAAATCTGGGGTTATAATGAAAACGTTGTCACCCATACTTTAGAAACCCATATCTATCGTTTACGACAAAAAATCGAAAATGATCCCTCCAATGCACAAATTCTTATGACCGATCAAAATGGGTATCGTTTAAACCTCTAATTTGATATGAAACGTTTCAAAAATAATTTTAATATTTTCAATCTTTCCTTGCATTAAAACAAAAACGAGACGAAAAAGACGCTTACATGCAATTTGGGTGGTCCCGTATAGAACTTTCCTTATCAGCACTCTTATGACAAAATACAGCAGCCCCCATTATGAAAATATTCTAACATAAAACCCGCAACAGAACTGTTTTTTACGATATACTTGGCAACTTCTGCTGCATATGTTTGTGCTCTCTTTAAAATTTTAAATATATTTTGCATACAAACAATTGTAATATCCTTTAGCAATATTCTTTATCATAACCATCTTCTTTAGCACATTGATATTGATGATTATTTTTTTAAATACGCCGCTTCACGCATTGCTTTACCTCACATTTACTCGCCTAAATTGAGAGGTATTTTTATATTTTTCCTCCCTCCTTTACTTATCTCCTCTTAAGAGACAGGATAATGAATTATATAATATGTTTACCTTAACGATAAAAGAAAGCCATTGAACGCCCCCACCTTTATGCTTAATATATGCTTAACAAAAGAGTGAGCTAGCACCATCACGCACTTAGGCCTGCTCTAAAATGTTGCAATAACTCTACAGCCCCTGAAACAGTCCATAAGAAGCATGTTCTTTCTTATTTAATTTTTATCCACACAAGTTCTCCCTGCTTGTGACGTACAAGCAAATGATTTTGTTTGATTCAATATAAGAGGATCTTACGATATTCAGGAAGCTAATTCAAGTTGAACAATAAAAATTATCATTACAAATCAATATATTATATCTTATACAACCAAACCCCATTAAAAAACATGGCGTATTTTCACAAATAACCTTCCCATAAGTGAAAAATTATTTAATATTATAAACAAAACTTTTATCTTATCCAAAGTGCCTTAAAGTTCTATACACCGTAGAGATAAGGCAGCTATTTTTATAAAACCTTTTGATTTTTTATTATAAGGCGATAGAAAGCCATTGAAAGAATATTCTTTCCTTTAAAGAAGCATTTCATCTTTCTGCAAAATCTATTTCACGGTATTGATTCATAAACCATAATGCAAAAATCCCATCGGGCACCAACCATTTTTACACTTACGAAGAGCCCAGCATTTTTCTCACCTAGAATATTTGCTACAATTCATTAAAGATGATTCGCTATATTGACACTTAAGATTTTATATTCACTTGCTAGTTCCACGTATAATGTGCAAACAAATATTTTTTGATTGTAAATACGAAAGTTTGAAAGAAGCCTCATATATTTGTGGTTCTTACGCCAATGGCAAAATGATTAATGATCTTTATAAATTAAAATATTTCTTGTCTGTGGGGATAAAGCAGGAATAAAAACACGTCGCGACTGACGAGGTTTTACGAGTAATCCTTGATAGATACGTTTTTGCGCCTGACACATTAGGAGGCCACCAAAATAGGGAAAAAGATGGCGTGCAAAGGGTTCATAAAAAAATGAGAACAACCGCGAAACATAACCTGTAGAAGGCATATAATGAACAATTTCTTGTATTGCCCCAGAAACAAAATTTGTTTTTTCAAACAAACGCGTAATCTGTTGCCGAGTATAAGGTTCACCGTAACCAAAGGGCGTGGACGTATTGCGCGCCCAAAAGCCAGAACGATTAGGAACAATGACAATCAAGTGACCATTGGGAGCTAAAACACGCCATATTTCATTAAACGTCTCAAATGAATTCTCTGTATATTCTAAGGCATGGACCAATAAAATACAATCAACCGATGCATCAGAAAGCGGTAAATCTTCTTCAAAAACAAGCGCTGTAGCAACTTGCTCAACACAAGGCCAAGATGAAGCACCTTGTCTTGCTGGCATAAAAGCAAAACATTGTTGAGTACGTTCACGCAATGCAGAAAGATAAGGAAGGGTATAGCCCAACCCCATAACGCGTTTATCCGCAAGATCTGGCCACCATAAATTCAATTGGTCACACAGTGTCTTTTGTACACGTAGTCCAAGTGCAGAAGCATAAAAATCTTTCAGTGTAACGATATCCAACTCAACATACCATGTAGAAATAAATTTCAAAATATTACAGTTTTTATCTACTCAACCTATATGGACTTCCACGCTTTCTCCGCAATAGAGAACATTTTAATATTTCACATTTTAAACTTAAATGATCCCCAAAAGCCGTACAATAGATGATTATTGCACACTATAAGCACTTTAATCATTTTCTTTTGAGATGAACTCCATAGAGGTTTCTCATACGTTGTTTCTGACATCAATTAAGAAAAAAGCAAACAATTTGTTAATTAAAATGAAGCAACCTTTCAAGATAGTTTTTATCTGCTTCTAGAATATGTTCCTTGCCCAAACGTTTGCGAATTTCATCCAAAATTTGCCGCATACGCATTTGATCACTTTCTTGTGGGAGTGCCTCACCTTTTTGTCCTTCGTCTGTTTTTGAAGAAAGTGGACGTCCTAACGGATCTTTGGGACCAGAATCAGCATTTTGATCATTTCCCGTTTCTTTGAGTATTTCACGCATTTTTTTCAAAACACTTTGGGCACCTTGCCGTAAAGATTCCAAAGCATCAGACTGATTTTGTATCGATGCTCGATGATTTCCATGATCAAGAGCATCTCCTGCAGAATTCATTTCTTCTTCTGCTTTTTTCAATGCATCACCTGTTTCAAATCCCTGTTCTGATAATTCTTTTTCTAACGTTGATAATTCAGACTGCAATTCAGTCTGACGTTTTTTTAAAGATTTTTTTTGTTTTTCCGGTACATTTTCCCCACGTTTTTGTCTCATCTCTAACTGATGTGTTTCATTGAGAATTTCTTGCTGACGACGCATTAAATCACCAAGTTTGTCCATCTTTTCTTTCATTTGTGCAGATTGATTGTTTTCTCCCTCATTATGATTACCTTTTTGCACATGCAAGTGGTCAAGCGTCTGTTCAATTTCTGCCAAGAGCTGTTCAGCGGCTAAAGAAGAGCCTGTTTTAGCCATTTCCTCAATGAGATTCAGCTTTTCTTGTAATGTATTTTCAGAAAGGTTAGGACTTTTTGAGCTTTTAGAATTTTTAGAAACTTGACCATCTGGTGCTTTTTCGGCCAAAGCTTGAATATACGCATCCATAGCTTGACGTAAATCTGCCATAAGCCGTTCAATTTCTGCCGCTGGAGCACCATATCGCAGTGCATCGCGTAAAGCAGCTTGTGCTTGTTTTAAATTTTTTTGCGCAGATTCAAGCTGATTGCCTTCAATCCCTAAAGCAATCTGCCATAAATAATCCACAACATCGCGCAAATCTTCTTCTGTTTGTGCCAAAGAAAGCCTTGTCCACGCACTTTGTAAAACGAGAAAATGCGCTGTATTTTGAAGCCCCTTTTCTGGACGCACCAGCAAAGCAGAAAGCATATCCAATACATGCTCTCTCGCAGAAGTATCAAGAGCAATTAAACGACGCAATTCACTGACCGCACGCGCAACAGGATTTGAGAAAACACGCTGCGGTAATGTCATAACAAAAGTTTTGCTATGCCCTTTCTGCCCTGCACCATCTTCTGCCACTAAAGTAATTTTGACTTGTGAACCCGCCCATGGATGCGCTGAGACATCGTGTACTGTCCGCATTTTACCCTTTCCACCCCGTGGAAGAAGAAGCTTTATTTCCGGTGCTTTGTAAAGAGAAGAAGCATTTTTATTCTGAAAGAGAGACTCTATTTTAACAAAAGCCTTTGTCACACCATAATCATCATCCAATTCATACCGTAGCTCTAACGACCCTGTTAAAATCCGCCCTGGTTTTTCCAGCCAATCAATTGTTGGAAAAGCGTCTTTAATCACCTGTAAATGCCACTGCTGTTTTTGACGGCGTGATGAGATAAACAAATCCATTGAATGCTCTAAATGGGTTTCAAAATGAACAATTGGCTCATTTAAAGCTGTTTGTTCCGTTTTCTCTGAAAACGAAACTTTCTGCCCATCTTCTACAGTTTTTGCTTTGACTGTAACACCAGCCCCATTAACAACACGTACAACCACATCACTCCCTTCAGGAATTTCCAGTTGTGTCTTTTCATCTTTTGTCAAATAAATCGGTGCCACACCGGTATAGGCAGGTGGTGTTACCCAAGCATCAATCCGCATGAATTTTTCATCAACAACAGGACGAAAATCAAAAGCATCAGCCAAACGTCCCCCACGTGAACCAAAAGAAAAACTAAAGGCACACACAAAAAGGAGAACACACAAAGCTCTCAAAGCCAAAGGATCATAAGCCGCACTATTCAGCGCGATAAATCCAGTTTTTAAATGAACTAATTGCTTCGCCATTCGGCGTTGATGTTCACGCCAAATAACAGCACTAAAATCTTTCTCATTTTCAAAACATACATGATCTGTCTGAATATTCAAAGGCTGGTGTTTAAGATCATTAACCCTTTCAAGACGATGATCCACGTCCCGCATTGTAGGAAACCGAAAACCAATAAGAAAAAATAAACTCGCTCCAGCACAAACAAGCAACACCCCAAGTAAGAGCCAATGGGACCAATAGCCTAAAACGCCAAAAATCCCCAACCAGCTAAGCGAACAAAAGAGACTAAGAACAAGGAGAAATGGCAACAACCGTATCCATACCCGTTCAAATGAAAGGATCCCCCACATCAAAATGCGTACACACAAAAGCTTTATTTCAAAGCTCTTGATGTTTTTATTTTTCATAAACAAGCATTTTTCCCCTTTTACCGTGATGTATTAAGATCATAAAACCCATACAAGACAATTTCCAGAAAATAAATTGTTTCATCAAAGTTTAGTAAAAATAAGACCAGAAACATTTAAGAATGTTCAACCCAATCAGGAATATGATCACATTCCATCAATTGCGCATAATCAAGACGCGGACGAATAACCGCATAACGCGTATCTTGGACGAGAACTTCAGGGATCAAAAGTCGACTATTATAAGTACTTGCCATCACAGCACCATAAGCCCCAGCTTGCGTAATTGCCAAAAGATCACCAGGTGCCAAAATCGGTAAACAACGATCTAATGCTAAATAATCACCAGTCTCACAAACGGAACCCACAATATCAGCACGAATAAGGGGGGCGTCTTTTGCTACTTTTTTCACAAGGACAACATTCTGCCAAGCATCATAAAGTGTTGGACGAATCAGATCATTCATCGCCGCATCTACAATAACAAAATTCCGCCCTTGTCCCTTTTTTAAATAGAGAACAGAGGTTACCAACACACCAGCTTGCCCCACGATGCTCCGTCCCGGCTCCACAACAATATCAATCCCTAAAGGAGCAATATGTTTCTTTACCAGCACGGCATAATCAAAAGGGGAAGGTAAAGTATGTTGTTCACAACCATAGGCAATACCAAGCCCGCCGCCAATATCTATATGCGTTATTGCACAACCATCGCTCCACAATTGACGCACACAATCTGCAATAAGAAGAAAAGCCTCTTCAAACGGCTTTAAATCACAAATTTGACTGCCAATATGCATATCGATACCGCAAACCTGCAATCCAGGTAAAGAGACAGCCTTTTTGTAAGCTTCTCTTGCCAATAACAATGGAATACCAAACTTATTTTCAGATTTTCCTGTTGTAATTTTCTTATGAGTCTTTGCATCAACATCTGGATTAATGCGCAATGAAACACGTGCTGTTTTTGATAACGCAACAGCACGTTGCGACAACTGTTCAAGCTCCGGTTCTGATTCAACATTAAAACAATAAATATTCTGAGAAAGAGCAAAATCTATTTCTCTCACGGTTTTACCAACACCAGAATAAACAATACGATGTGCCGGAATACCAACAGCAAGGGCGCGCCGTAATTCACCTTCTGATACCACATCAGCGCCCGCCCCATTTGCCGCTAAAAGCCGTAAAATTGCTTGATTAGAATTGGCTTTAACCGCATAAGCAATCAAACTGGGCATCCCTTGAAATGCCTTTTGATAGTCCTTAAAACGTGTGATCAATGCATTAGCCGAATAACAATAAAAAGGCGTCTCCACTTCCTGTGCAAGAATAGCAAGTGAACACCCTTCAGCATGAAGCATACCTTGATGGTAGGGAAAAAAATCCACACTTTCCTCCTACTTTATCAAACGATCAAGAATAAAAGGTTGATCATCTTCACTTTTAGCAGCAGATGTTCCCTGTATAGACTTTTCCACACTTGTAAGAGGAGGTGCCTCCAATGACCCTTTACGCCCGCAGCCAACGACACCTACCCCCCCCAAAAGGACAATCATCAACCCTTTTATTATAATTTTCATCTGTCCTCTTTCTTCATCTTGATTTCCTTTTTACCTTTAAAATACAATCACTCAAGCGCTCACAAGACGCTTTTTCCAATATGCGATTTGCCGAAGAACTTCTGAAGAGGCTGTTCCCCCAAAGCTTTTACGACTTTCAACAGATTTTTCAACGGTCAAAACATCAAAAAGTGTCGCATTGATATCAGGACAAATTGCTTGAAGTTCATCTAATGATAAATCCTGAAGGCGACACTGTTTTTTTTCTGCCAATGCCACAGCTTGCCCTGTCATATGATGCGCTTCACGAAAAGGAATTCCTAGTTCGCGAACAAGCCAATCGGCAAAATCCGTCGCTGTTGCATACCCTAAATCCGCTGCTTGTTTCATGGCTTTTTTATTCACTTCCAAATCAGCAATTATCCCTGTCATTGCTGCTAATGATAATTCCAAACTCAAAGCCCCATCAAACACATATTCTTTATCTTCTTGCATATCCTTTGAATAAGCAAGCGGTAATCCTTTCATCACCGTTAACAATCCCATAAGTGCCCCATTCAATCGACCTGCTTTCGCTTGTACTAACTCTGCCGCATCAGGATTTCTCTTTTGGGGCATAATAGATGAACCTGTTGAAAAAGCATCGGATAAATAAATAAAACGAAACTGCTCACTTGACCAAAGAATGATTTCTTCTGCTAAACGCGAAAGATGCATGGCACAAAGAGCACCAGCGCTTAAAAACTCCAATGCAAAATCACGATCAGAAACACTATCAATTGAATTGCGCGTAGGTTCCCGAAAACCTAGCGCTTGTGCTGTCATAAAGCGATCAATCGGAAAACTTGTTCCTGCCAAAGCCGCAGCACCTAAAGGCGATTCATTCATTCGCTCACTAGCATCACGCATCCGCGATAAATCTCGACCAAACATTTCAACATAAGCCATCATATAATGGCCCAATGTTACGGGTTGCGCTAATTGTAAATGTGTAAAACCTGGCATATAGGTCTTGACATGTTGTTCTGCAAGAATAAGCAGTTGCTTTATCAATTGTTTTAAAGCTTGTGCTATTTTCTGCAATGTCTCACGCACCCACAACCGAAAATCAACAGCCACTTGATCATTGCGTGAACGCGCCGTATGCAAACGCCCAGCAACAGGACCAATCAACGCACTCAATCGCGCTTCAATATTCATATGAATATCTTCAAGATTTCGTGAAAAAACAAAGTCTCCCTCTTCAATTTCTTGTAAAATAATTTTAAAATCATGAGAAATTTTTTCATAATCAGACTGTAAAATAATCTTTGTTTGCGCTAACATCGCAGCATGAGAGAGCGGACCTTCAATATCTTGCCGATAGAGTTTTTGATCAACATCAATTGAGGCGTTAATTTCTTCCATAACTGCAGCAGGTCCTGCGATAAACCGCCCACCCCACATTTGGTTCTTTAACGTCTCATCTGTCATAGTTTAAAAGCACCGATAAAAAGGATAAAAGCCATGATTCCTCAAAGTTTTAATAACTCAAAGAAAAAAAACAAAAAGTGGAAGATTTTCATAACATCCTTTTTTGTTGCCATTATCTTAGTTGGTATCAGTTTACACGCAATAAAAAATCATCATGACAAGAGTGCCTCTTTTTCTACTAATTTTATTTCAAAAGAAAATACCGAAAAAATACAAGACAAAAAAATGATGACACTCCAAAAAGCCGCAACAGGCTTTTTTGCTCACATGCGATTTATTGATACACCCTTAGATATGAACTCTCTCTCTTTTAAGGATATTCAAGGAAAAGACCATACACTCGCGGAATTTAACGGAAAGTCGATACTACTCAATCTATGGGCTATCTGGTGCGTACCCTGTCGCACAGAAATGCCGGAACTTGCGCAATTAAAACGCGAATTAGGTGGAAAAAACTTCGATGTCATAGCGATTAATATCGATAAAGCCGCCTCTCCTGAAAAAATTCAACAATTTTTGCAAAATATTCATGCTGATAATTTAGCCTACTATCGCGATGAAACCATGAGTATCTTCAATGACATGAGAAAACAAGGTCTTGCTTTAGGACTCCCCATCACATTTGTCATTGATAAAAAGGGCTATCTCATTGCTTCCTATAATGGGGCAGCGCCATGGGCCAATGATGAAGCCAAAGCACTTATCAAAGCTTTCATAAAAGAAGCACAATAATCTAATAACCGCGTCTTTTTAAACGTTGGATTGTCAAATCCAATGCTGACAAAAAAGCAGAACGATCTTTACCACAAAAAGGACGTGGTCCTCCTGTGACATGCCCCTGCTCTCGCAAATTTTCCATCAAATTGCGCATGACTAAAGCTTGACCGATTGAATTGGCATCAAAAATACGCCCCGTTGGCGAAAGACAAAGCCCCCCAGACCGCACAACCCGTGCTGCTAAAAGGATATCACTGGTAATAACGATACTCGCCTCATGCACATGGTCGACAATCCAATCATCAGCCCTATCAAGCCCATCAGAAACAATGATTCTTTCAATGAATTCTTCTTGGGGAAGAGAAAGAAAACGGTTTGCGTCAATAAATGTTTTAAGCTGATAACGATTCATAACACGATAAATTTCAGCTTTTACAGGACAAGCATCCGCATCAACCAATAAAGTGATGGCTGGTCTTATTTCTTGCCCCATCTTTTGACTTTCATAGGATCTACAATTTTTTCATTCATCGAGGCGATTGCCAATAATTGCGATAAAACATGATTGCAGCGTTTATTTCACCCCCCAAAATAAAAATTGCACTTAATATATAAAGAAAGATAATGGCAACCATAATAGATGCTAACCCCGCATAGGTTGAGATATAATCAAACATCGTTAAATATTGCGCAAAAGCAAGAGAAGCCATAAACCATACAAACATTGTCACCACGATTCCTGGTAAAATATCTATGAATTTCCGCTGCCCTGCTGGAAGCCATTTATGGACAATCAAAAGACTCATAAACAAAATAACAACAGCAATTGTATAACGCCATAAACGAATGATCCCAATATATTCAGTCATAAAAAAAGAATGATTTTGCATAATTTTGATCAACAAAGGCGCTAAAATCAATAAAAAGCTCATCACAACAAGACCAAAAGCGCCAAGGATCACAAAAAACAAACTTTGAAAACGACAAAAAAACCAACTCCGTCGATCAGTCACACGGTAAGCTTTATTCAAAGCCGTACGCAAAGCTTCTATTCCATTAGAAGCAAAATAAGCCGTTCCAATGATAGAAAGCGTCAACACACCTCCTTGATGAAGAGTTAAAACATTGACAATTTCCTGAGATAAAGGTTCTGCAATGACATCAGGCAATAACTGCACCAGCGCTTTAATTTTTTGCGGTGTATAAGTAAAAGCCCCAAGAAAACGAGCAAAAGATGTTCCAAAAATAAAAAAAGGGAAAAATGCTAAAAGACCTGACAGCGCAACATGGCTTGCAAAAGCACTTCCATTATCACGCCAATAATGACTTATTGCGTCACCAAAAACACGATAGCTATACCAAAAGATATTTCTTAACAAACCTCAATACTTTCTGGTAATATCCTTTTTTCAGTTATCTCACGCTTTATAAAAACCATCGAGACTTTAAAAACAAACCCTTTTCAGTATAAAGGGCAGCAATTCATGTGGTCAAGCCTCCTCCTATCCAAAAACTGAAAAGCCAACAAATTTTACCAATTCAATGTCTTCTGTTGGAAGCGTTTTATTTTACACAAGAGTCACCCTTCATTACAGGCGGGTACCCCTCTCATTGTTGTCCAAAGGACTAAGTACAGCGCTGTATCTTCATTACAACGAACAATTTAACAGAACAGATATCCTAAGAAACATGATAAGAATAAGCAAAACAACAGCACAAAATTCAAAAATCGCTTATTTTACACGCCCTCTTTAGAAACACTATGACGTCCAAAATCAGGAGCATCAATTTCCTGTCCCGCCGCAATGATATTACGGCGCACAGCACGCGTACGCGTAAAAAAATTAAACAGTGTTTCACCATCACCCAAACGAATTGCCTGTTCTAAAAAAGCAAGCCCTTCACTAAAACGACCCAACATTTCTAAAATAGCCTCTTTATTATGCAAACAAATATCGCGCCACATAACAGGATCAGAAGATGCCAAACGTGTAAAATCACGAAAACCAGAAGCGGAATAAGCAATCACTTCTGAATTTGTTACTTTTTCTAAATCACTCGCTGTCCCAACAGTATTATAGGCAATCAAATGCGGCAAATGCGAAACAATTGCCAAAACAAGATCATGATGCTTAGGCTCCATTTTTTCGACACGTGCCCCACAAGCTTCCCAAAATGCTGTCAATCGTGCTACAGCCGTCGCATCACTCTCCGCAAAAGGCGTTAAAATACACCAGCGATTGATAAACAAATCAGCAAAACCAGCATCCGGACCTGAATATTCCGTTCCAGCAATAGGATGCCCCGGAATAAAATGAACCGTTTTTGGCAATAAAGGTGCCATTTCTGCAATAACCAATTCCTTTGTAGAACCAACATCACTCACAATCGCCCCTGGCTTTAAATGATCATGAATGTTTTTCGCCACCTCTGCACTCGCTCCAACAGGAACAGAGATAATAACGAGATCAGCACCTTCAACAGCCTCTGCATTATCCGTTGTATAAAAATCTCCAAGTTCCAATTCACGCGCTCTTTCCAAAGTTTCTTGACGACGCGTTGCAATAGAAATCTGAGCGGAAAGATTTTTCTTCTTTATCACTCTTGCTAAAGAAGATCCAATCAGACCAATCCCTATGAGCGCTATTCTTTCAAACTGAATATGAGACATATCTTACCTTTAAAGATTTTTTGCAAATGGCAACAAAAACAATTTTAAAAATCATAATTTTCCTGTTTGTTCATCTTAATGAGTTATGCGCAAAATATTAAAAAACGACAACTAGAGAATAAAGAATAACGCAGTTTATCAATCTCACCTGCACAAACAAACCACAGATCATTTTTACCTAGAAAATGCAAAAAATACATGACAAAAAATGTAACACCAAGCTTCTAAATTCTCACTTCATTGCTTAATCGCATACAACACATTGATCTATAAAGATAATTACAATATTTTATATTGAAAGAGATCCCTTAAATACTGAAGAATTATTTCATTTTAAGCCTTCTTATGTTGTTATGTCTTTTGCACCTCACAAAAGGGATAGCATATAGATAAAAACACTTAAAAGAAGAAATAAAAAGCCTCATGCTCTCTTAATGCCAAAGATTATCGTAACATTAGAGGCTAGAAAAGGATGTAATGAATACCGATTTACACTTTTGTTAAGCGTAGAAGCGGGAATGTTCAATGAATTGTATTTACGAAAAGCTTTACCGTTGTACCATTCATAAGAACCGTCACGAAATAGGTATAACCGCATTGAAAAATGTTTTTAAGAAAGCGCATGAATTTTTAAAACAAATGTATCTTGTAACATTATGCTTTGCATAAAAAATACCCCCCTAGAATTCTACGAGAAAGCCTCATATTCATCACATATTCTCATAAAAAATACCGAATGCGTAAAATTTTATTTGACCCCTTATATCACTAACCATTCATGTGATTTACTTCAATAAAGGTTCTATGAACAAGACTTGCTCTAAATATGAGTATGCACTTGAGAAATCACTGTAAAAGGCGATTTCCCTTCAACTTCTACCTGATAACGCAAAAGCTGTAACTGCTGAAAATACCTTTGTGCCGTACTTAAATAACAAATCATTATATTTTTAAATATGTTAAGCTGCCATTTGGCGTCGTGCAATAATTGTGAGTCCTAACAAAGCTTGACGAATGATAGCTTCACCCAAAAGCGGATTTTTACGGCTGTCTAAAACAGCACTCTGAATTCTTTCCATTGCGTAAGAAATCTGTTCTAACTTCCAATATTTTACAGCTTGTTCAACGGTTTTTTTCCGTTGAAAAAAAATGGGAGGACGCGCTTGAGAAACCACCGTAACAGGTGTTTTTCCTTCAACCTCTACCTGATAACGCAAAAGCTGTAACTGCTGAAAATGCCTTTGTGCTGTACTTAAAATAAAAAAAAGCGCCCCCTGCAATGCTGCATGTCGGTTAAAATGCGCTTCAAAGCCTGATATATCGCCCAATAAAAGAGCATCAATAATTTCATCTTGAGAAAGAGCACTGACATCACTTACAATAGCTTTCACATCTTCAAGAGTAATATGAACATTTGAAGCATAAAGGCAAAGCTTCTCTAATTCACCGCGTGATACAAGACGATCTCCCCCTAAACTTTCATGCAACCATCTACGTGCATCCAAAGAAAGAGTCTTCTTAAACTGCCCTAAAACCTCATCAATCAAACCGTCAAGAGAACGCATATCATCGGCAAAACAGGGCAGAGCCATTGCATTTGCTGCCGTTTCAATAACATTGCGCAACCCTGTTCCTTTTTTTAAATCCCCTGCCTCAATGAGAATAAAACTTTTTTCTGGTGGTTTCTCAATTAAAAGCTTCAAGGCTGCAAGAAAACCTTTTTGGTTAGCAGCATGAGAAATCCATATCAAACGATCTCCCCCAAAGAGCGAAAAAGTACGCGCTTCATTTTCCAAACATGCGGGATCTTTATCAATGTCAGCAGCATCCAAACGAATTGTCGAAAATGGGTCTTCTATTGCGACTTTTGTGAGCTTCGCAAAACGTTGGGCACGTTCACAAATAAGACCACGATCTGGCCCATAAATGAGAACAATAGGAAAAGCACGTGAGAAACGCGTTAGAAACTGGTCAACCTCATGTGCTTTTTTCTGAGCCACACTATTAATCCATTAACAGTTCATCATCATCAAGAACTTCCCCGCGCACTTTCTGAAACATACCAATTAAATCATTAACATCCAAGCCCTTACGCTCTTCATGACAGACATCCAAAATCACTTTTCCACCATGCAACATCAGTGTGCGATCTCCATAATCAAGAGCCTGACGCATAGAATGGGTTACCATAATAGTCGTTAATTTTTTCTCTTCAACGATTTTTTCAGTCAACCGCATTACAAAATCAGCCATTCTAGGATCAAGTGCTGAGGTATGTTCATCAAGCAATAAAACATCCGCATGAGCTAATGTTGCCATCACAAGACAAACGGCTTGGCGTTGTCCACCGGATAAACTGTTCATAGGATTATGAATATACGCTTCAAGACCAATGCCTAATTGAGCAATTTTCTCTCGAAAAAATTGCCTTTTTTCATGGTTTAAAGCTGAACGCACACTACGACGATTTCCCCGAAGAGCAGCAAGAGCCAAATTTTCTTCGATTGTTAAAGAACCACAACTTCCCTTTAACGAGTCTTGAAAAACACAAGCAACCCTTCCAGCACGTTCGCTAACGGATTGCCTGGAAACATTTTGCCCATTGATAACCACTTTCCCCGTCGAGGGAAGCGTTGCTCCCGCCAAAACACTCAGCAACGTTGATTTACCCGCACCATTTGAACCGATAACCGTAACAAAGCTACCCTGATCAATTTTGAGGTTAATATCAATTAAAGCCTGTTTTTCCAAAGGCGTTTGCGGTTTAAATGTAACCCCAACATGAAAAAGCTCAATCACGTTTACGCCTCCTCCAATAGCGTGGCACAATAAGAGTTAACACAACCAACAGTGAAGTAATCAACTGCAGATCTGTCGACGTATCAATACCAATTCCATTGGCTTCAAATGCAAATTGCACCGCCACACGATAAAGTACAGACCCCACAATACAACTGATTATAATCCAAAAAATATTACGTGTACGAAAGAGCGTTTCGCCAATAATCACGGCGGCCAACCCAAAAACAATTGTACCAATTCCACCGGTAATATCTGTTGCAATTGCAGTTTGAATATAAAGAGAACCACCAAGTGCAACACAGGCATTGGAAAGCCCCATACCAAAATAAATCAATGCAGATGTATGAACACCTTGAGCGGTCGCCATGCGTGGATTAGCGCCCATTGCGCGCATAGCAAGACCTATTTCACTTTCTAAAAAGCGCCAAATCAAAAACGCCACAACCAGCAATACAATCCCAACGAAAAGAGGACGCACAAAGATATCAGACAACCCAAACAAATTATAAAAGGGTGTTAAAGCCGTATCGGCAAGCGCCAAATTAACATTGGACCCTCCCATAATTCCCATAATACGAAGGTTAACCGTATAAAGTGCTGACATTGTTAAAATGGAAGCCAAAAGATTCAAAATACCAAAACGCAAATTCAATAGAGCTGTTAATAAACCAGCAGCCATACCAGCACAAAAAGCGCATGCCATAGCTGTCCATGGGTTAAAACCTAAAAGAATCAAGACGCCACAGACACAGGACCCAAGAAGAAACGAGCCATCAACCGTTAAATCAGGAAAATCCAAAACGCGAAATGAGAGATAAACCCCTATAGCAACAAATGCGTAAATAAGGCCTAATTCCACAGCGCCAGAAAAGGCAAATATATTCATGTAAAGACAATCTCCATGAAAACTTAACGGTTTTTATTGTATCAACACCCTATCAACAAAAGTTATTGAATCACTTTTGTTGCGCGGTCAATAACGGCCTGTGGGATAACAATTCCTGCTTTTTTGGCTGCTTTCATATCAATTCGAATGTCATTATTAGCCGCCTGCACAACATCAATATCACCAGGTTTTTCACCCTTTAGAATACGCACGACCAATTTTCCAGCATCAACCCCTACATCATAGAAATTCACACCTTGCGTCATAAAAGGCCCACGACCAATAGTATTAGCATCAACAGTAAATACAGGCATATTGGCTTCCTCTGAGACCTTTATGGCACCTTCCAAAACAGATAAAATCGTATTATCAGCAGGAACAAAAATGATATCGACTTTACCGATTAAAGCGCGTGTTGCTGCCTGAACATCAGAAGGTTTGGGAGCCGATGAAGGAATAATTTCAATTCCAGCTTTTTTTGCCACATCCTTTAATACTTTAAGTGTTGAAACAGAATTTGCTTCAGAAGCATTATAAAGATAACCAATTTTTTTCAGATCTGGTTTTACTTCTTGCAAAAGTCTAACACTTTCTGCAACATCTATACGATCAGAACTCCCCGTCATATTACCGCCAGGTTTCGTCAGAGAAGAAACGATTTTAGCTCCGATAGGATCAGAAATCGCTGCAAAGACGATAGGAATTGTTTTTGTTGCCGCAAGCATTGTTTGTGCTGATGGTGTGGTAATCGCCACAATAACATCAGGTTTATCACCAACAAATTTACGTGCAATTTGCGTTGCCGTTGAAATATTACCCTGTGCTGATAAAAAGGTCAGTTGAAAATTTTCACCTTGCTTATAACCATTTTCTGCAAGAACATCTTCCACACCTTTACGAACAGCATCCGCAGCAGGATGGACCATAATTTGCGTTATTGCAACCTTAACGTGCTTAACTTGATCATCATCCGCTTTTGCAACAGTGTTCATCATAAAAACAGCTGCAATGACAATCCCTAATATATTTATTCTCTTCAACATGATACTCCACCCCTCTGCATGAAAAAATTAAAAAAGGAATAGTTTATTACTGAAGAATCTTCTAAAATCAATCTCTATTTCATTTTATCGAAATATAGACAAAATAAATCAAACTGAAATGATATTTTTTTGTTGCAATTCATAAAAGCCTACGCCATACAGACAAGATATATATCGAATCGGTGAGCGGGTGTAGCTCAGGGGTAGAGCACAACCTTGCCAAGGTTGGGGTCGTGGGTTCGAATCCCATCGCCCGCTCCATTGAATTTGGATTGATTCGTTCTTGTGTGGATGTATCTTGCGTTTGTAGCTTGCCAGCGGGTTTTGTGTATTTTGACAGCAGGTTTTGTACCAATTTATTTTGTTTCACATGATTTTTAAGGGGTTCTCAAAGGGTCTTCAAAGACCTTTCAAAGGGTGTTTTAAGATTCGTCATTTTTTGTGAGAATCTATGGGTTTTTGCTCCTCGATCATCGAATAATCATTTTTAGCTCAGAAAAAATAGCCATTACTTATATGAAAGTGATTTAAGCGGCATTTCTTTAGGAAATCATTGTAATTTTCTAGGTCGCTCGTGTAAAATAAACTTGAGACAATTCCCATTGATTTATGACGCTGTTTGGCAACAATAACTTTGGCTTTTCCAGAAGTATTTTTTCCAAAGGCATTTTTTCTAACAATATTTTTCACTGTCTCTTGCCATTGCAAGGGTAATTTTTTTTAATATTGGCAGCGGATTTTTTGCGACCGTTTAGATTATAAAAGCTTATGCAAAAGAATTTAAGGTTACCTTTGAGCTAAGGAATTTTTTACAACCTTCAACATTAAAAGATCAATGAAAAATGATAAGGAAAACAAATTCTTAACAAATCAAAAATTAACTTATCATTAGAGAATAATTTTTGTTCAAAGGTACGTTTTTTGCCAAAAATGTGCTCTCAAATGCAGGTTATTGATTTTTCAAATGGAGTATCTTCTGTTAATTCAACGTTATCTCTGCTAAAAATTTACAAGAAACGATATCTGTAGACCAAGCAAAGTCCATAATTGATTCCTTTAATGCACAGAAACGATCTTTAGCTTGGTGGGTTGGACCTCATTCGTCTCATTATAACGTTGATGAAGTTCTCTTAATCATTGGTTTAGAGCATGTTGAAACAGAGGGCGGAATGGCGGCTTTAGCGCAAGATATAGATTCACATATTACTTCTACACCGGATAACTTCAAAATAAAGGAAGTGGAATCACTTCAAGATTTTAGAGATTACGGAAATGTTATGGCATCAGTATTCGAGCCTTTTGATGAAGAAGCGGTCATATTTTATAAAACAATAGGAAGCTGTTATAAAGAAGACCCTGATGTAACTATGTTCGTTGGTTATATAAATAAAAATCCTGTAGCGATATGTTTTTGTATGAAAGCGGATGAAATTGGTGGCGTGTATGATATTGTCACCAATCCAGATTTTCAGAAAAAAGGTATTGGGACATTCATGACAAAAATTGCCATTCAGTATTTAAAAAGAAAGAATTGTCATGTTATTGGGATGTAAGCATCACACGAGGGAATTGGCATTTATAAAAAATTGGGTTTTATAAACTTTGGTGAATTTAAAGTTTATTCCAATAAACACATGATCATTTAGCAACGGACTCTTTTTTGCTCATCAATGAAGAGAATTTATTATTCTCAGCAGAACGCAAATATAGCCAACCAATCAATACAGCAGTGAATATGATAGGATCAACGATCTTTAATATCGTCTTGTAAAAAGTCTTTCCCTCTACCTTTTTTGCCATCAACTCTTGAGTTATAGGAGTCTCTCGCTTTCTTTTTTTACATTTAAAATTGCTTTTTACAAGGCGATATATTAATCGTAAAAAACATATATAAAAGCAATAAATTATAACTTTTTTCTCTCTGAATTCTCTTTAAATACAAAACAACTGTTAAGCTATAATGTGTTAACATTTATCCGTGATCAATTCCAAATGGCATATAATAACGAAACAAATTCATAGAGTGGAGATTTTTCACCATAAATTGTTGTATCAATTTTTCCACAATGCATAAAAATGGTGAAGTGGACCTCTTCCTTTCCCGACTTGCAAAGCATTTGAGGCAGATAACGCTCCATGTAAATAATCTTTTGCTTGTTTAACGGCGCAATCCAAAGGTTGTGTAGGCAATAAAGCTGCAATGGCAGCAGAAATTGTACACCCTGTCCCATGATCATGTGTGGTTGAAAGACGAGAAGCTTCAAGCATAACCAGACTTTCACGATCACAATAAAGATCTGGACTAGAACAATCGTAATTTTCTGTACTACTTCTGGTAAGCGTATTCAAATGTCCGCCTTTTAATAAAACCGCATGACACCCTAGCGTCAAGAGTCGTGGAGCATATTGATACATAGCCTCTAAAGACCATTGCACATCACATCCCAATAACAGTGCAGCTTCAGGTAAATTTGGCGTGATCAAAGTTGACATCGGCATAAGAACATCACGCATAATTTCAATGGCATCAGGCTTTAAAAGAATATCACCACTTTTTGCCACCATAACCGGATCAAAAACAATGAAACGCACTTTATGATAAGCAAGACGTTCTGCAATAGCCTGTGCAATTTGAGCATTTGCGACCATACCAATTTTAACGGCATCAACGTGGATATCCTCAAAAACAGAATCAATTTGATCAGCAACAAAAGAAGCATCTAATGCCTGAAAAGAATGCACACCCTGAGTATTTTGTGCAACAACAGCTGTAACCACACTCATACCATAAGTTTTCATAGCTGAAAAAACCTTCAAATCCGCCTGCATTCCAGCACCACCAGAAGGATCTGTTCCCGCAATAGATAAAATCCGTGGAATAAAAAGTTTATCTTTTTGTAATTCCATCAACCTCTTTCCTTCTGTTTTTAAATATAAGAAAATAAATTACCGAAAAAATAGATGCTTGAAAAAACATAAAGAAAATGTTTTCTCGTGTGAATTATATTATATACGAAGTCTTCTTATAGATATAAAATGGAAAATATAGTGCTTATCCTTCGTTCTATTCTTTTTACATTCGCTTTTTATACCACAACTTTCATACAAATGATTCTTTACGCTCCCGTTTATTTTCTCATGCCCCGCAAAAAGGCATGGATTGTTCCTAAAACATGGGCGCGCGTAACACTCTTTTTGCAAAAATACATCGCAGGCACACGTTATGAAATTGAAGGATTAGAAAATCTCCCCCAAGGGGCCTATATCATTGCTCCAAAACATCAATCTGCATGGGAAACTTTTAGCCTTGTTCCCTATTTTGATGATCCTACTCTCATTTTAAAACGTGAATTGATGTGGATTCCCTTGTTTGGCTGGTATATGGCAAAAACACAAATTATCCCCATTAACCGCACAACGCCTATCAAAGCCTTAAAAACCGTTATACAAAAAGCAAAAGAGAAAGTAAAACAAGGACGCCAAATCCTCATTTTTCCTGAAGGGACACGCCGACAACCTGGTCAAGAACCAGATTATAAGTCAGGAATTGTCGCACTCTATAATGAATTAGAACTTCAAGTTGTCCCTATTGCGCACAATGCGGGTTTATATTGGCCACGAGGTAATTTCCGCCGCTATCCCGGAACAATTCGTGTTCGTATTCTTCCCCCGATAGAAGCTGGTTTAAGCAAACGTGATTTTCTAAATCAACTGATCCAAAAAACTGAAGAAGCATGTGATGAACTGCTTCTGTTAGCCGCTCAAGATCCTACCCCTCCTCCTATGCCACCATCTGCTGTTCAGAAGCTTCAAAAACTAAAATATCATGAAACACAATCTTGATTGATAAAAAACATCACTTTGTGTGTTAAATGCAGCATATGAAACAAAAATATAAGGGAGATATTTCAAACTTTTTCATCCAAGATTATAAAACACACATCATCAAAAATGATCAATGTATGAATTTTTTGAGAAAGCATTTTTCCTCTCCTTAAAATCGTTTAAATAACACACAGTATGTTGATTTATAAAGATATTTCAGTGTTATTCAACGTAAATGAAAAACCTGAATACTGTAAATTTGTTCCATGTTGAATCAATAAAAACCTTTTTCTTACACGTTACAAGCGAAAAGAGCTGTAGAGATAAAACCCATAAAAGAAAGACACGCCTCTTATCAACCGTCTCAAGTGCTAAAGGCTAGTCAGCACCATTGGAGGCTAGAAAAGTGTGTGATACTGGCTTACTCCTTCACAAATACAACATTGATAGTGAATAATGAATGATAAGCGCCAACATCTTTTATAAAGATTATAGCTCTTACGAGCGATATTTTAAAAGAGATATGAAAAAACTGCTAGATATTTCTTTAAAACAAGCGCGTGAATAAGCAACGCAACAGTATTTTATTTTGAGAATTCTATCTTGCATAAGAAACGTGCACCCCCATTAAAGAAAGTTCATAAATGAGCTGCAGAACTTTATATTTATTCAAAAACAGTGTTAAAAATGCTCCCGACAGGGTGAAATGAAGAGAAAAACAAACAATCTCTTAAAAAAAGACACCAATCAACAATATAATGGCGTGCTGTTTTTCATATATAATACATTGATTTATAACAATGTTTCGTGTTGAACTATAACATCCAATATCGTAAAATTACTCTTTTCTTATATTAAATCAATTATCTGCCGTTGCAAATGAAATTAATGTGTAGGCAAAAATTATTAAAGCAAAATATATAAACACCTTTCATAGCCCCTCTCAATATAAGGATTATTTTAAAAAGGCATCTTTTATAGCACCCCACCCCATTTTACACCATTGACTATGAATGGTATAATGGTAAATCTGTTGAGCATCCCCATTTTTACGCTTGTGAAGCTGCAAGCTGCGCCATCCCCCCCCTTTATCAATCCTCAAATGCGATAGCCCTTGGTATTTAAGACGATTCATAACAGGTTTTATTGTACAGTTTTTATTCACGTAGACTTCCTCGTTTGTAACGTACAAGCGGGTTGTTTTGATTGATTCAACATGAAATAGCTTTAGAATGAAAGAAGCTGACGATATTCAAGGGTCTTATTAAACACGTAAAACTATAAACTATCATTATAAACAAAATATATTAAGTAATAGAATAACAGAAAAAATGTATGATGAAACGGGCTTTTTTCTTTCTGAAAAATAACAATATCTTCAAAAAATTAAATCTTGTATAATCTTTATTATTTAAAAAGTATTTTTTGAAATACTTAAGCCATCAAACCAAATTCGAGGGGAAACTGAAGATGAGTGTTGGTTTTTATTCCAGATACATAACGCAATACAATAATTAACCATCTGTCCTCTCTATTCTAGACTTAAAAGCTTTGTATTCTACATTAAAACAATTCTAAATAATGAATAAGAAGGAACTGAATTTAAACTCATGCAACGTCTCTTTTATAATTTATTTTTTTCTTTCATCTTGAGTTTGTCGAGCACTTTTTCTTTAGCACAACCTTTTATTTCTGTTGATGTTACAACGGGACATATCTTAAAACATAATCAGGCTTTTGAGCGTTGGTATCCAGCTTCCTTAACAAAATTAATGACCGCTTATGTTATTTTTCGCGCTATGAGCCGAGGGGAAATTTCACCCAACAAACCGATCACCATCAGCGAATATGCTGCAAAAGCTCCCGCGTATCGTTCAGGCTATAAAGCTGGTTCTGCTCTCACACTTGATACAGCCTTAAGTATCACCATGGTTAAATCGACCAATGATTTGGCCATTGCCATGAGTGAAGCCGTTGCTGGTTCACAGAAAGCTTTTGTACACAAAATGAATAGAGAAGCTAAACGTTTAGGCATGTTTGGCACTCATTTTGCAAACGCAAGTGGTTTACCAGATCCTCAAAACTATTCCACCGCACGCGATATTGCTCTTTTAGCTGTCCAAATACGTCGGGAGTTTCCACAATATGCTCATTATTTTTCTATTCCAGCCATTGATTTTGGTAATAACCGAAAAATCCAGCATAACTCAAACAACCTCATTGGTCGTTTTTATGGAATAGACGGTATGAAAACAGGCTTTATTTGCGCCTCTGGTTTTAATCTTGTTGCCTCAGCTACTCGCAATAAACGTACAATTATTGCCGTCATTTTAGGCGCGAACAACGTAAGTGAAAGAGAAGAAAAAGCAGCACAACTTCTTGAAATAGGATTTTTACATCAAGGAAGCCCCCAATTAACACTCACAACATTAAAACCTTATGGGAATAACATAACACAAGCCAACAATATGAGCCAACAAACATGCACGCCTGAAGCCATAAAAATGCATGCCAATTCATATGACGATCAAGGAAATATTATTCTCACCTCACCTTTTATCACTGCACCATCTTCTTTTTATCATCCTTTAGTAGTACATCTTATTCGTAGTCCACAAATGCCTAAAATAACAGTAAAACCCCTAAGAAAACCCCATAGTCCCTATAAAAGACGCGCAAACTATTCTATAAAAAAGCCGTAAGACACTTTTAAATCTACAGCTGTTGAATCAATTAAATCTGTCTCTTTCACATCACAAGATGTGATGAGCATAATAGATAAAATAATCAAAGTAAGGAATTAAAACTCTTCCTATAAGACCTTTTAAGTGCGAAGAATTATCATAAACATGAGCACTGAAAAGTAGCATGATTGCACCCGCACTTACCTTTATAAACTTAGAAGGAGTGATAAAATGGATTTCGTAGGCAATTATCCATCACATATCCCTCACACCCCATTATAAATGGGGTTGACGTCATAAGATATGTTTCTTTAAAACAGAACCACGGTTGATGATTAAAATGAAAATGAAGCGCATTCCTCTCACGCTGATTACTGGTTTTTTAGGCTCTGGCAAAACAACTTTGCTCAACCGTATGCTACAAGACCCTCTCTTAACCGAATGTGCTGTTATCATCAACGAATTCGGTGAAATCAGTATTGACCATCTTCTTGTTGAAAAGACGACAGAAGGAATTATTGAGCTTACCAATGGTTGCTTATGCTGCAATTTACGCAGTGATCTCATTGATACATTGATGGATTTAATCAATCGCGTCGAAACAGGACAGATTAAACAACTCAAACACATTATTATTGAAACAACAGGGATGGCTGATCCCGCCCCTATTTTACAAATACTTTTAAGCCACCCACTGTTTATTCAAACACTGTCTATAAATGCTGTTCTTGCAACATTTGATACATTAAGCACACTTTCCATATGCGAGCGCTATCCTGAAATATATAAACAATTAATCCTTGCTGATAAAATTATTCTCACCAAAACAGATCTCACAGCCCCACAATCTCTTTCAAATACGCTCCTTAACACACTCAAAAGAATGAATCCCACAGCACAAATCATTGATGCCCATTCTGAAGATTTCTGTTCAAATCTATTAATAAATCACACATTATGGAATGAAACAGGAGACAATACACACCTTAAGCAAAATCTTACCACCGCTCCACACGATCATGCCCCCCATAAAACCATTCGTACCTTTTCATTAGATTGTGAAGAACTCGTTGATTACGCTACAATTGAAGCTTTTTTAGATCTCCTACAAGACCGTTATGGTACAAAATTACTCCGTATTAAAGCAATAATCGCATTGCGTGATGATCCTTATCGCCCCCTTGTATTACATGGCGTACAAACATTTTTTCACCCCCCCATAAGACTGTCAGCATGGCCAAAAGGAATAAAACAAACACGTTTTGTCATTATTGCCGATGATATTGAAAAAGAAGCAATACAAAAACTTCTCAATGCTTTTTTTAATAAACCAGCCATAGATACTGAAGACAAAACAGCTCTCTTGGAAAACCCTCTCATCATTCCAGGAATAAAGTTTTAATTCACCCATAATGTTAAAATCCATTGAGCCATAACTTCTTTACGCTTAAAAAAAAACAAAACAGCTCCACCATAGATTTTGCCAGCCCCCAATTTTTGGTAGCTCTCGGCACATGAGACGATTCATGAGAGGCATTTTTATTGTACAATTTTATCCATGCAGCACTTTGCGCTTAGAATATGCAAGCGAATAATTTTGATTGATTTATCATAAACAGATTTTTAGATAAAAAAATCTCATGATATTCAAGCTCTTATTAAAACAGAAAATTATAAATCAAATTGTTATTGTAAAATTTTTTAATATTTACCACTCTGTAATCAAGTTGTTTTCTCTCGACGTACACTTCATCTGCAAATCACTTCATGTGATTCATTTCAAAAACTCCATTGGATACGTTCTTGGTTTTAAATACTCTACTTAACTCTATATTTCTTCAGCTGATTGAAACAAAACCCTCTTAAGTTTAAACAAAAAAACTAAAATCAACAGAGCTGATAACGTATTTTTAGATGTATATATGTATCTTATAGACCAGCACGATAAGATAATACTTTACAGGATAAAAGAATAAAACCCTTTGAAAGTAAAAAGAGAGAAACATTTTATGTTAATTCACTCTCCACGAGAAAACCAAAATTGCCATCCATACTGGTCTGCAAACAACCCAAATTCTCTGGGCAAGTTGCTCTTGGCCCTCCTACTTCGATTTACTGACATAAAACTTTATAAACACTCAGCGTTTAAAATAGATAACTCCCTTAAACACCTCATGCATAAAGTTTTGTATGTCTTGTATCGCCATCGTAAGCGATGGTATTTTACAGTATAGCGGAATAAAATAACGTTCACTTCATGAGGGAAACTGAAGTTTTATCAACATCGCGATTAAAAACGTAACGTTTTCCATAAACTTCAACGATTGGTGGTTGACGATTTTCTTCAAAAAAATCATATCCTTTCTTAAGCATAACCCAAAATGGATAATGGGGATCATTGCCATGACGTAACATATTATCCTCGGTCATGCGGAAAGGAAAAGCCTGCAATTGAAATGCTCTTTGTCCTCCTTTAAAAGCATCCCGTGCAAACGCATAAATTTGAGCCATATTTTTATCACTCATAGAATAACAACCAGCGGAAAAGCAAGAACCATGCACCATAAGATTGCTTCCTGTACGACCATTTTCCTGATCATAAAGGTTAGGATATCCTATATTAAAAGAAAGATAATATTTTGAATAAGGATTCATTTGGTTTGCAGTAATCGTATAAAAACCTTCCGGTGTCTGAAGATCCCCTTCTTTATATTTAGGTCCAAGCTTACCAGACCATTTGCAAATGCCATAACGAGCAACCAAAATAAAAGGACCTGAACGAGATTGCTTCCAAACTTCAGCAAGATTTTCTTCCTTGAAAAAGCGCATCACAATTGGTGCATAGGGATCAATATCGTACAAAGCCATTCTATTCTGGATTTCTTGCGGAAGAGGCTGCTCAACTTTAGCACGAATAGAAGCTGGTAATCTTCCTTCACAGGCCGACAATATTCCCATGACAAACAACACACACACAGCCAGGAATCTGTTAAACGTCATCGAAAAAAACTCCAATCCAACATCCCTCATAAAAACGACTTATGCTAATGACCGACCAATTTGAAGATATTTTTCCCTTCGCTCTTGTTTAAGAACTTCACCATCTTTTCCAGCCATAGCTTTTAAAGCCTCTGAAATAATCTCACCCGTTGCATCAATAGCAATCTCTTTATCACGATGCGCTCCCCCTACAGGCTCTGAGATAATGCCATCAATAATCTTTAAGCGAAGCAAATCTTGAGCGGTAATACGCATATTCATTGCAGCATCTTTTGCACGCGCTGGATCACGCCATAAAATAGACGCTGCTCCTTCTGGAGAAATAACCGAGTAAATCGCATGTTCCAACATATAAACTTTATTGGCAGCGGCAATGGCTATCGCCCCCCCAGAACCACCTTCTCCAATCACAACGGATACAACAGGAACCTTTAGGCGCAAAGTGGCCGCTGTTGATTGAGCAATTGCTTCTGCTTGCCCACGTTCTTCAGCGCTTACACCAGGATAAGCACCTGCCGTATCGACAAAAGTAAGAAGTGGCAAACCAAAGCGGTCAGCCATTTCCATAATACGGACAGCTTTACGATATCCTTCCGGACGTGCAGAACCAAAATTATAGCGTAAACGTGTTTGTGTATCGTGACCTTTCTCTTGACCGATGTAAGCAACTGCTTCTCCCTTAAAGCGTGCGAATCCAGCTTGAATAGCCTCATCTTCAGCAAACTTTCGATCTCCTGCCAAAGGTGTCACATCACTCAATAGGCGCTTAGAATAGTCCATAAAATGCGGACGATCAGGATGACGAGCAACTTGTGTTTTTTGCCACGGCGACAATTTTTTATAAAGATCGCGCAATGCCGTTTTTGAACGTGCTTCAAGACGCGCAATCTCGTCACTCATATCAAGACCGTCTTTTTCTTGAGAAATTTTTTTTAATTCAAGAATTTTCCCATCAAGATCAGCAACTGGTTTTTCAAAATCAAGATAATTATACATTTGTACCAACTCATTCAGTGTCACTTATACACTTATAATTTGCTTTATAAAGTTTTTTTCAAAAACATCAGCTTTTCTTTAACGCGCCTTTTACGCATCGGCAAGTGGATGATGCTCATTAACGAGACGATAAAGTCCCTCTTCCAACACATGGGTATAGATCTGAGTGGTAGAAATATCAGAATGACCTAACAAATGTTGAACGGCACGCAAATCAGCACCATTTTGCAAAAGATGGCTGGCAAAAGCATGGCGCAACACATGGGGAGAAAAGCTTTCACTTTTTATTCCAGCCCTTTTAGCCAGATTTTTCAATTCCCGTGCCACAACTTGACGCGCAATATAGCCTGTTTCTGAATGCGCCGGAAAAAGATAAAGACTTTTCGCATCTTTCCCTTGATCACGCAAATCCAACCACTGCAAAAGAATTTGATGGGCTTTTTTTGATAACAGCACCATTCGTTCTTTTTTTCCCTTACCGCGAACCAAAATATTGTATTCTTTCCCCCGAACAGCCTGCACAGGCAGACTGACCAACTCACTAATGCGTAAACCTGTTGCATAAAGCATTTCGCTGAGCAGCTGAAGACGCAATGCGCGCAAATAGTCCTTAGATCCATAATCTGCTTGATTAACCTCCAACTGCGCCAAATCAAGAAATTTTGTCACCGCATCTTCACTGATAATTTTGGGCAAAGGACGCCCTTGGCGAGGGGCATCAATATCATTGGAAGGATCATCGGCTCTTAATCCTTCTGCATAAAGAAACTGATAGAATTGACGCAATGTTGATAAACGACGCGCTTGTGACGTTGCAGCAAAACCCAATGTATACATGAGCGATAAAAGACCAATGAGATCCTCCTTTTGTGCTGAAAGGAGTGAAACCGAATGCGACGACAATTCCTCTTGTGCCCACTGTAAATCATACTGATAAGCCGCAAGAGTATGAGCAGAAGCGCCTCTCTCAGCACTCATCATTTCAAGAAAACGCTCTATCACAATGTTACTTTTCATTGATTCATTCTCAAAGAAAGAGTCAGCGAATCCAAAGGGACATCAACAGATATATCCACAGTTGCAGGTTCAACAAAAACGACAAGAATGATCATTATACTAAAAAGAATAGCAAGCAAAATGAAAAGAATCATCAAAAGTCTGGTTAATGTTGGCATAAAATAATAAACTTTCCAAAATACTCTATCTCTTATTTTATCTTATAAAGATTAACAGGAATTGACTTTAAAGCAGATAAATGCCGAAATAAGCTATGAAAAGTAATCGACCCCAACATCCGCCCCTGTCACAAATAAAAAGACAAATCTTATCATCTCTCGATAATCAAGCTCTTGTGTTTGTTGGTCTTATGGGGGCAGGAAAATCAGTCATCGGAAGACGTGTTGCCACCATACTTGATTTACCCTTTTATGATTCTGATCAAGAAATTGAAAAAGCAGCGCAAATGTCTATCACAGAAATTTTTAAAATCTATGGTGAAGCGGAATTTCGTTCCCTTGAACAGCGTATTATTTTCAACCTCATCAAAAAGCGCCCTCTTGTCTTAGCAACGGGTGGCGGTGCTTATATCAATCAAGAGATACGAAAAACGATTCATCAAAATGGAATACCGATCTGGCTCAAAGCAGATCTTGATATCCTTATGCAACGTGTTTCCAAGCGTCCAACACGACCGCTTCTTCAAACAGCCAATCCTAAAGAAACGATGCAAAAACTCATGGAACAGCGTTATCCTCTCTATGCAAAAGCGAACGTAACAATTAACAGTCATAAAGAAAGCCCCCACAGTGTAGCAAAAAATGTCATACGATCTCTACAGCACTACCTCTATACAAAAAAATAACGATAGAAAGAATAAGCATGCAAGTCAAAACTGTCACCATTAAATTAGACAAGCACTGTTACGATATCATCATTGGTCCAGATCTTATTACGCGAGTTGCTTTACAAATTAAGGATTCACTTCAGAAAAAAATTTTTCATCAAACGCGTTTAGCAATTGTTACAGATACAAATGTTGCACCTCTCCATTTGGATCCATTACAAGCAGAGTTAACAAAAAATAAAATCCATACTGTCCCTATTATTGTAGAAGCAGGAGAACAATCAAAATCATTTTCAACCTTGCAAACTGTCATCGACCAAATTCTTTCCGCACGCTTAGAAAGAGGTGACTGTGTGATTGCTTTTGGTGGCGGTGTCATCGGAGATCTAGCAGGATTTGCAGCAAGTATGATCCGCCGCGGAATGAACTTCATTCAGATGCCCACAACGCTTCTTGCACAAATTGATTCCTCTGTTGGTGGAAAAACAGGCATCAACAGCCGATATGGTAAAAATCTTATTGGTGCTTTTTATCAACCACAATGCGTTATTGCTGATACATCTGTTCTTGATACGCTCCCACCACGTGAATTTCGCGCAGGTTATGCGGAAATGGTCAAATATGGACTTATTAACCAACCTGATTTCTTTGAATGGCTTGAAAAAAACGGACAAGAAATTTTTTCTAATGGCGCGATAAGAATAGAAGCCATTGTTCGCTCATGCCAATTTAAAGCTGCCATAGTCGCACGTGATGAATATGAAACAGGAGAGCGTGCCCTCTTAAATCTCGGTCATACCTTTGGGCACATGCTCGAAACAGCAACTGCTTATGATTCCAAGCGTTTAATTCACGGTGAAGCTGTAGCAATTGGAATGATTCTTGCCCATCAATTCTCCGCACAACTGAATCTATGTGACCCCACACTCACACATCGTATCGAAACACACCTTAAAGCTGTGGGTTTGCCCACACAGTTAAAGGATATCCCCGGAAGGCTACCAAATGCTGAAACATTAATGACTTTCATTGCTCAAGATAAAAAAGTTTCACAAAATAATTTAACCTTTATTTTGACACGCGGACTTGGCCAATCATTTATTGCAAAAAATGTTCCACCAGATGCAGTTTTATCCTTTTTGGAACAAAAATTATCAGAAATTCGTTAATTGATATTGAATATAATTGATTCGTTTTTATACTTCTATTAAAGGAATAGCTATGATGATGTCTGCGTAGCTCAGTAGGATAGAGCACAGGATTCCTAAAGAAATTGGGCGCTTTTAGGAGAAATCCTTAAAGTGGATCTGCTCAAATTCGGGGAAAGCTTCATGGGCAAAACGATATGCCAATCCCGAGCCAAGCCTCTCTTCACATGAGAGGAAGGTGTAGAGACTGAACGGGCAGCACCTAAAAGGCGGAAGCTTCAAGGTGAAGAGACAGTCCAGACCACAAACAACCAATAAGGTTGGCGGTGAAAACCGAAGTGGTATGAATCCTGGGGTCGCAGGTTCGAATCCTGCCGTAGACACCATCAGATTAAAGACAAATTACTTTTCATATAGGGAAGCATTATGAAAAAAACTCTACAAATTTTAGGATTTTTTTCCTTTTTATTATTTTTCAATGTCACTAATAGCTTAGCTGCTGCTTTAGTCATTGAAGTGTCAGGTAATCCAGAAACACAAACCATAACCTATCAATGTGATATGGGAGAAAATAAAGAACGCGTTAAAGCAACCTATCACAACGCTGACGATATTTCATTGGTTGATTTTAAATGGAAAGACGATCGTATTATCGCTGCGAATGTAATTGCTGCTTCTGGAGCAAAATATGTAGGGGAGCAATATATCTGGTGGGAGAAAAATAAAGAAGTAACACTTTATGATCTTATCCAAGATCCAGAAGAAAAAAAACCCATCCTCTGTAAGGATGAATCACTGTTATTATTTTAAATAACTGAGGAAATATCATGAAAAAAATTGCTTTTATTGTAGGATTTTTTACTGCTTTAAGCCTACCGCTCTTCGGTTCACTTAATGCTTTTGCTGGCTCTTTAGTTATTGAAGTCCCAGATGATCCAGAGCCCACAACAGAAGTTACTACCTATCAATGCGAAACAGGGACAAGTAAAGAGTCTATTGAAGTAACCTATCTCAATGCTGGGAACATTTCACTTGTTGATTTCAAATGGCAAGGAAAACGCATCATCGCTTCCCGTAGTATCAGTGCTTCTGGAACAAAATATATGGGAGGACCCTATATATGGTGGACAAAAGGGAACGAAGCCATGCTTTCTGATCTCATCAATGACCCAGAAGAAAAAAATCTTATTCACTGTATAGAAGAACAAAAAACAGAATAAAAAAGCTTATGGTATCTTAAAAATCGCTCTGGCTCGTATCACATGACATTTCTTCGGAAGCAGGTGTTTGTTTTTCCATGTGACGTGATAAAAGGGCCAGCGGTTTTTCTAATTTATTTTCTGAATAGTGTCGATAAGTTGCTGCTTGTGATACCAACATAGAAGCGACGGGTATTGTTACAAGTAAAAAAATCACCAACAAAAATTCATGAAAAACAAAATGATGATCGACAAAAATTGAATAAAGAAACGACGCAACAAGAATACTACCAGCGCCCCAACTTGTACTCAACGAAAGCATATGTAAACGCTTATAAAAAGTGGGAAGACGCACCAATCCTATCGTTCCAACCAGTGTGAGACCAGATCCTAAAATCAAAAAAACAGTGACAGCAAGTGCAACAACAAGCGATGCATCATCCTTCATTCAATAATCTCCCCCCGCATGAGAAATTTTGCCAAAGCAATACTTGATATAGGACCCAATAAGCCAACAATAAGCGCTGCCACAAAATAAATGGTTGTTCCTGAACGGATATCAAAGGTCAGAAATAAAAGAATAGTGATTATATAAAGAGCATCCAACCCTACAATCCGATCTTGCGCCCGTGGCCCACGAATCAACCGAAATAAGGCGAGAATCATTGCCAAACTTAAAAAAAACTGTGAAAGATAAAGCCCCCAATAAAGGATCACCATACTCATTAAAAAATCTCCAAAAGTAATTGCTCATAGCGTTTTTTGATCAATTTTTGGTAATCATATCCATTTTCAAAATTTAAGACATGAAGCAAAAGTTCACTATTCTTTCTATTATAGGCAATCCAAACAGTCCCTGGAGTTGCTGAAAGAATACAGGCCAAAACAGCTAAAGCGGTGCGACTTTCAAGCGAAATGGGCACCACAATAAAACCAGACTGCTGTTTCCGAGTTTTTTTGGTTAAAACGAAGCAAGCCACAGCAATATTTGAAATAATAGAATCAATAAACACACGAAAAAACAGCTGAAAAACGGCACGCCAACTTTTAATCGTTATTTTTTCCGGCTCAAGAAGCCGCATCATCCAGCCCCCAAATAACGCAATGATAATTCCTAAAAGTAGTTGACCAAAACTAAAACCATTTAAAATCAGCCACATAAAAATAATTGCTACGCTAGAAAAAGGGAAAAAATAACAATGTTTCACTAATGAATCCCCCTATTTTCAAGAGAAAAATCATCTAAAACGCTACCAATATAATTTTGAGGTTCATACAAAGTTTTAGCTGTTTCAAACATATAACGACTAACAGGACCAGCGACAATTGTAATAAGAAAACACAAAGCAAGCAGAACGGCAATGGGGGCAAATTCAATCACCTGTACCCGTGGAATCCTCCCTTCAAGAGAAATCCAAAAAGTTCGAATGCCCGTTCGTGTCATCGCAATAAAAGCCGCAAAACCAGAGAGAGTGACAAAAATCATAAAAAGCCAATCGTGATAAACAGGGAGAGAGGGAGAAATATTTTCTTTACTATGGTTTAAGAGTGCCACAAACATCATAAATTTAGCAACAAAACCAGAAAAAGGAGGTAGACCAATAATCAAAAGTGCACAAAGACCAAAACAAGCTCCAAGAATTGCCAAAGTTACCGGTAAATAAGTCCCTACCTCATCTTCCTCCTCCTCTTCATCGTCCCCATAGACTTCCATTGTCACCGTCAAAACATTGGCAGCTACATCTTGACAGCGTTCAACCAATTCCACCAAAAGAAAAAAAGCCCCCAGAGCCAAAGTTGAGGAAACAATATAAAAGAGTGCGCCTGCAATCAGAGCTGTATTGCCGATCCCAATTGCTGTTAACAATGTCCCAGAAGAAACCAAAACACTATAAGCAGCCAAACGTACCAAGACTTGACTTGCCAACACCCCAACAAAACCAAAAGCCATAGTTGCAAGCCCACCGTAAAACAAAACCGTTTGACCAAAATGGCTAAAATGTCCACTTTCTGGACCAAACCATAACAATGTTAAACGTAAAATAATATAAATACCGACTTTGCTTAAAAGTGCAAAAGCAGCTCCCACAGGGGCTGCTGCTGCACTATAAGTTGGCATCAACCAAAAATTCAATGGCCACACCCCTGCTTTAATTAAGAAAGCAATTCCCAAAAGTGCAGCCCCTATTTCGAATAAAGTCATATCGCTAGAAGTGATATATTGCATTTTTACAGCCAAATCAGCCATATTGAGGGTGCCTACGATTCCGTAAATAAGTGCCGCACCAACGAGAAAAAACAACGAAGCAACCAGATTAATCACGACATAATGCAACCCCGCGCGCACACGTAAAGGACCAGAACCATGCAACGCAAGGCCATAAGAAGCTGTCAACATCACTTCGAAAAATACAAATAAATTAAATAAATCACCTGTTAAAAAAGCACCGTTTATTCCAACCATGAAAAACTGCATCAATGACTGAAAATGAGGACCCACTTTATACCAATGCGCCCGTGCAAAAACCAACGCCGCGCTGATCAACAAGCTAGAAAGCAAAAGCATCATAGCACTTAAGCGATCAAGCACCAAAACAATACCAAAAGGAGAAGGCCAATTACCAAGCCGATAAACATCCACAGCTGGTGCAACGTCAAGAGTACGCTTTACCAGTAAAACAGCCACGACAACTAACAATGCGGCAGAAAAAATACTTATGAGTGATTTTAATTTTGAACGGCGTTCATCATAGAAAAGAAGAAGGGCTCCAGTACTTAACGGCAAAAGAATCGGCAAGATAAGAAGATAATGCACACAAGCTCCCATCACTTTACCTCACGTCCATCAACGTGATCTGAACCTGTTAACCCGCGTGAAACCAACAAAATAACCAAAAATAAAGCTGTTGTTGCAAAACCAATCACAATCGAAGTTAAAACCAACGCCTGTGGAAGAGGATCAACATAATTCGCTGGATTGATAGCCATCGTAGGATCAACGATTGGTGCTGCATTACTGCGTGGCCTACTCATTGCAAATATAAAAAGATTAACGCCATAGGATATCAAAGACAAACCAAGAATGACTTGAAAAGTTCGAGGACGCAAAATGAGCCAAATTCCCGATCCCACAAGAACACCAATAGCCAAAGAAAGAATAATTTCCATTAATTTTCCTTCCCTTTTAAAGCAGGTTTTTTACCGATTCGGTAACTCCGTATTGATTGATGTGCAAGTGCGATTAAAATGAGAATCGTTGCTCCCAACACAAGAGAAAACACACCAAAATCAAACAAAAAAGCAGAAGCTATAGGAACCTTTCCAATCAATGGCACATAAATATATTGGAAAAATGATGTTAAAAAAGGGTACCCAACAAACAAAGCCCCTGCTCCCGTGACAACCGATAGCAATAAGCCAAAGCCCATCCAACGTAAAGGCAAAACTCTTAAATGATTTTCCACCCAACGAATATCCCGGGCAAGATACTGCAAAATGAAGCCTATCGCTAAAGTCACACCACCAACAAATCCACCACCTGGAAGATTATGTCCTCGCACAAATAAATAAAAAGAAAAAGCAATAATAATGGAAAAGAGCCACCCCATAATAACAGAAGGAATAGCGAGATAGTTTAAGACTGTATCCCCCACATTTCGATTTGGTTGTGCCTTATCAAAAGCTTCCTGAACACGTTGTTGAAACGGCGGCTCAATACTTTCAGGAGCAGGGCGAAATCGACGTAACAGAGCAAAGACAGTCAAAGAAACAACCCCCAAAACCACAACTTCACCCATGGTATCAAAACCACGGAAATCAACCAACAATACATTCACAACATTGCGACCACCAGCACTCCAATAAGCATTTTTCAGAAAAAAATGAGAAACTGTTGTTCCTTGAGGACGTGTCATCATCGCAAAAGAGAGCCATGCAACACCAGCACCTCCCATAATTGCTATAATGAAATCACGAGCACGACGTAAACGTACCCCGAAACGAATAGACTTTGGAGAAGGATTATGCACACGCTTAGGCAACCAACGCAAACCCAGCAATAATAAAACAGCTGTCACCACTTCAACAACCAATTGCGTTATAGCCAAATCGGGCGCAGAAAGCCATAAAAAGGTTGCACATGTCATTAACCCTGCTCCCCCCAAAAGCATGAGTGATGCAAGACGATGAAACTTTGCTTGCCAAGCGACTAAAAGCGCGCACAATCCACCGACAAGCCAAAGCGCGAGAAAAGGAATATCAAGTGGAAAAAGCGGCAACCCTCCTAGTGCAATGAAACCATCACGCCAAATCAAAAGACCAACAAAAACAAAACACACAGCAAAAATCCAATGCAACTGGATTTGCAAACGACGTGTTGACAAAAGAGCTTCCACCGCACGGGCCCATTTCCAAGAAATAATAACAAGAATGCGTTCAAAAATACGCGGTCCTTTCAAATGACGAAAAAAGGGAGCCCCATCATCACAAGATAAAAAATAACGCCGCCCAACAACATAGAGCAAGCCACCCCCAAATAAAGCCACCAAGCTCATCATTAATGGTGTATTAATCCCATGCCAAACAGCCAAGCTATAAGAGATCGTCATCGGCCCTAAAACAGAGACAACAGCATTATCTAAAATAGGCCCGATTGTAAAATTAGGAAAAATACCAACGGCCAAACAAATAAACACCAAAAGTTCCATAGGTAAACGCATAAAATGCGGTGGCTCATGGGGAGTTTTGGGTAATTTATCCGATTTTGGTCCCCAAAAGACACCATGAATAAAACGGATAGAATAGGTCACGCTAAACAAGCTAGCAAGTGTTGCAACATAAGGAGCAATCCAATCAAGCCATGATTCCATATGCGTTTCAACAGCTTCAGCAAAAAACATTTCTTTTGATAAAAAACCATTGAGCAAAGGAACACCAGCCATTGCCGCACTTGCAACCAAAGCAAGAGTTGCTGTAATCGGCATAGAGCGATAAAGACCTGTTAGCTTACGCATATCACGTGTTCCCGTTTCGTGATCAATAATGCCAGCAGCCATAAATAAAGATGCTTTAAAAGTAGCATGATTGGCCATATGAAAAATCGCAGCCACACATGCAAGGGGACTCCCAAGGCTTAAAAGCGTTGTAATCAATCCAAGATGACTAATCGTTGAGTAAGCAAGCAAGCCCTTTAAATCTTGCTGAAACATGGAAAAATAAGCACCAAGAAGAAGTGTTGAGAGTCCTGAAAAGCCAACCATCCAAAACCAAGAGTCTGTCCCAGAGAGCACGGGCCATAAACGAACCAGCAAAAATAACCCAGCTTTTACCATCGTTGCCGAATGCAAATAAGCCGACACAGGTGTTGGCGCTGCCATCGCATTAGGTAACCAAAAATGAAAAGGAAACTGTGCGCTTTTTGTTAATCCACCCAATAAAATACAAATAAGGGCGGGGATATAAAGCGAACTTGATCGGATCACATCTCCAGACTGTAAAATTTTATCCAGATCAAAACTACCAACGATATACCCAATCAATAAAACCCCAATAAAAAGGGCAAAACCACCAAAACCTGTAATCGTTAAAGCCATACGCGCCCCTTCACGCGCGCTCGCATTATGATACCAGTAACCAATCAACAAAAAAGAAAAAATACTGGTGAGTTCCCAGAAAACAACCAAAAACACGAGATTACCTGATAAAACAATCCCTGTCATTGAGCCCATAAAGGCTAGAAAAAAAGAAAAAAATCGTGGTACAGAATCCGCGGGATCCATATAATAACGGGCATAAACAACGACAAGCAGACCAATTCCTGTAATGAGTAAGCAAAAAAGCCAAGACAGACCATCCATCCGGAGAATCAAATCACCTCCCCATTCTGGGAGCCAAGAAATATTCAAACGGATAATATGATTGCCACGAATTGCCGGATAAAGCATGATTGTAAAAAGAAGACTAAAGAAAGCAATTCCCCCAGCAAACCATGCTTCATTATTTTTTGCTGTCGAACGAAAAAAGCCAATAACAGCACTTCCACAAAAGGGAAGCAAAATGAGCAATATTAGCATTGCTTCCCGTGTTGCCATTCTTTCAGCTCCATCCTGTCCTTAATATTTTGTCATTGACAAAACAAAAATTTATATTCTCACCCCCCATTGCACACTTAATGATAATAAGATTTAATAAAACTTAAAAGCTTTAAATTTTTCAAAAAACAATGCCTGCATAGAAATGCTGCGCACCACACAAGCTCTCTTTTATTGTAAGAACAATAACGCTCACGACAAGAAGCAATTAAAATTTTATTTAATCTTTCTATCCTTTAAAAAAGCGCGATAAACACTGTCTACGAGGCCCATGAAAAGGCTGAAAACTATTATCATTTTGGTTATAGGAGCGATAACGCGCACGACAAGATTCAATATGCTGTTTAAGCATCCATGGCTCTTTTTTTTCTGAACTTTCAGAAGAAGCCGTTAAAAAAACTCTTTTAGCATCTGATACAACTTTTAATGATGCGCCTTTTGTGCTTAAGTGTGGTGATGTAACAAAAGCCGCTTCAGGATACCACCAATTATCTTTATACCTAACATAACCACGCCGATAATGATGATAACCCTTAAAACCATTCAGTTCTCTACGTCCCGTAAAAATCAAAGGCACCGAACTCTCTTGGACAGCGGTTTGAGAGACCAGTTTGGCTTTAGCATTACCTCTATTTTGCCCCAAATGAACAAGAGCAGTTGTTATCATGAAAAGACTGCTCATAAATATAAAAGCTAAAGCATAATATAATTTTTTTTTCATACGCATAACGCAAAACTCAAACTAATAAACAACAGTCGTTACAGAAAGCCTTTCTCTTGCTAGACAGAAACAGATTCTTTTCTTAAGATTCTTTTTTCTTGAGACATTCTGTTACTCTTTGTACTAAACGCTGATCTCAAGAATAAGATCCTTTAAAAAAGAATGAATAAATGATGATAAAAACCCCCTACTACCTTATAGACAAATCGAAACTTATCAAAAATATGCAAACAATTTCTCGTTTACGAGAAATATCAGGAGCAAAAGTTTTGCTTGCTTTGAAATGTTTTGCCACATGGAGTGTTTTTGATTTAATGTCTGAGTTCATGGATGGAACCACCTCATCATCCCTTTATGAACTGCGCTTAGGAAGAGAAAAATTTGGCAAAGAAACCCATGCCTATTCGGTTGCGTGGGCTGATCACGAAATTGATGAAGCCTGTGGTTATGCAGATAAAATTATCTTTAACTCAATCCAGCAACTTCAACGCTTTTCTGATGCAACCAAAACCATTCAACGAGGTCTAAGATTAAATCCAGGAATAAGTGCATCCAATTTTGATCTTGCCAATCCATCGCGCCTTTTTAGTCGCTTAGGAGAAATGAACCAAAATGCTATTAAAGAAGTTCTACCTCTCATCAACGGCTTAATGATCCATAACAATTGCGAAAATGCTGATTTTAGTCTTTTTAATCAAATGCTCGGGGTTATGGAAGAAAAGTTTTCAGAACTTTTTTCTGCCGTAGATTGGATAAGCCTTGGTGGTGGAATTCATTTTACAGCTGAAAATTATCCGCTAGAAGCTTTCGCAGAACGCTTAAAAAACTTTTCACAGACCCATGATGTCACTCTTTTTCTGGAACCAGGAGAAGCTGCTATCACCAAAAGCACTACCTTAGAAGTTAGCGTTCTTGATACATTGTACAACGAAAAGAATCTTGCCATCGTTGATAGCTCAATCGAAGCACATATGCTTGATCTTCTCATTTATCGTGAAAATGCCAAATTAGAACCCAATCAAGGAGAACACGAAATTATGATCTGCGGAAAATCTTGTCTTGCTGGAGACATTTTTGGAACGTTTCAGTTTCAAAAACCTCTTCAAGTAGGGGATAGACTGTCTTTTCAAGATGCAGCAGGTTATACAATGGTCAAGAAAAACTGGTTTAATGGTGTGACAATGCCTGCTATTGTTCTAAAAGAGTGCGATGGTACATTAACGCTGCAACGCCAATTCAGCTACAATGACTATCGGACAAGCCTTTCATAAAGATAACCACAAAAAACGTCATACAACAGTATTAAAAAGGAGATGAACCTACAATGAAAAAAAATGTTCTCATTATTGGTGCTGGAGGTGTTGCACAAGTTGTTGCCCACAAATGTGCTCAAAACAACAATATTCTTGGTGAAATTCATATTGCTTCACGAACACTCAAAAAGTGTGAAGCTATTATTGCTTCTATTAAAGAAAAAAACACTATGAAAGAACAAGGTGTTCTCAAAAGCCATTCGCTCAATGCCATGAATGTAGAAGAAACCGTAAAGCTCATCCAAAAGACCAAGTGTGAAATTGTCATTAATGTTGGTTCAGCCTTTCTTAATATGTCTGTTCTTTCAGCCTGTATCGAAACCAAATGTGCTTATATCGATACTGCCATTCATGAAGACCCTCTTAAAATTTGTGAAACCCCACCCTGGTACGGCAATTATGAATGGCCACGGCGTCAAGAATGTGAACAAGCTGGTATCACGGCTATTTTAGGTGCGGGCTTTGATCCAGGTGTGGTCAATGCGTATGCAGCGTTAGCGCATAAATGTTATTTTGATAAAATCACAGATATTGATATTATTGATATTAATGCTGGAAATCATGGGCGTTGGTTTGCTACAAATTTTGATCCAGAAATTAACTTCCGAGAATTTACAGGACAAGTATGGTCATGGCAAAACAAAAAATGGACTTCTAACAAAATGTTTGAAGTCAGCCATGAATGGGATCTTCCCGTTGTTGGAAAACAAAAAGCCTATATGACAGGACACGATGAAATTCATTCACTTTCCAAAAATCTTGATGTCCAAAATGTCCGCTTCTGGATGGGGTTTAGTGATCGTTATATCACTGTTTTTACCGTTTTGAAAAATCTTGGTCTCTTATC
This sequence comes from Bartonella kosoyi, assembly GCF_003606325.2. Taxonomy (NCBI): domain Bacteria; kingdom Pseudomonadati; phylum Pseudomonadota; class Alphaproteobacteria; order Hyphomicrobiales; family Bartonellaceae; genus Bartonella; species Bartonella kosoyi. Next base: position 265,954 of record NZ_CP031843.2, read on the forward strand.
CGAACAGCCCATTAAAACTGCAGAAGGACAAGAAATTGTCCCTTTAAAGGTTGTCAAAGCTGTCTTACCTGATCCTTCTTCTCTTGCGCCTGAATACACAGGAAAAACCTGTATTGGAGATCTTATCAAAGGCGAAAAAGATGGAAAACCAAAAGAAATTTTTATCTATAACATAGCCGATCACAAACAAGCTTTTCATGAAACCGGTGCACAAGGCATTTCCTATACAGCTGGTGTACCAGCAGCCGCCGCAGCTCTCCTTATTGCCACAGGCGAATGGGATGTTAAAACGATGGTCAACGTAGAAGAATTACCACCCCACCCTTTCCTCAAATATCTTGATCATATGGGGCTCCCTACCTTTATAAGAGAACAAGAAGAGGATAAAAAATTACAATTTTAAATTTATCCCTATAGAAAACATAGATCTGATTTTTTAAGTTATTACAAAACTGCCTCATAAAAAAAACTTAATATTCTTATGAAATTATGTTTTTTAGCTATTGGTTATATTTTGGCAACATTGGGATTTCTTAAAAACTTTAAAGAAGATCCAGATCATCTTTAAGATACAGAAAACAATGATAAAAAAGAACAGAGAGACATAACTTAATCACATCGCATGACCTACTATTGTCATCCAAAAGAGAGTGTCTAAACAAAAGATATAAAAATACCGCTCTTTTTTTAAAAGAGTGGTATTTTTAAAATATTTGATCGCTTCTTCATTTTTAAGGACAAAGATCCTCAATCCGCACCAATCATTAAACAACCTGCTTTCTTTAAAAAAATTCCTCTTGGCTTTCCACTTCATACAGCTCTATAAGAAAACTTTGCTCTGAATATAAATTGTAAGCATAATTTATTGCTGTGGACATTGAATGAGAGCTCCATACTCATAGGATTTTCTCATGACAAATCTATTTATATTGAATTAATCAAAACCACTTTTTCTACATGTCACAAGCGGAAGAGATCTGTGTGAATAAAAGGGCAAGAAAAAAATACTTTTTATAAACGCTTTCAAATAGCCGAAAATTGTATAACATTGAAGGCTCATAAATATAACTTTTGGCGTCAACTTATACCTTTTATGAAGCATAAAGATGATGGTGGATAATGAGTTTTATATACTTCACGAAGAGCTTTATCGTTATACCATTACGAGCATACTATCGCGAAATAGATTTGATAGCTTTGAGAGATGTTTCCTTAAAACACAGCACGTAAATAGGCTGAGAATCCCATCCCGAAATTTATAACAGGATGAAACACCACACATGTAAAACTTGACATAGACTAAATACCACCGCTTTAAACGCGTGTACACAACAGGGTAATTAATCAAAACAGCACAACAGAGATTTAAAACAACAATTATTGAAAAGCACACAAAAAATTAAGTGGAATACCTCATACGATTGTTTTTATTCTCTCTCAAAATTTGTTGCATGCTTCACAAATATTTACTGTCTCTTTGGCTTTTTAAAATGTCCTTTTTAAAAGCTTTTTAAATATGAAGCGGTTTAGCAAATGTTGCCAAAGCTGCCTCACGAACTGCTTCTGATAAGGTAGGGTGTGCATGACAACAGCGCCCTAGATCCTCTGATGAACCACCAAATTCCATTAGGACTGCAATTTCATGAATCATTTCACCAGCACCAAATCCAAGAATATGCCCGCCCAAAACTCGATCTGTTTTTTTATCAGCAAGAATTTTAACAAATCCATCACTTTTTTGCATCGCGCGTGCACGACCATTAGCCATAAAAGGAAATTTGCCAACATTATATTCAATACCGGCTTCTTTCAGTTCTTCTTCTGTTTTTCCTACACTCGCAATCTCCGGCTGTGTATAAACAACACTAGGAATAACATCAAAGTTAACATGCCCTTTTTGACCTGCCAAAATTTCTGCCACCGCAACGCCTTCTTCCTCTGCTTTATGCGCTAACATTGGTCCTTTTACGACATCACCAATCGCATAAATTCCTGGAACATTCGTCTGCCAATGGGCATCAATTGCAATAAATCCCCGTTCATCTAACTGAATACCAGCCTCACTCAAACCAAGCCCCTCCGTATAAGGAGAACGCCCAGTCGCAATAAGCACAACATCAGCCTCTAAGGTTTCAGATTCACCACCTTTAACAGATTCAAAGCTCACCTGAGCCGTTGAGCCAGATTGTGTAATGGCTGTCACCTTTGCACCCATTTTATATTCAATCCCCTGTTTTTCCATTAACTTTTGAAATTGACGTGAAACTTCACCATCCATTGAGCCCAAAACTTTATTAAGATACTCAATAATAGTCACTTTAGCCCCTAAGCGGCTCCAAACCGACCCAAGTTCCGAACCAATAACACCAGCGCCCACGACAATCATACGGGATGGTACTTTTTCAAGAGAAAGAGCTCCCGTAGAAGAAACAATTATCTTTTCATCAATTTCAACATTCACCCCTGGAATGCCTGAACTTTCTGAACCCGTAGCAATAATAATATTTTTTGTTTCAATTGTTTGCTTGTTACCATCTCTAGCAACAACTTCCACATGACCCGCGTTTACAATTTTGGCTGTTCCAAAAAAAGTATCAACTTTATTTTTTTTCATCAAAAAAGAAACACCGCTTGTATTAGCTGTCACCACGGCTTTCTTATGAACCATCATTTGTTCAAGATTAAGTTTAGATTTGCCAATAGAAATCCCAAGCGTTTCAAAACCATGCTGGGTTTCAGCAAACACTTCTGAAGCGTGTAACAACGCTTTAGAAGGTATACAACCAACATTGAGACATGTTCCCCCTAATGTTGTACGCTTTTCAATAATCGCTACTTTAAGCCCTAGTTGTGCCGCCTTTATTGCTGCTACATAACCACCTGGACCCGCTCCGATCACAGCCATATCATAAGACATCCGTTTCTCCTTTCATCCTGAAAACTGTATTTTACAAGTCAAGAACAAGGCGTTCCGGATCTTCTAAGCTTTCCTTAACACGCACAAGGAAAGTTACAGCTTCTTGCCCATCCACAATACGGTGATCATAAGAAAGCGCTAAATACATCATGGGGCGGATCACAACTTGGCCCTCAACAACCATTGCACGTTCTTTAATCGCATGCATTCCCAAAATACCAGATTGTGGTGCATTCAAAATCGGTGTTGACATCAACGACCCATACACACCACCATTGGTAATAGTAAAAGTTCCGCCTTGCATATCAGAAACGGCTAATTTTCCATCACGCGCAAGACGTCCCAAACGGCCAATCTCCTTTTCAATTTCTGCCAATGACATTTGATCTGCATCACGCACCACTGGAACGACAAGTCCTTTATCCGTTCCAACAGCAATTCCAACATTGACATAGTTTTTGTAAACAATATCTGTTCCATCAATTTCGGCATTAACAGCAGGAAGTTCTTTTAATGCATGACAAACAGCTTTGGTAAAAAATCCCATAAAACCAAGTTTAACACCATGTTTCTTTTCAAAAAGATCTTTATAACGCTTGCGCAAATCCATTACCGCCGACATATCAACCTCATTAAATGTGGTTAACATTGCTGCTACATTTTGCGCATCTTTAAGACGGCGCGCAATTGTTTGACGCAATTTCGTCATACGAACCCGCTCTTCACGTGTTTCTGGAACAGAAACTACTGAAGAACCTGTTGCAGGAGAAGAAGGTGTAGGTGTTTTTGTCCTTTGTTCTAGTCCACCAAGAACATCTCCTTTAAGAATTTGTCCACGTTTTCCAGAACCTGCAATATCACTTTTCGCTATATTATTTTCAGCCATCAATTTTGCTGCTGAAGGTGAAGGAAGCATAGTACTGCTCGAAGCAAGCTTCTCCGATTCAGATGAAGCCGCTGGAACAGATGTCGCAGAAGGTGAAAATGATTGGGTAACACCGGCTTCGCCAGCTTCCACCACTCCTAAAAGAGCATTCACTTCGACCGTATCGCCTTCTTTTGCAATGATTTCAGATAATTTTCCTACAACAGGAGAAGGAACTTCAACAGTTACCTTATCAGTTTCTAATTCAACCAAAGGCTCATCCATAGCGACAGCTTCGCCAAGTTTTTTAAACCATTTGCCAACCGTTGCTTCGGTAACCGATTCGCCCAAAGTAGGAACACGGATTTCAGTAGTCATAATATTTTTCCATACATCAGAGTAGTAACAAATTAAGAACCTAACGCGTCTTTAAGAAACGCAGCCAGTTGTTCAAGGTGTTTCACCATTAACCCAGAGGCCGGTGACGCACTCGCCGGACGTCCCGCATAACGAGCACGTGAATATTGCGCATTAATATGCGTCAAAACCCATTCCAAATAAGGCTCAATAAATGACCAAGCCCCCATGTTTTTTGGCTCTTCTTGGCACCAAAAAACTTCTGCCTGCAAAAAGCGCGATAACACATTCACCAAAACTTTTGCAGGGAAAGGATACAACTGTTCAACACGAAGGAGATAAACATCATCGATACCCTTTTTTTCACGTTCTTCATAAAGGTCGTAATAAACCTTTCCCGTACAAAGAACGACACGGCGAATTTTATTATCTTTCTGTAACTTTACGACAGAATCCTTGAGATATTCTGCATCATCAAGCAATACACGAGAGAAACTTGTTTCTGGTCCCATTTCATTGAGAAGAGAAACGGCCCGCTTATGGCGCAAAAGCGATTTAGGTGTCATTAGAATTAATGGCTTACGAAAATCACGCTTAATTTGTCGACGCAAAATATGAAAATAATTTGCAGGGGTTGTACAATTAGCAACCTGCATATTATCTTCCGCACAAAGCTGAAGAAACCGCTCTAAACGTGCAGAAGAATGCTCCGGACCTTGCCCTTCAAAACCATGAGGCAATAAGCACACAAGACCAGACATACGAAGCCATTTACGCTCTGCAGATGAAATAAATTGATCAAAAATGACCTGTGCACCATTAGAGAAGTCACCAAATTGTGCTTCCCAAAGTATTAATCCTCGTGGTTCAGCAAGAGAATATCCATATTCAAAACCAAGAACAGCTTCTTCAGAAAGCATAGAATTAACAACTTCATAAAGTGCTTGCCCCTTTTGTAAATGATTCAAAGGAATATAACGCGCTTCATTTTCTTGGTCATAAAGAACTGAATGACGTTGTGAAAAAGTTCCCCGTTCAACATCTTCACCGGAGAGACGTATCGGCGCTCCTTCTAAACAAAGTGAGCCAAAAGCGAGAGCCTCAGCGGTTGCCCAGTCAACGCCCTCACCAGTTTCGAAAATTTTAGCACGATTATTTAAAAAACGCTGTATCGTTTTATGAACATGAAAATTTTCTGGAACTTCGACAAGTTTCTGACCAATTTCCTTTAAAGTCTTTAATTCAACACCCGTTGTTCTAGAATGTTGCTCATCAGCATGACTAAAGGCTTTAAGTCCCGTCCAGCTTCCATCAAGCCAATCAGCCTTATTAGGCTTATAAGAAGCACTTGCTTCAAACTCACCCTCAAGTTTATCACGCCATAATTTTTTTTGTTGCTCAATCTCTTCTAAAGAAACTATTCCTTCTGCGATCAATTGATCACTATAAAGCTGAAGAGTTGTTTTATGATTACGAATTGCTTTATACATAAGTGGCTGCGTAAAGGAAGGTTCATCGCCTTCATTATGTCCATAACGGCGATAACAAAACATGTCGATGACCACCGGTTTATGGAAAATTTGACGGAACTCCATTGCTATTTTAGCAACAAAAACAACAGCTTCAGGATCATCACCATTCACATGAAAAATGGGAGCATCAATCATTTTTGCAACATCAGATGGATAAGGTGAAGAACGTGAAAAACGTGGTGCCGTTGTAAAACCAATCTGATTATTGATAATCACATGAAGTGAGCCTGCAACACGATAACCTTTAAGGCCTGAAAGACCAAAAGTTTCTTGAATAACGCCTTGTCCTGCAAAAGCAGCATCACCATGAATAAGCAATGGCAACACTTTTGAGCGCTCACTTAATGGGAGTGAATCAGTGTGTATAGGTCCGACAAGTTGATCTTGTTTAGCACGTGCTTTTCCCATAACAACCGGATCAACAATCTCAAGATGAGAAGGATTAGCTACAAGCGATAAATGAACTTTATTTCCATCAAAGTCTAAATCAGCCGTCGTTCCTAAATGATATTTAACATCACCTGACCCCTCTACATCATCTGGCTTATAAGATCCCCCTTTGAATTCATGAAAAATAGCTCTATGCGGCTTGGCGAGAACTTGTGAAAGAACATTTAAACGACCACGATGGGCCATTCCTAAAATAACTTCCCTAACCCCTAAAGCACTACCACATTTAATAATTTGTTCAAGAGCAGGAATCAGCGCTTCACCACCATCGAGTCCAAAACGCTTTGTGCCTTTATATTTAGTGTCTAAAAACTGTTCGAATCCCTCTGCCTGAATAAGCTTATTTAGGATAGCTTTCTTGTCTTGCTGAGTGAAAGCAATTTTTTTATCTCGCCCTTCAATACGCTCTTGGAGCCATGCTTTCTGGATTGGATCAGAAACATGCATATATTCCACACCAATTGTTGAACAATAGGTACGATTGAGAATTTCAAGCATTTGCGGAATAGTTGCATATTCCAATCCTAAAACATTATCAATAAAAATAGGACGCTCATAATCAGCAGGAGTAAAACCGTAAGCTTCTGGAGAAAGCTCTTTATAATCATCCAACTTTTCCGCCAATTGAAGAGGGTCAAGCTTTGCACGAAGATGCCCCCGTGCTCGAAATGCACGAATCATCATAATGGCATGAACAGAATCACGCGTTGCGCGGATAATATCTTGTTCACCGGAAGTTTTTCCCTTTTGAGCAATCCCTGTTGCTGCTTTTTCTTTTAATTTATCACCAAGATATTTTTCAAGAGAAGACCAATCACCATCAAGAGCAGAAACCAACTCACCATCTGGCTTTAATGGCCAATGATCACGCTGCCATGTTGCTCCTTCAGCATTTTTGAGAACATCTTCTTTGTTATCATGAAGGCCTTCAAAAAAAGCACGCCACTGTGAATCAACACTGGTAGGATCTTTTTCATACTGAGCATAAAGTTGATCTATATAATCCGCATTCCCACCATAAAGAAATGACGTCTGTGCAAAAAGACTATTTATCTCGTCCTGCCTTGCCATATACCTCTCCGGAACATCTATTCCGTCTCCTTATATCTCTTTTCAACCTTTCAATGCTTACAAAGCAGATGAAGGGTCGAACATTCAGAAAAGTTTTACCTTTTTATACTCAAGTTTTTTTTCACCTGAATTAAGAATATTTTCTTAATTCAGGTGAAATTTTCTTTTAGCCTTTCAAAACTGACATCAAAGTCTTACCTATTTGTGATGGCGAAGGAGATACACGAATCCCTGCTGATTCCATTGCCGCAATTTTATCTTCTGCTCCACCTTTACCACCAGAAATAACAGCACCAGCATGCCCCATTGTACGTCCTGGAGGAGCAGTACGACCAGCAATAAAGCCAACAACGGGCTTTTTACGACCTTTTCTTGCTTCATCTTGTAAAAATTGTGCTGCTTCTTCTTCAGCAGATCCCCCAATTTCACCAATCATCACAATAGACTGGGTTTCATCATCCGCTAAAAACATTTCCAACACATCAATAAATTCAGTCCCCTTAACAGGATCCCCCCCAATTCCTATAGCGGTTGTTTGTCCAAGACCTTCCTGACTCGTTTGAAAAACAGCTTCATAAGTTAAAGTTCCCGACCGTGAAACAACCCCCACAGAACCTTTTCTAAAGATAGAACCAGGCATAATACCAATTTTACATTCGTTTGGCGTGAGAATACCAGGACAATTAGGACCAATAAGACGAGATTTTGAGTTTTCTAATCGTGCCTTTACTTTAACCATATCCATAACAGGAATACCTTCCGTAATACAGATAATTAAACGAACTTCAGCTTCAATCGCTTCTATAATAGCTGCCGCTGCTCCTGCAGGAGGAACATAAATAACGGAAGCATCCGCGCCTGTTTTTTCTTTTGCTTCTGCAACACTAGCAAAGATAGGAAGAGTCTCACCTTTTGAACCCTCCCATATTTCTCCACCCTTTTTAGGATTAACACCACCAACCATTTGCGTGCCATGATAAGCAAGCGCCTGTTCTGTATGAAATGTTCCTGTTTTTCCTGTAAGCCCCTGAATCAGAACTTTTGTATCCTTATTCACAAGAATTGACATCGCTTAAGCTCCCTTCACGGCTGCAACAATTTTTTGAGCAGCATCATCTAAATCATCAGCGGGAATAACATTCAAACCACTGTCCTTGATAATTGCTTTACCTTGCTCAACATTCGTACCTTCAAGACGAACAACTAAGGGAACCTTTAAACCAACTTCACGAACAGCAGCGACCACACCTTCAGCAATGACATCACAACGCATAATTCCACCAAAAATGTTAACCAAAATGCCCTTAACATTTGGATCAGCTGTAATAATCTTAAAAGCAGCAGTCACCTTTTCTTTTGATGCGCCACCTCCCACATCTAAAAAATTTGCCGGTTCAGCGCCATAAAGCTTGATGATATCCATGGTTGCCATAGCAAGACCCGCACCATTGACCATGCAACCAATTGTACCCTCAAGAGCAACATAAGCCAGATCATGCTTTGAAGCTTCAATTTCTTTTGGATCTTCTTCTGAAAGATCGCGCAATTCTAAAATATCTGGATGACGAAACAAAGCATTATTATCAAAAGAAACTTTTGCATCCAAAACGCGCAAATGACCATCTTTCATCACAATAAGCGGATTGATTTCTAAAAGGCTCATATCTTTTTCACAAAATGCTTTATAGAGAATTGGAAAAAGCTTTTCACCATCTTCCCGTGCACTATCGCGCAATCCCAATGCATCACACAGTCTTGCACAATCAGCAGAGGTAACACCCTCTGTCACATCAATGGGCAGAGTGAAGATTTTTTCTGGTGTTTCTTCAGCAACTGTTTCAATATCCATTCCACCTTCTGTTGAAACAACAAAAGCAATCCGACCAACATTCCGATCAACCAAAAGCGAAAGATAAAGCTCGCGTTCAATATCAGCACCATCTTCAATGTAAAGACGATTGACCTGTTTACCTTCTGGACCAGTTTGCTTGGTTACCAAAGTTTTCCCAAGCATTTCTTGAACATTTGCAACAACTTCTTCAACAGAATGTGCAAGCCGAACACCACCCTTTGCATCAAGACCAAGTTCTTTAAACTTCCCCTTACCACGACCACCAGCGTGTATCTGACTTTTAACCACATAGAGAGGTCCGGGCAATTTTTTTGCCCATTTTTCAGCTTGCTCGATAGAATAAACAGCAACACCATTTGCAATGGGAGCTCCATATTCATGAAGCAGACGTTTGGCCTGATACTCATGGATATTCATGCATTTGTCCTTTTCTTTTATGAATTATTATTAATCCTAAAGTTCTAATATTCTAAAATACTTTATTTTAATGAACGAAATCTTATTTTATTTACTTGAGACTAGGCACAAGAGCAATACAAGCTTCACAAAGCTTTTTAACCGCATTTACGGAATAATCAAAAGCCTCTCTTTCCTCTTTATCAAGCTCAATTTCAATGACCCTTTCAACACCACCTGCACCAAGTACAACGGGAACACCAACATAGGTATCATTAACCCCATATTCCCCTGAAAGATAGGCTGCAACGGGCACAACACGCTTAGTGTCTTTTAAATAAGCTTCAGCCATGGAAACAGCAGAAGCAGCTGGTGCATAATAAGCAGAACCTGTTTTTAACAAACTAACAACTTCTGCACCACCATCACGGGTCCGTTGAATAATTTGATCAATCCTTTCCTGTGTTGTCCAACCCATTTTAACAAGATCAGGCAAAGAAATACCACCAACTGTTGAATAACGCACCAAAGGCACCATTGAATCACCATGCCCACCTAAAACAAACGCTGTCACATCTTTAACAGAGACTTTAAATTCTTCAGATAAAAAATAACGAAACCGCGCTGAATCCAGAATGCCAGCCATACCAACCACTTTATGGACGGGAAGACCTGAAAATTTCTGCAATGCCCATACCATTGCATCAAGGGGATTTGTAATACAAATAACAAAAGCTGAAGGTGCATATCTTTTAATCCCAGCACCAACTTGTTCCATGACTTTCAAATTAATACCCAAAAGATCGTCACGGCTCATACCAGGTTTACGTGCAACGCCTGCTGTTACAATAACAACATCAGACCCTTCAATTGCTTCATAAGCATTTGCACCTTTTAAATTAATATCAAAACCATCAACGGGAGAAGACTCAGCAATATCAAGAGATTTACCCTGTGGCATACCTTCTGCAATATCAAATAAGACAACATCACCAAGCTCTTTTAACCCAATAATATGTGCTAAAGTACCCCCAATCATACCTGAACCAATGAGAGCTATCTTTTTTCGTGCCATTTTATTTTTTCCTAACTTTTAGATCATTCAGCGCACACTCATCAGCGCCCATATACTGAAAATTTTTGACTTAAACCACATTTAAACAATATCATAAAAAGCAGTAAAGAAATGAAATTTACAAATTTTTCTCCTTACAGAAACAACAACCCTCCGCAGAAACAACTATTAGAAAATTATCATGATGTATCGATAAAGTGAATTTTTAAAAAATACAACAGAATTATTACATTTCTTTAATTTCAAAGAGTTATTGTTTTTACAGTTTACGTAAAGGTAAAAGTATAATCAAAGCTTCTTCTTCAAAAGAAAATGTTCTTCCCAAAGCTTCAAATAATCGTAGCTTTGCATTTCAAAAAGACGTGACTGTGTTCTTTGAAATTCAAATGTTTCTGCAGTCTGAGCATGCCCCTTATACAAATCCTCCACTCCTGCTGCTGCCGACATAAATAATCGGATGTGGCGCTCATAAAGAATATCAATAAGCAAAATAAATCGTTTTGTTTCATTGCGACATGTGTCATCCATGATCGGTACATTATCGATAAAAATCGTATGATAGCGCTCCCCTAATACCAAATACTCAGCTGCAGCCAAAGGTTTTGCACACAAGTCTTGATAATCAAAGCGCACACAACCAGCAGCAAAACGTGGAATAGGAATAAAGCGCCCTCTGATAGAAAGCTCATCAGATCTTTCTTTATGTCCTTGCAACACACGTGCCCATGCTTGATCCATACATTCATCTGCTTTTTTCCCTAATGGCGTTACATACACAGGCTGTAGATTTGATTTTTCAAGACGATAATCTGTTTTTGCATCAAGATTAACAACACGAACATATGCTTTCAAAACTTCAATAAAAGGCAAAAAGAGTTCACGATTTAAACCGTTATAATAAAGGTTATTCGGCGCCACATTTGAAGTTGCAATAAAGAAAATTCGCTTATCAAACAAAGCAGAAATAAGCCGACCCAACACCATAGCATCAGCAATATCTGTTACACTAAACTCATCAAAACAAAGTACCTTTGCTTCTCGTGCAAGATCTTCAGCAACAGCTAAAATAGGATTATCTTGTTTAGATTTTGCACGCCCAGATTCTTGACGATAAAAATTAATACGCTCATGCACATCGGCCATAAAATCATTAAAATGAGCGCGTTTTTTATTATTCTTAGGCAAACAAGAAAAGAACAAATCCATGAGCATGGTTTTGCCTCGTCCTACTTCACCATAAATATATAATCCCTGAAAAGAACCATTTTCATCCCCTTGTTTTACAATATGATCAAAATTTTGTCTTTCCCTTTTAAATATTCTTTTAAAAAAAGACCAAAATATCCAAGACCAAGGACGAGAAGCACTTCGTTCCGAAATTTTTTTTAATAAATGATCAAAGTGCTCTGTTACAGCTAATTGAGCTGGATCAAAACGGACCTCCCCTTTAGAGACCAGCTCCTTATAGCGCGTTGAAACGAGAATCATCCAAACAACCTTTTTCCAACCGTTTTCAATGAAAAATACAAATTCTTTTCACGAATCTGCTTCTATAGCTTATTTTTTCATAAACGGTCAAAAATGATTTAACGTCTTAAAACAACGGGATGATCATCAAGTGTACGACCCTCAAAACGATCAACATTTGAAGAATAAAGAGCAACGATAACACGTCCATAATTATTATAAAAATATAATCTTTTTCCTTTAACAGCCCACGATCTTACTTGGGAAACAATTCCTGGACAGTGTAAAGGACCAGCTCGGTACCCTTGTCCAAACTTTGTTTGTGGCGTTGCAATCCGACAAACTTTACCCCCCATAGAAAGATTCCATACCCCAGCAATACTTGCAGGAAACAAATCAGTGGCATTACTTGGTAATTCGAGACTAGCCATTCGTCCATCGCTCTGAGAATCTCCTTTCTCATACATCGAAGCGTTTGCAGCTTCAGATACCGACGAAGAAGCAGACGATAAATCAGATACTTCTAGGGTTGTCATTTGTTGAGATGGATAAAAAACTTCTAATGCGTTACTATTATCATTACTGTCAAACCGCGTTATTGAACATCCCCCTAAAAGCATTACAGTTGACATTGCAACGAAAAATGAATTTTTTGAAAACGACATTTTTGTACTCTCTCCCATGACAATAAATAAACTCACAAAAAATTAAGTGAATATTTTTTATAATTACAAAGATAAATTAACAAATTAAAAAAACAGGATTAAAATTCTTTATTTAAAACAAAATAATTTATGTACTTAAGTTTATATTTATTAAACACTAGAAATCCATAAGATTTTTAGTCATATATCCCTTGATAAGTAATCTTTAGAATAGAGAAATTTCATGAAAATGCCATTTAGCAAAATGGATGGTCTTGGAAATCAGATTATTGTTGCTGATATGCGAGAAAGCACACAGGCTCTTACACCACAAGCAATCCTTGCTTTATCGGCAGATCCTGAAATGCATTTTGATCAAATCATGGCTATCCACACTCCAACTCAGAACAAAGCCGACTTCCGAATCGAAATATGGAATTCTGATGGTTCAAAGGCTAAAGCTTGTGGTAATGGTACCCGCTGTGTCATTGCATGGCTCACAGACCACAATTTTGGTGAAAGTTTTCGTTTAGAAACCCCCGCTGGAGTGATCGAAGGAAAATACCAAGCCGACAATCTCATTTCTGTTGATATGGGATGCCCAAATTTCAATGCAAAAGAGATGCCTGTTTCACGTGAAATAGTTGATACCAATCACGTAAAAATTACAGCTGGTCCCCTAAAAGATGCTTGTCTTGTCTCTATTGGCAATCTCCACGCTATCTTTTTTGTTGAAAATGATCTTCAACATATTCCATTAGAAAAATACGGACCAATACTTGAACATGATTCCCTTTTTCCAGAACGGTGCAATATTTCCATTGCTTGCATAACGTCAAAGAAAAGTCTAAATTTACGTACATGGGAGCGAGGAGCAGGATTAACACAAGCATGTGGGAGTGCTGCGTGTGCCAGTGCCGTGGCCGCTTATCGACGTGGTTTGACACAGCGCCATATCGATGTAAATTTACCAGGGGGAACACTTAATATTTTTTACCGAGAAGATAATCACATTATTATGACAGGACCCATAAAATATCAATTTAGTGGTTTTTTAAATCCTTTAACAGGGTGTTATAAAAAGGATCACTCTTGATGGCAGTAGAAATTGTAACTTTCGGTTGTCGACTCAATAGCTACGAATCGGAAATCATTCGCAAAGAAAGCACTGCTTCAGGGTTAGATCAGCTCAAGGATGATGCTATTATTTTTAATACCTGCGCTGTCACTGCCGAAGCCGTACGACAAGCAAAACAAGCTATCCGCAAAGCGCGGCGTAAAAATCCTCATGCACGTATTATTGTAACAGGATGTGCTGCCCAAACAGAAGCACAAAATTTTGCCTCAATGACAGAAGTTGATCTCGTTTTAGGGAACGAAGATAAACTTCACGCCCATTCTTATCGTCAACTTCCTGATTTTGGTATTAATCATTCCGAAAAGGTGCGTATTAATAATATCATGGAAGTGCAAAAAATTGCTCCCCATATGATCAGTGCAATGCAAGAGCGCACCCGCGCTTTTGTACAGGTACAAAATGGATGCGATCATCGCTGTACATTTTGCATTATTCCTTATGGACGTGGACCATCTCGTTCAGTTCCCATGGGTGCTGTCATAGAGCAAATTAAAAAACTTACAGGCGAGGGGATTCAAGAAGTTGTCCTTACAGGTGTTGACCTTACAAGTTATGGTCACGATCTTCCTGGAAAGGCGACTCTAGGAAAATTAACATCGGCCATTTTACATCATGTCCCCGATTTGGCCCGATTACGCCTCTCTTCTATTGATTCTATTGAAGCAGACGAAGAACTCATCAATCTTTTAGCCTATGAAAAAAGGATCATGCCTCATTTGCATTTATCTTTGCAAGCAGGCGATAATATGATTTTAAAACGGATGAAACGCCGTCATTTGCGTGAACATGCTATTCAATTTTGCCAAGAATTGCGTGCCAAACGTCCCACAATGGTTTATGGTGCCGACTTGATTGCTGGTTTTCCTACGGAAACAGAAGAGATGTTTCAAAACAGTCTTGCTTTAATCAAAGATTGTCATTTAACCCACCTTCATGTTTTCCCCTTTAGTCCAAGAGAAGGTACACCTGCCGCACGGATGCCACAAGTCAACCGTAAAATAGTTAAGATGCGTGCTGAAAGATTGCGTAAAGCAGGTGAGGAAGCTTACCAAAAACATCTTGCTCATTTACAAAACAGTCAACAAACAATTCTCGTTGAAAAAGACGAAATTGGACGAACAGAAGATTATACTCTTGTACAAATTAAAGGTGCAAAAGCAGGAACAATTGTTCAAGCTCTTATCATTGACCATGATGGCGATAAATTAATTGCTGTCCTTCCAAAATTAAACGCTGCTTGAGCAGGAAAACTCTTATGACGAAATCTTTTATTAAAAAAATATTTTCTTATTCCAAATCCAAAGAGCAGGAAAGTGAACAAATTTCCGCTCCTGATAAAAGCGATATAATAGAAGAAAATGAAGGGATAAAAAACAGCCAAGCCTCTATAGAGGTAGAAAAAGAGGAAAAAACAAAAAGGAAAAAATCAACACCTATAAAACACGATGACCTCCCCTCATCTTTAGGATTCCATTCTGATAAAGCCCCCCATTCTGGTGACGTTTCTCCTTATAGCAAAATTATTGTCACAAACACCATTCATGAAAAAAAGAGTGAAGAAACTTTATCCGAACCCTCTGTTGAACAAAAAAAGACAGCGTGGTTTGGACGCCTTAAAAAAGGTTTAGCCCTTTCTTCACAACGTCTAAGCGGATCAATTAGCGACCTCTTTGTTAAGAGAAAACTTGATGAAGAGACATTGCAAGAGCTCGAAGATATTCTTATTCAAGCTGACCTTGGTGTAGAAACGGCAACACGCATCACAAATACTTTAGCTTCCAGTCGTTATGAAAAAGATCTCTCCCCAGATGATATTCATATGATTGTTGCTGATGAAATCAAAAAAGTTTTAGAGCCTGTAGCAATACCATTAGAGCTTGATCTCAGTCATAAGCCTCATGTTATTTTACTGGTCGGTGTAAATGGTACGGGAAAAACAACAACGATTGGAAAACTTGCCGCCAAATTAACAGAAGGGGGATTAAAAGTTATGCTTGCTGCAGGTGACACTTTCCGAGCCGCAGCGATTGAACAATTGCATATTTGGGGTAAACGTACCGATTCTCCTGTTATTTCAACTAAATTGGGTGCAGATGCCGCAAGCTTAGCTTTTGATGCTTTCGAGAAGGCAAAAAAAGCAAACAGTGATGTATTAATTATTGATACAGCAGGGCGTTTACAAAATAAATCTGAATTGATGGATGAGTTGGCAAAAATTATTCGTGTTTTAAGAAAGCACTCTCCCCAAGCGCCCCATACAATCCTTCAAACACTTGATGCCACCACCGGACAAAATGCACTCAGCCAAGTGGATATTTTCCGTGATATTGCTGGAGTTAATGGTTTAGTCATGACAAAACTTGATGGGACTGCACGAGGAGGAATTCTTATTGCTATCGCAGCAAAATATAAATTACCCGTTTATTTTATCGGTGTAGGAGAAAGTATTGAAGATCTTCAACCCTTTTCTGCTTCTAACTTTGCCGAAACTATCGCAGGAAAACATGCATGAAACAACCTTTATCTAACCCTAATTCACATAATAATTCTGAGAAAAATATGAACAACAATAAAAAAATGCCCCTCTCACCAACACTTAAGTTTCTCTTAGAAATGGGACCATTGGTTGCCTTCTTTTTTGCCAATTATAAGGGAGAATGGTTGATAAAAAACATTGAAATTTTTCAAAGTTTTAGTAAGCCTATTTTCCCTGCAACAGCTATTTTTATGGTAGCAATTATTATTTCTCTAAGCTTCTCATGGGTCCTTGCAAGACAAGTTCCTATTATGCCTCTTATTTCAGGAATATTTGTTCTTGTTTTTGGCTTTCTAACACTCTGGCTTCATAATGAAACTTTCATAAAAATGAAACCAACAATCATTAACAGCTTATTTGCTTGTATACTGTTTGGTGGAATGTTTTTTAAAAAACCACTTTTACGTTATGCTCTTGATTCTACCTTAAAACTTGATGATTTAGGCTGGCAAAAACTCACCTATCGTTGGGCATTTTTTTTCGTTTTTCTTGCCCTTTTAAATGAAATCATTTGGCGAAATTTTAGCGATAATTTTTGGACAAATTTCAAAGTATTTGGCGTTATGCCTATAACAGTCCTTTTCATGCTTACTCAAATGCCTATCATTATGAAACATTCAAAAGGACTTTTTACAGAAGAGGAGAATTCTGATTCTTAAACAAAATGTACCCATAATCATAAATTATCTTTCAGTTTCATCGTTGCATGCTGTTCATGGAAAAAAGACATGCTGATTGAACAATTTATCTGTCGAAAAGACAATTTTGGTGTGCTTATTCATGACGAAAAAAGTGGTATGACAGCCGCAATAGATGCTCCTGAAAGCAAAGCAATTCGCAACGCTTTAAAGCGTCGTGATTGGACACTTCATACTATTTTTGTGACTCATCATCATCATGATCATGTAGAAGCTCTTGCAGAATTAAAACAAGTGTACAACGCTATAGTTGTTGGGCCAGCAGCAGAAAAAAACAAGATTTACCATCTTGATAAAACACTTCAATCTGATGAGAAGCTTCTCTTTGGTTTTCAATCGCTCTTAGCTCTCTCAACACCTGGCCATACGTTAGGAGCTCTATCCTACTATTTTCCTGAAAAAAAATTACTCTTTGCTGGAGATACGCTTTTTTCACTTGGTTGTGGACGTCTCTTTGAAGGAACAGCTGCACAAATGCTAAATTCTTTAAAAAAACTTCGTCAGCTTCCTGATGAAACGCTTCTCTATTGTGGACACGAGTACACAAAAAATAATGCTCTTTTCGCATTGACACTTGATCCGCATAATCAAAAACTTCAACAAAGAGCAGAAGAAGTTTTTTCATTACGCGCAAAAAATGCCATGACTCTCCCTGTCACTTTAGGGCAAGAAAAAGCAACAAACCCCTTTCTTCGCTGGAATGATCCAGCAATCAGAAAAAATCTTTCAATGAATGATGCCACAGATGAAGAAGTTTTTTCTGAAATTCGAAAAAGGAAGGATAATTTTTAATTATGTTGAAACTTGCATTGCTCCTTCTCTTTCTTTTTCCCTTTCTATCATATGCCCAAGAAAAAAAAAACAAGAAACGGATAAACCTCCTCTTATATCACCCATTACTAAAAATTATCTCTTAACAGAAGATCTTCTTGTAAAGTTAGAAAAAATTGAAAAAGAATTTAAAAAATTTCTTTCAGAAACAGAAAATAATTCTTACACTTACGAATCTAATATCTTCTCTAGTATTGAAAATTACACCACCTATATTTCTAGTAAACCAAAGTTCTTGAATATTTTAAAAGAGAATAACCTCACACCAAAAGATTTTTCTTCTGGAACCTTAACGCTTGAAGTTATGTTAATGCTTCTTGTATTTGCATCTGAAAAAGAATATTCATCTGAGAAAAATATTGTATTTTTAAAAAATCTTGAATTTGTTAAAAAACATTTTTACAAAATAACGACTCTTTTAGGAAACTGTCAAAAACTCATTTTGAGCAACTAATAAGTTATGAGATATCTAAAAATAACAATCCATTTCTATAATAAGTCATGTATTGATTTATAATGATAATTCACTATTTTATATATTGAATCGATAAAAAACATCCGCTTACATGTTACAAGTGAAGGGGATCGTGTGGAGTGGAACTCTACAATAAAAATACCTTTGATAAATAGTCTTAAGTACCAAGGACTTTGTAGTACAGTGAGAACTGGCAGAATGTGTGATGATGCGGCTTGCTTTTTCATAATTCATAAAGATAGAGAGCTCTACTTATACTATTTCACGGACACCGTCCAAAACTGGACTTGAAAGCGTAAGATGCCCTTTTAAAAACAAGTGCATGAATTAGTGATCCAATGGCGTTCTACTCTTCGTTAGAGATATGTCTCTATCAAAAAGTCATCATATTTTCACCATTCCGAACAATTACCTTATATTCCTATTATATTTACAAATGATTTTTATAAAAACAAAGAGCAACAAACAGAAAGTTTCTTATTAAAATTCGCAAAAGAAAGGATAGTTTTTAGTCATGTTTAAATTTGCATTGTGCTTTCTTTTCCTTTTTCCTTTTGCATTACATGCTCAAGACAAAAAGCAAGAAACGAACAATCCTTCTCTTATATCATCTCCTTTTGAAAGTTACCCCTTAACAGAAGATATTCTTTTAAAGCTGGAGAAAATTGAAAAGGAATGTAAAAATCTACCTCCAGAACCGCAAAAAGAAAATACAAAAAGTGATCTTATTACTGATGATGATCACATTGAAGGATATATCGCTTATATTTCTAGTAAACGAGGACTCATGAATATTTTAAGAGAAAATAACTTTACACCAAAAGAATTTGTCATCGCTCACCTAACACTTCAAGAAACATTGAATATGATTACAGATGAAGAAATTTCTACTTATGAACAAAATTTTATACTTTCCAGTAATATAGAATTTGCTAAAGAGAATATGTATAGAATAATCAAAATTTTAAAAGGAAATTGTTAAAAAAATCTTTTAAAAATAATTGATTAACTTTGTAAACGACGGCAAATTTCATCTAATTGTTCTAATGAAGAATAGTGTATTTTTAAATCACCACCTTTTTTACCGTGACGAATAATAACTTTCATTCCAATAACATCTGCAAGTAATTTTTCTAAAGATTTTGTTTCTGCATTTTTTTCCACAGTCGTACGTTTTTTAGTTTTAGGATTAGCCTGTTCATATGCAAGTATTTCCGTTTGACGTACCGAAAGCCCTTCACGGATAATTTTTTCAGCTAAATCTTGTGGATTATCAACGGTTATAAGACAACGAGCATGACCTGCAGAAAGTTGTCCATCCATTAAGAATTGTTGAACTTTTTCTGGAAGTTTTAACAAACGAAGTGTATTTGCAACATGGCTACGACTTTTTCCAATAACTTGGGCTAAATCTACTTGTGTATAATCATGTTCATTCAACAGCATCTCATATCCCTTTGCTTCTTCGATAGGATTCAGATCAGCCCGCTGAACATTTTCAATAATAGCCAATTCCAAAGCGGTTTTATCATCCACATCACGAATAATAACGGGTAATTGACTTAAATTTGCACGTTTTGCTGCACGCCAGCGCCGTTCACCTGCGATCAATTCGAACCGATGAGGATGATCTTTTAAAGGTCTTACAACAACAGGCTGAACCACACCGTGCTGACGAATTGATTGTGCCAAATTATCAAGCTCTATTTCAGTAAAATGACGCCGCGGATTATGAGGATTACATGAAATAGCTTCAAGAGAAACAAATCGTTCGGAAATGCTACCGGATTCCGTCAATTTATCAAAACTTGATGAACGTGCAAGATTATTGTTTAAATTGATATCTCCAATCAATGCTGCTAATCCACGTCCTAGTCTTTTTTTTGAGAGATCATCATTCATAATTTTTCTCTTTGAACTTTTAAATATTTTTTATATTTCTAAGCAGCAGCGCGTGCTTGTTTTTCACGTTGAATCATTTCTGATGCTAGACGCAAATAAGCTTGGCTCCCAGCACATTTGAGATCATAAAGCAACACAGGCTTACCAAAAGAGGGTGCTTCTGATACTCTTACATTTCGTGGAATAACAGTACGATAAACTTTATCTCCCATAAAAGAACGTACATCTTCAACAACTTGATTTGAAAGATTATTCCGTCCATCATACATTGTTAGAACGATACCTTGGATTTCTAAAGATGGATTAAGAACGGACCGTACTTGTTTTACTGTTTCAAGCAATTGACTTAAACCTTCAAGCGCTAAAAATTCGCATTGCATAGGTACCAAAACAGAATCTGCAGCCCCCATGGCATTCAATGTAAGAAGATTAAGTGATGGTGGACAATCAATTAAAATATAATTGAACTTTTTTTCCATTTCCGGATCATCATAGAGAGCTTTACGTAAGCGTTGGATACGATCTTGTGATGAGGAAATTTCCATCTCCACTCCTAAAAGATCAAGTGTAGAAGGAACAATATGAAGATTAGGTACGGCTGTTTTTAAAGCTGCTTGTGTAATCGAAACGCCTGAAACCAAAACATCATAAGACGATAAAGGTCGGCTATTACGATCAATTCCTAAGCCTGTACTTGCATTACCTTGTGGATCAACATCCATAATAAGGACATTTTCACCAATGGCTGCTAAAGCTGTTGCAAGATTAATTGCTGTGGTTGTTTTTCCCACTCCACCCTTTTGGTTTGCAATAGCGATAATTCGTGTTTCGCTCATTTTGCTTTACCCTCTAATATGATCGAATATGAGAAATTTCCAAAATAACAGAATTTTCATCAATTTTACTTGTATGTTTTAACAGATCAAAGTGCCAATTGGCAGAGGCATTTTTTACTTCTGTAGCGTAATCCCGACCTTTTTGCAAAAGAGCGATTGTTTTTTCTGTTAATAAAGGAAAAATAAGCTGTAAAAGCTCATTGAGCGGCGCTAATCCCCGTGCCGTTATAATATCAGATATGGGAATTTTTTGATAGATATCTTCAATTCTAGCATGATAAACGGTTGCAGGAAGATTAAGTTGAGCAATAACTGTTCGCAAAAAAGCAACTTTTTTTCCATTACTTTCAACAAGATTAATGTGCCCTGTTCCTTTTTCTTTCAGAAAGATAGCAATCACAATTGCGGGAAAACCTCCTCCTGATCCTAGATCACACCACTGTAAAGAATGAGGATACAAAG
Source organism: Bartonella kosoyi (assembly GCF_003606325.2). Taxonomy (NCBI): domain Bacteria; kingdom Pseudomonadati; phylum Pseudomonadota; class Alphaproteobacteria; order Hyphomicrobiales; family Bartonellaceae; genus Bartonella; species Bartonella kosoyi. The sequence goes on from NZ_CP031843.2 coordinate 287,458, forward strand.
GAAAAATTTGTGCTGAATCTAAAATATGCCGTGTCCATAGATCTGGTATTGTTGCAGCAGATATCAAATTAATGTGCGCATTCCATTGAAGTATTAAAGACTCAAACTGAATTAAATTTTCCATCGTTTCACGTGAAACAGAAGGAACAATATCTAATAGTTGCTTATATTTTTGTTCTATAGAAGAATCCATTAAGCTGTTTTAGCCTTTTCACGTCGTTGACGTTGAATATATGTAATAATAAGTGATAACGCGGCGGGTGTCATACCATCAATTTTTTGTGCATCAGCAATTGAACGCGGAGACACTTCTTGAATTTTTGATTTAAGTTCGTTTGAAAGACCTGAAATTGCCTGAATATCAAGAGATGAAGGAATTTCCAAACGCTCATCTCTTTGAAGAGAGGCAATATCTTGTGCTTGTTTATCTAAATAAACCGCATATTGTGCTTCAATTTCTAAAGATTCTACCGTTTTAGAATCAATGGCTTGTAATTGTGGCCAAAAATGTGAAAGACGCTCTAAAGTCATATGAGGATAAGCGAGAAAATCATAAGCCGAACGCCGAATTCCATCATGATTCACGTGTAATCCATGAGCAGAAGCTTCATTAGGTGTTAAAAAGAGATTTTTGCATATTGATCGTGCTTGATCAAGCCGTTGTTGTTTTTTCTGATAACAATCCCAACGTACTTTACTGACAATCCCCCATTCTTGTGCCAAAGGTGTTAAACGCGTATCAGCATTATCAGATCGTAAAGACAAACGAAATTCAGAACGTGATGTAAACATCCTATAAGGTTCACAAACCCCACGTGAAACCAAATCATCAACCATAACACCAATATAAGCGGTAGAACGACTTATAAATATTTCATCTAATTTACCTACTTTACGTGCCGCATTCAATCCCGCTAAAAGTCCTTGTGCTGCAGCTTCCTCATACCCTGTTGTACCATTAATTTGTCCCGCTAAAAACAATCCTGGTAAAGAGCGTAATTCTAAGCTTTTTGTTAATTGTTGTGGATTAACAAAATCATACTCAATAGCATAACCGGGCTGTAAAACTGTAGCATTTTCCAATCCTTCAATGGTTTTCAAGAAGGAAATTTGTACATCTTCAGGAAGAGAAGTAGAAAGACCATTTGGATAAACCGTATCATCATTTAATCCTTCTGGTTCCAGGAAAATCTGATGTCCATCACGTTCCCCAAATTTAACAATTTTATCTTCAACTGAAGGACAATAACGAGGTCCTAATCCTTCAATATTTCCAGAATATAAAGCAGAACGATGGATATTATCACGAATAATTTGGTGTGTTTGCGCATTCGTACGTGTTATTGCACATTCAATTTGTGGCTGTTCAATTTTCTCTGTTAAAAAAGAAAAAGGAACGGGATTTTCATCTGCTTGTTGTTTTGAAAGACGATCCCAATCTATTGTTTTTTTACTCAAACGAGCAGGGGTTCCAGTTTTTAATCGACCAAGTTTTATATTATAATTTTTTAAACGTTCAGCAAGTTGCACACTTGCTGGATCTCCCATACGGCCAGCAGCCCATGTTTTATCACCTATATGAATAAAACCATTTAAAAATGTCCCTGTTGTTAAAACAACAGCACCAGAAAAAATTGTTCCTTGTTTTTTTAAAATAACACCTGATACACAATGATCTTTAACAATCAGATCAATAACTTCATCTTCAACGAGTGTCAGATTTTCTTGTTCTTTTAAAAATTTTTGAATTGCTTCTTTATAGAGTTGTCTATCTGCTTGTGTCCGTGGTCCTCTCACTGCTGGTCCCTTACGTCGATTAAGGAGTCTAAACTGAATTCCAGCAGCATCTGCTGCTCTTCCCATGAGACCATCTAACGCATCTATTTCACGTACTAAATGCCCTTTTCCAAGACCCCCAATAGCAGGATTACAGGACATTGTTCCCAGTGCTGATATTTTATGTGTCACAAGTGCTGTTTGTGCACCTACACGTGCTGAAGCTGAAGCTGCTTCACAGCCCGCATGACCACCACCAACAATGATAACATCATATGATTGCATTTAATTCATTCCATAGAGAATAGTTCTAAGGTTTCACGTGAAACAAGATATAAATTACATAATCTTTTAAATCTGTCTATGAAATAATCAATGTTTCACGTGAATCATTATTTACCAACACAAAACTCTGAAAAAATAATATCAAGCAAATCTTCAACATCAATATCTCCCATAATTTTTCCAAGAAAATCACTTGCACGACGGAGATGTTCTGCACGTAAACTGAGATCAAGAGAATGATAATTAAGAGAATTTTCAATCTCCTTAACAGCTTCCTTTAATAATTGAAGTTGTCTTTTACGAGCTGGAACAAGATTCCCAACTTCAGAAGCACGATGATGACAAAATGATTCAAGTTCTTTGATAAAACAATCAAAATTTAAACCAGTTAATGCAGAAAATTGTATAGACCAGCACGGATCATTTTTCTCATAAAGATCAAGCTTATTACCAACACACCATATTTCAGCCGATGTTTCTGGTAAATCAACTTGCTTAGGATTTACAATATCATAAACTAAAATAACCAAATCAGCTTCTCTCACATGCTGTTTAGCAACTTCTATTCCCAATTGTTCTATTTTATTTTCTGTTTTTCTAAAACCAGCAGTATCCGTTAAAAAAATAGGTAAACCACCAAGAACAAGTCTCATTTCTAAAGCATCACGAGTCGTTCCAGCTTCTTCCGTCACGATAGCAACAGATCTTCCTGCAAGACGATTCATAATGCTTGATTTCCCAGAATTAGGAGCCCCCGCAATAACAATTTTTAATCCATCACGTAAAATACTCGCACGTTCTCCTTCACGAATATGTTCTCGAAGAGAAGTACAAAGATCTTCCACATCTTTCCAAATTTTATCAGATATTGCATCAGGAATATCTTCTTCATCAGCAAAATCAAGTTCTGCTTCAATAAAAGCACGCACCTTCATAAGCTTATGACGCCAATCACGATAAAGTGTTGTTAAATGTCCACTTGTCCCCATAACTGCTAAACGCCGTTGACTTTCTGTTTCTGCTTCTATTAAATCAGCAAGACCTTCCGCTTGAACAAGGTCTAATTTTCCCTCCATAAATGCACGACGTGAAAATTCACCCGCTTCTGCAATACGGCATCCAGAAAACGTCGATAATTCATCGAGAAAACGATTAACAACTGCTTTTCCGCCATGTAAATGGAATTCTGCACAATCTTCTCCCGTAAAACTATGAGGAGCAGGAAAAAAAACAGTTAAAGCAGAATCTAAAAAGCTGCCATCACGAGCAATGAGATTTCCATAATGCATAAAGCGTGCTTTAGGTAAACAACCGCACAGTGTTTTAACGATATGCACAACATGAGGGCCAGAAAGCCGAATGACTGCAACCCCTGAAGGTAACAATCCACTCGAAACAGCAAAGATTGTATCCACAGGTTTTATCCTAATAAAAACTTTAATGACTCTAAGTATTCATTGAATCAAAAAATTCGCTATTGTTTTTTGTTTGCTTTAATTTATCAATCAAAAACTCAATTGCATCTGTTACATTCATAGGTGCTAAAATACGACGAAGAACAAAAATTTTGTGTAAATCTTGTCGTGCGACCAAAAGCTCTTCCTTACGCGTTCCTGACTTTAAAATATCCATAGCAGGGAAAATACGCTTATCAGCAACTTTTCGATCAAGAACGATCTCAGAATTACCTGTTCCTTTAAATTCTTCAAAAATAACCTCATCCATACGGCTACCTGTATCAATCAAAGCCGTTGCAATAATAGTTAAAGAGCCACCTTCCTCAATATTACGTGCAGCACCAAAAAAACGCTTTGGACGCTGCAAAGCATTTGCATCAACACCCCCTGTCAAAACTTTACCTGAAGAAGGAACAACGGTATTATACGCACGCCCAAGACGTGTAATCGAATCAAGAAGAATAACAACATCGCGTCCATATTCAACGAGGCGTTTAGCTTTTTCAATGACCATTTCTGCCACCTGTACGTGACGTATTGCAGGTTCATCAAAAGTAGAAGAAACGACCTCTCCTTTTACTGAACGTTGCATATCTGTAACTTCTTCTGGTCGTTCATCAATCAAAAGAACAATAAGATAACATTCAGGATGATTAGTGGTAATAGAATGAGCAATATTTTGTAGGAGAACTGTCTTTCCTGTCCGAGGTGGTGCGACAATTAATCCTCTTTGTCCTTTTCCCAAGGGAGATATCAGATCAATCACACGCGATGACATATCCTTCTCTGTAGGATCTTGTATTTCCATTTGGAAGCGTTCATTTGAATAAAGAGGTGTGAGATTATCAAAGTGAATTTTATAACGAATTTTTTCAGGTTTTTCGAAATTAATTGTATTAATTTTAAGAAGAGCAAAATAACGTTCCCCTTCTTTTGGGCTTCGTATAGGACCTTCAATGGTATCGCCTGTTTTTAGAGAAAATGACTGAATTTGTGAAGGTGAAAGATAGATATCATCAGGTCCAGGAAGATAATTAGCATCAGCAGATCGCAAAAATCCAAATCCATCTTGTAAAACTTCAACAACACCTTCTCCTATAATTTCTACATCTTGTAGAGCAAGTTTTTTCAAAATTGCAAACATTAATTCTTGTTTGCGCATAAGGGAGGCATTTTCAACTTCTAATGTTTCAGCAAAAGAAACAAGTTCAACGGGATTTTTGCTTTTAAGTTCTTGTAGTTTCATTTTTTGCATGAAAGATGCTCTTTTAATTAAGGAGAGAATTACCTTGAACAATTTATGGAGATTTTATAGAACTAAATATCCTCAAGAAGAAAGCATTTTACACTCAATTTTTTCAATCTGCAAGTACCATTTATATGAAATTTATTCGTATAATATTAAGAATATTATATAAAAAATATAAAATCCGAATAGTATTTAATTATTTTATAAAAAAAATATGAATTTAACCTAGAGCATTAATGAAATTCCATTCAAGAGTATTTTTTCCAAAGCTTTTTATTAATAAATTTATATTAAAGAAAGGATTCTTCTTATTTAAAACTGTGTTTAGTGTGAATTATTATTTACACTTCATTTATTCTCAATTTTATCCACAAAAGAGAGAATAAAAAGAATAAAATTAACATTATCTTAAAGATATTATCCCCACTTTTTTCTCATAAGCAGCGTTCAATTATCACAAGGGATTTATTTGTGCATAATAATGGAAGATTTTTCCTAAATTTTAGTTTTATAAAAAAGCCTAAAGATATATACACATGTCTTAACAAGGAGTTAAAATTTTTGTGACAAAAGAAAAAAAATCCTTTCATTTACACATGCTTTCTGATGCAACAGGAGAAACGCTAATCTCTGTTGGAAGAGCTGTAGCATCGCAGTATACAATGAGTCAGGCAACAGAACATATCTATCCTATGATTCGTAACAAATTACAGTTACAAAAAGCTCTTGATGAAATACAACAAGAGCCAGGTATTGTTCTTTACACGATAATTGATGAAGAACTTAAACTTCTTCTTCAAAAAAGATGCGAAAAAATAAAAGTTCCCTATATTGATATATTACATCCTGTTTTAAATGCTTTTCAGTCTTATCTTGGAATGCCAACTCATTTACGTGCGAGCGCACAACATGATCTTAATGCTGATTATTTTCGTCGTATTGAAGCATTGGATTTTACGATAGAGCATGATGACGGGCAGTCTTCCAGTAGCTTATCTGAAGCGGATGTAATTCTTGTAGGAATTTCAAGGACCTCTAAAACGCCAACAAGTATCTATTTAGCAAATCGGGGGATCAAAACGGCCAATGTTCCTCTTATTCCTAATATTGATTTACCAGAATCCCTTTTAGAGGCAAAAAATTCTTTAATCGTTGGTTTAATCGCTTCAGCTGAAAGAATCTCACATATTCGCCAAAATCGTGATTTGGGGGAAGGTCTTGTTCTTGATAGTTATACAAATCGTATTAACATAGCTGAAGAATTAATCTATGCAAAACGCATTTGCGAACGTTTTGGTTGGCCTATTATTGATGTCACAAGGCGCTCTATTGAAGAAACTGCAGCGGCAATATTTGAACTTTTATCACGATTTCGTGAAGGAAAATGAGAGAGAATTCTCATGAACACAGAGATATTAATATTAGCATCTCTTAGTTTTTATCGCGCACAATTATTAAAAAAAGCAGGTTTAAATTTTTTGATTGAAGGAGCTTCTTTTGATGAAAGAGAAATAGAAAAAACGGCAAAAGAAAAAACACCTAAAGAACTCAGCTGTTTTCTTGCCAGTGCAAAAGCAAAAAATGTTTCAGATCGTTTTCCTGATGCTTTCGTTATTGGTTGCGATCAAGTGCTTGATTTAGAAGGTCAAGTTTTTCATAAAGCAACAAATATTAAGGAAGCACACCAACGTTTATGCAAATTATCAGGAAAAACACATTCTCTTCATAGTGCGGTAGCTTTATTTAAAAATGGTCAAAAAATTTGGGTTGAGGCTTTTAGCGCACATATGTCCGTACGTTTACTCTCATCAAAATTTATTGAATGTTATTTAGCACGTGTAGGAAAAGATGTTTTAAACAGTGTGGGAGTCTATCAAATTGAAGGGGAAGGGATCCACCTCTTTGAAAAAATTGATGGAGATTTTTTTACTATTGTTGGTTTACCTTTGCTCCCTCTACTCGTAAAATTACGTCATTTAGGGGTTATTGATGGTTGATTTAACAATAGAAAAAACGAAATACCCCCGCGCTTTTGTTGTTGGTTTTCCTATTCATCATTCAAAATCGCCAAGAATTCATAATTTTTGGCTTAAGCAATATGGTTTACAAGGTGAATATCTTGCACAGGAAGTGACTTCTGAAGAATTCAACCATTTTATTATTTCTTTACAAAAAATAGGCTTTTGTGGAGGAAATGTTACTCTACCTCATAAACAGGAAGCCTTTCGTTTAGCAGATTATAAAGATGAGAGAGCAACAATAATTGGTGCGGCTAATACACTTTGGTATGAAGGAGATAAACTTTGTGCCACAAATAGTGATGCCTATGGTTTTAGCGCTAATCTTGATGATTTTGCATCTGATTGGGGAGGGGAAACAGCTCTTGTTTTTGGGGCAGGTGGCGCTGCACGCGCTATCCTCTATGCTTTAAAAGAACGCGGATTTGAACAGATTTATTTAGTTAACCGTACAAAACAACGCGCTGATAATTTAGCCCAACATTTTGGAAAACCCATTAAAGTCTACGATTGGCATAAAATTCATGAAATACTTTATAAAGCTGATTTGATTGTTAATACGACGTCCATAGGCATAAAAAATCCAGAAGAAAAAAATGATTCTTTTTTTTGTGATTTTCATAAAGCAAAAAAGACAGCATTAGTAACAGATATTGTTTATACACCTTTGATAACTCCTTTTTTACAACAGGCAGAAGTTTGTGGTCTAAAGACTGTTGATGGGTTTGGGATGCTTCTCCATCAGGCTGTTATAGGTTTTGAACGGTGGTTTGGAATAAGACCACAGGTAACAAAAGCCTTACGGGCAGCTATTTTAGAGGATATGAGTGAAGAGAGAGAATGAAGATCATAGGTTTGACGGGATCAATTGCTATGGGAAAATCGACAGTTGCTGATTTTTTCAAGCAAGCGGGTATTTCTGTTTTTAGTGCTGATGAGGCGGTACAAAAGCTTTATAAAAGTGAGCCAGCTGTGTCGCGCATAGAGCGTATTTTTCCTGGTGTTGTTGAAAATGGTGAAGTTAATCGTTTGAAACTTTCTGAAATTTTGATTGATGATAAGGAAAAATTACAAACATTAGAAAAAATAATTCATCCTTTGGTGCAAAAAAAAGAAAAAGAATTTATTGATACAGCGCGCCACCATGGGGAAAAATTAGTTATTCTTGATATTCCACTTCTGTTTGAAAAAAATGGTGAAAGTCGTGTAGATAGCGTTATTGTTGTTTCTGCTCCACCAGAAATACAAAAAGAGCGTGTGATGATTCGTCAAGGGATGAATGAGAAAAAATTTGCCTTTATCAATGCGAGGCAAATGCCAGATGAAAAAAAACGAGAACGTGCTGATTTTATTATTGATACAGGGAAAGATTTAGAGAATACACGTCAACAGGTTTTTGATGTGATAAAAAAATTGCTAAAGAATTGAAGTTATGCGGGAAATTATTTTTGATACAGAAACAACAGGTTTAGATAAAGAGAAAGATCGCATAATCGAAATTGGTTGTGTAGAAATGGTTGATCGTTATCTTACGGGACGTCAGTTTCATGTTTATTTAAACCCTGAAGGTGTTATTATTCCTGATGAAGTGGTAGCAATTCACGGATTAACCAATGAACGTTTAAAAAACGAAAAAAGTTTTAGTGATATTGTTGATGAATTTTTAGAATTTATCAATGGTGCGACTATGATTGCACACAATGCGAGTTTTGATATAGGTTTTATTAATGCAGAATTAAAACGCGTCAATAAGCCGCTTATCAGTGTTGATAATATTCTTGATACATTGGCTATGGCACGGCGTAAATTTCCCATGGGCCCTAATTCTCTTGATATTTTATGCAAACGTTTTGGAATTGATAATAGCCATCGTGTTCTTCATGGAGCTCTCCTTGATGCAGAAATTTTAGCCGACGTTTATATTGAACTGATTGGTGGAAAGCAGGGCGTATTGGGGTTTGATAACAAAAGGAATCTTGATGAACATATCCAAAATGATAAAGGCACATCTTATGCGGTTAAATCTCGTCCACAGGCTCTACCTTCAAGATTGACTGCACAGGAAAAAGGGTTGCACGCTGATTTTATCAGAAAAATGGGTGAAAAAGCTCTGTGGAATAACTTCAAAATTTATGAATAACATCCCTACCTTATCTCTAAAAAAGTTATTTAAGTTAAGAACGAAAAATACGGATGCCAAAAAAACGGTCGTTGTGGGGAGGGGAACACCACAACGACCCTGTCGCTACATCGTACCTCAGCTATCATAGGAGGAGCAAAATGAAAGCTATTAATCCTGTAACAGCAAAGAAAAGCTCTAGGTACATAATATAAAGTGTAACGACTTCATGTCTTATGAAAAAAAAAAATGGCTTTTTAGAGGCAAAATGAAAAAAATTAAAATAAAAGTGAAAAAAACATATAAGAGTAATGTATTTTTTTAGCTGAAAAGGAGAAATAAAATTGTCATGAAGGCAACAGATCATCTTTTGTTGGTTGATGGATCAGGCTATGTTTTTCGTGCTTACTATGCTTTACCGCCTTTAAAACGTAAAAAGGATGGGCTTCCAGTAGGAGCAGTAGCTGGTTTTTGTAATATGTTATGGAAATTACTTTGTGATGCTCGTAACACAGCGACAGGTATTGTTCCAACACATTTTGCTGTTATTTTTGATTATTCATCGGATACTTTTCGGAAACAAATTTATCCTCAATATAAAGCGAATCGTGTTGATCCTCCCGAAGATTTAATTCCTCAATTTGCGTTGATACGCCAAGCAACAAAGGCTTTTAATTTGCCTTGTATTGAAAAGGAAGGCTTTGAAGCGGATGATTTGATAGCGACCTATGCACAATTGGCAACAAAGGTTGGTGCAAAAACAACCATTATCTCTTCTGATAAGGATCTTATGCAACTCGTCAATAAGCATGTATCCTTATATGATGGAATGAAAGATAAGCATATAGGTATCTCAGAAGTTATAGAAAAATGGGGTGTTGCCCCTGAAAAGATGATCGATTTACAAGCATTAATTGGAGATTCGTCGGATAACGTACCGGGTATTCCAGGTATTGGACCAAAAACTGCTGCTCAGTTGTTAAATCAGTTTGGTTCTCTTGATCTTTTGTTGCAACATGTGACTGAAATTAAACAAACAAAACGACGTGAAAACATACAAGCTTATAGTGAACAGGTTAAAATTTCTCGTGAACTTGTTAGACTTAAAACAGATGTTCCTATAGACAGTGATTTAGATGATTTTATTTTGGAGCCACAAGATGGACCACGCTTAATTGCTTTTTTGAAAGCGATGGAATTTTCAACATTAACGCGCCGCGTGGCAGAAGCGACAACATGCGATGCAGCTGTTATTGATGCACTTGATGTAGATGTTGAATGGGAAAAATTAAGCTATGGGCATGATACTGATATCAAAAATATTGAGAAAACATCACTTCATAATTTTTCTGAAAATTCTCCACAAGTTTTTGCACAAAAACGTAAAGATCAAGCACTAACTCAAAAAATTACAAGAGATACTTATACAACAATTCTTGATGAGGAAATTTTAAAAGAGTGGTTATCACAAGCACAAGAACAGGGTTTTTTCGCTTTTGATACTGAAACAACATCTCTTGATCCAATGCAAGCAAAGCTTGTTGGTTTTTCACTCGCATTACGGCCAGGAAAAGCAGCCTATATACCTCTTGAGCATTTTGATGAAGGAGAGGAGGACCTTTTGAGAGGTGGGCGCATTGTCTCGCAGATTGAGACCCAAAAAGCTTTAGCACTTTTAAAGCCGATATTAGAAGATTCTGCAGTATTAAAAATTGGTCAGAATATAAAATATGATTGGTTGGTGATGAAGCAATACGACATTGTGATACGTTCTTTTGATGACACCATGCTTTTGTCCTATGCTTTGGATGCTGGAATTTTAACCCATAATATGGATGATTTATCGGAACGTTGGCTTGAACATAAACCAATTGCCTATAAGGATTTAACACATAACGGAAAAAAAATTACTTCTTTTGCACAAGTAGATTTAAAACAAGCAACTCTTTATGCGGCGGAAGATGCCGATATAACGCTACGTCTTTGGCAAGTTTTAAAACCGCAACTTATCGCTCGAGGGATGACAAAAATTTATGAACGCCTTGATCGGCCTCTTGTAGAAGTTCTTGCAAGAATGGAAGAACGTGGGATTCTTGTTGATCGGCAGATTTTATTGCGTCTTTCAGGAGAATTGGCGCAAGCTGCTTTGATTTTGGAAGAGGAAATTTACAAACAAGCTGATGCAAAATTTAATCTTGCTTCGCCAAAGCAATTAGGGGATATCCTTTTTGACAAAATGGGATTGCCTGGAGGTGCTAAAACCAAAGGCGGACAATGGTCAACTTCTGCACAGACCTTAGAAGAGTTGTCGGCTGAAGGTCATACTTTACCACGTAAAATTATTGAGTGGCGCCAACTTGCAAAGCTAAAATCGACCTATGCCGATGCTTTACCTTCTTATATTTTACCAAAAACAGGGCGTGTTCATACGAATTATTCTTTAGCAATAACATCAACAGGGCGATTATCATCATCAGAGCCAAATTTGCAAAATATTCCAGTACGAACTGCTGAAGGACGTAAAATTCGAACAGCTTTTATTGCTCCCAAAGGCCATGTTTTGCTTTCTGCTGATTATAGTCAGATTGAATTACGCATTCTTGCACATATTGCGGATATAAAAGCATTAAAAGAAGCTTTTGCTAAGGGTCATGATATTCACGCTATAACGGCGTCACAAATGTTTGGCGTTGCGATAGAGGGAATGCATTCAGATATACGACGGCGTGCAAAAGCGATTAATTTTGGTATCATTTATGGTATTTCAGCTTTTGGATTAGCCAATCAATTAGGGATTTCACGCCAAGAAGCAGGTCGTTATATTCAACTTTATTTTGAAAGATTTCCAGGAATTAAGGATTATATGGAAAAGACTAAAAGCTTTGCACGTGAGAATGGTTATGTAGAAACAATTTTTGGACGTCGTATCCATTATCCAGAAATAAAAGCAAAGAATGTAAAAATTCGTTCTCTTAATGAGCGAGCAGCGATCAATGCGCCAATACAAGGTTCTGCCGCCGATATTATTCGCCGTGCTATGATACAGATGGAAGATGCTTTAAAAGAAGAAAATCTATCAGCAAAAATGTTGCTGCAAGTACATGATGAATTGATTTTTGAAGTACCAGAAGAAGAGAGTAAAAAAACCATGGCTGTTGTTAAAGATGTCATGGAAAATGCTACAATGCCGGTTTTATCTTTGTCTGTACCCCTTGAAGTGAAAGTCATGACGGCTCAAAATTGGGATGAGGCACATTAACTTTTTTCATTTATTTTTAAGGATATTCATCGCATTGGCAAGATTAAGATAGGCTTTGATCGGCAAATGATCTGAGGCAATGCGCGCAAGTGGTGAATAGTGGTTTTCAAGACTTATTACCAATTGATGAGGAAAGGCAAAAACGCGATCAAGGGCTAAAAAAGGAAAGCGAGAGGGAAAGCTTGGTACAACTTTAAGTGTGCTATCAAAATAGGGATAAAAATGGTTTAAAGATGAGCCTTTTCCCATTCTCCATTCATTAAAATCTCCAATGAGGAGTGTAGGCATAAGGGAGCGTTTTTGCAAAATTGCAAGGAGCATTTTTGTTTGTTGTTTACGAGAATAACGCAGTAAACCAAAATGAGCTGCAATAATACGAATAGGGCCTGCTTCCATTTCCAACTCTACAATGATGGCCCCACGTGGTTCAATACTAGGAAGAGTGACTTGCAAGATGTCACGTACATATCCCTTTCGCAAAAAAAGAGCATTCCCATGCCAACCGTGACCATGAGGCGACATAGTATTGAGAGGCACAGGGATCAAGCCGGTCTCAGCTTTTAACAGCTGAAGATTAATCAAACCAATGCGTTCCCCAAAACGTTTATCTGCTTCTTGAAGAGCAAGGATATCAACTTGTAATTCAGTAATAACACGAACAATCCGTGTAGGATTAAAAATTTTATCAACACCTACACATTTATGCACATTATAGGAAGCAACGGTTAGATCATAATGATTATTTGGATTGAGGATATTGGATTGATGATGAGAGCGGCTATAGATTGCCTTTAAAAGGGAGTCATGGAGCTTTTGTTGGATAAAATCGCTAAACCTAGGGAATTTTTGCTTGTAAGGTATTTTTGACATTTTGCGAAAAGAATAGTCCTTAGGAGGCAAAGGGTAAAGACTTACACTAAAAACAAAAGAACCTTGTCTCTTTTAGAAACAAGGTTCTTTCATTAAGCAATGATTTTTTTAAATCAATCACGATTTGAACCAAGAAACTGTAGCAAGAAGACAAACATATTGATGAAATCAAGATAAAGACTCAACGCACCCATAATAACTTTACGACCTCTGGTATCGCCTTGATCTCCTTCATAATACATCAACTTAATGTTCTGAGTATCGTAAGCTGTTAAACCAGCAAAGATAAAAATACCAATAACGGAGATAGCAAATTGCAAAGCACTTGATCCAAGAAAAACGTTCACAACCATAGAAAGCAATAAACCAATCAATCCGATAAATAAGAATGAACCAATTGCTGTAAGATCACGCTTTGTTGTGTATCCATAAAGTGAAAGAGCTCCAAAAGTTGCAGCAGAGATGACAAAGGTTTGTACAATACTTTCTGTCGTATAACGCAAAACGATTGAAGACAATGAAAGCCCAATCAGAGCAGCATAGCCAAAAAAGAGACTACGAGCAGCATTTGTACTCAATGTATTAATTTTAAAACTGAGGAATAAAACTGCAACGAGGGGTGCAAACATAACAATATAAGCGAATGGCGATGTATAAAATGTTACTCCAAATGATGTTAAATAAACACTGCTATTGATCTGAGCTGCTGCTTGGCTCATATCTGTTGTCGTTGCTAATGATACAATCGCATAAGCGGCAGCAGCTGTAATAAGCAAACCAATGGCCATTGTATTGTAGACACCCAACATATAGTCGCGCAATCCCTGATCAATTGATGCATCAGCGTGAGAAGCAGGCGCTGAACGTAAATTTTTGAAATTAGCCATAATATAAAATCCTTTAGCATATGTTCCGTCAGGTATCGGTTTTTTTAAAGTGTCTCTATTCATCGCAGAGACAAGTTTCGTATAAGCCTTGATTTGGCGAATACAAAAAACCTCCAGAATCACTGGCGGAATTCCAGCATATTCCCCTTTATTATGGAGATTTATTTAAAAATTACAAGAGATTTATCGAAGCAAGGAACCTTACAAATTGGTAAGGAAAAGGACCATTTTCATGAAAAATATTTCCGTTTTTCGCCATATTTTTGCAAGATAAAAAGACGATACTGAGATATTTTTATTATTCTCAGGGACCCTATAATTTCCACCTACAAAATATCTATCTTTATAGTAATGAGGAGAGTAGCGCATAACATCGCGCTATTTTTCACTCTAAATATTTCTCACAAAAATATCGTAAGATTGTCTGATGACAAATCTGTTTATATTCAATCCATCAAGATCATTTTCTTGCACGACACACGAGCAGGATTTGCGTGCTAATAAAAAGCTGTAAAATATTTTTTCTTAGGGTGTGATAGAGACATATAGATAAAAAGATATTGATTTCCATTTTAAGTCAGTTCTTTTGTATTGCTGAAGGATGGAAATATAAAGTTGAAGAGAAAATAAAATCTCATAAAAAAATACGTGAAATGATTAGCTGCAAGAATTATCCAAGAGGATTTGTAATCAAGCTTATGGTGTTTAAAAATCTCTGTTTTTAAGGCAATGAGAACATCAATGAGAAGATGTATGGTTTGAATGACGTCTTGCTTTCATCCAAGTACGCAGTTCCTCAATAAGGATGGCAATAACACCCAAAGTGATAAAACTATCTGCAAGATTAAAAATAGCAAAATAAAAAATATCATCAATGTGAAAAAGTATATAATCAGTGACATGATGAAAGCGAATACGATCAATAAGGTTACCGATTGCTCCCCCAATAATAAGGACAAGACCGAAGCGCATTAAAAATTTATTATCTTCAGTATTCTTCCATAACCATAAAAGAAAGATAATTACAATGATTGTGATGGCAATGATTCCCCAGTGAGAAAAGGAAGAAAAAAACGAAAATGCAATACCAGAATTACGCACATGATAAAGGGAAAGGAAAGGAATAAGGGGGATTTCTGTCCCGAGAGGCATATTTTGCATAACCCAATACTTAACAGCTTGGTCAAGTCCTGCTGTAAGGGTCAAGCCAAGGAGAAGAAAAAGGAGTGATTTACGGATCATATTTTTTCCTCACATGGTTCCAATGTTAAATAAGGGCGACGGATTTCATAAAGCATAACAGCTGTTGCTATAGCCAGATTAAGCGAGTCGGCGCGTCCACTTTGTGGAATACGTGCAAGTTTATCACATCGATTTGTCAGAATATCTGATAACCCCTGTTTTTCATTTCCCATTAAAAGGATGATAGGACCATTTTTCAAATCAAGTTTACGATAATCTAAAGATCCTTTGAGATGCGTGCCAACGATCATGCCTTTAAAGCAAGAAGACCAGTTTAAAAAGGCGCTTTCATCAAAACGATAAAGGGGTATGGAGAAAATAGACCCCATGGTTGCACGAACTGTTTCAGGTGAGAAAGGGTCTGTTGTTTCGCCAATTAAAAGAACACCTTTAGCACCTACAGCATCAGCCGTGCGAATAATGGTTCCAAGATTTCCAGGATCACGCACACGATCGAGTGCGATGTAAACATCTTTCGCCTGTCCTTTTACCATTTCAAGGGGTTGCCATTTTTGTTTGAAAATACCAATAACTGTTTGTGGATTATCGCGTCGAGTCAGTGATTCCATAACCTTTTGTGAGGCTTTGATAACAAAACCACCATTGGCTACAGCACGTGCAGCAGTATTTTCGATCGTAGCATTGCCCATTTCGCTTTTGGAAAAAATAAGTGTTTGTATTGTCCAGCCGAGATTGAGAGCATCAATGACCAATTTCAATCCCTCTGCCATGAAAAGACCCTCTCGATTACGGTTTTTCTTTTGGCTCAGTGCCTTAAGATCTTTTATGATGGGGTTGCTAAGAGAGGTAATTTCTTTCACTCTACCAGTTTTGGGTCCACACATATTCAAGCAATCCAACGGCTAAAAAGAGAAGTAGAAAGGGCGCGCCCTGCAATTTCTTCGCGTAAAATGAGTTCTCCTGATTCGACCGTACCACCAAGATTTACAAATGTATCGCGCATTAAAGCATGAAGTGCAAAGAAGGAAGCACGAATAGAATAAGCTGTAAGGACAACAGAGAGCGGTTTATCAGAGAGAAGGTTACGACAATTTGTGATCATGACTGGTAAATGATCAAACAGTTGCCAAACTTCGCCATGAGGTCCACGTCCATAAGCAGGGGGATCAAGAAGGATCATATCATAGTTTTTTTTGCGTCGCAGTTCTCGCTCGACAAATTTTACAGCATCATCGCAAATCCAGCGAATAGAATGATCTGGTAATCCTGCTCTTTCCTGATTAGCTTTTGCCCACGCAATGGCTTTTTTAGAAGCATCAACATGGGTAACGTTTGCACCCGCTCGTGCTCCAATCAAAGAGGCAACACCTGTATAGCCAAAAAGATTCAATAGTTTTATAGGACGTGCGGCTTTAACAATTTGTTCTTCCATAAAGCGCCAATGGGCATCTTGTTCAGGAAAAACGCCTACATGACGAAAAGAAGTAAAGCGACCTAGAAAAGACAGCCCATTCCAAGAAAGAGGCCATGTTTCATCAAGTGGCTTTTTAGGAAAATGCCAACGACCAACACCTTCTTCATCACGGTTTCCTGTGAAAATAGCATCAACATCAGCCCATTGTTTTTGTGATAAAGCAGGTTTCCATAGTGCTTGACCTTCTGGTCGAATAATTCGATAGTTTCCATAACGCTCTAATTTTTGTCCATTGCCAGAATCAATGAGAGCATAATTTTCACTCATACCTGTTTCTAAAATAAGAGGCAACTTTTCCTGCGGATATCTATTCTTGTGGGAGGATTGAAAGCATTGTGCAGGCATATTTTGTATCATGTTATATGAAGTATAAAAAATTACGTTATAAAACTCTTAAATGTTTCGTAAAAGTGCAAAAGAACTAAAATCAATTAAAACAGGTATAGAAACAAATTCTGTATTAAATATAAAATACTAAAGAGAAAAAGACTTCATTAAAAGACCATTATACTAGATTTGTGATAGACGTTTTCAATTTCTCGATCTCGGCTTTACTTTTTTTGAGAGCTTTTTTGCATTTGTGATGGGAAAACCAACGGATCAGATTTCCTAATAAAGTACCAAAACCAAAGAAAATAAAGAGCCATATAAAGAGGGGAGCATGATAAGTAAAACTTTCAGAATTTTCTCGAAAAGGATCAAGGGTTAGCGGAACAATTTGACGATTAGCTACGATAAAAACAATCAAAAATGCTGTGAGAATCACACCGATACTTGTTAGAAGAATACGTTTAATAATCATAAGTTTCTCACTGATTAAGACGGTCGCGTAAATCCTTGCCTGTTTTAAAAAAAGGAATCCATTTTTCTTCAACAGCAACGGCTTCTCCAGTTCGTGGGTTACGTCCATTACGGGCTGAACGGCTTTTGACAGAAAAAGCTCCAAATCCACGAAGTTCAACACGATCGCCATTGGCAAGTGCTGTTGAAATTTCTTCAAAAATAGCGTTTACAATATTCTCCACATCCCGTTGAAAAAGATGCGGGTTATGACGAGCAATAATTTGCACAAGCTCTGATTTAACCACAATAGCCTCACTTTCACACAAAAAAACTTTCTTATAATTGTGCATTTCATGCATATTACAACATATAAACGGATAAAAGCAAAATAAAACCAAGAAAAAACAAATTTCAAGAAACAAAATTTGAAAATACCTCTTATAAAGGTTATACAGATTAAAAATGCGGAATATTTAAGAGATTAGGAGAGTATGTCCGTACACAATCGTAATGAAGTCTTTTCAATGCAATCATCTGTTGGAGATGTTTTTAAAAAAGCATCTCGGCATTCGCGTCGCATTAGCCTATTAAAAATTTTTTTACCCCTCTTAGCACTAGTTTCAGGGGTAGTTTTCTGCTGGTTTACGTTTTTCTTGGTTCCCGTTACGTCTGATCCTATGCCTTTGAATAATGAAGAGAATGGAGTGACAAACTTGACGATGCTCAATCCAAAATTAGAAGGGTATACGCGCGCTCATGAACCTTATTGGCTTAAAGCAGAAAAGGCATTTCAAGATCATACGCGCTCTGGAATAATTGGATTACAAAACATTACAGCGAAAGCATCTATGGGTCAACAAAGACAGGTTTTTCTTTCAGCACAAGGGGGTATTTACGATAATATTCATGGTTTTTTACAGTTGGATAAACCATTCACCATTACAACGAATGATGGAGTGATGGCACAATTTATGTCAGCTAATATTAATTTATCTGAAAGACAGTTAAAAACAAATCAACGTGTTAATATTCAGCGAGCCGGTTTTCATCTTGTCGCTAATGCCTTAAAAATTCGAGAAAAAGGAAAAAATATGTATTTCCATGGTGGTGTGCATTTAGTGCTTGAAAAGCAATGACGCAATATCAAGACGAATCTTTAAGGAATATTTAAAAGAGAATTCATGTGTATATACAAACAGAAGAATTGGAAGAATGAAATCATACAAAAGATGGATAGGTATGACGTTGGCTTTTAGCGTGGGAATGTTAGGAGGAGGAACGGTTTCAGGATATGCTGAAGGGACCCATTTTGGAATAAGTCTATCAAATGACAAAGAACCAGTAGAACTTCATGCAGATTCTTTAGAAATACGTGATAAAGAAGGGATAGCGCTTTTTAAGGGTGATGTTTCAGTGGTGCAAGGTGAACGTCTTTTACGGGCGGAAAAATTAATTGTTTATTACGATAAAACTCATAAAGGAGCGGATAGAAACAAGGAAAATACGACGGCATCATCTGTTTCTTTGTTTGGTTCATCGGGCATACAAAAAATGGAAGTCTTAGGAAAAGTCTATATAAAAATAGCGACGCAAATTGCAACGGGGGATAAAGGTGTTTTTGATGGAAAATCAAAAATGATGAGCTTGACAGGGAATCATGTTGTGTTAACAGATGGTGACAATGTAGCAACGGGATGCAAACTAACGGCGAATATGGAAAGCGGAAAAGCTTTTTTAGAGGGTTGTGAGACAACTAAGAAAAAAGGTCGCGTTTCTATTATTTTTAAACAAAATCAACAAAATGGCCATTAAGATTTCATGTTTGGAATCAAAAGAAAAAAACAGACTGATCAGTATGATTTTACAAGTGAAGCTTCAAAAAAGCGCTTAAAAGGAACCTTGATTGCCAGCCATTTGATTAAAGTTTATCGAGGAAGACCAACGGTTAATGGTGTTTCTTTTGGCATTCGTACGGGAGAAGCCGTTGGCATTTTAGGGCCCAATGGGGCAGGTAAAACAACTTGTTTTTATATGGTTACGGGGCTCATAAAATCTGATGGAGGATCCATTAAAATTGATGGATTTGATATAACGCATCTTCCGATGTATCGACGGGCGCGTTTAGGTATCGGGTATCTTCCCCAAGAAGCTTCTATTTTTCGTGGACTTTCCGTAGAAAATAACATCAAAGCTGTTTTAGAAGTCGTTGAACAAGATCGCCTTAAACAACGTGAAGAGCTCGATAGTCTTTTACATGAGTTTAAAATTGATCATTTACGTAAAATGCCTGCTCTTTCGTTATCTGGGGGTGAACGTCGACGACTTGAAATTGCGCGCGCTTTAGCTTCTCGACCTCATTTTATGTTACTTGATGAACCATTTGCAGGAATTGATCCTATCGCTATTTTTGATATTCAACAGCTTATTCGTCATTTAACGAAGCGTGGCATTGGTGTTTTAATAACAGATCATAATGTACGCGAAACATTAGGGCTTGTCGACCGCGCTTATATTATTCATACCGGCAAAGTGTTGGTTCACGGTCGTCCTCACGATATTATCAACAATGTTGATGTCCGCAGAATTTATTTGGGCAATCAGTTTTCTCTATGATTTTACAGCTTTCATATGTTTTCATTTAAGTTTAACAAAAACAACATGGTCGCCACAAACACTATTCTAAGTAATCAAACACGTTTCAAAGGAGGTAGATAAGGCTTCATTGTGATTATTAATAAAGCATGTCATCGATATATTTCTATTACAGAAACAAAGGAAAAATTTTCTTTATTGTAGAAACAATGATAATGTTATTAAAAGCTGTAAATCAATAAAAGAATGTGACTTTAGGATAAAGTTTTTTAATTGAGCTGTGCAATAAGTTTTTCTCTGATATTATTGAAAATCTCCTTATTTATGCCAAACTTCTTTTATGAGTATAATTTAATAAATTTTCATTGAGTGGTGAAAGAGGCTTCCTCACTTAAGATGAGTTTATTATTTTATTGGTTGAGCTTATTCATGATTGTATCATAGAAAAGGTGAGAGATATTCATCATACTTTCTCTATCCCATCAAAGAACATATCGATGATGCTGTTTTGGATATTTTGATTGGAGAATCCATCCGTTATATATTGCGTTTATTTAATAGGATTGTCCTATTTTATTAGTTTGTATGGCGTATTTAAATAGGAGAAAAGCTTTAGGTTCTTGTTATAAGGCTTTGTTTAAGCTATACAGTGATTTTAAAACTAAAGGTCTATTTTGCTCAATGTGCTTCTCATTCTATTTAAGAGCTCATTTTTAAAGAAAGAAAAAATCTAATGGGGATTATACGTTAACTCTTGTGACAAGTTTAATAAATTTACGAATAATGCCCTTTTCTAGTGTCTTAAGGAAATTAATTTTATGAACAATTTCATTTCTTTTTTTCTTTTCTCATGCTGTTAATGAGGAGCTAAACACTATTTATTGTTCTGTTAAAAGTGATATGAGACGTACTAAGCCTTCACCTGTTATCAATTAAAAAATAAAAACACATTGCGATGTTGCGAAAAGTGAAAGAACTTTAAATATCGATACCGTTTATAGGTTTATTGATGAGCATTTGAGCGTGTAAGAGGAAAATTAAAGGATGAATTTGAGTGAGTTAATAGCACCGGAAGCAATTATTCCGGCTCTTAAGGCGAATTCGAAAAAACAAGTTCTGCAAATTTTAGCCGAAAAAGCGTCCCAGCTGACAGGTCTTAGTGAACATGTAATTTTTGATATTGTTTTGCAACGTGAGAAACTTGGTTCGACGGGGCTGGGTGGTGGTATTGCGATTCCGCATGGAAAATTACCTGATATTAATCGGATTATTGGTATATTTGCACGTCTTGAAAGTCCTATTGATTTTGAAGCTCTCGATGATGAGCCTATAGACCTTGTTTTTCTTCTTTTAGCACCTGAAAATGCTGGCGCAGATCACTTAAAAGCTTTATCACAGATTGCACGTGTTTTGCGTCATGCTGATGTTGTGCAAAAATTACGCAATACGCATAATGCTAATGCGCTTTATGCTTTATTGATTCAAACTTCAGAATCAAATGCGGCTTAAAAAAGATTATAAGTGTATAAATTTTGATGTATACACCATAGAGTTTAAAAATGATATAATTTGTATCTTAAAGGGCTGATGGTGAAAGATAACGTTATGCGATTCGCCATTGAGATAGAATCTAAGGTTTCTACGTTTTATGATTTAATATATTGATAATATTAAGATTATGAAAAGACGATATCAGGACGATATTGAATACGAAGTATGAATACACTATAATAATTGAAAGGTGGAGTATCTTAAAGACATACATGTATTGAATGTGTAAAATTGAGAAGCGGTATTCACAAGGTACGAGGTTCTATGAAGTTTTTTGGGGAGTGTAGGGTTTATTTTCAGAGTTTTTCAGCAGATTGCTTGTGATATAAAGAGTGTGGTTTATTTCTTAGCAGAGTGGTGATATATTTTCATCTTGTTTTAAAGTCATATTGCTTAAAGGTATCGTTTTTTCATAAAAAACGAAAAGGGTGGTGTGAAATTAAAAATATTGTTTTTTAATGTGATTATTGAATAAAAAGTTCATATTTTGGTAACGACTAAAAGGTCACAATGGAGCGTAAAAATATGTTCTGATTATTGTGGGAATATTTCGCTTATTAAAGGAATTAAGATAATTATACATGAGTGTCGAGGAGTTTTTGTTTGAACTTTTCCAATGAAGAGAATCTTGTTAAAGATTAAAGAAGTGAGCTAAATGAAGATGTTTGAAAAGACTGTTATTGCTGCATCTGTAATGGTTTTTATTACAGCTGGGGCAGCATGTGCACAAACGCCAAGCCGTTTAAATCAATTTGAAGCGTGGGGAGTCTATTCTTATAAATCGTCCCAAAATACGATTTGCTATGTGTTATCTATTCCTTTAAAGGCTCTTCCAACGACGGTTAATCATGGTGATAATTTTTTCTTAGTTACCAAGCGTTCTCAATCGCCTGTTTCGTTTGAACCGCAGTTTATGGCTGGTTATACGCTTCAAGAAGGGTCGAGAGTGACAGTGACCATTGGAGATAAGGATTTTGATTTCTTCACGAAGGATTCTTCAGCTTGGTTGGCGTCATCAGAGCTAGAAAAGCAGCTTGTTTCTGCTATGCGTGCTGGAAACAATATGACCGTGAAAGCAATATCAAAACGGGGAACGCACACCACCTATACTTATTCCTTAAAAGGGGTCACTGCTGCATTAAATGCGGCTCAAAAGTGCCATTAAGGTTTTGATAACTTCTAAAATAGTAATGTAAATTGGAAAGCAATGGCTATTTCCTATGACCTTAGACCTTTTGGTTCATGTTTAGCACAAAAAACAGATAATGTGGTGGTGAAGGAGAGTTCTAAGCTCTCTTTAATTGGATTATCGCAAGATGAAATAGTGCAAGCTTTAAAGACACTTGGTGTACCAGAGCGTCAAACGCGTATGCGTGCACGTCAACTTTGGCATTGGCTTTATGTCCGTGGCGTTTCAAATTTTGATGAAATGCTGAACATTTCTAAAGCAATGCAGGAAACTCTCAAACGTCATTTTTCCATTGCACGTCCGGAAATTGTTGGAGAACAAATATCAAAGGATGGTACACGTAAATGGCTCTTACGTTTTCCAGCACGTGGGGCTGGAAGGCCTGTTGAAATTGAAACGGTTTATATCCCTGAAGAAGGACGTGGGACCTTATGTCTTTCATCGCAAGTAGGGTGTACATTAACCTGCTCTTTTTGTCATACAGGAACGCAGATGCTCGTTCGCAATCTGACGGCAGAAGAAATTTTGGTTCAATTGTTGGTTGCACGTGATTGTTTGGGTGATTTTCCTGATAAGAATACGCCTGATGGGGCCATTGTTCCTGTTGAAGGGCGCAAAATTACCAATATTGTTATGATGGGAATGGGAGAACCTCTTTATAATTTTGAAGCTGTAAAAAAAGCTTTATTAATTGCTTCTGATGGCGATGGGCTCTCTTTATCAAAACGCCGGATTACGCTTTCAACCAGTGGAGTTGTTCCTGGAATTATCCGAACTGGAGAAGAAATTGGTGTTATGTTAGCAATTTCACTCCACGCTGTACATGATACGCTAAGGGATATGCTTGTTCCCATCAATAAAAAGTATCCGCTTGCTTTGCTTATGGAAGCTTGCCGTAATTATCCTGGTCTGTCTAATGCAAAACGAATCACATTTGAATATGTTATGCTGAAAGATATCAATGATAGTATAGATGATGCTAAGCGATTAATTCAGTTATTGAAAGGGATTCCAGCGAAGATCAATTTAATCCCTTTTAATCCGTGGCCAGGGAGTAATTATCAATGTTCTGATTGGGAGCAAATTGAGCGTTTTGCTGATGTTGTTAATCAAGCAGGCTATGCTTCTCCTATTCGGATACCGCGTGGACGCGATATTTTAGCGGCGTGTGGACAGCTTAAATCGGCCTCAGAGCGCTTACGAAAATCTGAACGTTTGAAACTTGAAAATGCCATTGGTCATTAGTTAACACAATTTTAAGTCTATAAAGCCTGTATTTTTTCCGTAAATCGACGCGTATAAACCTTATAAGCCTCATGGAGTAGTATGTGTAAGACAGGAGATTAAAATGGATCCGTGCGAGACGAACAGTTCTTACTTTTATAGGTTTAATAGGAGGAAAGAGATTACATAAAGTCTGTTTGTGTAATCTCTGAAATAAGGAAGTAACCTCATTGAGAGGAAAGTTTCAAGGGACATACGTTTCCATCTCACACTCTTTACTTAGGTTCTATGACTTTTAAAAACATCTCTAGATAATAACTTTTAAAGAGTGGAGATATACATTTCTTGATGCTTTTTTTATTGCGTTCTTTAGAAAGATTACGCTTCACACAAAACGGCATGTCTAAAATATAAAGACCATTGTTATTATCCATTAACATGTTTAAAAAAAACATTTCTTAATGCACTTCCCACCTCACGACTATGCCTGTGAAAAGCATAATATAAAAGCCTCTATGAAATATATGATACTATTCATACTTTTAGGTTTCAATGTTGTAGAAGCTTTCAGAGTTTAAGGTGATTCATAAGAAATATTCTTTTCTGAAGTCGTTATTATTTACACGACAACACTCACTTTTCTTGTGCTGTATAAGGAAGAGCTCTTGTTTAATTGAATATAAACATAACATT
Organism: Bartonella kosoyi; assembly: GCF_003606325.2. NCBI lineage: Bacteria > Pseudomonadati > Pseudomonadota > Alphaproteobacteria > Hyphomicrobiales > Bartonellaceae > Bartonella > Bartonella kosoyi. The sequence goes on from NZ_CP031843.2 coordinate 312,087, forward strand.
TAAAAAGAAAGCGCTTCACAATATCTAGAGTTCCAATTTAAATTAAAAACGATAGATTACACCTTATAAATCAATTTTTTGTAACGATAAGAAGATGGAGAGCAAAGCTGGTAAAGGTCCCTGCAATAAGCCAGTCGAGAAAGCGAATATAAAGAGGGTTTTGTTTAAGAGTTTTGGTCAGTTTATGCGCTGTAAAAACAACAGAAATTGTAATAGGGAAAGAAATAGGAATGTAAGAGAGTCCTAAAAAAAGTAACTTTTGTGTTGCCATAGGATCGTTCTCATTGATAAATTGTGGTAAGAATGTTGCGTTAAAGAGTATGACTTTAGGATTGAGAAGATTAATTCCAATACCAGCAAGATAGTTACGTTTGGAGCTTTGAGATTTAGAAGATGTTTGTTCAAAAGAAAATGTCGGTTTTCTCCGTAAAGCTTGGAAGGAAAACCATAAAAGATAAAAAGCACCAATAATTTTCAGAAGAACAAAAGTGTGTGGCGCAGCAAAAATAAGCGCTGATAAGCCAAGAGCTACAGCGGTAACTTGAATGGCAAATCCTGTTGCGCTTCCCAAGGCGCACATAATTCCAGCTTTTTTGCTTTGTGTAATGGTCCGCCCCACAGAAAGCATCATATCCGGTCCTGGAATGAGTGCCAAAATCAAAGATGCTAAAGCAAATTGTACAATGATAGACCACTCCGGTAGAAATGACACGTAAATCTCCTCTTATTTTTAAGCCGCGTTTACTATTTACAATCTGATTCGCGTTTATCTACGCTTTTTGAGTCTTTTTAATGTTGTTTAAAGAGAATTTATTTTCACATTTCTTGCGCTGTTATGATTTCTGGGAAAAAAAGAGTAACGCGTATAGAACTTTAGAGTGAAAAAGTAACAAAATATTAGAAATATTGTTTTGGCTTATTCAAGGGAGTGGGTGGATACGTCAATTATTCTTAAATAGCTGCAAAGTACGCTAGGCGTTGAAGTTGTAAATTTTACGGCGGATTTGGGGCAGGGGGAAGAGCTAGAACTTTCTTGTTTTAAAGCTGAAATGCTAGGGTGTTAAAAAAATCTATAATGAAGATTTGCACGAAGAATTTATGCTTGATTTTGTCTTTCCGATTGTTTCGAGTGAATACCGTTGATGAAGGAATTTATCTTTTAGGAACGTCAATTGCACGCCCACTTATTTCAAAACGCCTTATTGAAATTGCTAAGGGAAACAGGGGTAGATGAATTGCTCATGGGGCAACGGGTAAAGGCAATGATCAGGTACGCTTTTCGCTTATGCTTTTAAGTTCTGATATAAAGGGTATTGCCCCAAGGTGTGATTGGGATTTTAAGAAGTCGGAAAAATCTGTTTGAATTTGCTCGCATACATCAAATACCTGTAGAAAAGGATAAGTAAGGCGAAGCACCTTTTTAAGTGGGGGCAAATTTATGTCCTTCTTCATCAAGAGGAAAGATTTTAGAAAATCCAGCACTTCTCTCGCTCCTGAAGATGTCCACTTGTGTATTTTTTCGCTGAAAGATGCACACGATAAAGCAACCAGAATCATTCTTGGTTTTAAAAAAGGCGATGCTATTTTAATCAATGGAAAAAATTTATTGCCTGCAACTTGATTTGCAGAATTAATCATTACGAGCACAATAATTGCTATTGGTTGGTTAGATTTTGTAGAAAATTGTTTTGTAGGTATGAAATCGCGGGGTATTTATGAAACACCAGGTGGAACCATTCTTTTAGCAGTGCACAGAGCTATAGAATCTTTAACGCTGGATCGTGGTGCAGCGCATTTGAAAGATGAATTGATGACACGTTATGCAGAACTCATTTATTATGGCTTTTGGTTTTCTCCTGAACATAAGATATTGCAGGCAGCGATTGATTTATCTCAAGAACATATTGAAGGTGAAGTCACGTTAAAGCTTTATAAGGGGAACGTGATTGTTAAAGGGCGCCAAAGCAAAAACATCACTTTATTCGAGTGAATTGGTAACTTATCGAGGATGATCAAGGTGCTTATGATCAAAGAGATGCAACTGGTTTTATTAAATTAAATGCTCTACGTTTGCGTACATTAGCAAGGCGTTGTCAAGGGAATCAAGAAAAGAAATAAAAATTACTTTGATAAGTATCATGTGGGTCAGTGCTTTTGTATGAAACGCTTAACTTAAGAATTTTTATCTGTTGGTTTTTATAGTTCTTTCGTTCAATGTTAGAGTCTTCGCTTTTTTGCGAATAACCATAATAAGCAAGATCCACGAAAATAATAATGAAGGCTCTGATACTCAAAAAAAGACAATTTTGTTTTATAGCCTTCAATGTTTTTTATTTCACTCAGAACGAAATATGTTTACAGCGAGTGTGGTTTTTGTATTTTGACCAAGAATATAAAGAAATTTACATCTTTTTGCTTGCTATTATTGACGAATAAATTCAAGAACCATACACCCTATTTTGAAAGAGTATAATTTTTTAGGATAAATAACGATGCGTAATCAGTGTGACGCCCTTAGCCTTACATCTGAATTAAAGGATGCGGCTGCTCAATCGAGAACTTGGCCATTTGAAGAAGCACGTAAGATTATCAAACGGTACGAAAAGACGGGTTATCCAGACAGTGTAATATTTGAAACAGGTTATGGACCTTCTGGTTTGCCGCATATTGGAACTTTTGGTGAAGTGGCACGTACAACCATGGTTCGTCATGCATTTCATGTTCTTACAGAGAATAAAGTAAAAACAAAGCTGCTTTGTTTTTCTGATGATATGGATGGTTTGCGCAAGGTTCCTGAGAATGTTCCTGATCGCGAGAGGATGGAACATTATCTTGGTCAACCGTTGAGCCGCGTTCCTGATCCTTTTGGAGATGATTATCCTTCTTTTGGAGCGGCGAATAACGCACGTTTACGGGCTTTTCTTGATCGTTTTGGTTTTGATTATGAATTTGCAAGTGCGACGGATTATTACAGTTCCGGTCGTTTTGATGAAACACTTTTAAAAATCCTTACCTGTTATGACAAGGTGATGGCAATTATTTTACCAACATTGGGTGAAGAACGCCAGGCGACTTATTCTCTCTTTTTACCGATTTCTCCCTTTTCTGGAAAAGTATTACAGGTACCGATGATTGCGCGGAATGTTGAAAAAGGAACGGTTACTTATATCGAGCCTGAAACAGGAGAAACTATAGAAACGGAGATTACAGGGGGCAAGGTCAAGTGTCAGTGGAAGGTTGATTGGGCGATGCGTTGGACAGCGCTTGGCATTGATTATGAAATGGCAGGAAAAGATCTTATCGATTCCACAAATCTTTCTTCTAAAATTTGTAAAGTCTTGGGTGGGAAACCTCCAGAAGGATTTAACTATGAGCTCTTTTTGGATGAAAAGGGTCAGAAAATTTCCAAATCCAAGGGAAATGGTTTAACCATTGATGAATGGCTTACTTACGCTCCAACGGAGAGTTTAGGGCTTTATATGTTTTCAAAGCCCAAAACAGCTAAAAGGCTTTATTTTGATGTTATTCCCAAAGCTGTGGATGAATATTATGCACATCTTTCAGCCTATGGTCGTCAAAGTTGGCAAGAACGGCTTAATAATCCAGTATGGCATATCCATAATGGTTGTCCTCCACAGGTTGATTTACCGGTACCCTTTGCTCTTCTGTTGAATTTGGTAAGTGCTTCAAATGCAGAGAATAAAGAGGTTCTCTGGGGGTTTATTTCTCGCTATGCTCAAGGAGCCAATGCACAAACTTATCCAGAACTTGATCAGTTAGTGCAATTTGCTCTTAAATATTTTGATGTTTTTGTAAAACCTAACAAAAAATTTCGAGCAGCAGATGATAGTGAACGGGCAACATTAGCACAAATTGATGAAAAATTAGCCAGTTTGCCTGAAACCGCTGATAGCAATATGATTCAAAATGCACTTCTTGATGTTGCACGTTTAATAGAACGCTATCAAGATCATAACAAAAAAAGTCCTGAAGGGGGACCGGGTGTTTCCAATGTCTTTTTTCAAATGCTCTATGAGGTCCTTTTAGGACAAGAGCGAGGTCCGCGATGGGGATCATTTATAGCGCTTTATGGGATTAATGAAATGCGTGCACTAATTGCTGAAGCACTTGCACGATCTGTGGAGGAATAATGGAGAGAAGAGTGCAAGAAGTAAAGCGACGCCGTACATTTGCAATTATTGCTCACCCAGATGCTGGGAAAACGACATTGACAGAAAAGCTTTTATTGTTTGGTGGTGCTATTCAACTTGCAGGAGAAGTAAAAGCCAAAAAAGATCGTATTCAAACCCGTTCTGATTGGATGAATATTGAGCGTGATCGTGGTATTTCTGTTGTGACTTCGGTGATGACGTTTGAATATGAAAATCATATTTTTAATCTCCTAGATACCCCTGGTCATGAAGATTTTGCGGACGATACCTATCGTACGCTTACAGCTGTTGATAGCGCTATCATGGTCTTGGATGGCGCCCGCGGGATTGAGCCTAGAACACTGAAATTATTTGAAGTGTGCCGGATGCGGGATATTCCTATTGTTACTTTTATCAATAAAATGGATCGTGAGGCGCGTGATCCTCTAGAACTTTTAGATGAAATTGAGGAAAAGCTGGCGCTTGATACCGCACCCATAACATGGCCCATTGGAACAGGTAAAGATTTTGTTGGGACCTTTGATCTTCATCATAATCGTTTTCGTCAAAAAGACGATGAGATAACACAACAGATAGTTTCTGGCTCCCATGAAGTTGCAAATTTGCTTCCTGAGTATCAACGTTCAACTTTTATTGAAGGGGTGGAACTTGCTCGAAATGCTTGCAAAAATTTTGATCTTCAAGCTTTCCGTGAAGGGCATATGACACCGGTTTATTTTGGTTCGGCTTTACGCAATTTTGGTGTTCGTGATTTGATCAATGCACTCATTGATTTTGGTCAAAGTCCTCGTGATCAGGATGCAGATCGTCGCAGCATTGTTGCAACTGAATCTAAAATGACAGGGTTTGTTTTTAAAATTCAAGCGAATATGGACCCTAATCACCGTGATCGTATTGCTTTCTTTCGGGTTTGTTCTGGAACACTTGAACGCGGTATGAAGACAAAGTTGGTGCGAACAGGAAAACCAATGACACTTTCAGCACCACAATTTTTCTTTGCGCGTTCACGCCAAATTGCTGATCAAGCCTATGCTGGTGATATCGTAGGAATCCCTAATCATGGTACATTGCGTATTGGCGATACTTTGACTGAAGGAGAAGATATCCTCTTTAAGGGGGTACCCAATTTTGCACCAGAAATTTTGCGTCGTGTTTGTTTGGGTGATCCAATGAAAGCAAAAAAGCTTAAGGAAGCTTTGCAACAGATGGCGGAAGAAGGGGTTGTGCAATTATTTATTCCAGATGATGGGTCACCTTCTCTCATTGGTGTTATTGGTGCTTTGCAAATTGATGTTTTAAAAGAGCGATTGAAAATAGAATATTCTTTACCGGTGAATTTTGAGTCTGCACGTTTTAATTTATGCCGTTGGGTTTCAGCGCAAAGCAAGAATGAGTTGCAAAAGTTTCTCAGCAATCACCGTTCTGCTATTGCGTATGATTTAGAGGGTGATCCAGTATTTTTAGCAGAGAACCATTTTTCATTAAATTATGAGGCAGAAAGAGCTCCCAAAATAAAATTTTCTGCTTTTAAAGATTATCAAGTACGCTCTTAACTTAAAGAAAAATATTTTACACAACAATTTAGTATATAATGATTTTTCACGTTGAATTGGAGTGTTTTTTTCTGAAAAGGTAAGGAGTATGTAAAGAACATTTTCAGAGTGCACGATAGAAAGAATGCCGTAAATTTAATTTTTATATTCAATAAGTTACAATATATTTGTACTTTTGGCGCCTTTTAAAAATTTAATATTTGTTTTTAGAGTACTTATGTGAGTTAGAAAACAAGCTATCGCCCATTCTTCATTGAAAAATATCAAAAAATTTTGATATGTTTTCTCACGATAGCTTAAGACATGGAATATCTTTCAATCTTTTTAAAATCTAAATTAAGAATCTCCTGTATAAATATAGCTTTTAATTGTATGAAAATTGTATACAGTCAAAATAATACAAATAATCAATAAGATGGAATTTGTTATCTCAAATACAATATCATATGACCTATAAACCACGTGTCTTTTCTATTTCTTCTGGAACAGCTTTTTTGCCTCACTTTGTTGATGCGCTGCTCTCTGGTGCCCTTATTGATAATTTTGCTCTCAATGGAGATATTCAAACGGCTCTTGCCGATAGCCTTATTTATGTTCCGACACGTCGTGCGGCTCGCGCTTTGCGTTTAGCCTTTGTTGAAAGAAGCGATACACGATCAACTTTCTTGCCAACCATTCGTGCTCTAGGGGATGTCGATGAAGATAGTTTCCTTTTTGTTGAAAATCATACCAGCGCTCTCAATCCACCCATTGGCGAAAGCGAACGCTTGTTGCTTTTAGCGCGTCTTATTCGTCCATGGCGTGAAAATTTGCCTGCACATCTGCGTGCCATGTTTGGTACAGAAGATGTGCTTATTCCGGCTCATAGTGCCGATGCACTTTGGCTTGCTCAAGATTTAGCACATTTGATGGATGAAATTGAAACAGAAGCAGCAGACTGGTCAAAACTTAAAGATATTGCCCCTGATATGGTTGCTGAATGGTGGCAAATAACGCTCGATTTTTTAACGATTGTGACACAAAATTGGCCACAAATCTTGACAGAAAGGCAGCGAAGTAATCCCGCTGAATGGCGTAATCAAGCACTTACAATGCACGCAGAGACTTTACGACGCGCACAATCTGATAAACCTATCATTGCGGCTGGTGTATCAGGTTCTATGCCCGCGGTTTCTCATCTTTTAAAGGTTATAGCCTCTCTGCCAAAAGGAGCTGTTGTTCTTCCAGGTCTTGATTTTCATATGGATGAAGAACAATGGAATGCACTTGGCACAAGCAATAAAGAAAAAACAGCGTGTGCTTCTTTTGATTATGCAGAAAATATTTTTAGCCATCCTCAATATCATTTAAAAAAACTTCTTTCTCTCATGGAGTGTCAACGTGATCATGTTTGCGAAATTGGCCTACAGAGCACAACAAAGAAAAGGCGAATGGTGCTTTTATCAGAAGCACTCCGACCAGCTTCTACGACAGACAAATGGATACAAATTGTTCGTGATGATTATGAGGAGATTTGTGCAGATTGGTCATTTATTGAAGCTATCAACGAACGTGAAGAGGCTCTCGCTATCGCTGTTGCTTTACGCAAAGCTATTGAAGAACCCCAAAAAACCGCAGCCCTTATTACCAATGACCGTAATTTAGCCCGCCGTGTTGCTGCGGAATTACAGCGGTTTGGCATTGAAGCAAATGATTCAGGAGGAATACCACTTGCACAAACATTGCCTGTAACGCTTTTGCGACTGATCTTAGAAAATATTTTGCAACCTGATGATCCCATTGCTTTTCTTTCTCTTCTGAAACATCCACTGACAACACTCCATCAAAACCGTCATCGCTTACGCGAACTGGCAGAAAATTTTGAACTTTTTGTACTTCGAGGGAATACAGGGCGCATCAATCTTTTTGAATGTGATCAATTCCTTGAAAAATGGATTGAAACATATTCCCATGATCGTTCTGAAGTGAATGCCCTTGATCAGCAGAAGTTTGAAGAAGCACGTTTTCTGTGTCATCTTTTGAAGAAAGCTGTTGAACCTTTAATCTCTCTCATGAAACAAGAGAAAGAATGCACCGTCAATGAAGCTGTGATAGCAACTGTTGAGGTTTTTGAAAATTTTGGGCGCAATGAGGGTAATTCTCTTGCTCATCTTTATCAACACGAAGCAGGACAAGCCCTCTCAAATTTTTTACGGGAATTGGTCAGTGATCAATCAGGATTAACATTTCATCTGAGCGAATGGCCTGCTATGTTTTCTGCATTGATCGCAACGCGTTCCGTCACACCTTCACCTGGAGGACATCCACGTTTATTCATCTGGGGAACTTTGGAATCGCGTTTGCAAACGGTTGATACAGTGGTCATCGGCGGTCTTAATGAAGGTTCATGGCCGATATCAACCCGAAATGATGCTTTTTTATCGCGATCGATGAAAATGATGTTAACTCTGGAACCGCCAGAGCAGCGTATAGGTGTTTCTGCGCATGATTTTCAATGGGCTATGGGAATGGATAAAGTGGTGATGAGTCGCGCATTGCGTGTTAATCATACCCCTTCTATTCCTTCACGTTGGCTACAACGCATAGAAACAGTGGTAGGAAAACAGGCTTGGAAACAAATTCGTGCACGCGGTGAAATATTACGCCATTGGACAAAGATGCTTGATCATACCAACATGATTTCTGATGTAGAACGTCCTTGCCCTGTACCACCCCTTGATGGACGTCCGCGTCATTTTTCAGTCACTGAAATAGAAACATTGCGCTATGATCCTTATGCTATCTATGCCAAAAAAATCTTACGACTGAGACCACTTAAACCACTTATTCATGATCCTAGCGTTCTTGAGCGCGGAATACTTTATCACGCTATTCTTGCCGCTTTTTGCACACAGATAAAAAATCCAAATGCTGCAAATGTACTCAATGTTCTACTTACTATTGGACGTAAAGAATTTGATAAATTCAATTTTCCACCCGATATTGAAGTCATTTGGTGGAACAGTTTTGAAAATCTTGCTCCACACCTTATTCAATGGGAACAAAGTTTAGGACCGCGAGAGCGATATGCTGAAGTGGTCTCAGAAAAAATCTCTATAGGGACAACAGGGGTAACCCTTTCAGGACGGGCTGATCGCCTTGATGTTTTGCCAGACAAAACGGTTGAAATTCTAGATTTCAAAACTGGAACCCCTCCTTCATCAAAACAAGTGCGTGAATTATTATTTCCACAATTGGCTTTAGAGACAGCTTTGCTGATGGAAGGGGCATTTCCAGATTTTCAAGATCTTACTCCCTCAAGTTTGTTTTATGTTCCTCTGAACGGAAAAGGTGAAATTAAATCTCAATCCATTCTTTTAACGGCAAAAGATAAAAAAACTTATCTTAGTGCCGTTAATCTTGGTGAAATCGCATGGAAAAATCTTATTGCCCTTATAACGTATTATCAAAATCCACAACAAGGCTATCTCTCACATGCTGTCCCCATTGAAAAACGGTATGAAGGTGACTACGACCATTTAGCACGGTTGTGGGAATGGTCAATTGGTTTTCATGAAGAAGAGTAATCATGACGTTTTTTTCTATTCCTGAAGCTGCTCTTGATGCACAAGCAACGGCAACACATCCCCAGAAAAACGTGTGGGTTTCTGCGAATGCAGGATCTGGAAAAACGCACGTTTTAAGTGAACGTGTTATTCGTTTGCTTTTAAACGGTACGCCTCCAGCACGTATTTTATGCCTTACTTATACAAGAGCTGCTGCTGCTGTTATGCAATCACGAATTTTTCGCACGTTGTCCAGTTGGAATGAACTGGATGATGCACAGCTGCAAGAAACCTTGACACGGTTTGAAAATAAGCCCGTCAATGCGCAAAAATTAACGTATGCACGACAACTCTTCGCGCGTGCGCTTGAAACACCTGGTGGCTTGAAAATTCAAACGATTCATGCTTTTTGCGAAGCTCTCTTGTATCAATTTATGTTAGAAGCCAATATTACACGGCATTTTGAAATTCCCGATGATGTCAGTCGCAAAAAATTACGACAAGAATCCCGTCGCCAACTTTTAGTACGTCGTGATATACAGCCTGCTTTACAACAGTTACTTCAAGTTATTAGCGAACATACTTTTAACAAACTTCTCTATGAAGCTGTTGAAAAGCAACATAAACTCTCTGATTTTTTCTCTTCTCTTTTATCTGAAAATGGAGAAGAAAAATTTCGTGCGCTTTTTAACTTAGCGCCTGATGAAACAAACCAATCCCTATTAGAAAAAATTCAACAAACCGCGCGTCTTCCTCTTTATGCTCTTAAGCATTGTGAAACCAATGGCAGTCAACGTTTGAAAGAGATGGTAGAAAAGTTTTCCCAATTAGAAGAAGCGCGTAATGAGACCAATATTCTCAATATTGTCTCTGATATTTATTTGACCACAGAGGGTAAACCACGTAATTTTCCACATTTATCTCGTAAAAAATCAGATGAAATTTGGCCTTTTATTCAACAAATGCTTGAAGATAAACAAAGCAAAATTTTTGTTCTTTTAGAAAAATATCAATGCGCAAAAGTTGCCACCCTCAATATGGCTGCTTTTCAGATCTGTGCCATTTATCTCGAAATCTATACCAATCTAAAAAAAGCCAATGGCTTCTTAGATTTTGATGACATTATCGAGCGCACGCTCCATTTGTTACAGCGCAAAGGTGCAAGCCAATGGGTGCACTATAAACTTGATCAGGGGCTTGATCATATTCTTCTTGATGAAGCACAAGATACCAACCCTGAGCAATGGCAAATTATTCAACTGTTGGCACAAGAATTTTTCTCAGGGTATAGCCAACGAACGAATATACGGACTCTTTTTGCTGTTGGAGATGAAAAGCAATCTATTTATTCTTTTCAAGGTGCGGCTCCAGAAAACTTTGCTGCAAATGGACGAATCATTCAAAAAAAAGCGCAGCAAACAAATCAACAATTTGAAAAAATACAACTGCATTACTCTTTTCGCTCTACAGCAGATGTTCTTAAAAGCGTTGATCTTGTTTTCGAAACACCAGAAAACTATAAAGGACTTTCGGCAGAAAATACAAAGACGGTGCATGAAGCTATTCGCGTTCATAGCCCAGGTGAAGTTATTATATGGGATGCCATTTCCAAAGAAACGAGCGAATTTCCTCATGATTGGCATTTGAGTGTTGATCATTTAGATACACCTGAAGTTCGTTTAGCCGAAAAAATAGCTGAAACGATTGCCGATTGGTTACAAAAAGGCGAAATGCTTCCAGCAAAGGGACGCTTAATACGGGCAAGTGATATTATGATCTTGGTTCGTAAACGTGATAAATTTGTTTCAGCTCTTTCCCGTGCTCTTAAACACCTTAATATTCCTGTAGCAGGGGCTGATCGTTTACAACTCACCAAGCATATTAGTATCCGTGACTTAATGGCGCTTGGACGTTTTGTTTTGCAGCCACAAGATGATCTTTCTCTTGCTTGCGTTTTAAAAAGTCCCCTTTTTGCTTTTAGTGAAGAGGAACTTTATCAACTTTCCGCGCACCGAACCGGCTCTCTTTGGCAAAGCTTATGTACACACGCATCATCGCAGGTATCTTTTAAAGATGCTTTTGAAAGACTGAACCATTATCGCACTTTAGTGGATAAAATACCGGTTTTCGAGTTTTATAGCCATATTCTGAATAATGATAAGGGAAGACAAAAAATTCTGTCTCGTTTAGGATCTGAAGCAAATGATGTACTCGATGCTTTTATGGATTATACGCTCGCTATTCAAAAAACAGGATTACCAGGATTACAAGCTTTTTTAGAAACATTAACTGCAAGCGAGCCAGAAATTAAACGTGAATTTGAACAAAACAATGAAGAAATTCGCATCATGACGGTTCATGCCGCAAAAGGACTAGAGGCTGCTATTGTGTTTTTGGTTGATCCTGGTAGTGCGATTTGGCATCCTCAGCATGCACCTCATTTGCTTAAAGTTCCTTTAAACAATGCACAAGGGAATGGACAACAAGCTTTTATTTGGCGCCCCAATGAAAAGTTTGATACAAAACTCTCTAAGCAAGCAATCTCACATTTAAAAGAGCGTGCCGAAGAAGAGTATAGGCGCCTTCTTTATGTAGGAATGACACGCGCTGAAGATCGTTTATTTGTTTGTGGATATAGAGGTAAAAAAACACCCCCTCATACATGGCTACAACTGGTAAAGAAAGCCCTTGAACCTCATGCGGTTGTTATAAAAGGTCCTGCAGAAGATATTGCAGCTTGGCGTTATTGCATTACATCTTCTTCTGCCTCTATAAACCAAGAAGTTTCTTGCGCTGAGAGTCAAGCCTTACCAGCTTTGCCTGCTTTTTTCTCTCATAAAGTACTAGCAGAACCAATTCTCCCAAAACCGCTAAAACCTTCAGTTGCGAGCCTTGCCATTGAAGCTGATACAGAACTTTCGTCAAGCCCAAAACAGTTTTTTACTTCACCTATTTTAGGAGAAATAAACACCAACAGAGCTTTTTTCATTGAATATGGTCATCTCATTCACCGATTATTACAATATCTCCCCGACTGCCCCCCACAAAAACGTCAAGATTATGCTCGCAACTATCTCAATATCAAAGCTTCTCATTGGGATAAAAGCCAAAGAGAACATGCTCTTCGCCATGTTTGGAAAATTTTAGATCATGTTTACCTCAAACCCCTTTTCTCTGAGCAGTCACGTGCTGAAGTTCCCTTAATGGGGATTGTAAAAATTCGTGGAAAAGAACAAGCAATTTCTGGTCAAATTGATCGTCTCTACATCACGAAAAACAGCATTATCTTTGCTGATTTTAAAACAGGGATTCCACCTGAAAATGAAGCCACTATTGCTTCTCATCATTGGTTGCAAATGGCGCTTTATCGAAAATTGTTGCAAGCGATTCATCCTGATAAAGATATCCAAGCTCTGCTTATCTACAGTAAAGAAGCCAAAATTTTTAAACTTCCCCCAGAAAAACTCGAGGCATGTCTTGATGAAATTGCCCTATAAGTTATTGCTTCCCTTCAAAGTATCTTTACGCTTTTTTACTTTCCTAAAATTGCTCAAATAAACACACGCCACAATTTTTGGTGCAAAAAAGCTTCTTAATAATTTATCTTTGCAATAACTTGATATGAATTGTTATCATACCAATCTATAAAAAGTGAATATAAAGGATAAATCAATGACGTGTGTAAAAGTTGATAAGGACAGTTTCGAAAGTGAAGTTCTAACCTCTTCCACCCCTGTTGTGGTTGATTTTTGGGCAGAATGGTGTGGTCCTTGCAAAATGATAGCGCCAATTTTGGATGAAGTTTCAACAGAAATGCAAAACCAAGTTAAAATTGTCAAAGTAAATATTGACGAAAATCCGGAATTAGCTACCCAATATGGAGTACGCTCTATCCCTACATTACTAATGTTTAAAAATGGAAGTGTCTCATCAAATATGGTTGGCGCTACCTCTAAAGGACGCCTTTCTGAGTGGATAAAAGATGGGCTTCGTTAATGCCATACATAGATAACGATAAAGGAGAGAAATTTTTGTCTCTCCTTTTGATTTTTTTTAAATATTCTTTTCTGTTTAATTAAATCAAAAAGTTAAATGCCATTTATTTTAATGCTTTTAAGAATCTACACTGTTATGCATGATTCAAGAGATCATTTTTTATTAAAAAATTGTCCTGTATAAACAATGTAGACAATACTTTCTTTATATGTACGCCAACGAATATTTAAGTGAATGATATTTTCTTCTTAGACAAGGCGATCAAGATAGGGAATCCAACACATAAAAAGAGCAAATATCACTTTAGCAATAAGGGGCCTCTGCTTGGAGTGCTTGGCAATAACAGAAGGAGATTTTAAGCAAAAATTTTACAAGTTGCTTTTTTGAAATTTACACTTTTTAAGGAGAAAGAAGAAAGCAATTCACTATAGGGGGTAAGTTAATGCTCTTCTGAAAAAATTATCACCTTGATATAAATTCCCTTACACATTTCTCTAGAATCAAAAGAGTTTTTTGAAAATTTTTTAAAAAATATGAGAGACAAAAAACATTCTCTAAAAGAAACGAATTAATTCCTACCAATTAATGAATGTCCTTTGCAAGTTGTGCTATTTTTATAACAGAGTCTGTGTTTTGTTTCATCTTCATGGTTGGTGCATCCATCAGAACTTCTTTATTGCTATTCATCATCTCAAATTTTCTAGGCATGTCCTAAGGCATAACAAACTAAAAAATGATGATGACTATATCGATATTTTTTATGTGCGAATTGCAAAAGACTGTTGCAAACGGTCAATGGAATGTTGTGCAGATCTCAGTATCACATGACGTCCCTGTGCTTTGTATTGCAAGGTGAGTGCAAAACTGGCAATCTCTAAAAGATCTGTACTTCTTTCTGGCCATTCAACGAGTAAAATGTTTTTCTCACGTGCTTCATGAAGTCCTAATTCATCAATTTCTTCTGCCATAGAAAGGCGATAAAGATCAGCATGAATAATTTCAAACTGTGGAAGTTGATAGCTTTGCACAAGAGTAAAAGTAGGGCTTGGAACATCCATAGTTTTATCGTTTGCAAGCGTTTGGATGATTGTGCGTGCAATGGTTGATTTTCCAGTTCCAAGATCTCCTTGCAGTGCTACAAGATCCCCTGGCTTTAAAGAAAGGGCTAAATCTTTTGCAAAAAGCTTTGTTGCTTCTTCATTTTCAAGGAAAAAATCAAAATTCATTAAGACTTTCATTAAAAAATCTCATCTCCTTTTGGGAGGGGGAAAAAACACTTAACTGTTGTTCCTTTTCCAGAACCGGTAAGAATTTCAACATGTCCACCGTGTAGTTCAACGAAACTTTTCACAAGCGAAAGACCAAGCCCCGCTCCTGCACGCCCACCATGGTGTGAATGGGAAGAAAAACGTTTAAAAATACGATCAAGAATGTCTTCAGGGATGTCAGAGCCCTCATTGTGAACACTAAAGACAATGTTATCATCTTGTTCATCGACACAAAATTCAATTGTGCTCGCTTCCGTTGCAAAATTAAGTGCATTACTCAAAACATTCACAAAAATTTGATGTAAGCGTTTTTCGTCAGCAGAAATAGTGTTTAAGGAAGGAGAAATTTGTTGTAAAAGCGTAATGTGGCGTCCATTAAGGCGATCTTCTACACGGGCTACTGCTTGTATCATCGCATCGGCAATGTTCACTGGTTTTATGTCTAACTCCATAATGCCTGCATCAAGAGTGGCAAGATCAAGAATATCATTAACAATATTGAGAAGGGTTCCTGATTCTGAATGAATGTGCCCAAGATATTCTTGTTGACGTTCATTGATAGAACCAAAAATTTGATCCCGTAAAATATCGGAAAAACCAATAATATTAGTAAGAGGTGTACGCAATTCATAGGAAACATGTTGGACAAATTCATTCCGCAAACGATCTGCACTTTCTAAGGCTTCATTTTTTTCTTGAAGAGCACGTGCAACATGGACAGTATCTGTAACATTTACAAAAGTAAGCATCGTTTGTCCATCGGGAAGAGGGACTAAAGTATAGTCAATAATCATATCATTTTTAAGATCTATACGACCCGAATATGTTTCACGTTTTTCAGCAAAACCGGTAATGAATTTAGTAAATTGATCCCATTCTTGTCGCACTGTTAAGGCTGAACAATGATTTTTTAACTGTGTAATGTGGGTTCCTTCTACCAGTAAATTATAAGGAAGCGACCACAATTTGGACAAGGCAGGATTCGATAAACGAAGGCGTCCATCAGCACCAAAAACGACCACACCTTCAGAAAGTTTATCAAGTGTTTCACCTTGTATTTTAATAAGTGTATTATAACGGCGTTCAAGATCAATTTTTTCTGTAAGGTTTTCATAAAGCCATGTAACCCCTCCTTGTGGATGAGGATTCGAAACAACACGCACCGTACGACCATCTGGAAGATTCCAAATTTGTTGGTTTGATTCTGTTTGCCGATAGGCTTTAAAAAGTTCTTCTTTCCACGCACGCCAATCAGGATGTTCAGCAATGAGCCCTTTTTCACGTAAACGTTCAAGAAATAATGTATGGCTTGGTTCACTTTCTAAAAAGGAACTTTCTAACGGCCATAAAACTTTAAAAGCATGATTGCAGAATTTTAATTTTTGGTTTGTATCAAAAATGGCGACAGCTGTTGAGATTTGGTCAAGGGTTTCACAATGGCTTTGAAGCACATATCTTAATTCATGAGCAAGATTTTCATAGGCGCTGTCATCTCGTGCAAAAGCAGCCATCCCTTCGGTTGTTGTGAGACGAGTGAGATGAAAATAGCACCGTTCTCCATCAATGACGGTGTGAACATGTTCTTGAAAAATTGTTTCTGTTTCATTTGTTTTGCGTTGTGTGTTTTCATTGAAAAGATCACCAACTTCATCACTGCCTTCACGAAAATCTGTCATTTCTCTAAAGGCGCGATTGATAAAACAAACTTTTCCTTCACAATCTTTTATCCATACAGGCTCTTGAATAAGATCAAGGAGATTACGCTGCATTCTAAGTTCAGTAAGAAGGCGAGCAATATCTTTTTGTAAACGAGCATTTTCGCTCTGCTGTTTTGAGATATCTTGAAAACGAGCGATAGCGACTGTCCCTGCAATAACCCCTGTAACTTGTAGCAGCACATGATTTGTGGTGGTGATAGAAAGTTCAAAAGGGTGACATTTACAACGCAGTTGAGTCAACGCATAATCAAGTTCTCGCAGAGAGTTTTCTTCAACCCAGAGTTCAAAGCGCTGAAAATCTTGCTGATCAATGCCTATTTTTTGCAACGTGGAAAGGCCACCAAAGACACGAGGCAAGGATGTTGGATTTTCCCAAATAAGAAGAGATTGCTCGGTTTCTTCCAGAAGCCATTCATAATATTTAAGTTTTTCAGAAAAATCTGTCTGAATTATCTTCAGAGGCTTCTGTACAGCTTTTTTTGCATGCATAATAACAACGACGCACGAGAGAATTGAAGCACAAGAAATTCCTCCACATAGCACTAAAAGCAGCCATGGACCATTTGGCAAAGTGAAGGAAAATGGTAAATAATCTTCCAACGATTGAGCAACAGTGCATGTTGGAGAAAAAAAGAAAAAAAGGCAAAATATAGACGTATAGATTCGGATCATTTTTTGAGCTTTTTCTTTGGGGGTATGGTCACCAAAGCTGAGCACGATATCTTTCCCTTTTTTTAACCCAAGGAAGCAATTTAGTAACGGTAATGGTTTGGTTTATAAGGTCCTTGCAGTGTGACTCCAATATAAGCAGCTTGTTCTTCTGATAAAACAGTTAATTTTATTCCTAATCGATCAAGATGGAGACGTGCAACTTTTTCATCAAGATGTTTAGGTAAAACAGTAACTTCATTTTTATAGTGTTCTGCACGGGTAAAAAGTTCAATTTGCGCTAAAACTTGATTGGTAAACGAGGCTGACATGACAAAAGAGGGATGCCCTGTGGCATTACCGAGGTTTAACAACCGCCCTTCAGAGAGCAAAATAATGCGTTTTCCATCGGGAAAGGTGATCATATCAACTTGAGGTTTAATATTTGTCCATGGCAAATTTCTAAGGGCTGCGACTTGGATTTCGTTATCAAAATGACCAATATTTCCAAGAATACACATATCCTTGACTTGTCGTATATGATCTAAACGGACAACATCTTTATTGCCTGTTGTTGTGATGATAATATCAGCGCTGGAGGCAGCATCATCCAAATTAACAACTTCATAGCCATCCATGGCCGCTTGAAGCGCGCAAATAGGATCAATTTCTGTTATTTTAACACGAGCCCCAGCACCTGAAAGAGAAGCTGCTGAACCTTTTCCTACATCACCATAACCACAGACAATAGCAGTTTTCCCCGCGATCATCACGTCCGTTCCACGCCGAATACCATCAACCAATGATTCTTTACATCCATATTTATTATCAAACTTTGATTTTGTGACGCTATCATTGACATTAATAGCAGGAAAAGGCAGAAGCCCTTCTTTTTGTAATTGATAAAGACGATTAACACCTGTTGTAGTTTCTTCGCTTACACCTTTAATTGCTGCGCGTTGTCGTGTAAAAAATCCTGGCGTTGTATCCATACGCTTTTGGATTTGTTTGAAAAAAATTTCTTCTTCTTCTGTTTTGGGATGCGAGAGGATATCTTTATTTTGTTCTGCACGACTTCCCATTAAAATATAGTTTGTAGCATCTGCGCCATCATCTAAAATCATATTGGAAGGATGACCATCAGGCCATTGGAAAATGGCATCTATATAAGTCCAATATTCTTCCAATGTTTCACCCTTAACAGCGAATACAGGAATACCTGTTGCGGCGATAGCTGCTGCTGCATGATCTTGCGTAGAAAAAATATTGCTAGAGCTCCACCGTATATCGGCACCAATTGCTTTTAATGTTTCAATTAAAACAGCTGTCTGAATTGTCATGTGCAATGAGCCAGAAATGCGCGCACCCTGCAAAGGTTGACTGGAGAAAAATTCCTTGCGACAAGCCATTAAGCCAGGCATTTCAGTTTCAGCAATATCAAGTTCTTTACGACCATAATCAGCAAGGGCAATATCTTTGACAACAAAATCTTGAGCTGTCATTCTTCATTCCTTTAAAATCAGTTTTTTAAAAGACGGTAGGAGAAATTAAAAAAAAATGCAAGACAAGAAGAAGACTTCTTTATGTGAAAAAGCTCTTTTAAAATCTCTATAAATTTGTGCAACAAACATGCATTTATGGCTCTGATTTACGTCACGTTAAAATTTTTAAAAATCTTCAGAGGGATACCTTTTAAAGAATAAAATGATGCATTGCTTCACAGTTTTTATATCGACTTTTTACGGGATAATCAAAGAGAGAGTATACTCTTATTCTCCTCGCTCGTGCGGTTGTTTAGAAAAGGTACATTACCTCGTTTCATTTCATGATTAAGTTTTTGAGCAAAATAATATAATGCAAAGCTATACGTTGTTGTCTTTATATTTATGAATAGACAATCCAGATTCAGCGCTTTTGGATTCCTATGATACCTCTGCTCTGCATAAAGACAATTTATAAGAAGTGTTTTTTCTGTTTTCAACGATTTTTATCAAAAGACTCTAAATGTGAGAGAAAATATTTTTCGTCGTACTGAATGGAGCATTTAAAAAGCAAAAACTTTCATCCATTGAAAAGTCTGATTTTAAAAGAGCGAACAACAAGCTATGAATTATAAATCAAATAATTAACTCAGTTTTTGGAGAATCTATTTTAGACGGTTAAGTTTTGGGAAAATTGACCATGTGGACGAAACCTCCAGAGATAACTTGGCAAAAATGCAGCCATTGCTCTAGGAGTAATTCCCACACCTTCTAAAGTATGTCCATTTTCAATAGCTTCTTGAGAAACAATGTTATCCATTTGCAAAAAGCGTATCTGATTAGCTGTTACAAGTGTTGGTACAAAAGGCAGTTTACCAATTGTTCCCAAAATTCCTCCAATCAATAGACCGGCAGAAAGAGGCATGGATAGGATTGTTTTTTTACGGTGAATAATTTTGAGTACATTTTCAACAGTATTTTGGAAGGTGATAATCTGGGGACCACCAAGATCATAATTTTTCCCCCAAGAAACCTGTTCATCTAAAGCGCGTGCGATAAATTCGGCAACATCACCAACATACACGGGTTGCAATTTACTTTGTCCTCCTCCAAAAAGAGGCATAATGGGTAAAAAACATGATAAATCTGCTAAGGTATTAAAGAAACAATCCTCTGGTCCAAAGATAACAGATGAACGGATAATAATTGCTTGAGAATGCTTGTTATGAATGATTTGCTCACCCATAAATTTAACACGCGCATAAAGACATGAAGCATTCTCTTTGGCTACAAGTGTTGACATATAGATGAGTGGAATACCAGCTTCTGCTGTTAGTTCAGCAACATTGTAAGTACCATCAATTTGTGTACTTTTAAAATTGGATTGATTGGCTTGTTTTAAACTACCAGGCAAAAACACTGCAGCATCAGCTCCAAGTAATGCGCGTGCAACAGAGGCACGATGCTTGATATCCGTTTTAAGCATTTGGGTCTGTCCTACTTCTCCTATTTGCAGCATGTAATAAGCCTTTTGTGGACAACGAACAGCGATACGAACGCGATATCCTCGTTTCGTCAAAGTTTCGACGACATGACGTCCTACAAAACCAGACCCGCCAAAAACAGTAATAAGTTTAGGATGTTGATAAAGTGCACAATCAAGTTGCATGATTAAAAAGTCTATCTTTCAAAGCTTTAAAAATAGCCAATCTCTAACACGGTGGTGTTTTATTGTCACGCAAAATATCGCCAGCAAGATAAAGGGAACCTCCAATAAGGACAATAGCCTCTTGATATTCTTCCTTAATTTTATGCAAAGCATTTTGTAGGTGCGCTTGGGCGGACGCAAAGATTCCAGCTTTTTGGGCTGATTCAGCTAAATTTATTGGACAGATACTGGCGTTATTATTAATAAGCGGTATCGTATATACTTTATCGACAAGGTTCGCTAAAGGACGAAAATAACCGACAGCATCTTTGGTATTGATCATGCCAGCAATCATAATAATGGGACGATCTGTTTTTTTTCTCCATTGTGTAAGTTCAGCCGCAATAACTTTTCCAGCAGCAGGATTGTGACCACCGTCTAACCATAAATCAAACTTAGGAGATAGTTGATCAACCAAATGTCCCTGGGTGAGATGTTGCATCCGTGCGGGCCAATAAATATTTTTCAAAGCGTCATTTATGGATTGTTCTGAAAGTTGAAAACCTGCTTGACAGACTGCTTCAAGAGAAGCACCAGCATTGGCAACTTGATAGTCTCCAACAAGGTTTGGAAGGGGAAGATCCATGAGACCCTGATTGTTTTGAAAAACCATACGTCCATGTTCTTTATAGCTTTGATAATCTTGATCAAATAGATAATAAGGTGCTTTATTTTTATCGGCAAGGGATATTAAAGTAGCGAGAGTTTCTTCATAATTTTGCTTACCGATTACTACAGGAACATTTGGTTTGATAATCCCCCCTTTTTGGAAAGCGATTTGAGCAATTGTGTTTCCAAGAAAGTTCTCATGATCATAATCAATGGGCATAATAAGCGATACGGCTGGTTTGTTAATGACATTGGTAGCATCAAAACGTCCTCCCAACCCAACTTCTAAAATGACAACATCAGCTGGATGTATACGAAACAGCATAAAGGCGGCGGCTGTAAAAATTTCAAAAATAGTGATTGGTTCTTGACGATTGACTTTTATAATTTCACGGATTGTTTCAGCCAATAGGGTCTCTGTAACAAATTGACCACCTCCTTTTTGTCCTAATCGGCAGCGTTCATTCCAGTTGACGAGATGAGGTGAGCTGTACATATGAACGCAGTAGCCTGCACTTTCTAAAAGAGCACGGCAAATTGCTGAGGCAGATCCTTTGCCATTTGTTCCAGCAATGTGAATAACAGGGCCAAGTTTTAAATGTGGATTACCAAGCTGCTCTAAAAGGCGAACAATACGCCCTAAAGAAAGATCAAATTTTTTCGGATAATTCTGGAGTAAATCATCCACCACCCTTTGTACTTGACTTTTTTGCATAAATTTAAGCTGCTTTTGTTGTAGAAAGCGACATGTCAGGATTTGTAGGGGATGGGTTGGAAGGGTTAACAACAGCAGGATGTTTCATCATTAAGCGTAAAAGACGTGCAATGGTTGTTTTCATTTCTAAACGCGATACAACCATATCGATCATACCATGTTCGAGCAGATATTCACTACTTTGAAAACCTTCTGGTAGAGTTTCGCGTATAGTTTGTTGAATCACACGTGGGCCAGCAAAACCAATCATAGCGCCGGGTTCAGCAATGTGAATATCACCAAGCATGGCGTAAGAAGCCGTAACACCACCAGTGGTTGGATTGGTCAGAACAACAATATAGGGAAGTTTTGCTTCTTTCAGCATTTCAATTGCTACCGTTGTACGGGGCATTTGCATTAATGAGAGTGTTCCTTCTTGCATGCGTGCACCACCAGAAGCAGCAAAAAGAACCAACGGACGCCTTTCAGTAATAGCCGTCTCAAAAGCTGTGATAATAGCTTCTCCTGAAGCCATACCGAGAGATCCACCCATAAAGGCGAAATCTTGAACCGTTGCAATGATCGGTAAGCCTTCAATCGTACCGCGTGCACTTAAAATATTGTCATCAACACCAAGTTTAGAACGATAATCTTTTAACCGGTCAATATAACGTTTTTCATCGCGAAACTTTAAAGGATCTGTTACAACTTTTGGATTTTCAAGAGCTGTATAGACACCATCATCAAAAAAATGCATGAGACGATTCTTGGCACTGATACGCATATGATAGCCAGAATTGGGAGCCACAAATTGATTGGCTTCCAGATCTTTATGGAAGATCATTTCACCACTGGTAGGATCTTTAATCCATAGATTTTCTGGAATTTCACGGCGTCCCAATATAGAGTTAATTTTAGGACGAACATAATTTGTAATCCAGTTCATCTTTATAACCTTCCTTTAAATATTACACATCTTTTGCATGATTTGAAAGAATATAGAACTTAAACGGTTACATTTGCTTTTCCAGCTGAACAAACAAGTCTAGTTAATGTTTTTATCCGCGCACGTATAGCTCTAACTCCATTGTTTTTTTATTTTTAATATTTCCAATGTCATAACAATCATATGCACAAAGAGTATTCCCTATAACAAATTTCTCAGAAGTTTTAAGAACTTACATATTTTTATTCTTCGATTTTGGTATTAAAACTCATCTCTTGCGCTGGTTAATAAACGGCTTATTTTCTTTTAATAAAAATGAATCTCCAATTACTCATTAATATCAACAGTTTTAAAGCAAAGAAACCTTATAATATAAAACCTACAAGGCGATACGCATCCATTAAAGAGAATGGATATGATAGTGTTATGTTAGCGAAACGCTAGCGGCAGAGCAAGATTTTTTTCCAAGAGTCTTTTTAAAGCACGCGCGTTTCACATAAAATAAAGCGCTCAAAAAATATCATTTTTTTATTGTGTATTCATGCGTTGCTATATTTAACAGTCTCACATATTCCAAAAATTCATCTCATGATAGTGCCGATGAAGAGTATATTTCTTCCATGAAAAGCATAAAATTCATATGTTCCCTTATTTTACTGAAATAGAAGGTAATATCATCATACCCTTTGCTAGTTCCAATGTAACAATAATTCTTGCATTGAAAGGGGGCATGAGAGGCATTAAAAGTTCTTTTATCCACACGACCGCCCCCGTTTATGATACCGCCCCCGTTTATGATATTGAGGTTTTTTTACTCATGTCATAAAATGATAAATTATCATTATAAATCAATATACTGATTAAAAAAAGGTAAAGCATAAAATTTTATAGTATGCTTTCTTTGGCTCGCAAGTTTTGTTAAGTTTAAAGTTCAAGGAATATTATTTTTGTGTGATGCGTGCCATGGTTTTTTGGGAAAGCATTTTGTGTAAATGTGTCATAAAAGCGGCCGCAAAAAGTGGTGTAGCTAAATTAAGAATGGGAATTGAAACAAAAACCGCAATCAATAATCCAGCGCCAAAAACTGTTGTATAATGAGTATGTAAAAAAGCGCGCGCATCTTTCTCTGTTCGAAAACGGTAAGCCGCAAACAAGAAATATTCATGACCGAGCAAATAACCATTAATAACATAAAAAGCAATCAAATTAACACCTGGTATGAAGAATAAAATAAAAGCAATTCCATTACCAATAAGGCTTAAAATAACAAATTTAAAGGAGAGGATAAGAGAACGTCCAAATGGCATAGCTTGTCCAATAGGCTCATTTGGATAATCTTCCTTTTCAATGATTTCAGCAGCAGAGTCAATGAAAAAACCACCTATCATAGCTGTGATGGGAGCAATAAAAAAAGCCAACAAAAGAGCCAAACCAAGATTGAAGATGATAAGCATGCTAAATCCCAACCACCCTGCCCAACTCGGGAGACCAGGAAGAAACTGAGAAGCCCAAGGCCAAAAGTAAGACACAAAAAGTTGGTGCACACATAACCATAAAATGACGAGCACACAAAAAGTAACTCCCAATGCTTTTAGTATCATAATGCTATATTGTGAGGTCAGAAGACGTTGTAAAGCACGATAGGCAGCAGTAAAAATCATAGACTAATAAATTAAGGAAAGAAGCAAAAAAAACAAGAAATATATTGAAGATATTGTGTAATTTTTTATTTCTTGAATTACAAGATCTATTTTCAATAACACTAAGGAAATACATCAATATTGTTTTGTAAAAAGAGGATTTTTCACCTTTATATATTATTCAAATCAGGATAAATTCTTCTTATAGAATGGATAAGATAAAAAATAACGAAGGCTTCTTTGTTTAAAATAAAATTTGAATCAATAGAAATTTTGCTTTTAAAAAAAACGAGAAGAATTTAAGAAGCAGCTGTTTTAGAAGAACTTTTAAATATTTTTGTACAAAGTTTAGCTGATTGCGTTTACATGATATATCTAAAAAAATTAAGGTGGTAAGAGATATTGAGGAGGAGTTTTTTACTTCCATTCATCCAATATAGCAGCCTAATTTAATTTATAGCCTTATTTGTTTTGTACGATCCCTAATATTACTTTTCGATCACTTGGCTTGGTACTCCTCGACTTACGCTTCTAGTCAAAACAATATCGAGGTTAATAGAATAAGGGCAAAATTTATGTATTAGTTATAGAAATATTCTGATTTTAGGCAACAGCGTGACTCATGTGATATCGCAATAGGAAAAGAAAGGAACTTTAAACGATTAACACTACATATTTCATAATAGGCAGTTTTTTGAGAAAAAACAAAGAAAGGGAGATGTCACACATGATTAAAAATGATGATATTTTGAATTTTAAGAGCTATAAGCGCAATAAAGTAAGTGTTCATTGAAGCATTTTTCATACAAATGGTGCTACTGGAGAAAATAATTTTTAGATAATAATACCATTCATTTATGAAGAGAATTTATCATCTTCAATTTGAATGAGAAGCCCAAACATAGAGATATTTTCTCAAGTCTTCATCAAAAAAATCATTTATTTGCACATCATGAATAGGACTAATGTAGGGATAACAACATTTAAGAAAGAAAATGTTTTTTGATAAATTTTCCCCAATGCAAGAGCTTTTGTAAAATTGAAGAGTGGCAAATAATGGTTTCAGCTTGTTTTTTTATAGGCTTGAAAAACAGTGGTGCAAAGATTCTATTCTTTATGAAGGCTAGGGTAAGAAAGGATTTTTTAAAGAAATATCTCTCAACCCTCGTCACACCCATTTCGCAACAGCGCCTGTGAATTATATAAGGATAAGGCTCCCAAGAAGACTATAAAACTTATGAGGGAACCACTCTCTTTATACTTAACAAAAGAGCATGCTAGCACTATCATACAACTTACCCTCAATATTGCGACAAGTCTTGGCTTTTGAAACAGTTCATTATAGGTTTTTTAGTCCTTTCTTAAACACTTTATATTCGTGCGGCTATCTTTGCTAACGTGCAAAAAAGGCTGTGATTGATTCAATATACATGGATTTGAAATGAGAAAATCTTACGATATTCGGGTTTCTCATTCAAGTTTAATAACGCTAAATTATCATTATAAATTAGTATGTTATATAATCTAGTCGAGATAGATAGACATCTTCATGGATTCAAAAGTTCAGTTCTTATTTTATGAGATGTTTTAATAAGGTATTTGAAGAGTTATTCTTTGAAATGGTGTGTTTTTTCCTTATGAGGCTTAGGTGTTTGGGGGGTAAAAAATGATACGATGATGTTTGCTAATTTTTGCGCTACGTGTTGTTTACGCATAGGGGGCCATTGTTCAACTTTTTCTTTACTCACAAGATAAACTTGATTTGTATCAGCTCCCATGACACTTGTGCCATCAGAGTGAAAAGAAACATCATTAGCAAGAATGAAATCAGCCCCTTTTTCGATGCATTTTTTTTGCGCATTGGCAATGATATCACAAGTTTCAGCAGCAAAACCAATGACCAAGGAGGGGCGGTTTGAAGCATGTCCAATTGTTGCTAAAATGTCAGGATTTTCGACCATATGGAGGGATGGTGGTGTTTTGTGAGCATTCTTTTTAATTTTGTGTAAAGATTGCGTTTGACTGCGCCAGTCACAAACTGCGGCAACAAAGATGGCACCATCAGCAGGCAATGATTCTTGAACGGCTTGTAACATCTGTTGTGCTGTTTCAACATGAATAGTTTTTACTTCTTGTGGGTCTGCAAGATTAACAGGTCCACAAATAAGTGTTACTTTTGCTCCCAAATGCGCAAGAGCAGTTGCAATGGCGTGGCCTTGTTTACCTGAAGACCGATTAGCAAGATAACGCACCGGATCAATTGGTTCATGGGTAGGGCCAGAGGTAACGATGAAATGGCGGCCAGAGAGAGGTTTTTCACGCACATCCAAAAGAGCTTCTATGGCAGCGACAATGGTTAAGGGTTCACTCATGCGCCCATAGCCTGTTTCGTCACGTTCAGCCATATTTCCGATTTCTGGCCCGATAATATGAACGCCATCTGCGCGCAATTGTGCAACATTACGAACAGTGGCGGGATGCGCCCACATAGCTGGATTCATAGCAGGCGCAATTAAAAGTGGACAGCGTGCTGCTAAAAGGACGCAATCGGCTAGATCATCTCCTATGCCATGGGCTATTTTTGCTATGCGATTGGCTGTAGCAGGGGCTAAAATAATGAGGTCAGCTTCCCGTGCTAGTCGGATATGTCCGATATCATGTTCTTCTTCGCGTGAAAATAAATCAGTATATACAGTACGACCGTTGAGAGCTTCAGCGGCTAAAGGCGTAATAAATTTTTGCGCTGCTTTTGTCATAATGATGTTTAAGTGTGCTCCACGTTCTTTTAAACGACGAATGAGATCAAGCGCTTTATAGGCCGCAATACTTCCACCAATAATAAGAAGGAGTGATTTTGATTTCAATGATTGCACTTCAACGGCGCTTACATGAGAGGGGTGTGTGGTGAAAGTGGTGGGATTACTTAAAAGACGGCGCACTTCTTCTTCCATAGAAATGCTATTTTGCGCGGCACGTACGCGCAAGGCTTCTTTAATTTCAGGAGAGAGATTACGAATAGTAATACTGGCCATAAAATACCTCCAACAAACAAAATGATTGCAATGATTTCATTATTGGTATTTTTAGCATATTAAGGAGATTAGAAAAGATGAAAAAAGTAAAAAGTGAAAAAAACGCAACAAAGTGCAATGATAAACAGGCTATAACGACCATAACGGTTTTTACGACTTTGTTCAGTGGCAAGTTGTTTTAGGGTAGCAGGAGAAAGATTAAAACCTGTTGTCCTTATTTGATTGAAATCTTCTTCTATACGTTGGAAATTTTGTAGCAATTGTGGTGTTTTGCGTGCCAGCGAAAGGAGAGCTTGCGCTCCTTCACTAAAATCTTTTGCAACGCCTACGGGTCCTAAATTTTTACTAATCCATTCTCTGACAACGGGTTCAGAAGCTTTCCACATGTTAAAACCAGGGTCTAATGTGCGAGCAACACCTTCTACGACAACCATTGTTTTTTGCAGTAAGAGAAGTTCGGGTCGCGTTTGCATGTCAAACAATTCAGTGACTTCAAACAATAATGTGAGCAACTTAGCCATAGAAATGCTTTGTGCTGATTGTCCGTGAATGGGTTCTCCAATCGCACGATTAGCTTGTGCAAAGCTTTCAATATTATGGTGTGAAGGGACATAGCCTGCTTCAAAGTGGGCACGGGCTACCCGATGGTAATCGCGCGTAATAAAGCCATAAAGAATTTCAGCCAGGAAATGCTTTTCTTTTTTGCCAAGCCTTCCTGTAATGCCTAGATCAACAGCAACAATACATCCATTTGAGTCTACAAATAAATTACCAGGATGCATATCGGCATGAAAAAAACCGTCACGCAATGTGTGGCGTAGAAAAGATTGAATAAGCGTGATAGCAAGTGCCTGTAGATCAAAACCAGCTTCTTTAAGTTTGGAAACTTCAGATATTCTTATACCATCAATCCATTCCATGGTGAGCACATTCCGCCCTGTCCGTTCCCAATCAATACGAGGAACCCGAAAACCTGTATCCTGTTGAATATTTTCAGCCATTTCAGATATAGCTGCTGCTTCTAAGCGTAAATCCATTTCAAGGCGTGTTGTTTGTGCTAAAGTATCGACCACACGAACAGGACGTAGCCTTCGAGAGGCAGGGATATAACGTTCTTGTAAACGCGCAATGAGATAGAAACCTCTAAGATCTTTAGAAAAACGTGCCCTGATATTAGGGCGAATGACTTTTACGGCACATTTTTTCTTATGACCAGTTTCATCAATATATTCAGCAGGATGAACCTGAGCAATAGAAGCAGCGGCAATGGGGGGATAAAAGTTAACGAATAAATCATCAATAGAGCGACCAAGAGAATTTTCAATTTGAGCAATAGCGGCGGTGCAAGAAAATGTTTGGACACGATCTTGTAGTTGTGACAAATCGTCTGCAACATTCCGTCCGACAATATCAGGTCTTGTGGCAAGAAATTGACCAAGTTTTATGTAAGAGGGTCCAAGCTTATTGATGGCATACGAAATATTTTCAGATCGCTGTTTCTTTTTCGTTTTGCGTCGTGCTAATGCACGCGCTATACGATAACATAATGCTGGAAATCCTTGAAGATCATCGTGAGGCAGAGCACTTAAAACACCTTCACGTGTTAAAATCCATCCTGCACGCATCAATTGAAAGTAAGGAGAAATTTGCACCATTTTTAAATTTTCCAACCTGAATGCAGTGCTGCAATCGCACCGGTGAGATTGCGGTATGATACGCGTGAAAATCCTGCTTGCTTGATCATATGGGCAAAATCATCTTGTTTAGGAAATTTGCGAATAGATTCAACCAAATAACGATAAGCATCGCCATCATTTGCAATAAATTGACCCAGCTTAGGGATAGCATGGAAAGACCAAAGATCATAAATTTTATCGAGCCAAGGCATCTCGACATTTGAAAATTCTAAACATAAGAAACGCCCACCAGGCTTTAAAACACGAAAAGCTTCTCTAAGGGCTTGATCAATATGAGGAACATTGCGAATTCCAAAAGCAATGGTGTAAGCATCAAAGCTTTGGTCTTCAAAGGGCAAATGTTCTGCATTGGCTTCAACAAAATCAACCAGAGGGGCAAGACCATTTTTTTGTGCGCGTTGTTTGCCAACGCTGAGCATAGAGCCATTAATATCAAGCACCGTAGCATGGGCTTTTTGACGTGAAGCTTTAAGGATGCGAAAAGCAATATCACCGGTACCACCGGCAACATCAAGAACTTTCCAATGAGAAAGCGCTGGTGGAGAAAGCCATGCAACCATAGAATTTTTCCACACACGGTGTAGCCCTAAGGATAAGATATCATTCATCTTGTCATAATTTTCAGCAACAGAATGAAATACACCATCCACCATGGATTGTTTTTGTGTTTCATCAACTCTTGTAAAACCAAAGGAGTGCTCCATACCCCCTTTGGCTCCTACACGTTCTGTTTCAGTTGCCATGTATATGACCTTCTTCCTTATTTTCTCTTATCGTAAATGAAATAGAGAGGTAATGTTCAAATACGAAAAAACAACGCATAAAACTGCGACGTTTATACAGCCAAAAACAGAAGAGTACCTTTAGATATCAAGATTGGCAACGCTTAAAGCATTGTCTTGAATAAAAATACGTCTAGGTTCAACTTCATCACCCATAAGACGAGAAAAGAGTGAATCTGCATCAGTTGCATCATTAATTTTTACTTGTAAAAGAGAACGCGCATTGGGATCAAGTGTTGTTTCCCAAAGTTGTTCAGCATTCATTTCTCCAAGACCTTTATAACGTTGAAGAGTAATACCCTTTTTACCGTTTGTAAAAATGCTCTCTAAGAGGCTCATAGGTCCAAAAATACGCTCTGTTTTATCTTTACGGCGTAAAAGAAGAGGAGGATGATACAGGTCGCTAAAATTTTGGGAAATGCGATCAATCTGACGTGCGTCTGCTGAGTTTATAAGTCCTGCATCAAGTGTGATAACATCTTTAACACCACGCAAAATACGCTCAAAACATAAACTACCATCTTCTATATATTGTCCACTCCAACCCTGTTCCATATCATCAGCAATCAGATTAAGGCGGTGTGCGACAGCCTCTGCTATTTTTTGCGCTTTTTCTTGAGTTGCAAAGGCTTCAGGGTTAAAAGCGCCAACAATGGCTGCTTGCTCAACAACATTACGGTCATAACGGGTATGAAGACCATTTAAAAGTTGACGGAATACACGAGCATCTTTAGCGAGTTGATATAAATCAGCTCCTGCACGAACTTCTCCCGTTGAAAGCTCGAGGGTTGTTTCTTCTAGCCCCGTATCGATTAAGAATTCTTCAAAGGCTGCTTCATTTTTAATATATTGAGAAGATTTTCCACGCGATACTTTATAAAGTGGTGGTTGCGCAATATAAAGATGTCCACGTTCAATCAATTCGGGCATTTGTCTAAAAAAGAAAGTGAGCAGCAGAGTGCGGATATGGGCTCCATCAACATCCGCATCTGTCATGATAATAATCTTATGATATCGTAATTTATCGGGTGAAAATTCATCTTTACCAATAGACGTTCCAAGAGCTGTAATCAGTGTTCCGATCATATCAGATGAGAGCATACGGTCGAAGCGTGCTCGTTCAACATTGAGGATTTTACCGCGAAGCGGTAAAATTGCTTGATTTTGACGTGAGCGCCCACTTTTTGCTGAACCACCTGCCGAATCTCCCTCAACAATAAAAATTTCTGATTTTGCAGGATCACGCTCTTGGCAATCGGCAAGTTTTCCTGGCAGAGAAGTGATATCAAGCGCTCCTTTGCGCCTTGTGAGTTCACGTGCTTTGCGTGCGGCTTCACGTGCTGTTGCAGCTTCCACCACTTTACTAATGAGAAGCTTTGCTTCATTAGGATGTTCTTCCAGCCATGTCGAAAGCCCTTCATTGACTAAATTTTCAACAATAGGGCGCACTTCAGAAGAAACCAATTTATCTTTTGTTTGTGAAGAAAATTTAGGATCAGGAACTTTGACAGAAAGAATAGCTGTTAATCCTTCGCGGCAATCATCACCGGTTAAATTTACTTTTTCTTTTTTGGCAATCCCTGAAGATTCGGCATAACCATTAATTTGGCGTGTAAGAGCACTTCTAAAACCGATTAAATGCGTTCCACCATCACGCTGAGGAATATTATTGGTAAAACATAACACTTTTTCATGGTAAGAATCATTCCACCATAGAGCAACATCAACGCTCATACCATCTTTTTCACTTGCAATGTAAATAGGCGTATCTAAGAGCGCTTTTTTTGATTGATCAATATATTTGACAAATTCTATCAATCCGCCTTCATAATGCAACTCAACGGTTTTAATGTCAGCATGACGCTCGTCAACAAGAAGAATATGAACCCCAGAATTTAAAAAGGCCAATTCCCGTAAACGGCGCTCTAAAGTTTCAAAATCAAACTCAACCATAGTAAAAGTTTCAGAGCTTGGTAAAAATCTAATTTCTGTTCCACTTTCTTGATTACAATCGCCAACAACTTTTAATGGAGCATCAGCCACCCCATGGGTAAATGATATTTCATGAATTTTACCATTTCGTCTGATTTGTAATTTAAGCCAAACAGAAAGTGCATTCACAACAGAGACACCAACACCGTGCAATCCACCCGAAACTTTATAAGAGTTTTGATCAAATTTTCCACCGGCATGAAGCTGCGTCATGATAACTTCAGCGGCAGAAATACCTTCTGTTGGGTGGATATCTGTTGGAATTCCACGTCCATTATCACGAACGGAACAAGAACCATCAGCATGGAGTGTGACGTTTACAAGAGTTGCATGACCAGCTAGAGCTTCATCGATAGCATTGTCTACAACTTCATAGACCATATGATGTAACCCTGATCCATCATCCGTATCACCGATATACATACCAGGACGCTTGCGTACAGCATCAAGACCTTTGAGAACTTTAATAGAAGCGGCGCCATAGTCATCGCCTTTTGTCGGTGAGGTACTTTGTGTAGGTGAGGTTATTTCATCACTCATAAGTTGGTCCATTCCTGTATTCAATTTACAATATTCTATCTGCTTTTTTAAAGCTCAATGTTCTGATCAGTTATTTATGGAATAACCACATTAAACATTTACCGTATATCAGCTCTAGATTCAATATCTGTCACTATATAATGGAGAGAATGATGAAATGATATGACACTATTATACAGTAAAACACCGTCATTTAGGGCGATAATATAAGACAAGTAAGTACCTCTTTGATATATTTAAAGTATTTTTACAATGCGTGGTGAATATTTAAAGCAGTGCTTATATCCATATAGCTTTTAGTTAAGTGAATCACATAAATGGGAAGACAAAAGAAATTAAAAGCGTAATTTATCGAGACAAACCGACTGTTTATAATCCAACGTTGATATGAATCCTTTTCCTTTAAGATTTGGGGAAAAAATCAATTAAGCTTTACGTAAATTTTAAAATCTATGTGAAGAGTAATATTGTTGTTTATTTTTGCATATGCTTAATATTTCAAGATGAGTTGTGCATCTTTATGCTACGCTAATGAGGATTTTACATTCTTACCGATAAATCAATTTTCACTTCTAATGAAGTTAATACTACGTGTTCTCTAAGTTTCTCAACTTTTTGTATGTTAAATTGAGGTGAGAATATTGTGTGTATTTGTTTGTGTGATTCCCATCATGGCGATTACATCTCTCATTCAAAATAAAACGCCATTGTGTTGCTTATTCACACACTTCTTTTAAGAAGCATCTCTCAATGTTTCCAGATTTATGTTACGACGATATTTGAAGAGTATAACATCAAATACCTTGTGAATGCTATAAGGTTCATTTCGCTCAAATTGCTTTTTATATACTTGTTTGAGAAAAATTGAGGTCATTTGAGATAAAAAGTTGAAGCATTTTCAATGTATTTTAAAAAAATATATGAAAATTGTTAAAATTTTTAACAGTTTAGAAAAGTGCAAGAATTTTATTGATTAAGCGGAAGATATTTTTGTGAAGTGCGTTAGATAATAGCTAAGTAGAGTTTTGTCTTAGCTTTGAAAAATGGGGGAGAGATTTTGAAAATAGGAAAACTTATACATGTAAAATATCTTCAATGGTGTTTACGGTATCTTTTACTCCATAACTTATACACTATTTTTATTCGTATTTTATTTATAGCAGGGGGATTTCTATTTTTCTCTTACGCAGAAGCTGAAATAGCTGAAAGGTTGCCTTCTTTTTTTGATTCGCATGAACATTGGGTCCAACCTGATACAACGGATATTATTCGTTTGCGTTTTGTAACAACTTTTGATTTTCCCCCCTTTAATTTTCTTGATCAAACGGGGCATATTGCAGGTTATCATATTGATTTATTGCGCGCTATTTGTTCAAAATTAAAATTAGAAAAATTTTGTGAAGTAGAGGTGGTTCCTTGGAAAGAGCTTGTGGAGCATGTCAAAAATGGTGGTGCAGAAGTCATTATTGCGGGTTTAAAGGAAACAAGTCAAACCCAGCGAGATCTTGTCTTTACAAAGCCATATTTGCGCTTTCCAGCGCGATTTTTTGCTTCTCGAAAGTTAAATCTCGATGAACCGATAAGCAATCAATTAGTCCATTTAACCAGTGGTGTTTTGTCTAAAAGTGTTCACGAACAGCTTTTTCATGATTATTTTCCTAAAGCCCAATGGAAAGGATTTAAAGAGAGAGAAGAGCTCTATAAAGCCTTACAGGAGCATAAAATTGACCTTATTTTTGATGATGGATTTGCTTTATCGTTATGGGTCAAAAGTCAAAAATCTGTTGATTGCTGCCATTTTGTTGGAGGAGTATATATGGCACCACAGTTATTAGGGCAAGGAATGCAGCTTGCTGTGGCAAAAAAGAACGAAAAATTGATTGATATCCTCAATTATGCACTAAAATCACTGGAAGAGGATGGTAAACTTACAGAGCTTTATTTGCGTTATTTTCCAATAAGTTTTTACTGATGAATAGTTTTTTAGTTAAGAGCTGTTAATCTTTCCGTACCGAGTCGATAAGAGATAGCTTCTGCGAGGTGATGGCGTGAAAGATTATCGGCTTCATCAAGATCAGCAATCGTACGCGCAACTTTGAGAATGCGGTGATAAGCACGTGCAGAAAGGTGCATTTTTTCACTCACATCTCGTAAGAGTATGGCGGCATTTTTATCCGGAATGGCAATTTGTTCTATGATTTTAGCAGGGCAATCGCCATTGGTTCGGATATGGTCAAACCCTAGTGTTGCAAAACGTTTGGCTTGAATGGTACGGCACCGTGCGACGCGTTTGGCAACATCGCAGCTTTTTTCTGATTGCTCTGGTTGCATAAGGTCCATTGCTGTTAAAGCAGGAACATCAATCCGTAAATCAATTCGATCGAGCAGCGGACCAGAAATACGGGATTGATAATCGATTTGACAGCGTATTCCTTTAGCACAAACATAGCCTTTTTCACCTGCCATACCGCATCGGCAAGGATTCATTGCGGCAATGAGTTGGAAGCGAGCAGGATAGCTGATATGGTGATTAGCGCGGGCTATAACCGATTCTCCACTTTCTAAAGGTTGACGAAGAGAATCAAGAACTTGCGGAGAAAATTCAGGCAATTCATCAAGAAATAACACACCATTATGGGCAAGAGAGACTTCTCCCGGTCGTCCTTTAAGTCCCCCACCAATCATTGCTGCCATAGAAGCAGAATGATGTGGAGCACGAAAGGGACAATGAAGTGAAATGGTATTATGAACTGTTTCTCCTGTAATAGAAGCAATCAGAGAAACATCTAAAAGTTCACGACTATCAAGAGGGGGTAAAATAGAAGGTAAGCGTTGCGCCAACATAGATTTTCCAGCTCCAGGAGGGCCGACAAACAAAAGGTTATGGCGCCCAGCAGCACAAACTTCTAGGGCACGTTTAGCTGTTTTTTGTCCTTTGATTTCGCAAAGATCTGGAAGTTCAGTTTCAATAGTATATTGGCGCGGTTGTGGACGTTTTTGAATTTGGGTTCCTTTAAAATGATTGACGATAGTGAGAAGGGTCTCTGGGGCAAGAATATTCATTTCTGCATTTGCCCATGCTGCTTCAGGTCCACATTGAAAGGGACAAATCAGTCCTTTATCGAGAGACACTGCTGTCATAGCAGCTGGTAAAACGCCATGAACAGTGGTTAGGGAACCATCCAGTGACAATTCGCCTAA
The DNA here is from genome assembly GCF_003606325.2 of Bartonella kosoyi. Lineage (NCBI taxonomy): Bacteria > Pseudomonadati > Pseudomonadota > Alphaproteobacteria > Hyphomicrobiales > Bartonellaceae > Bartonella > Bartonella kosoyi. The sequence continues at coordinate 347,309 of NZ_CP031843.2, forward strand.
AATAACATAGTCTTGCGCTACTTCGGGAGGGAGAATTCCCATAGCAAGCATTAAGCCTACGGCGATTGGCAAATCATAATGCGATCCCTCTTTAGGCAAATCAGCTGGTGCAAGATTAATCGTAATTCGTTTGGTTGGCATAGAAAGCCCACAAGCATGGAGGGCTGCTTGTACACGTTCACGGCTTTCTGCAACTGCTTTATCGGCTAATCCAACAATAGCCATTCCTATTTTACCGGGCGAAATCATAACCTGTACATCGACAGGGACTGCTTCTAGACCGCGAAAAGCAACAGTTGTAATCCGTGCAATCATTTATCTCCCCCCTTTAGACTTGGGAGAGACAATCATATCTACGCATAAAAATCAAGAAGCATCTCTATGGTTTTTTTTATGAAAAGATCTATATACGTACGCAGGTTTTTGTAGCGTTCTCATGGCAAGTTATTTGTACAAATTTAACCATGATAATATGGAGCGCAATAAAACATTTATAATAAGCTAAATGAATATGTTAAGAAAAAGGAATAAGGCTGTTTGTGTGATACAACAGGGTAAAATTTTGTGAAGATATGAGGGGAGGGGGGACGTTATGTATCGCAGAGTGTTATTTGATGTGATAAAACGTATAAAGTATGCAAAGTGGTTATACTTACCGTTCTTATTTTATATTATTTAAAGTGTAGTAAATGCAGAGTGTATTAAAGGTATCTGATTTATGGTATACCAGATAAGAATTTTGTTAAAATCAGGAACTGTGCGCTGTGTATTTATGAGCTTGTGTTTTGCTTTTTCTTTTCCACAGCCACTTGCTGCATTTGATTTTTTGGGCATCTCTCTTTTTGGTCAAAAGAAAACAAATTCTTCTTCACAGCATGTCAAAAATACAGAGAAATTTTATAAAGTTGACATTGTTACACCACCAGGGGCGCCCTTAGAAGGTATAAAAATAGTTAAATCTGTTTCTTCTCTTTTTGCCGATAAAGAGAAAGCATCTGCGAGTTCGTCTGGTTTGTTAGCTAAAGCGCGTTCAGATTATCGGGCGATTCTTTCTGCTCTTTATGCTGATGGGCGTTACGGTGGTGTTATTAGTATTAAAATTAATGGTTTAGAAGCCGCTGATTTAAGTCCGGTAACGCAACTTCCAGCACAATCCAATATCGTTATTACGATTAATGCTGGTCCACAATATGTTTTTAGTCTTGCAAATATTGATAAAGTAGCGCCTTATGAAAAATGTAAAGTGCATAAAATGCCCACAATTGAAGAACTGGGCTATAAAGTTGGAGCTATTGCCAAATCTGAAACCATTTTGAAAGCAGAAAAATGGGCGGTAGAAGGATGGCGTCAACAAGGTTATGCTAAAGCTAAGATTATGAAAAGTGATATCGTAGCTGACCATGCTGCATTGCGTATTGAAGGACGGATTGTTGTTGATCCTGGACAAAAGGCTTATTATGGTCCTTTAAGTGTACGGAATATAAGTAACAACCCCCGTGTAGATTCAGATTATATCGCATGGATGACCGGATTGAAGCTAGGTCAGAAATACGATTCCGATGCGTTAGCTAAGGCAAATGAACGTCTTGCACGCCTTGGAGTTTTTCGTGCTATCAATATACGTGAGGCTGATACCATTAACCCAGATGGCAGTTTACCACTTATGCTTGTTGTACAAGAACGTAAACCGCGTCGTTTCGGTATAGGTGGCAGTTATTCAACATTAGATGGTGCTGGTTTTGAAGCTTATTGGATGCATAACAATCTTTTTGGTCACGCAGAGACCCTTAAACTTGAAACAAAAATAAGTGGTGTTGGCAGTAACAAAAAGCAATCATACAATTTCAAAAATTTTGATTATCTTTTCGGTGGTACGTTTATAAAACCTGGTGTACTCACGCCTGATACAGATCTCAGATCAGAATTAAAAATACAGCAAGATGTTTTAGAAAATTATACAACAAAAGCCATAAAAGGGAAATTAGGTATTAGGCATATTTTCAATAGTCATCTATCGGGACAGACTGCTATAGAAATTTCAAATGGTTACTCACGTGATATCTATTTTGGGAGTCGTAATTTTACAACAATTGGTTTCCCTACCGGTTTGATTTACGATAGTCGTAATAATAAGTTTAATGCAACAAAAGGTTTATATGGTGAAGTTCTCATTGAACCTTTTTATGAGATGCGTTTTAGCAATTTTGTTGCAAAAGTAACGGCAGAAGGTCGTTCTTATTGGGCGCTAGATGAAGGGGATCGTTTTGTTTTTGCTGCACGGGCAAAGCTTGGTACAATTCTTGGGAGTGATAAAGCACAAGTCCCTGCAGATACGCTCTTTTTTGCTGGAGGTGGTGGCTCTGTTCGTGGTTATGCTTATCGTAATATTGGTGTCAAAATAGAAAATGATGCGATTGTTGGCGGACGGGCGCTTATTGAGGGATCGGCAGAATTGCGTGTTTCTTTAAATGATAAAATAGGATTTGTCAGTTTTCTTGATGGAGGTCTCGTAGGAGAAAAGGCGAAATTTGATTTTTCTCAAAAAATTAAATGGGGAGCTGGTATAGGAGGTCGCTATATGACGGGTCTTGGTCCTTTACGCGTTGATTTAGCCTTTCCTTTAAAAAGGGAGCAGGGTGATCCTCGCATTGGTTTTTATGTGGGTATAGGGCAAGCATTTTAATGAAAAAAAGTGTACGTTTATCAGCTTTCTTCTTTGGATTTGTGTTTTTTTTGGTCGGTGGTTTTGTTCTTGCACAAAGACAAGACCGTCTTCCTTCTAGCGAAGAGACAGCAGATGATCGTTCATGGTTTGTTTCTTTAATTGAAAGCAAGCTTTCAGCGCCTAATCGTCAAGTTCGCTTACACAATATGCAAGGAGCGCTATCTTCTCAAACATCAATTGATGCGATTACTGTCAGTGATAAAAAGGGGGTTTGGCTTAAAATTACCAATGCCAAAATGGATTGGAATCGTCTAGCCTTGCTAAGAGGGCGGATAGATATTAATCAACTTTCGGCAGAACAGGTTACGTTTTTACGCAAACCACAAGGCAATTCTTCTCTTATTTCTTCTCTTGAGACGGGTAGGTTTTCTTTACCAAAATTGCCGCTTGCTCTTTCGATCAATACATTTACAGCTCAACATGTGATGTTTGAGCAGAATCTTTTTGGTTTTTCTGCTGATATGTCCTTGGCAGGCAATTTCACTTTGGCGAGTGGTCATTTTGATATTGATATGGTGGCGCATCGTTTAGATGCACCAGGGTCTTTTTCTGTTGTTACCAAGATATCAGAGAACAATCGTACAGCTCACATTGATATCTCTGCTGATGAACCACAAAACGGTATTTTGGCAAATGTTTTGAATATTGAAAAACGCCCTGCATTAAACTTCGTCATTAAAGGTAAGGGTACTTTTGATGATTTGGTTATCAAACTTTCTTTAGAAGCCGATCATCATTCTGTTTTAGATGGTAATATTATTCTTGCAAGTGTTTCAGAAGGATACAATTTTTCTACGCGACTAGAGGGTATACTGAGTCCTTTAATGCCTTCTCAATATCGTGACATTTTTACGTCTGGTATAACGTTAAGAGCAGAGGCAAAGAGAACAAGAGAAGGTGTGACACATCTTGATCAGATGGTACTTCAGAGCAAAGAAATGAATGTTTTAGCCAATGCTGAAATAACAGCTGATGGATTTTTGCGGCGGCTTTTTGTCGATGGCAAAATGGCTTTTGATAAGGAAAAGGACTCTGTTCATTTACCTTTATCAAAAACGCCAAAACCTGCAAATAATATTTCTTTAAACATTGACTATGGTCGCGAAGGACAGCAATCTTGGAATGGGCGGTTGATTGTACATCATTTGAGCAATAAAAATATTTATATTCGCGATGCTGTTTTTGATATGGGGGGAGTAAGCGAAAATCTTGATAATGCGGCTTCTCGTCATGTTGGTGTTCAGGTTAATGGAACGCTTCAAGGAGTTAAAAAGATTAAAGGAACATTGGTAGAAGATTTAAGCCAAGTGGTTCATATGCATTTAGATACGGATATTGTTTCGCATAAACCAATTTTGATTCATGATTTTAGTGTTACGGCTCAGGGGTTTTCTTCTTGGTTAAAAGGGACAATGGAGCATTTTATCTTTAAAGGCGATCTTGGTTTAAAAGCTCAAACATTAACTCCTTTGGAAATATTCAATAAACAACCGCTCTCTGGTAGTGCAGATATTAAAGCCAAGGGGACTCTCGGTTTATTGAATGGTACTTTTGATCTCAAATTATCAGGGATAGCTGAAAATATGAAAATAGGCGTGCAGCCTTTTGATCGTTTATTCAAAGGAAATATCACTCTTTCAGGTGGCGCGGCTCGAAATATGAATGGCTTCACTTTACGTCATTTGAATTTGAAAAATCAATATGCAAATATAAAGGCTGATGGTTATTTTTCAGATGAAAATGCTAAAATGGATTTGTCTGCTCAAATATTAGATTTGGCCAAATTAGATCCGAAGATAAGCGGTGTACTTACCATTCAAGGGACAGCAAGAGGGCGCAATAGCCATATAAAACTCAATACAAGTGCTCATATTGCTGAAGCGTTAGTCGTTGGGAAGAAACTTCAAAACACAACATTTAATATAAAGGCATTTGTAGATAATACAGCACCGATTACTTCTTTAACAGGAGAGGTAAAAGGTGAAGGAATTTTTGCTCATAAACCTCTGCATTTATCTGCTTCTTTTCAAAATTCTCAGAAAATAAGGAAACTTGAAAATATTGATATTAAAGGGGGAAGTGCAAAAATAACGGGTGATATTTCTCAACAACTTGGAGGTTTTTTAAAAGGAGCGTTGCATATTGATGCCGATGATATTTCAGTACTTTCAGCGTTATTTTTGCAGGATGGGAGTGGAAAAGTAAAAGGAGATTTTATTTTTGATGAACAAAATGGCAAACAGATAGCCAATATGAAGGCGCATGTTAACCATTTGAATTTTGCTAAGAATAAAATAAAAAAATTAGCAATAGATGCTGATATATTTGATCCTTTTGGCGTGACTCAGTTTGAGGGTGTTATCAATGCAGAACATATTCAAACACCTTTTATAATGGTCAATCATTTAAATGCGCACGCTAATAGAGATAATGAACAAACGGTTTTTACTGTTCAAGCAATGTTGCATGACACTCTCAAGGCTCATCTTTCTGGTCGTATGATGGCTATGGAATTTCCAGAAGGCGTAAAACGAGAAGTGCAAATTGCAACCATGGATTTAAATCAACACAATCTTCATGCAACGCTGCCGAAACCATCGATAATTATTTTTGATAAAGATGGAATGGCAATTAATGAATTAGGAATTGCAATAAATGGCGGTAAAATTACCCTTGCAGGGAATATTCAAGATACTCTGAATTTGCAACTTAACATAGATTCTCTTCCTGCTACTTTAGCCAATCTGTGGAAATCCGATCTTGGAGCCGCAGGGAGTGTAACAGGACAGGTTATGATTCGTGGGCATTTTAAAAAACCCGATATAATCTACGATATAAAAGGTGAAGGACTGACAACCGTTGCTCTTCAAGATAAAAAAATTATGCCTTTTTCGCTTTCTGCTACGGGGAAAACCTTAGATCAAAATCTTACTTTGAATGCAAGTTTAACAGGAGAAGGAGCACAAGCACAAGCTCAGGGGCTTGTATCTTTAGACAAAGACAAGCTTGATTTCCATATCAATTTGCAAAATTTATCTGCACGTTTGGCAAATAGTTTTATTGCAGGACAAGCATTTGATGGGACGTTGATAGGCAAAGTTGATATTGGGGGGACAATGAAAGATCCATCTGCTCATTTTGATTTTTCTAGTCAAAATTTAACTGCTATGACACCTAAAGGACCGATGTCAATCAATATAAATGCTCGTGGTTCTTATAAAAAATCGACATTTCGCATTGAAAATATGATAGCAACAGGAGATAAAGGATTAGATCTTTCCATCCATGGGCCTGTTTCTCTTAATGGTTCAGAGGCAAAATTAAACGTTAAAGGGATAATGCCTCTTGATTTTGTTAATCTCTTATTAGCTAAACGTGGTGCAAATATAACGGGTACAGCAAGAATTGATACAGTTCTTAATGGTGCGTTATCAAAGCCGCAATTGACAGGAGATATTTCTATAGGCGATGGTAGCTTTTTTGATTCAAAAACTAATGTAGGACTGAATAATATAACGCTTGAAGGCAAATTAAATGGCGATCATATTCTTATAGAGAAAGCTTCAGCTTCTTCGTTTGAGGGGGGGGGAATTTCTGCTTCAGGTCGTATCTCTCACGATCTAGAGACGGATTTGATCTTTCATCTTGATAATGCCAACTATAATGATGGTTCTATGATTCTTGCAACATTGTCAGGTGAGATGAAAATGACAGGTCATTTTTTGAGTGATCTTGTTATTGGTGGTGATATTATCGTTGAAAAAGCTGAAATTGTGGTTCCTGATCATTTTAAAAATGCTAAGTTTCTTGATATCAGAAATAAAAATTTAACAAAACCAATTCAAACAACACTTGAACGTGCTGATGTTAAGAGCACGAACAAAAGCCCTAGTGTCACAGAAGAATCGTCATCTGTTGTGCTATCAAATATGCGTATTACAGCACGTAATCAGTTTTTTGTACGCGGAAAAGGGTTAGATGCTGAACTGGGAGGACGCATTAATCTAGCGGGTCCATTAAATGATGTGCATCCAGTGGGTGAGTTTAGAATGATTCGTGGACGTTTTGATATTCTTTCACAACGTCTTAATTTTGATCAAGGACAGGCGAGTTTTAGCGGTACTCTTAATCCTACAGTTTATTTTGTAAGCAACAATAACAGTGGTGACATTCGCGTTACTGTAACCGTAAGTGGCACGATTGATAATCTTGATATTAATTTTTCTTCACAACCGAATTTGCCTCAGGATGAGATTTTGGCACGTTTGATTTTTAATCGCTCTCTTAATGAACTATCGCCATTTCAGATTGCTCAACTTGCGGCAGCCGCAGCTGATCTTGCGGGGGCTTCTAATACATCTTTGTTGAACACTTTACGCACTAAAATTGGGCTTGATGATCTTGATGTTATTGTTAATGAAAAGGGTAATACAGGCTTACGCATTGGACGCTATATACACAATAACATTTATTTAGGTTTTGAAGCAGGGTCTGATGGAACGACGAAAGGAACAATTAATTTGGATATTTCGCGTCATCTCAAAGCTAAAGGTGCTGTAGGAAATGAACAAAATTCTAGTATTGGTCTCTTTTATGAAAGGGATTACTAAAGTTTAAATTTTAAAAAACAAATTCTTTATTTTTTGTCTCTCATTTTTAAGGTTGAGGAAGGAAGCTTAGACTAGGAATACACCTAAAGGAGAAATGTTTTATTGCGATGTGAAGAGAACGATCTAAAATATTCGATTTTTTCTTTATGACGTCTTCTAAAGAGACAAAATCTTCACAAAAGAGAGTATGTTACTTTGCTAATCTATACGTAATTTTAGAGAAATACTTAAACCTTGTTCTCAAGCCCATTTCATACTGTTGCCTAAAGAGTATAACTCATGCAAAATATTGACTTCATAAAGATAGTTTATTGTTATGCAACTTGAGTTAGAACTTTTAACGTTGAATGCCATAAGATTTTCTCATTCATTACAAATCTCTTTCATGTTGAATCACTCAAAACTATTCGCTTGCATGTTACAAGTGGGGAAGCCCCGCGTGGATAAAAACAATTAAGCAATGGCAAAATACCTCCTATGAACCATCTCGAGAGCTAAGGGCTGTAGCAACACCCACGAGTTGGCAAAATAATGTGAATGGTACCGGTTTGTTACTCCGTAAGCGTAAAGATAGGGGCGCTCAATGGATTGATCGTTGTACAATTCATGCAGGTTTTCGCGAAATGAACTTGGGAGAACGTTGCGAGACATATCTTTAAAACAAGCCCATGAATTTGCAATGCAATGGCATTTCTATTTAACGTGAAGGACGTGTCTCCATTAAAGAGCAAGACAAACAAAAGCGTGAGGCACGTGTAGAATTCAGAAGATATCGATTTCATTTGCAAACGTATTTAAAGCAATATTTTTAATAATAAAAAGTGATCTATTGTTTTAAATTTTTGTTTATTGTGTTTTTGAATGAGATCACTTTTCCTATAATGAACAGTTCCTAAAATAGAACACCATTATGTTGCAAATTCATATGCTTATGCTTGTTTTAAAGAAACATTTTTCCGTGTAGGCTTGAGTCTATTTCACAATACTGCTTGTGAAATAAGATAAAGTATCTCTTATGATGGTATAAAATCCATACTACCGTTATCAATAAAAATATAAGTATTTAATAAAGATATAAGTTGGCATTATCATTCTATTTTCAGCTTCTCATGTCTGCCGATAACTTTTGCACTTGAAAGCGTAGAGGTATTTTTATTGCTTATTTTAAGCGTTTTTATAGATACACCAATGTTTTTTTATGATGTACCACAAGTGCTTTTGATTGTTTCATCGTAAATGTAAAGAAGAAATAGGCAAATGACATTGTATCTTTTATCTGAGATGAAAATAATAAATTATGATTACAAATCAATATGTTAATATATATATCAAAAGATATTTTTTGTAAAAATATTTATCAAACTTATATCGTATTTTTCTATTTAAACGGTTAGAAAGAAGAGAAATTTTGTTTTGCTTTTCATCTGTTTTTTGAGCATATTGAAATTATAGCTTTATATCAGAAATAACGTTGTGCATGTACAAGCGCTTCAAGAAGTTAAGGTATTTGAGGAATATCATTTTAGCTTCTAGAGGCGAAGATAAAACAGAAAAGCTTGCTCTCAAGCAATCTACAACAGTAAAAAGTTTTATAATAAATCTTTTCTTATTTTTTCAGTCTTTTTTTACATTGAGTGTATCTATAATTTACAGCACACTTTTTGTAATTGGTAGTTTATCCTGCTGTACCATAAAAGACTGTTATTTGAGGTCTAGTGATAGTAAGGCGTGTAGCCTTTTTGATCAAGTGTTTTGAAAGCATGTGGTAAATGGGTGGCTTTGTTCGTTGAGCTTTGTAAGTGAATCACATAAGTTGTTATCGGGTAGAACGAATTCAATAAAAATCTGGATTTTTTATAAATTAGGTTGAGTAGAAATATTTTTATTTTCAAGGTGTTAAGAGGAAAAAATTATTAGTGGAGAGATAAATATGGATAAAGGTGGCATCAATCTAGATTCTTCCTCTTTCGTGGAATTTTTTAAAAACTTTATTCTCCTTTAGGATTCGCAAAATTTACGAATGTTTCATTACTTTTTTAAAAAGAGAAGAAGTTTTTTTCTCAAGTTTCATTGTTAAAAATCAATTGCATTCAACAAAACAAAAGAGAATGTTTTGTCTAAATCCAAGAAGTTTATTCTCGATAAACCATAAATTCTTTGCCAATTCTTAATTGAAATAATACTTTTCCTTGGTGATTCTGCTTTTGAAAATGGGATGTCAGCTTCTATCCATTTTTTTATTTTAAATCTTATTTAAAAACTTAGAAATTAGGATGTGTGTTTTTTGAACTGAATGTTATGAAGTTTTTTATAAAACCCATGTTCTTTTGCGAGCAATTCTTTCTGAGTCCCTTGTTCAATCAGTTGCCCATTTTGTATGACCACAATTTTATGGGCGCGAGCAATCGTTGAAAGGCGATGAGCAATAACAATCGTTGTGCGCCCTTTGGTAAGATGATGAATGGCTTCATTAATTTGTGCTTCGGTGTGTGAATCGAGCGCGCTTGTTGCCTCATCAAGAATCAGAATTTCACTATCGTGAATCATTGCTCTAGCAATTGCGAGTCGTTGTTTTTGTCCCCCTGAAAGATTACAGCCATTATCGCCTATCTGTGTATCATAACCATTTGGCAAATTCATAATAAAGTCATGAGCATTTGCTGCTTTTGCTGCTTCGATAATTTCGTCATCACGAGCGCCTTCTTTTCCAAGTCCAATATTATATTTAACGGTTCCTTGAAAGAGAAAAGTATCTTGCCCTACATAAGCCATCAGGTTTCTCAGAGAACGAAAAGTTGTGTAGCGGATGTCTTGATCATTAATCAATATGCGTCCTTTTGTGGGGTCATAGAGGCGCATAATAAGATTTATAAGGGTTGACTTTCCTGAACCAGATGGCCCCACCAATGCTGTCATTTTTCCAGCTTCTATTTCTAGATTGATGTCTTTTAATACCATTTTATTATCAGTATAGGCAAAAGAAACATGCTCGAAACGAATAGCTCCTTGCGTTTTATTCAGATCTTTAGCTTCTTTATGTTCTATAACTGTAAGGGGACGATCGAGTATTTCAAACATCGTACGGATATTGACCAAGCCGGATTCAATTTTGATACGGACATTTGCTAGTCTTTTTGCGGGTTCATAAGCTAAAAGTAAAGCAACAATAAAGGACATAAATTCACCTTGAACACCTGCACGTTGGGTGGCAAGGTAACCGGAAAAGCAGATAATACCCGCAATGGCGACACCTGTGAGTGTTTCCATAATCGGATTGGTAATAGCTTCAAGTGTTGCAATATTGTTTGTTTGTTTTTCAACATCACAAATGGCTTTGTCCATCCTTTTTTTCATGACTTCTTCTAGTGAAAAAGCCTTGATGACTCGAATACCAACAGCTGTTTCCTGTACGATTTTGATAATTTCACCAAGTGAAAGAAGTTCTTTTTCCATAAGGCGACGAACGCGTTTTAAAGCCATTCGAACACCTAAAAAAGCCAGTGGTCCTACAATTAAAGTAATGGAGATTAACACAAAGTTTTGAATAAACATGACAAGCAACAGACCACTAACGGAAAGCAAATCGCGTACAAAAGTTGTGATGATAGTATCAACGATATTACGCACGGCTGTCGCATTATGGGTTACGCGAACAAGCAGATCAGATGACGTGTTATTATGATAAAAAGAGACACCTTGTTCCATAAGGCGCGCATAAATTTTGCGCTGTTGTTCAGCAATGATACTGTTGCCTGCTTTGCTTAAAAAGTAAGTTTGGGCAAAAGTTGCAATCCCTTTAAGAATAAAGATAAAAGCAATAAAGCTAGAAGTCAAAACGATCATAGCAAAATTCTGCGCATCAACAATATAATTAACAACATCACGCATAATCCACGCACTGGTTGCAGTTGTACAGGAAATGATGATCATTGAGATAATAGCCGCACTGTACCAACGCGCATGTTTATGAAAATTTTCTCGCAAAAGGCGGATAATAAGATGTTTGTCAAAAGAGGAAAGTTTTTTTTGGGCCATGCAGTGCTTCTATATTTTCTTGTTGTTTTATGCAAGATTGAAGCGCTCTTAATTAAAAAGTCCCTTAATTTTTTTTACAAAAAGAGTTTTCTTCTTTCAATGCATGTCATACTCTTTCATGCGACGGTGCCTCGTGTAACGTAAAATTCTCCATACATTATCTGTGCACCACTATTTCATTTATATATATAAGATATAGATACCATCATTCTATTGGTATTCCCATATTGCAACTGTCCCTAGTTGCTATAAAAGATTCATAAGAAGCGTACGATTTCGTGCATATAATTTCTCCCCACTTGTGACGCACAGACGAATATTTTTGTATGATTTCATATTGAAAAGATTTAAAATAAGAAAACTCTACAATATTCACTTCTCTTATTCGAGAAGCAAAAATATAAATTATTAATATGTTATTCTATTTCACTCCATGTAAATTCGCTCCATGTAAAATATCGCGCAAGGAGTTTTTCATGCTTGGAGTATTTTAAAATACATCATTTTCATCCTATCACGTTGCGTATTTGCTTTATCCTTTTACCTTCTAGAAGGTTAGATTAAAATCAATGGAATAAAAAAATTTTAAAGGCTTTGATAGTCAATAAACAAAACGATTCATCTTTAAAAGAGATAGTGACTAAAGTTGCTGAGAATTCTGACAATAGAGGGAATAATAAGGGGAAAGTTGTAATGAACAGATGATCTTTTATTTGGAAAAATAAATACGGGTTTATTCTCTGGTTTATTGAATGCTTTTTGGTAAAGTGTTGTTATTGAGTCTCCCATCTTTTAAGCTTATGAAGGAACAAGCGGGAGCCGTCACATACTTTGCCAACTCTCGTGGATGTGTTGCTAGAGCGATGCATAAGAGGTATTTTTGCGACTTTTCTTATACAATTTTTATCCACACGGCTCTCTCTGTTTGTTATGTATAAGCAAGTGATCTTGATTGATTCAACATGAAACAGATTCGAAATGAAAGAATCTTACGATATTCGGGAATCTCATCCAACATGCAAAATAGTGAAAAATCTTTATAAACCAATACGTTGCTATTGCAAGTAACAGATAATGGTGGTAGTGCTAAAGAGCACCGTTATCTTTATGATTGCAAAAGTTCAAATTAACACCCTATCATTTCTTTACCAGTTTCCATATTGTTATAGGTTTTGGCATTTGAAATGGTTCACAAAAGATATTTCTACTTTTTTAATATTTTACACATTATTTCTGCTTGTGATGTACAAGAAAATGATTTTTGCTGAATTCCATGAATTAAGAGAGCTGAAAATGAAAAATATCTTACGATTCTGACGCTCTCTCATTTAATATGTAAAATAACAAATTCTTCTTATAAATCGAGAAAGCACTATTAAACTCTTAAAATGATTTATACACATTTACAAAAACTTAAAAGCACCACATCACCCCATAACGTGGCGCTTCTGCGGGACATACTTATATGCTCATCTTGATGAGTTGCACACAGACACTCTTCCAATGAAAAACTATTTAGGCGCTATCACCATCATTATCTGCCGCCCTTCAAGTTTTGGCTCCAATTCAATCTTGGCAATTTCACTTGTATCTTCTTTCACGCGCTGAAGAAGTTTCAATCCAAGATCTTGGTGAGCCATTTCACGACCACGAAAACGCAAAGTAATCTTTACTTTATCACCATGATCGATAAAGCGATGGACAGCCCTGAGCTTGACTCCATAATCATGAACATCAACATTCGGACGCATCTTAATCTCTTTGATTTCGATGACTTTTTGTTTTTTACGTGTCTCTGCAGCTTTTTTTTGAGTTTGATACTTTAATTTGCCCAAATCGATGATTTTACATACGGGTGGTTCCGCATTTGGTACAATTTCAACCAAATCAAGTCCAGCTTCTGCGGCCATAGCAAGAGCCTCTTGTATCGCAACGATCCCCTGATGTTGTCCCTCATCATTAATAAGCTGCACATGAGGCACCCGAATATCCTGATTTGAACGTGGTCCGTCCTTTTGGTTAGGTGTCATTTTAAACGGTTTACGAATGGTTTATGCTCCTTAATTCTGATTCAACTACGATTAATTTAATATACAATTATGCACATAAAAACAACTATAATTCGTGTCTGTTTCATTATTTGATTTGTTACTTTTTTAAGTGATTTAGATTATAAAAGTTTTTCTCTTGATTTAAAGAAATTGTTTTATGAAGGAAAAGAATCATGAATCAAAATATTCCTTGCCAGTTTTTTTCGTTTGAGGACACTGCTCTTGCGGTACGCCATCGCAAAGGGCGCCACTCTCCAGGCTTGGTTTGGCTTCATGGCTATCAATCCGATATGTTGGGAAGTAAGGCGATGTTGATTGATCAGTTTGCTCAAAAGCATGATTTGTCTTGTTTACGTTTTGATTACTCTGGCCATGGGGAATCTGAAGGAGATTTTTTTCAAGGAACAATTTCACGGTGGGTGAGCGAAAGTTTAGCAACTTTTGAAACCTATTGTGGGGGGCCGCAAATTTTGGTTGGTTCCTCTATGGGGGGGTGGATTGCTTTAAGGCTTGCAATGATGCTAGCGCAGAAAAATAAGAAGCTTGCTGGTATGATATTAATTGCTCCAGCACCTGATTTTACGCAAACATTGGTGGAACCAGCATTAGGCCCTGAAGAATGGAAAATTTTGGAAGAAAAAGGCTATATTGAACGACCCGCTGTTGGTGATGAGGAGCCGATGCCCTTTACAAAAAAATTGATTGAAGATGGACGCGAAAATTGTGTCATGAGAGGATGTATTGATGTTGGCTGTCCAATTCATATTCTCCAAGGAATGGAAGATGATAAGATACCTTATCAGCATACACTGACTTTACTTGATCATTTACCTCTTCATGACGTAACATTGACACTTGTACGTGATGCAGATCACCGTTTTTCTCGTCCACAGGATTTAGATTGTCTAGAAACAGCCTTGAGATCTCTAATTAATCAGATTAATGCAAAATAAGGGGGCTATTTATTGATGATGAAGATAAATATATGAGCACTTCTGAAAAGTATTTTATTTTTTCTGATCGCGCTATCCCTATACGCGTGCGGGAAAATAGGCACGTGCGCCGTCTTACCTTACGTATTGATGCCAGAAGTCAAGAGATTTGTATAACAACACCACCAGCGATAAATCTCTGTACGGTTGAAAGTTTTATTGAAAAACATCGGTCTTGGATTGAGACACGCCTTACGCGTATACAAATTTCTCATGAAAATACCTATCTCAAAGAGGGGGCAACAATTCCTATCTTGGGTATTTCCCATACCATAAAGCATGAGCAAGGACGTGGAGTAACAGAAATCATTACAGCAAATGCGGAGAAAGGTCCTCAAATTATTGTTTATGGTCAATTAGAATATCTTCCAAGACGCATTGCTGATGTTTTAAAAAAACAAGCAGCACTTATTATAACACCTTTGGTGGCACATTATGCTCATCAGGTAGAGCGGAAAGTTAAATCCATTTGCTATAAAGACACGAGAAGTCGTTGGGGATCTTGTTCCATCGATAAGCGTCTTTCTTTTTCTTGGCGCCTTATTATGGCTCCAAAAGAAGTTGTTGAGTATGTTGTCGCTCATGAAGTTGCTCATCTTGTTGAAATGAATCATGGACCAAGATTTTGGGCTCTTTGTGAGAAACTTTGCCCTGATAGTAAAACGTATCGTGCTTGGTTGAAAGAAAATGCCCATAGACTACACGCCATTAATTTTGATTCATATAAATTAGAGGCGTAAAAAATTTGCAAATTTGCAAATGAGAGCAATATTTAACGGAACTTTTTGTTGAGCGTTTCGTTGTGTGTGTGCTTCGTCATGCATGATGAGGAAGCCATTGAAGCTCTCAGCACGATTGTCCTCCCCTGCTTGGTTTGCTGAGTGTCTTCAATGTTTTTACTTTATCTTTTTTGCTATTCAGCGTAATACCCTTAAGTTCCGATAATTTATAACAAATGGGAAGGGGTTTTTATGTCTGTTCTTACAGATCCGCTTCAGCTATTACAGGCACTGATTCGTTGTCCTTCTGTTACACCTCATGAAGCAGGGGCTTTATCAACGTTGGAACAATTTTTGAAAAAAATGGGATTTCATGTTGAGCGCCCTATTTTTACGGATAAAAATACAGATAATGTTGAAAATCTTTATGCAAAAATGGGAAACGAAGGACCCCATCTTATGTTTGCGGGTCATACGGATGTTGTACCGCCAGGTGCATTAGAAGATTGGACTTATCCACCTTTTGAAGCTGTTATAGATCAGGGAAAATTATATGGGCGGGGTGCTGTTGATATGAAAGGCGGTATCGCCTGTTTTATTGCGGCTCTCGCGCGCGTTCTTGAGAAAAAATCCATTAAAGGAACGATAAGCCTTTTGATTACTGGGGATGAAGAGGGGCCTGCTATTAATGGTACGGTAAAACTTCTCAAATGGGCAGAAAAAAAAGGTGAAAAATGGACTGCGGCTCTTGTGGGAGAACCAACAAGCGTAAAGGCTGTTGGTGATGTTATCAAAATTGGGCGCCGCGGTTCGATTTCTGGTATCATTACCGTGAAAGGTCGCCAAGGTCATGTTGCTTTTCCAGAGCGGGCTGCTAATCCTTTGCCTTTGGCAAGTAAGCTTATTCAAGCATTAACACAAACGGCTTTAGATCAAGGGACAAAGAATTTTCAATCCAGTAATTTAGAGCTAACAACCATTGATACCGGTAATTTGGCAGTCAATGTTATTCCAGCGCAGACAACGATTCGTTTTAATATACGCTACAATGATCTTTGGACAAAAGAAACATTGATGGGGGAAATTGAAAAGCGTCTTTCTTTGGTGCAAGAAAAAAATAATAGTGGTCCATATCCCTGTTATCAGCTTGAATGGATTCCAAGTTTAGGAGATGTTTTTCTGACCAAAAATGATAAGCTGATTCAAATTTTGTCCAATGCTATTAAAAGTGTAACAGGGAGTTTACCAGAGTGTTCCACGTCTGGAGGAACTTCAGATGCGCGATTCATTAAGGATTATTGCCCCGTGGTTGAATTTGGCTTACCAGGGCAAACGATGCATATGGTCGATGAATGTATTGCCCTTGATGCAGTAGAAACACTCACTGTTATTTATGAGCGTTTTATTGTTGATTTTTTTGTATAAAAAAGAAATAATTATTCAGTTTAACAATATCCTTATTTTGTTTTGCCATAAAATTCTTTTGTTGCCACAAAGCATTATCATTTGAGGTGTAGTGGTAGAGGATGGGACTTAATTGTATTAGGTAGTTTTAGAGCACGTGGGGAGCATTCTTAAGCTGGGACTTTTGTTCGTAAATCCTTCAGTTCAGTGAAATACATAAGTGGAAAACCAAATAAAAGCTGTTTTAAGAAATAGAGCTGTTTACAGACAAGATTGGGTTAAGAATACGCGTCCTTTAAGGTGTATGAAAGAAATTAACGTGCAGTCCGTATATGGAAAACAGCGAGCGTTAATATCACAATTGATGTGACAACAGGTTAAAGCCATAAAAACACATAAGAATATGCCGCTTTTCTAAAAATTTACCACAACGTAAATGTGCCCATTTTCACTATATTTCTGAATATGATTTCCATGTGCTCTTATACAAAAAAACATATCATTATATTGTATTCACATGCTTGTTTTAAAGAAACTTTCTCAATGTTTGTTACATTCAACGGTGCTTATGAATAGTGTAATATAAAATCTACAGAGCATCACTCTCTTTACATGCGCAAATCCATATAATAACAAAAATACAATAAAGCCAATAGGTTCTGTGCAATTATTTTATATGAAACCACTTAAGAATCGACACATTTATGCATGTTTAAATTGACCATTTTTTATATAAGATTGCCATGTATGAATAGACCATAAAAAGCAAATCATCATGTAAATATTATAACGCATGTGTGCATTCAAATGAAATGAACAGCAGATATCATTCATAACAGTTTATAAATTTTATAATACGTTTTTTATTATAGCACAAATCACATTGTTTAAAAATTTAATCGTTTGAAAATATCGATATCATACGTTTAAAGATCACATCTTGTTTTAAAGATTGGATTGTTAATCACATGATAAAAACATAAAATTACAGTTTTCAAAATTGAGAAGCGTAAAATCTAAAAATGCTATAGCAATATCTTATTACCTATTAGAGGTAATCATTTGAAACTGTTATAAGCTTATAAGTTTAATTTAAAAGATTGCATAAAAGGATTAAAGACAAGATCGATTTTAAAACGCTTTCTAAAAATTTAGAAAACGATAAGAAATCAGTATAAATATAGTATTTATCACAACAGCTATGTTAATCTTTAAAAACGGAACTGTATTTGCTTCCATAAAAAAATGGAAGCGAAGAATGTCATGGCAGTAGAATTACTATCTACTTTAGACTTGGTACTAAAAAACGTTTTAAAAGTTATAGTTTAAAAGCACTGAGCCCAAATATGACTGAGTGATTTTATTCCCCCCAAAATTGGGAGCACCTATTGAGACAAAGATAAGCAAGTAAAATTCAAAACCATTATAATATCATAAGGTACGGAATTTTACTCAATTTTGAGTCAAAAGAGACATTGTTTAAAGAATGCTCTATGTTTAAAGAATGTTCTATTCTAAAGTTAATGCCCCCAAAATTGGGGTGGTTGCTTTTGCCAACTCAAAATTGAGCCAGCTTACCAGCTTATTTGTAAAAAGTTACATTTAATGAACAGTAAAAATACGCTTATGAAAAAGAACGTTAGATCATCATAGACTTTCTAGCTCAAAATATTGCGATAGCTTTTGGCATTTTAAGCTGTTCATAAAAAGCATTTTTACGCCTTTTATAGTTTTTATTCAAAAAATTTCCTACGTTTAAGGGGTAAATGAATGGTTGCCATTAATGTATTATAAATAGTTTTGAAATGAAAAAATCTTACGATATTTTAGTCTTGCTTTTGCTATAAAAATGATAATTATCATTAAAATCAAAGTGTTGTTATAAAATTTTTAGTTTGCAAGTTGGCTGATAATGTGATCAAGAACAATACGTCCTTTGGTTGTCGCTTTTAAGCGTTGGTTATTCACCATTTCTACCAATTCTTGCTGTTGTAAATTGATAAGTTTTTCCATTGGGATGCGTTTGGAGCTTAAGGTTTCATAGCGTGTAAGTTCCAAGCCTTCACAAAGGCGTAATCCCATAAGGAGCATTTCATTTGCCTGTTGCTGAAGAGTTAATCGTTCTGTTTCAATACAACCATGCCCTGTTTTTTCGACTAATTCAAGCCACTGTTCGGGATTCTTTTCATTGATAGTGACATAACGTTCATAGTTTTCAATGTGTGATAAAGATGTTTTTGAAAAGGAGGTAGAATGATTTGGTATGTTCTCAATAAAACGACCGTGTGCTCCTGGACCAAAGCCTGCATATTGGTGATAACGCCAATAAAGAAGGTTGTGTGCTGATTCAGCACCAGGCATGGCATGGTTTGAGATTTCATAGGCAGGAAGTCCATACAGAGCTGTTATTTCTTGGGTAAGATGATACAGATCTGCTGCGAGCTCTGATGGGGGAAGGATAAGCCTTCCTGCATCATGAAGTCGTTTAAAAGCGGTTCCTTCTTCGATTGTCAATTGATAAAGAGAAAGATGGTCCGCTGCCAAATCAATGGCTTGTACAAGTTCAGATTTCCATTGTTCTAGGGTTTGTTCGGGACGAGCATAAATAAGATCAAAGGATAAGCGTGGAAAAATTTTCCTTGCTAAATCAATAGCATAAAGAGCTTGTTCTACATTATGGAGTCGGCCAAGTTTGCGCAATGCTTTATCATTGAGCGCTTGTATTCCTAGAGATAAGCGATTAACACCTGCAGCGCGGTATCCGCGAAAACGTTCTGCTTCCACACTGGATGGATTAGCCTCCAATGTAATTTCAACTTTATCATCAAGTACCCACTTTCTTGCAAGTGCTTGCAAGAGGGCATCAACAGTTTGCGGCTCCATAAGAGAGGGGGTTCCCCCACCAATAAAAATACTCGTAATATGGCGTGGACCTATTTTTTTATATTGCGTTTCTATTTCGCGCTCAAAGGCGGTGACAAAACGCGGCTGATCAACACCATGGAGGCGAACATGTGAATTAAAGTCACAATAGGGACATTTAGCAGCACAAAAGGGCCAATGAATATAAATGCCAAAAGGTTCATTCATGAGAATGCCAAAAGGTTTTCAGCCAAAAGTTTAAAAGCTCGTGCGCGATGTGAAAGAGGGGGAATACCATTGTGTTGCCAGCCGTGTTTTTGCTCTGTTGACATTTCTCCAAAGGTATTTTCATATCCATCTGGTAAAAAAATAGGATCAAAGCCAAAGCCTTTATCTCCCCGTGGCGGCCAAATGAATGTCCCTTCAACGTATCCGCGGAAATAATCTGCGTGAGTATCAGGCCACGCAATGCAAATGACGGATATAAAACGGCATTTTCGTTGGCTTTTTTCTCGTGCTCCGACTTTTTGGAGTTCACCTTCTATTTTTTGCATTGCTTTTGAAAAATTACGTGTACCATCGGCTTGAATCGCCCAATCAGCTGTATAAACGCCCGGTGCACCATCCAATGCATCGACCTCTAAGCCTGAATCATCAGAGAGGGCAGGAAGTCCTGTCTTTTTTGCTGCTGCAAAAGCTTTAATATAAGCATTTTCTTCAAATGTTGTACCTGTTTCTTTTGGTTCTGGCAAGTCAAGCTCTTTTGCGGATTGTATTATTAAACCGAAAGGTGCAACCAAAGTGTTGATTTCATGTAATTTGCCGGCGTTATGCGTCGCAATGACAAGTTTTTTATCTGCTATGCTTCTCATATAGATTTCTCCAAAAATGAAAGGGGGAACTATTTTTGCGCTAAAAACCAGCTTAAATGCTCACATACACACATTCTGCCTGATTTTACATGATAAGGTTATTTTACACATTTTATGTTATTTTATTCAAATAAAAATTTTTCGTATTTTGTGAAGACAACGATTGAAAAGACAGGAGAAACGATTTTTTTATGAAAGCCTTGTTATGGTAAAGATCCAAATTTCTATTTCCGGTGGTTTATAAACAATCGAGCTTTTCTTGGTAAGCCCCTAAAGAGACCAATTCCTATCTTAAATATTCAATCACATGCTTTAATAAAAAACACCTCATGCACAATTTATATGCTTATATCACCGCTCTAAAAGATGGTGTTTTATGGCTCAATAGGATAATATATTTTTATACTACTTTAGATTATTTGACCAAACCTTGGCAAAACTTATATAAGAGAAGAATGTTTTTTAAGTAGTGAAACAATTGTGATGAAGCACAAGCCTATTGATAATGAACTAAAATATCTTGATGAGCGTTCGCGTGATATTTTCCGCCATATTGTTGAAGCCTATCTTAATGATGGTGAACCTGTAGGGTCACGCAATCTTTCTCGACTTTTGCAACAGACATTATCACCTGCGACGATTCGCAATGTAATGAGTGATCTTGAACATCTCGGTTTGATTTATGCCCCGCATGTTTCAGCAGGGCGAATGCCAACCCAATCGGGTTTACGCTTTTTTGTTGATGCATTTATGGAAGCGGGTGATTTGCCAAACGAAGAGCGAGAAAATATTGAAATGCAAGTCAAAGAGGCAGGTCATGCACAATCGGTTGAACATTTTCTTGTTCAAGCAAGCCGGGTTCTTTCAGATCTTTCTCGTGGAGCAGGGCTTGTTCTTGCAACAAAACAAGAAGGAACATTGAAACATATTGAATTTGTGCGCCTTGATAGAGAGCATGCTCTTGCCGTTTTAGTGACTCAACAAGGTGAGGTTGAAAATCGTATTGTTCATTTGCCAGAAGGGGTTACCCATGCACAATTAACAGAAGCAACGAATTTTCTCAATGCTCATATTCAAGGGCGTACATTGAGTGAGGCAAAAGGGGAAATTGCTTGCCTATGCGCAGAAACACGGGCTGCACTTGATGATTTATCACATCATCTTGTTGAAACGGGATTAGCTCTTTGGGGAGGAGAAGGTGCTGATCATAAAATACACCTCATTGTTCGTGGACGCAGTAATTTGCTTGAAGATGTAAAGGCAGAAGAAGATTTAGAACGGTTACGCCATTTGTTTGATGATCTTGAAACGCGTGAGAGTATGGCACAGCTTCTCGATTTAACGGATGAAGGTTCAGGGGTGCGAATTTTTATTGGTTCAGAAAATAAGTTATTTTCACTTTCTGGTTCTTCTTTAGTCGTGGCACCTTATCGTGATTCACAACAAAAAGTCATTGGTGCGTTAGGCGTTATTGGTCCTACACGGCTTAATTATGCAAGGATTGTGCCTATGGTTGATTACACAGCTCAACTTGTGTCACAGTTATTGCGTTAAAATGATGCAGGTAAGTATTTGTACTATAGAAGCTCATTGTATTAATATGCATTAATACCCCTTGATTTTTGTCTGTAAAATTTCGATATCGAGAATAACAAATCTTATGAAGGAATAGAATTTTTATGTCTGATGAAAAAAACAAGTTTACTGACGCTTCATTTGAAAAGTGCGATTTAAAAAATCCAGCTGATCGTAATACACTTAAACAAGCAGCGGATGAATTTTTAAAAACACATAAAACAGAAGCACACGGAGAGGTTGAAGAAGAAAGTAATGAGGTTGATCCTTTAGTTTCTTTGCAGGATGAAAACAAAGAGTTGAAAGATCAGCTTTTACGTCTTGCTGCAGATATGGAAAATCTTCGACGCCGTACGGCGCGTGATGTAGCGGATGCGAAGGCTTATTCCATTGCTAATTTTGCACGGGATATGTTATCTGTTTCTGACAATCTCAATCGTGCTTTGGAAGCGATTCCAGAAGGTGCACGGGAAAGTGATGCTGGTTTGAAATCATTGGCAGAAGGTGTTGAAATGACTGAACGTGCCATGATGGCAGCATTAGAGCGTCATGGGGTGCAGAAAATTCATCCAGAGGGACAAAAATTTGATCCTCACTTTCATCAAGCGATGTTTGAAATTCCTAATGCTGATGTTCCCGATAACACTGTTCAACAAGTAGTTCAGGCTGGTTATATTATCGGAGAGAGGGTTTTACGTCCAGCAATCGTGGGTGTGGCCAAAGGAGGAACAAAAGAAGCTTCTATTGAAACTGATAAGGCTTCACATCAATAACAGTCCTCCAACGTAAAATGCAGCATTCTCTGCAATTTTGACGTATGGGATCTTTTTCAATCAAAGCACTTTAAAGGGTGTTACAAACACCCTTTTACCTTTGAAGTGGCCAACACCCTTTTACAATATATGGTGTATCACTTGAGGGATATGGTGATAAAAATAAAACGAAATGATCAACCTCAAAAGGAGGAAATGAAAAATCACCCCGAGAAGACAGATAAGGAGGAAGGTCATCAGGTTTAATATCGAGCAGTCGCGCAACGGTAATATGCGGCGTAAATTTTTTTTCATCAGGCGCTAGACCTAAATGGTTACGAATACATTGCATCTTTTCGTGCAAAAGATTGAGAGTTTCACAAGGTTCAATGCAAACAACAAGAGAATGTGGAACATTTTCCGAACTAAAAACATCAAATCCCCTCATTTGTAGCCTAAAAGAAGGAAGCTTTATTGTATCAAAGGCATGCTTGAGTGCATCTGTTATAGTACTTTCAACTTCACCAAAAAAAGACAAAGTGATGTGAAAATTTTGCGGATTAATCCACTGCGCATTTGGTAAGCCATTTTGCAACGATACAAGTTGTTGTGTTGTTTGTTGAGGAATTTGAAGGGCACTAAATAAACGATCCATAATATTATCTCCTTATAATGAAAAGATGCTATCCCAAGAGCAATGACAGATAAATTGAAAGTGAAAAATATCAAGGAAGATAAGGCAATAGTATAGAAAAATAATGTCTAAAAAATGCTTATCATAATTATGCGTGTACAAAGCTTATTAGTTTTAAGAAAAAGGTTATGATACCAATAAAAATCGCGTTTTTACGATATGCATCACAATGACGGGCAATTGGAAATTGTTTGTGTGTTATGAAAAGATACGAAGTTAGCAGAAAATAAAGAAAATTGATTGATTTCTGATTTTTGAAATTATCTTGATATTTTTCTTTTGCTTAAAAGCCCACATATTCAGTCCAAGTCAAAATTCTATTTTCTGTAAAGATATCAATCATACAGTTAAGGTGGGTAACAGCGATGATACGCAACAACTATTTAAATTGGCGAAATAATGTTAGGAAAGAAAGTAAAAAAAATTTGGCATAAAAACGGGAAAAGCAATCAAAATTCAAGATAATGATGAAAATTTTTGATTCTCTACGAATCATCATCCTCGTTTATGGTGAGAAAGCACTAATTTTCCTCTCCAAAATTGTTATTAATAAGCTGTTCAAGAGCATTAAGAGCATCTGTTGCTTCTGGTCCCCAAACGCGAATGGTGAGGTTGCATCCAGATGAAGCTGCTAGCATCATAAGTCCCATAATTGATGACCCACCAACGATTTTTCCATCCTTTTCAACTTCAACAGTGGCGTTAAAATTGCCGACAGTTTGTACAAATTTTGCAGAAGCCCTTGCATGCAACCCACGTTTATTACAGATATTGAAATGACGGCTTATTTGAGAGGGAAGGGCATCTTTAGAAAGCATCAGTATTGTATCATCCGCTATAAAATCATACTTGGTACATTAATATATTTACGCCCTGCTTCTTGTGCTATTCTTAACGCGTCTGATAATGAGATATCAGGGCACTTGCGAATAGAAATCAATTTAATAAGCATGGGCAAATTAACCCCCGCAATCATTTCAACGCGTCCTTTTTCAATAGCAGGAATAGCTATATTTGATGGTGTTCCACCGAACACATCTGTTAATATGATGACGCCATGATCTGTATTTGTATCGGTTACTGCGGCTATAATATCACCTCGGCGCTGATCTATATCGTCATTGGGATGAACGCATATTGTTGCAAACTTTTCTTGTGTTCCAACAACATGTTCCACGGCATGTAAAAATTCAACAGCCAGCTCACCGTGCGTTACAAGCACGAGTCCAATCATTTACGCAAACTCCTGTTAACTAATAAGATCCGACCATATTGGTGGGAAAGACATTTTACAATGCTTTGTCTTGCTGCCAAGAAAAATTTGCAAAAAAAAGGCAAAAAGTGTGATTTTTTTATCTTTAGAAAAAAATTAAACAGTTTTGCGCCATAATTTTCTAAACAAAAATGCTTCAATCGCTTGGCAAATGGCGGTGCAATCGGCTTCACGAAGAGAAGGAAGTTTTAAAAGAGGAATGTGCAAATCTTCAAATTGAAAAGTTTTATTTGTGGAAAAACGTTCATATTCGGGGCCGAGAAAAATAACACAGTCGATAGGTGTGTACTTTTGAAATTCTATCATATAAAGACCAGCGCCACGAATTTCAATACCACCCTGTAAGTTATCGGGCGTGTATCCATGAAGTTTTCCATTTTCCACACGTAGCATTGTATAATCATCACTGATCAGTTTTGCTTCACGTTTTGACCACTCAGCGCGGTCAAGCAAAGCAAGTGTGAGGGTCGATTTTCCTGATCCCGATGGACCTTTAATTAACAGGCCTTTTCCACCCAATTGAAGGCAATTCGCGTGGAGTATTTCACATTTTTTTTTCATGTCTTTTAGTTTGGGTAAAAGATTATTTAACGAGGGGAAGCATAATAATAAAACGCGCACCAGTTTTACATTTTCCAAGTGACGGATCAATAATATTTTCGGCTGTAATTGTCCCATTGTGGGCTTCAATGATTTGCCGACTAATAGAAAGTCCCAGTCCAGAGTTTTGCCCAAAAGCATCTTCGTTGGGTCGATCAGTATAGAAACGTTCAAAAATACGTTCAATATTCTCTGAACGAATACCAGGGCCATTGTCTTCAATGGTTAAAATAAGAGTTGAAGCATGGCTTTTCATAGTAATGCAAATTTTGCCACGATTACGGGGAATAAAGGAACGTGCATTTTCAAGAAGATTGGAAATCACTTGCCCTAAACGGAGCTCATGTCCCAACACAAGATAAGCTTTTCCATAAGGACGTGGGGTAATATTAAGGCTTACATCGATGGTCTGTGCATTGCGATATACTTCCTGAACGGCATGAACAAGACTTTCCAAAAGCGGTGTCATATCAACGATCTCTGCAGTTTCTCGTGCAAGCTCTGCATCGAGCCGTGATGCATCAGAAATATCTGTAATCAATCGATCAAGACGGCGCACATCATGTTGAATAATTTCAAGCAATTTTTCTTGTGCTTCTTCATTTTTAGCCAGAGGGAGAGTTTCAACAGCACTGCGGAGAGAAGTAAGAGGATTTTTTAATTCGTGGCTTACATCAGCCGCAAAGCGTTCAATGGCTTCAATACGCATATAAAGGGCATTGGTCATGTCACGAATAGAGGTTGAGAGATGGCCAATTTCATCTTCACGCATTGAAAAATCAGGAATTTCTACACGCTGATTATTGCCATTCCGCACTCGGTTAGCAGAGGCAGATAATTTGCTTAATGGATGAGCTATCGTATGGGCTAAAAAAAGCGAAAGGACCAAAAGTACACTGCCCACAACGGCAAAGACTTTAAATATAACCAGTCTTTCGGCTTTTACAATGTTATCAATATCGGAACCAGTGGTTGAAAGAAGAAGGGCACCAACCACTGCGCGATAGCGTTGAACAGGAACGGCAACAGAAACGATGAGTTGACCTTGTCTATTACGTCTTTTGGCGGTAGCAAGAGATCCATTTAATGCTCGGTAGACTTCTGGATAAGCAATCCCACGGTTTTTTGTTTGTTCTCTATCAAGAGCAATCCCTTTGCCATAAAACGTGTTTGAATACCATGCAGTCAAGCGATCCCACATGTTTTGTTCTGTTTTAAGGGGAGGTAAATCATAGCTAAAAACTTCTCCACTGGAATAAAGAACCCGCGAATCAAGAAGTAAAGTAGCATCACGATCATAGATACGTGCTCGTGTCGTTTTAGGTGTGATGAGACGTCGTAAAAGAGGGGCAACTTGCTCAGGGTTAATGGGAAAATCCCAAGAGTCGGTTGATTGAGGGGCGGGTGTAACGCTTTCACCAGCTTGTAACTCTAAGAGTTTTTGGGGGTCAATAAGGATAGAGTTTGTATCTACTGTTGCAGAAGCAGCAATGGCCCCAGCAATAATTTTTCCTTGGGTACATAAACTTTTAATTTTTGCTTCAATTAAACCATCGCGAAATTGGTTAAGGTATAAAATGCCTGTAACCAGAACGGCAAGGGCAGCAATGTTTAAGATAACAATGCGACGCGTGAGACTGGAAAAAAGCAATTGTCTAAAAAGACGTTGTATTCGAAGGTGTAAACGAGCAAACATAAGAAATGGCGCTGAGGATATACCGTTAGGGGCTGTTTTTTTAAGAGTTTCCAGTTGAGAGTTGTCTGTCATCGATTTGATTGCCGTTCAAATTTTTGCGACAAAGCAGTTTTACACCTCGTGAAAACGATAACCTACACCATAAAGTGTTTCAATCATTGCAAAATCATCATCCACTTGTTTAAATTTTTTACGCAGACGCTTAATGTGACTATCAATGGTACGATCATCCACATAAACCTGATCACTATAGGCAGCATCCATTAAGGCGTCACGACTTTTTACAACGCCTGGTCTTTGTGCGAGGGTTTGCAGAATCAAAAATTCCGTAACAGTTAAAATAACAGGTTTATCTTTCCATGTACAGGTATGACGCTCTTGATCCATTACAAGATCTCCACGTTTAAGAGAAGAAGTAGAAGAAGTTCCTGTAGAAAGTGGTTGGTTACGTGCATTGGAACGGCGCAAAATAGCTTTCACACGCTCAATGAGAAGACGTTGGGAGAAAGGTTTTGTAATAAAATCATCAGCTCCCATTTTAAGACCAAATAATTCATCAATTTCATCATCTTTGGACGTCAGAAAAATAACGGGAAGATCAGATTTTTGACGTAAACGACGCAAGAGCTCCATCCCATCCATTCTGGGCATTTTAATATCAAAAATAGCTAAATGTGGGGGGTGAAGTGTGAGACCTTTGAGTGCAGATGCTCCATCTGTATAGCTTTCAACCCGATATCCTTCTGTCTCAAGCGCAAAAGATAGAGATGTCAAAATATTGCGATCATCATCAACAAGTACAATCGTTTGCGTGATTGTTGGTGTATCTTTCATGGTTTCTTAGACCTTTCTATTGCTGCGGTAGCAAATTACCCACACTTATTTATATGGGAGTTCACATTTTTTTTGCAAAACAAATATGATACAAATTGTAGCAAAGTAAAAAACCTTTTATCATTCCTGTAAAATCTTGTTTTGATTTCATAATTTATAATGTTTCTCCGTCGATTAAGATCCCTTCGTTTGAGAGAAAATTTGCATAAAGGCTTTTTTATTAAAATTTATTGCAAAGTTTATTCTTGTATTTGTCCCAAAATTGAACAGGTTTAGTTTTGATTGTTGAAGTTTAGAAAATCCGCCTATGTGTTTTAAGAGAAAAGACAATAATGTGGCAATATATGCACAAAAATTTGTTTCTGCTACACGAAAGGAGGTCATAATGGGATTTTTTAATTTCATTAAAACTGTAGGGGAAAAGTTAGGTATAGGAGACCATGAACCAAAAGAAAAAGACTTTAAGGCCGCATTTGATCATTTTCAACTTGATACAGAAAAAGTCAGTATTCAAGTTGAAGATGGTAAAGCTGTTTTAAGCGGTGAGGTTCCAGATAGGGAAACGCTTGAAAAAGCACTCCTGGTTGTTGGCAATTCACAAGGTATTTCTTCTGTGGATGTTGAGCAATTAAAGGTTATTGATACGACGCATAAAAAAACGTCTCGTTTTTATGAGGTTAAGTCTGGTGATAATCTTTGGAAAATTGCTGAAGAGGTTTATGGAAAAGGGCAAGGGAATAAGAACACATTTATTTTTGAAGCCAATAAACCAATGCTAAAATCTCCTGATAAAATTTATCCTGGACAAGTTTTACGTATTCCTGAAGTTGACCATATTTAATGCGTCAAAGAGGATAATTTTTTGCTTATTTTATGGCATTAAACTTTTAGGGCATTAAACAAAAATAAGAAGCGTAAAAAATTTCACGCTTCTTCATTTTATAAAATGTGTGTTTATAATAAAAAAGGCTTAGTGAACATGAGTGGAATGAGAGGGTGAGGTTGTTTTCATAGCGTTTACAGAGAAATCAACATCAATGGTTCCTGCATTTTCAAATGTTAATTTTGCACTAATTTTATCACCTATCTTGAAGGGTTGTGAAAGCCCCATAAACATAATATGATTACCACCTGGCTTAAGTGTGACTTCACCATTTCCCGGAATTTCAATACCGTTATGCATTTTTTCCATTTTCATAATATCATTGACAACAGCCATAGTGTGCATTTCTGTTGTTTTAACGCCGTTTGTGGAAATAGAAACTAAACGGTCTGGGGTATTACTGTGATTAATAATATAGAAATAACCGCTACTAACTTTTGCACCTTTAGGTGTTTCGCGTGCCCAAGGATTGAGAATTTCTATGTCACCAAGTTTATATTGCTGGGCACTTGCGGGTAGTGTTATACCAGCAAAGAGAAGAGCACATACGATATTTGCGACAACCTTTTTGTATGAATATTGTGCATGTATTGTATTTTTAAAGATGAGATTTTTTATTTTCTTGATAATAGATACCATCATTGATTTACCCTCCTTCATAAGATTCACACTTTGAATGTTTTTTCATTTTAGCAAATTTTTTATTTAAAATAAAAGCAAAGAATTTCTAAAATAAAAATCATAGAATTCTTGGATCTTAAAGGAAAAAATAAGATTTACAAAGATAAAACATCTCTCAACATTTCCGTGTTCATCTGACAACATTATTTGTAAATGGTAAAAATTTATGGTGCATCACTATTTTACTGAATAAAAATACAATACAGAAAGATCATACACTGGATCAACTCTCAATATGACGATAGCTCTTGGTACTTTAAAGCGTTTTGACAGAAGTATTTTTATATATTTTCAAATTCCAGAAGTATAAAATTAAGAAAAAGCTTGTTCGATGAATTTAAAGCGCAGCTTTTAAATAACAATGAATGATAAGGCTATTAGAAGAAGAATTTTTGAGAGGAGGCTGATAGATGATATCGTTATCGATATGAGCATATGGAAAAGCACCGTTTAATACTATGAAAGAGGCTCATAAAAAAGTAGTTATCATAAGTTATGACGGCTATTTCATTCTTAAGTGAAGGTTTATAATATTTTATTATATAAGTTATTCGCCCTTTTAAAAAGCTTTTATGTTGGGATTTCTTAATTAATGATGAGAGATTGAGAACGTGTGTGCAATTATTCTTTTTAATTTTTAAGAGAGATATGGTTGTTGGGAATTGCGAAAAAAATAGATTATGACTTCAAGTCTTTCATAAATATGGTATTTATAGGTTATTAGAGTGCCTATTTTAAAAGATTTTTTTTATTTTGGAGATGTTTCTCTCATTATTCTCTTGTAGCAGTAAAATCCTGTTCTTATATACGAGACAGCGAGGCTTGTTGCGACTTGCGGTTTATGATTATTTTATGTTGCTTGAAGCAATATACGGGCTTTAAGTGTTATGAGGAGCTATCTTAAAAAGATGCTTTATGAAGGTTGAGGTAGCTTGCTGAATGGAGATTATAATATGGCAAAAGTAATTGGTATTGATTTGGGGACGACGAACTCTTGTGTGGCTGTTATGGATGGCAAAAACGCAAAGGTTATCGAAAACTCAGAAGGAGCGCGAACAACACCTTCTGTTGTTGCTTTTACTGATGGAGGAGAGCGGCTTGTTGGACAGCCTGCTAAACGTCAGGCAGTCACAAATCCTGAAGGGACAGTTTTTGCAGTAAAACGTTTAATAGGGCGCCGTTTTGATGACCCTATGGTTGAAAAAGATAAGGCGCTTGTACCTTATAAAATTGTTAAAGGTGACAATGGCGATGCATGGGTTGAAGAAGCGGGTAAGAAATATTCTCCATCACAAATTTCAGCGATGATTTTGCAAAAGATGAAGGAAACAGCTGAATCTTATCTTGGTGAAAAAGTTGAGCAAGCCGTTATTACTGTTCCTGCTTATTTCAATGATGCACAACGTCAAGCGACTAAAGATGCGGGTAAAATTGCTGGACTTGAAGTTTTACGGATTATTAATGAGCCGACTGCTGCTGCCTTAGCTTATGGTTTGGACAAAAAGGACGGAAAAACAATTGCTGTTTACGATCTTGGTGGTGGTACATTTGATATTTCAGTCCTTGAAATTGGCGATGGCGTTTTTGAGGTTAAGTCAACCAATGGAGATACATTTTTAGGGGGTGAAGACTTTGACATGCGCTTGGTCGGTTATTTTGCTGATGAATTCAAAAAAGAGCAAGGAATTGATCTGAAAAATGATAAACTCGCTTTACAGCGCTTAAAAGAAGCGGCAGAAAAAGCAAAGATTGAGCTTTCGTCATCACAGCAAACAGAAATCAATTTACCATTTATCACGGCAGATCAATCAGGTCCCAAGCACTTAACGATGAAATTGACTCGGGCAAAATTTGAATCTCTGGTTGATGATTTAGTGCAGCGTACCATCGAGCCTTGTAAAGCTGCGTTGAAAGATGCTGGATTAAAGGCCGGTGAGATTGACGAAGTTGTTTTAGTGGGCGGTATGACACGTATGCCCAAGATTCAGCAAGTCGTGCAGAATTTCTTTGGCAAAGATCCGCACAAAGGTGTTAATCCCGATGAAGTTGTCGCAATGGGTGCTGCCATCCAAGGGGGCGTCTTACAAGGTGATGTCA
The DNA here is from genome assembly GCF_003606325.2 of Bartonella kosoyi. NCBI lineage: Bacteria > Pseudomonadati > Pseudomonadota > Alphaproteobacteria > Hyphomicrobiales > Bartonellaceae > Bartonella > Bartonella kosoyi. The sequence goes on from NZ_CP031843.2 coordinate 378,664, forward strand.
AAGATGTGTTGCTGCTGGATGTAACACCTTTATCCTTGGGTATTGAAACTTTGGGTGGGGTTTTCACACGCCTTATTGAGCGCAATACCACGATCCCGACGAAAAAATCACAAGTTTTTTCGACAGCTGATGATAACCAGAGTGCTGTGACGATTCGCGTTTTCCAAGGTGAACGGGAAATGGCGAGTGATAATAAGTTATTGGCACAATTTGATCTTGTTGGTATTCCTCCAGCACCACGTGGTATACCTCAAATTGAAGTTACTTTTGATATCGATGCGAATGGTATTGTTAATGTTTCGGCCAAAGATAAGGGAACGGGTAAAGAGCATCAGATTCGTATTCAGGCATCAGGTGGTTTAAGTGATGCTGATATTGAAAAAATGGTAAAGGATGCAGAAGAGCACGCAGCTGAGGATAAAAAACGCCGTGAAGGTGTTGAAGCCAAAAATCAAGCGGAGGCTCTTATTCATTCAACGGAAAAGTCGCTCAATGAATATGGCGATAAAGTATCAGCTGAAGAAAAGGGACAGATTGAAACAGCAATCTCTGATTTGAAATCTGCGCTTGAAGGCAGTGATACCGAAGAAGTAACAACAAAGATGCAAAAATTAGCAGAAGTCAGTATGAAGCTTGGACAGGCTATGTATGAATCCTCACAAGCAGCGAGCGCTGACACTGAAACAGAGACAAAGAATGATGATGTTGTCGATGCTGATTTTGAAGAAGTTAATGATAAGAAGAAATAGTGTCAGCCTATGTGTTGATTAATTGATAAACCCGGCCTTTGAAAGATAAGGCTGGGCTTTATTATTTGAGATAAGTTGCAACTTTGTTGCTAAAAATATAGATTAAAAGCGATATTATCCATAAAGATGGATGACAGGAAAACTATCAGGAATACATGATGAAGGTTGATTATTATGAAATTCTTGGCGTGACTCGTGAATGTGATGATAAAAAGTTGAAATCTGCTTTTCGTAAGTTGGCAATGCAATATCATCCTGATCGCAACGCCGGGGATAAAGAGGCAGAGCGAAGATTCAAAGAAATTGGCGAAGCCTATGAAGTTCTGAAAGATCCTCAAAAGCGTGCTGCTTATGACCGATTTGGTCATGCGGCCTTTGAAAATAGCGGTGGTCAGGGGGGAGGAAATCCTTTTAGCGGTTTTGCTTCTGGTGGTGGATTTGCTGATATTTTTGAAGACTTTTTTGGTGAGATTATGGGAGGTGCGCACCGTAAGCGTGGTGATGGTCGCGAGCGTGGTGCAGATCTAAGTTATAATATGGAAGTGACCTTAGAAGAGGCATTTTCAGGAAAAACTGCGGAAATTAATATTCCTAGTTCGCTCACGTGTGATGTTTGTGAAGGTTCAGGAGCGAGAAAGGGCTCTAAGCCACAAGTTTGTGGAACATGTCATGGTTCTGGTCGTGTGCGTGCTGCACAAGGTTTCTTTTCTATTGAGCGAACATGTCCTACATGTCATGGACGTGGTGAAACGATTACGGATCCATGCCCTAAATGTCAGGGGACACGGCGCATAGAAAAAAAACGTTCATTGAGCGTGAATATTCCAGCTGGTATTGAAGATGGGACGCGTATTCGTCTTTCTGGTGAGGGCGATGCCGGTATTCGTGGTGGTCCCAATGGTGATCTTTATATTTTCCTTTCCGTTAAACCGCATGAATTTTTTCAGCGAGAAGGAGCGGATCTTCACTGTCGCGTTCCTATTTCAATGGTAACAGCGGCTTTAGGAGGAGAGTTTGAAGTTTCTGACCTTGATGGTGTTAAAGCACGTGTTAAGATCCCTGAAGGGACGCAAAATGGGCGTCAATTCCGCCTTAAAGGCAAAGGTATGCCCATGTTGCGCCGTCAGCAAGCAAGAGGTGACCTTTACATTCATATCACGATTGAGACACCGCAGAAACTTACGCAAGAACAACGTGAATTATTGCAAAAATTTGAAAAGCTCTCAAATCATGAAAATTCACCCCAATCACATGGTTTTTTTTCCCGTATGAAAGAATTTTTTGAAAATATTTCTGGTTAAAATATGTGAATGTTCTCAGAATAAATGAGAAAACACTTATGGATAAGTCTTGCTTTTGAGTGCTTATAATGTTTTAAAAAAGACTTATCCATAGAAGGATGCGTTGAATGACTGATAATATTTTTAGTGCTAACGGCATTTATTTTTTTTGTGCCGTAAAAGTGAAAGATTATCATTTCAGGCGGTGATACAAGCCATGTAAGCCTCTTGCACACATGAAGTGTTTTTAGAAGTGGGAGGTTATGAGGCTTATTCGTAGAGTTTTATGTGAATCAAAATCACGTGAGCGGTCATCAAGTGAGACCAGCCCAATAAGAATCCAGGTTATTTACAGACAAAATCTCTCAACGACCTTTTTTTTAAGGAAAGGTTTAAAATGTTATTTTTATCTTTCTTGTCTATGATCTTTTACTCAAAACTCCCTTTAAAAGCTCCATAATAAAAAATTTTAAAATAGCAAAATCTTATCAAGTAAGGTTAAAAAAAGCTGTTGAGCAATTTATCTTATTTCCAATAAGCTAACTTCTCATAATCGAGATTATATAGGTGCTATTTTCATACTCTTAACTTTAGATAAGATATAAATAAAGCAATTGAGCGATTTCCATGTCGGTAATATATTGATTTTATTATTATAAGAAAATTTTATTTTTATCTTACAAAATCAATGGTTGTATATATTCCTATTCATTGTTAAGTATCCACAAGGATAAACTAATAAGTTGAATGTACAGCGTAGCTTAAAAATTTTTCTTTTCAATTTTGTGCATAAGATCATAAAATACCAACATTTTTTGCGCTTCTTTTATTTAACTTTTCGCTGTTAATTTTTTAAGGACGTTTTTTCTTGTTTCATCTCATTATTACTTTTTCGTAATTTGAAGGAAAATTGACGATTTTCAGGGGGATGGATAGAGTAAAGTTTTGTTTTACTGTTTTCACTTTTCCTAAATTTCACTAAGAGATAGTCAAAAAGTGATGAGGAGGCTCTATTAATGGATGATGCTAAAAACAGTGCTGTCGATGTTTTGGAAAAACAAGCAGCATTTTTGTCGTCTGCTTTACCTTATATGCAAAAATACGAAAATGAGACGGTCGTGGTAAAATATGGCGGTCATGCTATGGGTGATCCTGCTTTGGGGCGAGCATTTGCACGTGATGTTGCTCTATTAAAGCAATCGGGGATTAATCCTGTTGTTGTTCATGGTGGAGGGCCTCAGATTGCTGAAATTTTAATGAAAATGGGGATTGAATCACGCTTTGAAAACGGCTTACGGGTAACCGATGAGCGGATCGTTGAAGTGGTTGAAATGGTTTTAGCGGGTTCCATCAATAAGGAAATTGTTGCTCTCATTAATGCTGAGGGTGAATGGGCAATAGGGCTGTGCGGTAAGGATGGCAATATGGTTTTTGCCGAAAAGGCTTATAGAACTGTCATTGATCCTGATTCGCATATTGAACGTGTTTTAGATTTGGGATTTGTTGGTGAGCCGATTGAAGTTGATCGTACATTACTGGATCTTTTAGCCTGTTCTGAAATGATACCAGTTCTTGCTCCTGTGGCTCCAGGTCGGGATGGTAAAACCTATAATATTAATGCTGATATTTTTGCTGGAGCTATTGCGGGTGCATTAGAGGCAAAACGTCTTTTATTCCTCACGGATGTTCCTGGTGTTCTGGATAAACAGGGCAAACTTTTAAAAGAATTGACAGTTTCTGAAGCTGAGAAACTTATCAAAAATGGAACAATTTCAGGGGGCATGATTCCAAAAGTAGAAACTTGTGTGAAAGCCCTTCAAAATGGTGTGGAAGGTGTTGTCATTTTAAATGGCAAAACCCCACATTCTGTTTTACTAGAGCTGTTTACCGAACAGGGAGTTGGAACGCTTATTGTTTCATAAATTGTACGGAAAATTGGAGGAGAAGGCCTTTCATGACGAATATAAAACAGTTTAAATATCCTTTATTAAGTAAACCAGAATTGGCAATATTTGTTGCAACAATATTGTGGGGGATTACGTTTTTAGTCATTCACATTGCGGTACGCTATAGCGGTCCTCTATTTTTTGTTGGATTTCGTTTTATTGTTGCATCCCTTATATGTGGAGCAATTTTTTGGCGCTCTATAAAAGGTATAACTGTTTATGAAGTTTTCGCTGGGATGGCGATAGGCTTATCCATGTTTTTTGGTTATGCTTTTCAAGCAGCGGGACTGCAAACGATTATTAGTAGTCAGTCGGCTTTTATCACAGCGCTTTATGTTCCGATGGTTCCAATCTTGCAATGGATTGTTTTTAAAAAACCTCCCCGTTTTGCCTGTTGGGTTGGTATTATTTTCGCTTTTATTGGGCTTGTCCTTGTTTCAGGACAAAAGCCGGGAAGTTTTGATTTTTCAAAAGGTGAAATTTTGACTTTGTTGGGCGCTTTAGCGATTGCTGGAGAAGTCATACTCATCGGAATTTTTGCCAACAAGGTTGATAGTCGGCGTGTGACCATTATTCAGTTATTCTTTAGTGGTTTTTTTTCATTTGCTTGTATGCCTTTGATGGGTGAAAGCATTCCTGAATTTTCGTGGGTATGGTTTAGTGTTGGTATGGGATTGGCATTAATGAGTGCTATTATTCAATTGGCTATGAATTGGGCACAAAAGTCTATTTCTCCTACGCGTGCAACACTCATTTATGCAGGTGAACCGGTATGGGCTGGTATCGTTGGGCGCTTGGCTGGAGAGCATTTATCTCCTTTAGCTTTATTGGGTGGTTTGCTTATTCTGATTGGGATCATTGTTGCTGAATTACAACCTTCACAATGGCGTAAAAAAAAATAAAGCAATTGAAAAAATTGGTGAGCGATTCACCTTTACTATGATGATTTTATTGCATGCGTTTTTTGCTTGCAGAGTGTTCATTTTTGAGGCTTTTTTAAAATTAAAGATGACGAAGAGGCTTTATAAGCTGTTCCTGCTTTTGTATGCCAAACTAGAGCAAGCGGCTTTATTTTTTCTGACTTCTGAAATGGGAAGATTACTTTCATGGGATTAAAATATGAAGGGATAAAGATAAAAACCAGCTCTCATCTTTATTGGTATTTTTAAATTTGGCTTTACAACTTTCAAAAAACATCCAAGATAATACCTATAATGGGGATTTTGCATTGGTGCCGTGTTATTTCTTTTGTTCTTTCATGGGGTTATACTTTTCAAGCAAAATAGAACACTCAAAGCGGTCTCCCATCATGTTGTCCATTGCCATGCTTTTTAAAAAGAAACTTTTCTCAATATATGTCATACTCATTGGTGGTCCGTGTGAAGTATATAAAAGCCACAGAGCATCATCATTTTACTTAACATAAAAGGTACCAGCATTTTTTATTAGTGCCCAATATTACATGATAGCCTTTGGCATTTGAAAGAGGATGAAGAATTTTGATTCACTTTTGAAACGATTTTATTGACACACTAGCCCTGTTCGTAAGGGAGAAGAGAAAAAATTTGATTGTTTCATCCATGAAAAGATTTAATAAAATGAAAGAGGCTCGCGATATTCAGAGATTTCATTTAAATTGTAAAACCATAAAAGATCATTATAAATCAAAGCATTATCTAGTCAATTGCAGAGGATTTGATGTTTTTTATCTTTTATGGAAGAAGAAAGGAGTTGTATAAAAAGTACATAAAAACTCTACGCGATAAAGCCTATTTCTAAAGTTTTAAACGTTGAGAAGAAAATTATCCCTCCTGATATGCATTTATTTTATATAAAATTGCTAGAAAAGCAGATTATTGCGTGAAAATAAAAAAGCATTTTTTGCGAATTTTGTCAGAAGTTTAAGTGATATACGCGCCTCACATATATCCATACAATACATTGTATTTATAATGATAATTGTAGTATTATTCGCATTGGATGAGAACCCTAAAAATTGTAAAATTTTCTCATTTCAAATCTTTTTCACGTTAAATCAATCTAGGTTATTTGTTTTACACGTCACAAGCGGGCAGTGTATGTGAATAAAAACTATACAGGAAAGGCATGCTTCTTATAAACCCTTGTCAGGTGTTAAAATTATAGCAACATTGGAGGTTGGCAAGGTGTGTGGTGGAACACATACCGGCTTAACCAGCCGATGAGTGATCAAACAAGATGCAAAAAGATTATTTTCGTTCCTTTAGTATTTAATTTATTAAATAAAAGCCTTATTTTTTTAGGTGATGAGAGATTGTGTTTTGAGAAGCTCTTTTGGTTAATATTTTTTGAAAGGTCCTCGATAAAACATAATTGGTCTTTGCGTTTTATATTATTCTTTGCTAAATCGCCTTATATGACAATAGATCGTAATTATATTCGTAATTTTTCCATCGTGGCGCATATTGATCACGGCAAGTCCACTTTAGCGGATCGTTTGATTCAAATGACAGGAGGGCTTGACACACGTGAGATGAAGGAACAAGTGCTCGATTCCATGGATATTGAGCGTGAGCGTGGGATTACGATTAAAGCACAAACAGTCCGTTTACACTATAAAGCAAAGAGTGGTGAGACCTATATTTTAAATCTTATGGATACACCTGGTCATGTGGATTTTGCTTATGAGGTTTCGCGGTCATTGGCAGCTTGTGAAGGTTCTTTATTGGTGGTAGATGCAAGCCAAGGTGTGGAGGCACAAACGTTGGCAAATGTTTATCAAGCCATTGATAATTCCCATGAATTGGTTGTTGTGCTCAATAAAATTGATCTTCCAGCAGCAGAATCTGAACGTGTTAAAGAACAGATTGAAGATGTAATAGGCATTGATACATCTGAGGCCATAGAAATATCAGCAAAAACAGGTTTGGGGATTCCTAATGTTTTGGAGGCAATCGTTACACAATTGCCACCTCCACGTATAGGCGATGTTACAAATCCCTTGAAAGCAATGTTGGTTGATAGCTGGTATGATGCATATCTTGGTGTCATTGTTTTGGTACGGATAATAGATGGTATTTTAAAAAAAGGCCAAACCATTCGTATGATGGGGACAGGGGCAAAATATCCTGTTGAACGCGTTGGGGTGTTTACACCTAAAATGGTGCAGGTTGATGAATTAGGACCAGGTGAGATTGGTTTTATCACTGCTTCTATCAAAGAGGTTGCCGATACACGGGTTGGGGATACGATTACTGAAGAGCGTCGTCCTTGTGAAAATGCTTTGCCTGGTTTTAAGCCTGCGCAACCGGTTGTCTTTTGTGGACTTTTTCCAATTGATGCTGCCGATTTTGATGATTTGCGTGCAGCCATGGGTAAATTACGCTTAAATGATGCGAGTTTCTCCTTTGAAATGGAAACATCAGCAGCTTTGGGATTTGGTTTTCGGTGTGGTTTTCTAGGGCTGCTTCATCTTGAAATTATTCAAGAGCGGTTAGAGCGTGAGTTTAATTTAGATTTAATTGCAACGGCACCTTCGGTTGTTTATCGCATGAATATGAATGATGGTTCTGTTAAAGAATTGCACAATCCAGCAGATATGCCTGACATGGTTAGAATTTCTTCTATCGAAGAACCATGGATTCGTGCAACAATCATGACTCCTGATAATTATCTTGGATCGATTTTAGAATTATGCCAAGAGCGGCGGGGAATACAGGTTGGTTTATCCTATGTTGGAACGCGGGCTATGGTGACGTATGATTTACCTCTGAATGAAGTCGTTTTTGATTTTTATGATCGCTTAAAATCAATCTCAAAGGGCTATGCTTCTTTTGATTATCAGATGACGGATTATGCAGAGGGGGATTTAGTTAAAATGTCTATTTTGGTAAATGGAGAGCCTATTGATGCCTTGTCGATGCTTGTGCACCGTACGATTGCAGAAAAGCGGGGGCGTTCCATGTGCGAAAAACTGAAAGATCTTATTCCCCAGCATATGTTTCAGATTCCGATTCAAGCGGCTATTGGTGGTAAAATTATAGCGCGCGAAACGATTCGTGCTTTGCGTAAAGATGTAACAGCAAAATGTTACGGGGGCGATATAACACGTAAACGCAAACTTTTGGAAAAGCAAAAAGAAGGTAAAAAACGGATGCGCCAATTTGGAAAGGTAGAAATTCCTCAGTCGGCTTTTATTCAAGCGCTTAAAATGAATAAATAATGAAAAGAGAGTATTTTCCTTCATTAATTGTGTTTTGCCTTTGTCGGTTGATTCCATTGTTCGAGAGTGCTTTTTAATTAATATAAATTACGCAGTATTCACACTTTTGGGTATAGTGTTTTCGTTGTGTCGCATTGCTCACGTAAACGTAAAACAGAATGCTTTAAACAAAATATATTTGTGTTGCATATTAGCGTGTTTATTTTAAAGAAAGTCTCTCAATACACCAGACCTCATTTCACTAATGGTATTTGTAAAAAGTATAACGGTAAAGCTTTCGTGAATGACATAAAACTTATTTGGCACGACCATCTTTACATGTCATAAAAACGCATGGTGCTATCATCACACTCTTTGCGCGTTAAAAATGTTATGATATCTCTTAGTGATTAAGAAAATTCATTAAAGACATTTTTACTCTTTTTAAAAGCGTGTCTTACTCATACACTGACTGTGTTTGTGATGCGCAAGGAAATGAGAGCGATTGATTCAATATGAGAGGATTTAAAAGGATACAATCCCTGTATTTTGGGGTGTTATTCAAGTTGAAAAACAATGAATGATCATTATAAATTAACATTGTGTCTCATCACGTAAAAGCTCATTAATGGATGTTTTCTCTCGTGTTTTTTGATCAACGCGTTTTACAATAACAGCACAATAAAGGTTTGGGCCTGCTTCACCATTAGGGAGTGGTTTTCCAGGAAGAGACCCCGGTACAACAACTGAATAGGCCGGTACTTCACCAATAAAAATTTCTCCTGTTGTACGATCAATAATCTTGGTGGATTTTCCAATAAAAACGCCCATTCCCAAAACAGCGCCTTCACGAATAATACATCCTTCGACAACTTCAGAGCGTGCACCAATAAAGCAATGATCTTCAATGACGGTTGGATTTGCTTGCAGTGGTTCTAAAACACCTCCAATACCAACGCCACCGGAAAGATGAACATATTTACCAATTTGTGCGCAAGAACCAACGGTTGTCCATGTATCAACCATTGTACCCTCATCGACAAAAGCGCCAAGATTGATAAAGGATGGCATGAGTATGACGTTTGGTGCAACATAGGCAGAATGGCGTACAATCGCTCCAGGAACAGAACGAAACCCAGCTTTTTGAAAATCATCTTCTTTCCAACCAGAAAATTTTGAGGGAACTTTATCCCACCAATGTGTTCCATTGATTCCACCAGTAATAATTTGCATTGGGTTTAACCGAAAAGAGAGCAAAACAGCTTTTTTCAACCATTGATGCACATGCCATTGTCCATTTTTTTGCCGTTCTGCAACACGGATTTCACCTTTATCAAGAAGGCTCAATATGTGTTCGACACTCTCACGAATTTCACCTTTTGTGGTAATATTGATAGAATCGCGATCATCAAATGCTTTTTCGATAATGATTTCAAGTTGTGTGAGATGGGTCATGACGAAAGTTCCGTTAAACAAGTTGAAAGCTTCAAGATTTATTCTCTATGACCTACGCGAAGAAATGTTTTCAGTCAATAAAACGATGAGAAAGTAGGACATGCGCATGAAAAAAGGCTGTAAAGAAAAAATAAAAAAAGAACAAGAAAATTGGACACCACTTCTTCACACGAGAGAAGCTCTCCAACAGATCCACAAAGTTTCTAATTCAGCACAAATGCGTTCTCCGACTTATCGTTTAGCCTATATTGATCAAGATTTTATGATGCGTCCAGAGCTACGCTCACAACGTATTGGTCTTGAATTTTTAAAGCCAGAAATAACCCTTAAAGAATATAATATTCAATCAACAGTTGTTTTGTTTGGTGGTGCGCGTATTCCTGAACCCGGGCAAGCAGCATGGGCTGCAAAAAATGAAACACAAAAGAAAAACTTGCATGCTATGTCGCATTATTACGATGAAGCAAGAGAATTTGCACGTTTGTGTTCCCTCTATTCGGCGAAAACAGAATACCGTGAATTTGTGGTTATCACAGGGGGTGGACCAGGGATCATGGAAGCAGGAAATCGTGGCGCTTGTGATGTTGGTGCCCCAACGGTTGGTTTGAATATTATTTTACCACATGAGCAAGAGCCTAATTCATATGTATCTCCGCATTTGTGTTTCAATTTTCACTATTTGGGGATGCGAAAAATGCATTTTTTAGTACGTGCAAAAGCATTAGCTATTTTTCCTGGAGGATTTGGGACTTTGGATGAGTTGTTTGAAACGTTAACCTTAATACAAACAGGACGTATGAAACAGGTACCAATTTTATTGTTTGGCAAAGAATTTTGGAGCAATACGATCAACTTTGAATATTTAGCTTCGCAAGGTACAATTTCTCCTGCGGATATTAATTTGGTGAAATTTGTCAATACAGCAGCAGAAGCTTTCAAAGAAATTCGTTCTTTTTACAAACTTCCTTAATTGCTCTTTAAGAAGAAACTTTGCAGGATAATTAATATTCTACTTTTGTTAAATAAAGTCCTGAAGGGGGAGCAACAACACCACAACGTTTACGGTCTTTAGCATGAAGAGCTGCTTCAAGATCTTGAGCTGTCCAACGTCCAATCCCCACTTCCATGAGGCTTCCTGCGAATGAACGGATTTGATGATGAAGAAAAGAGCGGGCTCGCGCATAAAGGAAGATTTCTTCACCTTCTCTTTGAACATCGAGGCGTTCAAGGGTCCGAATAGGGTTTTTGGCTTGGCAATGTGCTGAACGGAAAGTTGTAAAATCATGTTGTCCTACAAGCTTTTGAGCGGCTTCATGCATAGCTTCAGCATCAAGAGGCTTTGGCAACCACCACACACGTTTGGTATTTAAGGCTGGTGGAGAGCGACGATTGAGAATTTTAAAAAGATAATGACGTTTGATAGCGGAAAATCGTGCATCAAAGTTATCAGGGACATTTTCTACATTTAAGATTGAAATTGCTTCTCCCTGTTGGCGTAAAAGAGCATTGAGCGCATCCCGTACAGTATATGGAGGCCAGTTTTTTATGAAATCAACATGGGCAACTTGTCCCGTAGCATGCACCCCAGCATCCGTTCGACCCGCTGTTGTAATAGTTAATTGTTGTCCACTAAAGCGAAAAATCACCTGTTCAAGAGCTCCTTGTATTGTGTGAAGCTCTGCTTGACGCTGCCAGCCAGCATAATTTGATCCATCATATTCAAGAGTAAGTTTAAAACGTGGCATATCAAAAAACAGCAGAAATATGAGCACCTCGCAAAAAGGTTGCACTCTCAAGGACTTTACCGCCAGATCTTTGCAGGTGGGTTATTTCAAGGCGCCCTTGCCCACAATGGACAATCAAAGAATTTGGTTCTATCCGCCCAATTTCAAGAGAAGGACCAGTTATTAAACGACTTCCAAGAATTTTTACGCGTTCTTCTTGTCCCACGATATTCATGTTACACCAGCAACCAGGAAAGGGAGAGAGTGCACGGATATATCGATGAATAAATTCAGCAGATTTTGTCCAATCAATGCGGGTTTCTTCCTTTTTGATTTTGGCAGCATAGGTGATGCCTTCTTCTGATTGGGGGGTCAGTTTGAGTTGTCCTTTTTCTAAAGTTGATAGAGCTTCTATCATAAGTTCTGCGCCGATATATGAAAGCTTATTTGAAAGATCAGCAGTAGTGGTGCTATCAGTAATAGGGATGGAGCGTGAGAGGGCAATAGGCCCTGTATCAAGCCCTTCATCCATTTTCATAATCATCATCCCGGTTTTCTTATCCCCAGCCATAATAGCACGCTGAATAGGTGCAGCACCACGCCAGCGTGGTAAAAGCGAAGCATGGGCATTAAAACATCCAAAACGCGGTGTTTCAAGAATAGCTTTTGGTAAGAGGAGTCCATAGGCAACTACTACAGCAGCATCAACACAAAGTGCTGCAAATTGGGCTTGCTGTTCGGCTGTTTTGAGTGTTTGAGGTGTGAATACGGGAATAGATTTTTCTTCTGCTGCATTTTGCACAGGCGAGGGAATAAGTTTAAGACCACGACGTCCTGCTGGGCGAGGAGGTTGACTATAAACGGCAACAACATCATGACCAGCATCCAATAAAGCATGCAAAACGGGAACAGAAAAACTGGGTGTTCCCATAAAACTCAACCGTAATGCCATTACAAAATCGCTTCCTGAGTATTTTTTTCTTTTGCACGTTTTTTAAATTTTCGTATCACCATATCACGTTTGATTTTTGAGATATAATCAATAAAAAGACGCCCATCTAAATGATCCATTTCATGCTGTAAGCAAGTTGCCAAGAGATCATCTGCTTCAATTTCTGTTCGTTTTCCTTCACGGTTCTGATAGCGAACGCGCAAACGTTTAGGGCGTTCAACTTCTGCAAAATAGTCAGGTATAGAAAGACAACCTTCTTTATAAATATTGCGCTCATCTGAAAGCCATAAAATCTCAGGGTTGATAATAACAAGTGGTTTTTTCTGCGCATCTTCAGCATTTCCAGAGATATCTATAACCAACATACGTAGTGGTATACCAATTTGAATAGCAGCAAGACCAATGCCTTTAGCGCGATACATGGTCTCCAACATATCATCTGCAAGCTTTTGGAGAGCGGTATCAACCTGCTCAACAGGTTTGGATATTTTCCGTAAAATCGGATTTGGTAAAGTAACTAAAGATCTCATTGGCATGAAGAAAAGATTAATCAATGGTTTGTTATTGGTCAATATTGAATAACAGATTCTTGCGCTTTTTTACGATAAGGGCTTTATATTACTGTTTATGTTTGATTCGTTTTTTTCTATACTCGCTGGTGAGTTTTTTTCTAAACTAATGCTTTTGCTTTTATTTATACTTGTCTGTTTGGCATTTTTTATGCTGATGCATTCTCATCGAAAAAAGGCACTTTTGGAAAATGAAATTGCCAAGCGTGCTCGTGAGGCACAAGAGCAGATGGCTACATTGCTGAAAACACAAGCTGAAATGCAAGGGCGCATGCAGACGATGGCTGAAATCTTTGGTCAAAGACAGGCTGAGTTGAATAAGTCACTCAGTGAACAACTCAATGGCATGACAGCCAATATCGGTCAAACACTTCAGGTACAGACAAAATCAACGTATGAGAATTTGAATCGTTTGCAAGAGCGTTTAGCAGTCATTGATGCAGCACAAAATAATATTCAATCGCTTACGGGACAAGTTGTGCAACTGCAATCTATTTTAAGCAATAAGCAGACACGTGGTACCTTTGGTCAGGGGCGGATGGAAGCAATTATTGCTGATGCCTTACCAGCAAATGCCTATGCTTTTCAGGCAATTCTTTCCAATGGAAAGCGCCCAGATTGTCTCATTCACATGCCAAATAAAGCACCTTCTCTTGTTGTTGATGCTAAATTTCCTCTAGAAGCTTGGAATAGCATGCGTAAAGCAACAACAGCTCAAGAACGTCAAGAGGCAGAACGCCAATTTCGCACCAATATGGAAGTTCATATCCATGATATTGCGCAAAAATATTTAATTCCTGGAGAAACCCATGACACGGCTTTTCTTTTTGTACCATCGGAATCGATTTTTGCAACAATTTATGAGGACTTTGAGCCATTGGTACAAAAAGCCAATAGAGCCCATGTGATCATTGTTTCACCGTCTTTGTTGATGCTCTCTGTCCAAGTTGTACAAACCATTATGAAAGATGCGCGGATGCGTGAACAAGCGCATTTAATTCAATCAGAAGTGGCAAAATTGATGGAAGATTTTGGACGAATGGATACGCGTGTTCGCGCACTACAGAAGCATTTTCACAAAGCAAGTGACGATATAGAGGGAATTTTAATATCATCCTCCAAAATTATGAAACGGGCAAATCGCATTGAAACTGTCGAATTAAAAGAAAATTATTCTGAACCAGCACAAATGACAACATCGGCTCAGTCGCAAACATTGCGTTTGGTTGATGAGGAATAAAGTAAAGCAAGCTTCTCAACGATAACAAGTTAAGATCATGTTCTTTATTGATTGGTAATAATTTTTTAGTATCTCTATCTTGTTTTATTTCTTAAACGAGAGGAATAGGGAATATGCGACACCTTTTGTTTTTAGGGGCACTGGTGTTTCTGCTAGGGGGGTGCGCAACAACCACTCCCATCCACACAAACAATGTTTGCGCTATTTTAGCACAAAAAAATGGTTTTTTTGATAATTGGGGTAGGGCGTCTCAAAGAGCAGAAATGCGCTATGGAATTCCTATGTCGATTATTCTTGCAACCATTAATATGGAATCGAGCTTTCGTCATAATGCACGTCCTCCACGCAAAAAACTCCTTGGTTTTATTCCATGGAAGCGTCGGTCGACAGCTTATGGTTATTCTCAAGCACTTGACAGTACATGGGCAATGTATCTTCGCTCTACAGGAAAGTCTTTTGCATGGCGTACCAATTTTGCAGATGCTGCTGATTTTGTTGCTTGGTATCATCGCCAAACTGTTCAACGCAATGGAGTGAGGTTTGATGATGCCTATAATCTTTATTTAAATTATCATATGGGGCATGGTGCTTATGCGCGTAGTGGTGGATATGTCAGTGCTTCGCTTTCACAGGCAGCACAGCGCATGGCAAGGATATCGAGACTTTATGAACAGCAATTAAAGAGATGTGGATGGCGTTAGGGAGAATTCTGAAAACTTCAATTAGGGAATTGATGGGATAAAATTATTCGAGAACAAAGTTTCTTATGACGTGATAAGACAATGTCGTTTTTCCGATTATCGAATGAAATAAATTGTTATTTTTTTAAAATAAACTCAAGCAATAGAAAGCTTTAGCACTACACAATATATTTGAAGATACGCTTGATATTTTTGTTCCCCTTTGTTTGAAAAATTTACAATGGACACAATCTTCCATTTGGCGCTAGCTTTTGAATCTGGGCAAAATACTAGAGATTATTGAAGAAAAGTTTTTAAAGGGAATATTTTCATTATGCGCTATTAGCTGATTATGACATGAATATTTATTTGTTAAGCGTATAAAATGGCAATTAAAATAAATGCAATTCGAGCATCATAAAAAGGGTAAAACATTCAATATAAAAAACGAGAAATGCATTAAACGAAAGAGCATCGTTTCATAAAAAATTTGCTTTGTATAAAGGAGGTGCTACAGCCCTCAAAAGGACTAATGAATAGTCTTTAATACTATATAGTCTGTGATATTAATGAAGTCTGTCCATTCATCTTGCCTGTCCATCTTAATTGAAAAAAGTCATCCTGTTGTAGGATTCTATCGTTTAGGAGGGAAAGGTATACACAGCTTTATATATAATGAATATTCAGGGTAAGATTTGTCTTTAGCACTTATGAAGTAACACGCCAGCCTCCAATATTGTGATAGCGTCACTTTTTCTCTTATACTCCGACTTTACTCACAATATGCCAAGAAAACGATTTTAACTGATTCAATATGTGCGGAGTTATGATAAGAGAAGCTTACACTGTTTGGAATTATTATTTTATGTAGTAGATAATTTATCATGATAAACCAATATGTTTTTTTAATGTTAACATACCTTAGAAATGAGTTGGTGAAGGGTACTTAAAGGGGGATAATTTTTTTAAATTAAGAGGACATTTGATAAAGTTAAAAACACCCAAGTTCTGATTCACAATAATTGAGAAGTATATCTTGTTCCCGAGTCTTTATTGAAGTAGTTCGCACCTTTTAAAAAGATATCCATAATCAATATATTATGATTTTGTGGAAATATTGTAACGGAGGGGGGATTCGAATTTTGTTCTTTAAAGAAAAGCTTATATTAAAGGCTTATTTTTCATTGTCATGAAAGTAAAACTTTACAATCCAACAAATGATTAAAAGTGCACTATGATAGCGTTGAAACACAAACAGTCCGCTGTTAGACTAAAGCTTACAAAGCACAAAAATTTTCCAGATTGATTTCTCTTGATAGAAAAGCTGGTCCTTTTGGTGGAGCTAAGCGGGATCGAACCGCTGACCTCTTGCATGCCATGCAAGCGCTCTCCCAGCTGAGCTATAGCCCCTATAAAAACAAATTTCTCCCAAAAGGACAGTCTATAATTTCAACTTTTCTAAAACGAGAAAAATTGAAGATCAAGAAAAATTTGCATTCAACGGAAAAGATGCCTTCTTTTAAGCATCGTCATCATTAGAAACGCCGCCTCCAAGAATATCGGTAACGTCATCCTCCTCATCGTCATCATCGTGAGATAAAAATGTATCATCGTCATCACCGAGATCGACATCACTGTCTTCCAAATCAGGAAGATCGTCATCTTTAGAACCGTCATCATCCTCTTCAAGAAGCATAAAAGCAGACTTTTCAAGTGCTGTATCAAGCTCTTCAGTATCCACTTCTTCTTCATTATTTGCTTCAGCTGCTGCAACTTCAAAATAAGAACGCGGATAAGAGATTCCTGTATAAGGTGACACAATAGGGTCGCGATTTAGATCGTAAAATTTTTTTCCTGTTTCTGGATCAACACGTTTCGTTCCAAGTTCCTGTTTTGCCATAAACCGTGCCTCTTTGATTCATTTTATTCCATTAAAAGATAAATTTCATGGTGCTTAATCGAAAAATAATGCCTTTGTCAAAGATAAATAAACTGTTCCACGTAGATTTTTTCATGACGCCCTTTAAAGCATGTGCTAAAGAATGCATAATTTCATACAATTTAGATAGAATTAAATAGAATTTCCATGCAAAAAGCAATCCCTATAACTGCCTATAAATCGAGTAGTCTCTCTGGAAAAATTCGAATACCAGGAGATAAGTCAATCTCCCACCGCTCTCTCATATTGGGAGGGTTAGCAAATGGTGAAACATATATCCATGGATTACTTGAAAGCACTGATGTGCTCAATACAGCTGCTGCTATGCAGGCTATGGGTGCTTGTATAATTAAGAAAGATGACTGTTGGATCGTACGAGGAACAGGGAATGGTTGCCTCTTAGCCGCACAAAAACCTTTAGACTTTGGAAACGCAGGAACAGGTGCTCGTTTGATTATGGGAATGGTTGGGCCCTATCATATGAAAACAACTTTTATGGGTGATGCTTCTCTCTCTAAACGTCCTATGGGACGTATCCTCGACCCCTTACGTCTTATGGGGGTGGAAATTGAGGCAACAGATGGCGATCACCTTCCTTTAACGCTTTATGGTCCCAAAATGGCTAATCCGATTCGCTACCGTGTTCCAATAGCTTCCGCCCAAGTTAAATCGGCAGTTCTCCTTGCTGGACTGAATACCGCTGGCATTACAACGGTTATTGAACCGGTTCTCACACGTGATCATACGGAAAAAATGTTAAAAGCATTCGGTGCTCAACTTGAAATAGAAAGAGATAAAGAAGGTGCGCATTTGATTCATCTTAATGGTTTCCCCCATCTTACTGGACAAACGATTCATATTCCCGGAGATCCTTCTTCTGCTGCTTTTCCAATGGTTGCAGCCCTTCTTGTAGAAGATTCTGATATCACTATTGAAAATGTTTTGATAAACAATTCTCGAATAGGACTTATCGAAACATTGTGGGAAATGGGCGCACAAATTGAATTTTTGAATCAACGCCAAACAGGTGGAGAAGATGTTGCCGATCTACGGATAAAATCATCGATCTTAAAAGGTGTTACTGTGCCGAAGGAACGTGCTCCATCGATGATTGATGAATATCCTGCTTTGGCGGTTGCGGCGGCCTTTGCAGAAGGCAAAACAGTGATGCTAGGAATTGAAGAATTGCGTGTTAAAGAATCAGATCGGCTGTCTGCTGTTGCTCAAGGATTAAAAATTAATTGCGTAGACTGTGAAGAAGGTCAAGATTTTCTCGTTGTTTATGGGAAAAGTTCTGCTAAAGGTTTGGGGGGTGGACATGTTACCACACATCTTGATCACCGAATTGCTATGTGCTTTCTCATTTTTGGGCTTGTATCAGAAAAACCTGTTACCATTGATGATAAACGAATGATTGCTACGAGTTTTCCGGAATTTATTCCTTTTATAAAACAACTTGGGGGAAAAATCGCTTGAAGCCTTTTGTTATTGCCATTGATGGACCTGCTGCCTCAGGCAAAGGAACCTTAGCTCGCAAAATTGCTGCACATTATCATCTTCATCATTTGGATACAGGGCTTACTTATCGTGGTGTTGCTCATGCGCTTTTACAACAAAAATTGGCTCTTAATGATGAAAAAAATGCTATCATTTGTGCTAATGAACTTGATTTTAATAGCTTAAATCCTGCTCTCCTTTCTTCTCATGAACTTGGTGAAGTGGCTTCAAAAATAGCGATTAACCCTGCTGTACGCAAAATTCTTGTCGAAAAACAACGTAATTTTGCCAAAACTTTACCTGGAAGCGTACTCGATGGGCGAGATATTGGCACCATCGTTTGCCCTGATGCTGATATCAAGTTTTATATTCTAGCTAATGTTCAAACACGTGCTAAACGTCGTTACCAAGAAATTTTAGAAAAAGGGGGGCAAGCAAATTATCATGAAATACTTAGCGATCTTGAACAGCGAGACAGCCGCGATATAACGCGCAAACAAAGCCCCCTAAAACCGGCAAAAAACGCCCACTTGCTTGATACGTCAGAATTGAGTATAGAGGCAACATTTGCAATTGCATGTACTTTTATTGATCCAATCATAAAAATGCATATAATTGGATAAATTCATCAAGGCGGCTCCCAGCCTAGCGCTAACTTTTCTTCCTTTATTCAAGGAAAAAGGCTAAGGGGCTGCCCATGTTAACACTAACCTAGCGCTCATACCTTATAATGCAAGGTATATATTAGGAGTTCTTATGTCACAATACAATCCCACAACAGCGGATTTTGAAGCCCTTTTAACAGAATCTTTTCAAACCAATGATCTTAATGAAGGATCTGTTGTTAAAGGTCGTGTTATTGCAATCGAAAAAGACATGGCCATTATTGATGCTGGACTTAAAGTCGAAGGACGTATTCCTCTCAAAGAATTTGGAGCTAAAGCAAAAGATGGTTCTTTGCAAGTTGGCGATGAAGTTGAGGTTTATATTGAACGCATTGAAAATGCGATGGGTGAAGCTGTTTTATCGCGTGAAAAAGCACGGCGCGAAGAAAGTTGGGTCCGTTTAGAGGAAAAGTTCAATGCTGGTGCGCGTGTTGAGGGCGTTATCTTTAGCCAAGTAAAAGGTGGTTTCACAGTTGATCTTGATGGAGCGGTTGCTTTTTTGCCGCGCAGTCAAGTTGATATTCGTCCCATTCGTGATGTTTCACCTCTCATGCATAATGCACAATCTTTTGAAATTTTGAAGATGGATCGTCGTCGTGGCAATATTGTGGTCTCACGTCGTACTGTCTTAGAAGAAAGTCGCGCTGAGCAACGTTCAGAAATTGTACAAAATCTTGAAGAAAACCAAATCGTTGAAGGTGTGGTGAAAAATATTACAGATTATGGTGCCTTTGTTGACCTTGGTGGGATTGATGGTCTCTTACACGTTACAGATATGGCATGGCGGCGTGTAAACCACCCATCTGAAGTGCTTACAATTGGTCAAACGATTAAAGTTCAGATTATTCGCATTAATCAAGATACGCATCGTATTTCTCTTGGAATGAAACAGCTTGAAAGTGATCCTTGGGAAAGCATCAGTGTCCGCTATCCGATTGGTAAAAAAATTACGGGTGCTGTGACCAACATTACGGATTACGGTGGTTTTGTTGAAATTGAACCAGGGATTGAAGGATTGATCCATGTTTCCGAAATGAGCTGGACAAAGAAAAATGTTCATCCTGGAAAAATTCTATCTACATCACAAGAGGTAGAAGTAGTTGTTCTTGAAATTGATCCTTCTAAACGGCGTATTTCTCTTGGCTTAAAGCAAACATTTGAAAATCCATGGGAAGCTTTTGCCAATAAATTTCCTGTCAATTCACAAATTGAGGGAGAGGTTAAAAATAAAACAGAATTTGGTTTGTTTATTGGGCTTGAAGGCGATGTTGACGGTATGGTTCATCTCTCTGATCTTGATTGGAACCGTCCTGGTGAACAAGTCATTGATACTTACAATAAAGGCGACATCGTTAAAGCTGTGGTTTTGGATGTTGACATTGAAAAAGAGCGTATCTCTCTTGGAATTAAGCAGCTTTCCAGCGATAAAGTTGGAGAAGCAGCCGCTTCTGGCGAATTACGCAAAGGGGCTGTTGTAACCTGTGAAGTGGTTGCTGTTAACGACAATGACATTAATGTGAAATTGATTGACCACAACCTTGAGACAACCATTCGGCGTGCTGATCTCGCGCGTGATCGTGATGAACAACGGCCTGAACGTTTTGCAATTGGGCAAAAGGTTGATGCGCGCATCACAGCGTTTGATAAAAAAACACGTAAAATTTCAGTATCAATCAAAGCATTAGAAATTGCAGAGGAAAAAGAAGCTGTTGCCCAATATGGTTCTACAGATTCAGGGGCTTCTCTTGGCGATATTCTCGGTGCAGCTTTGAAAAAACAAGAACAAGATTAATCATCAATCATTAACATTGATGGTGTTATGAAGGTCACTCTCTAAAATGAGTGACCTTTTTATTTACTAAAAAAATTATTTTCTTATTTTTTAATTATTGCATTAAAAATTATTATAACTACTTGCAAATCAAAACAATAAAGTTTGTTTTTTGTTTATCAACGGTTCACTATTCAGATAAAATGCTTACAATTTAAATAAAAAGCGATGTAATTGAATAATAATGGGACATTATGGCGTGTACAATACCTTTCATAAAGTACTTTTTTTCTCAAAAGAAGAGAAAAGACCATTTTATTAATAGTGATTTCCCTCTTCGTGCAATTTATAAAGTACAGGAAGATCTTTATGACCTAGGGCATGATATAGCTTCTGGAAAAGAAATTTTACTCCCTGAATATGAAGGAGTAGAAGATTTTCGCAGGAGATTGAATGAAAATGCTAAACTTATCCTTCATGCCTTTTATACCAGTGATTTTGCTGCCCGAAATGATGAAACAATTGCGCCGTCTGCGCAATGGCTCATTGATAATCATTACACCATTGATAAAACCATACAACAACTACGCCGTAACTTTCCCAAGTCCTTCATAAAGCAACTTCCTCTTTCACCACAAAAAGCAGGAATACCACGCATTTTTGCTTTAACTTGGCTTTATATTGCGCATACCGATAGCAGCTTTTCACAAGAAACACTCACGGCTATGATCAATGGGTTTCAAGAAGTTTGTGCGCTCACAATTGGTGAATTATGGGCTCTTCCTTCAGTTATGCAAATGCTACTCATTGAAAATGTTCGTCGTCTTTCAGTGCGTATCGAAAAAGCGCGCCAGATGCGCCATCTTGCGAGTCAAGTAGCTGATAAAATTTCTCTTGTAGAAAATAAAACAAATCTAAACTCTCTTTTTACGCAATACAAATCATTTACTGCTGACCCAACTTTTTCAGCACATTTATTCTATCGTCTGCGCAGTGCATCTATCGATTCAAACGTAGCGTTAACTTGGCTTGAAAAGCAATTAGAAAGTCAAGGCAGTAACTTAGAAAGTGCAACAGCCGATGAGTATACCCGACAAGCGGCAGATGGTGTGACCATGGGTAATATTATCTGTGCTCTTAAAGCGATAGATGATGTTGATTGGACCGTATGGTTTGAAACAGTGAGTTGTGTCGATGCTATTTTGCGTAAAAAAAGTGATTTTTCTGAAATTGATTCCCATTCACGCAGTATTTATCGACAAGTCATTGAAAAAATTTCACGCTTTTCGTCTCTTAGTGAGCTGGAAGTTGCACACAAATCTGTAGAAATGGCAAATCCCATTTTTGAAGATATGCCTCATTATTCCTCTGTTGGGTGGTATCTTGTTGGTGATGGTCGTGGCATATTTGAAAAGGCTTGTGGATATACGCCGCCTTTTCTCATAAAATGGGCACGCGCTTTTTATAGCTTAAAACTGAGAGTCATTGCTATTCCTGTCTCTTTTCTGACGCTTGCTTTTTTGCTTGCAATCTATACCGTTTTCCAAATATCTGGCATGACACTATGGATGTCCCTTTTCTTTACTGTATTGGCGCTTTTTCCTGCTATGGATGCGGCTTTTTCCTTCTTTAATACAGTTGTTTCGTGGTTTGTTCCATCAAGACAGCTCATTGGTTATGAATATAAAGAAGGTATTCCAAAACATGCACGGACAATGGTTGTTGTACCTACTTTGATGACATCACGCGATGATATTGATGCGCACGTGCACAATCTTGAAGTACACTATCTTTCCAATCCTAAAGGTGCGGTCCATTTTGCACTCATTACAGATTGGGTAGATGCTTCCTTAAGAGAAACGCAAGATGATCTTGATTTGTTTCGCTATGCGCAAAAGGGCATTGATAAACTCAATGCTCGTTATCATCGTGATGAACTTCCTGTTTTTTTCCTTTTACATCGCCGACGCCTTTATAATAGCGGTGAAAAATGTTGGATGGGATGGGAGCGAAAGCGGGGAAAACTTCATGAACTCAATCGGCTTTTAAGAGGCGATAAAAATACGAGTTTTTACTCTCCTGATCCAAATCTTCCGATGGATTGTCGTTTTGTTATGACACTGGATTGTGATACACGTCTTACCCCTGAAAGTGTCACAAAACTTGTTGGAAAGCTTAATCATCCACTCAATCATCCCATTTTTGATCCGCAAAGTGGAAAGGTTGTCAAAGGCTATAGCGTTTTGCAGCCACGCATTATTCCGTCTCTGACAACAGGAAAAAAAACATCAATTTTCCAACGGGTTTTTTCGACCAGCCGTGGTATTGATCCTTATGTTTTTGCTGTTTCTGATACTTATCAAGATCTGTTAGGAGAAGGTACTTTTATCGGTAAAGGTCTTTATAATATTGATGCATTTGAACAAGCACTTGACGGCAAAGTTAAAGAAAATACTGTTCTCAGTCATGATCTCTTAGAAGGAGGATATGCCCGTACTGCTCTGGTCAGTAGCATCACAGTCATTGAGGACTACCCAACGGCTTATAATATTGATGTTATGCGTTATCATCGCTGGATTCGTGGTGATTGGCAACTCTTTCCCTATCTTTTTTGTTCCCGTCAAATAAGCTCCGTGACGCGTTGGAAAATGCAGGATAATTTGCGTCGTTCTCTTACACCACTCATGTGGTTAGTTGCAGCGTTTGCAGGATGGGCTCTTTTGCCATTAAAGAGTGCAATCGTCTGGCAGATATTTTTGTTGCTTAGCACCTTTATTGCTCCCATTTTATGTGTATTAAAAACGTTTTTTTCATCCAATATAGATCATTCTTTGCGCGGACATGTTCAATTAATTTGGAATAAAACTGCTCTTACAGGCGCTGATATATTTCTTAAGACGACTTTTCTTGCTCATTCGGCGTATTTTATGACAGATGCGATTATTCGTACACTCTATCGTATGACGATTTCAAGACAGCATCTTCTTGAATGGAAAACCTCTGCCGCAACAAAATCAATGTCCAATAGTTTGCGTTTCTATGTTTTTACAATGGCACCAGCATCACTTATTGGTGCTCTTGCCCTAACGCTCCCTCTTTTTTTTGATAGTTTTGCAAGCTTTATTGCTTTGCCTTTTGGGATAGCATGGTTTTTTTCACCTTTCATTGCTTGGGTTGTAAGTCGACCTTCAACATTTCAAGATAGCCTTGACCTTTCTTCAAAAGATGAAAAAATCCTCCGCTCTATTGCACGGCAGACATGGCTTTATTATGCCACCTTTGTCAATGCACAAAACAATTATTTGCCTCCTGATAATTTTCAAGAAGACCCTGAACCTCTTGTTGCTCAACGTACATCCCCTACGAATATCGGGGTTTATCTCCTGTCTATTATTGCAGCACGTGATTTTGGCTGGATTGGTTTTGAAGAAACAATTACCCGTATTGAATGTACATTACGCTCTCTTGCAAAAATGGAAAAGTTCCATGGTCATCTCTATAATTGGTATGCAACGGATACACTCAGACCTCTTTTGCCCACTTATGTCTCAACCGTTGATTCAGGAAATCTTGCTGGTCATTTGGTAACACTCTCTTCTGCCTTAAGGGAATGGGCTGAAAAACCGCATCTTCTTTTTCAAAGTGATCGAGAAGGCTTATCGGATGTTCTTGCTATTCTTGAAGAAACGGTTAAAGAAATTCCAGATCATCAACCAAGTCTACGCGCTTTACGCCACAGAATTGAAGAAAATATCGCTCGTTTTCATCATTCAGTCCGTACTTTTGTCGAACAAGAAAATACGCTCTCTTCTCACATCAGCGATCTTTCACGTACAGCCCACGATATTGAACGCTTAATTGATGAACTTGACCAAAAAATTCAAACGCTAGAATCTGCGCGTGCGCTTTCTTGGGTTAAATGCCTTATCGAAACTTGCGATGCTCATCATCATGATGCAACGGTTCATTATGATCCTGAAAAATTATGCAGAAAACTAAACAGGTTAGCTATAGCGGCAAGACAAATAGCCTTTGATATGAAATTTGACTTTTTAGAACAACCTAAACGGCATCTCTTATCCATTGGGTATCGTGTTCAAGAAAACAAACTCGATGAAAATTGTTATGATCTCCTTGCTTCAGAGGCACGTCTTGCAAGTTTTTTTGCCATCGCAAAAGGCGATATAAAACTTAAACATTGGTTTCATCTTGGTCGACTCCTCGTTCCCATAGGGTGGAAAGGTGCTCTTTTATCATGGTCTGGATCCATGTTCGAATATCTTATGCCATCTCTTGTGATGCACGAACCTTTAGGATCTCTCTTAGATCAAACCAATCGATTGATTATTCGTTGTCAAATACAATATGCCCATACACGGGAATTGCCATGGGGTATTTCAGAGGCCGCATTTAATGCTCGTGATCATTTAATGAATTACCAATATGCTCATTTTGGTGTTCCAAGCCTCGGACTCCAACGGGGTCTTTCACGCAATGCTGTCATTGCTCCTTATGCTAGCTTTCTTGCAGCACAATATGTGCCTCACAAAGCTGTAACCAATTTAAAACGACTCCGTGATCTTGGAGCTTTAGGAACATATGGTTATTATGACTCTATTGACTTTACTCCTTCACGCGTAAAAACAGGGGAAAAATATGCTATTGTGCGCAATTATTATGCGCATCATCATGGCATGTCTATCCTTGCTCTTAACAATGTTATTTTTCAAGGGCGAATGCGTGATCGTTTCCACCGTGATCCCGTTGTGGAAGCAACGCAATTGCTTTTACAAGAACGTGCTGCCCATCTTATTCCTATGATTCACACCAAAGCTATTAATCGTATGCGCAATAAATCTCAAGCATTGGATGCCGCCCCTTTGCGCATTATTACGAACCCGCTGCTTAAACCACGGGAAACGTTGCTTTTATCTCATGGCTTTTATTCGACCATGTTAACAGCGAATGGTTCTGGCTATAGCCGTTGGCACGATTATGCGATTACGCGCTTTATTCCTGATACAACAGAAGATCAGCAAGGGATTTTATTCTTCCTACGCAATATACATAGTGGACGGTGGTGGTCTGTGACCAGTGAACCAACACGCGTTATTGAAGAAGAAGCCGTCAGCATTTTTACGGATGAAAAGGCTGAATATACGAAAATGGTTGATGGTATCAAATCAACCCTTGAATGTCTTATTATCTCTGAAGGGTGTGGTGAAGGTAGACGTATTCAACTGATGAATACAACAAATAAAGACTGTCTTATTGAAGTAACCTCGTATGGTGAACTAGCGCTTGCAACAATGGATATGGACCAAGCTCATCCTGTTTTTTCACGGATGTTTATAGAGACGGAAATTGCTGAGGAAGGCAAAGCAATTTTTGCCAAAAGGCGCAAACGCGCACCTAATGATCCTGAAATTTATATTGCTCATTTTGTTTCCAGTACAACAGATACTCTCCAAGAAACAGAAGCTGAAACGGATCGCTCCTTGTTTATTGGTCGGGGGCGATCCATTCATCGACCCGCTGCATTTGACCAAAATGCTCATTTTAGTAACAGTCAAGGTTGTGTTCTTGATCCTATTATGTCATTGCGATGCCGTATAAAAATTCCAGCCCATGGAAAAGCAGAACTTATTTTTTGGACTTTTGCTGCTCATACAAAAGAAGCATTGCATCATCATATGAAACATTATCGACAACCTGATATGTTTCAAAAAGAACTTTCAATGGCATGGACACGCTCACAAGTTGCACTGTATCAGAGCGGAACCTCGCTTAAAGAAGCGATTGTCTATCAAAAATATGCAACGCCGCTTATCTATCTTGATCGAACATGGCGTCTTCCTTCTGAAATATTAGCAAAAACACTTGGAAAACAGTCTGATCTTTGGCCCATGTCCATTTCAGGAGACAATCCACTCTGTCTTCTTAGATTAAATAACGAGGGAAATATAACTGTGCTGCGTGAGCTCCTTAAAGCACATGAATATTGGCGTATGCGGGGGCTCATTGTTGATTTAGTTATTCTCAATGAACAAGCATTTTCCTATATACAAAATACACAACGCGCTCTTGAATGGGTATGCGAATCTTATCGATATCACACGCAAGAAACAGATGTACGCCAACATATTTTTACGCTTCGGCGTGATCAAATGAGTGAGCAAAGTTTTAAAACGCTTCTTGCATCCGCACGCATGATTCTTGATGCCGAAAATGGCTCTTTATCTGAACAGCTTAAACGGCTTGATGAGAATGATTTTGATTTTTCAATTCGTAAAAATGATCAGGGACCTCATGATCAATTAGACCTCCCAAAATATAACAAAGGAAGGCAAATTATAACACAAACTGAACAGAATATTCTTGCTTCCATTGGTCTTGCGAGCCAACAAAAACCATCTTCTCCCCCCACGATTGGAAAAGATCTAAAATATTGGAATGGTTATGGTGGTTTTAATCAGCATAATCATTATATCATACGTCTTCATGGACACACCACCACACCGCATCCGTGGATTAACGTCATTGCTCATCATGGATTTGGTTTTCATGTTTCTGCTGAAGGTGCAATTTTTACTTGGGCTTACAATAGTCGCGATTATCAATTAACCCCTTGGGCGAATGATCCAACGTCTAACCGGCCAGGCGAAGCACTTTATCTGGTCGATCGCCAGTCTTTAAAACGTTTCTCACCTGTTTCTGCTGTAGAATGTGATGAAAATGTTATCTATGAGGCTTGTCATGGTTTTGGATTCTCAACTTTTAAATCGACACATTCAGAAATTGCATTAGAACTGACCCATATACTCGATCCAGAGAAACCTGTTCGCTTTTCACGTCTTATCCTCACGAATGAAGGGGAAAAACCACGCAGTTTACGCCTTTATAATTATGTTGAGTGGGTTTTAGGCAATATCCGTACAAAATATGCTCCCTTCATTGTTCCCTCTTATGAGGCTAAAAGAGGGGTACATTTCATTGAAAATCCTTATCACATTGAAAAATCTCAACAAGTTACATTTTTATCAGCATCTAAAATGCCAACCAGCACCACAACCAATCGCAGCGAATTTATTGGTGCAACAGGAACGGTAACACATCCAAACGCAATCCGTAAAGCCAGCGCACTTTCCAATACCATTGAAGCAGGATGTGACCCTTGTTCAGCATTTTCTTATGATATTGATCTTCAACCAGGGCAAACAAAAGAAATCATCTTTTATCTTGGCAGCGCTGAAAATAGAAAAGAAGCTGAAAAATTACTTAATCAAGTACGTGCAAGTGATTTTGAAATTTTGCTCAAAAAACAAAAACACTATTGGAGTGATTTTGTTTCCCCACTTCAAGTAAAAACACCGGACCCCTCTTTCGATATTATGGTCAACCATTGGCTTCCCTATCAAATTTATGCATGCCGCATCATGGCGCGCGCTGCCTTTTATCAAGCAAGTGGAGCATTTGGTTTCCGTGACCAGTTACAAGATAGTTTGTCTTTGTTATTGCTGAAACCACAATTAGCCCATGAACAATTGTTAAACGCAGCTGCGCATCAATTTCTTGAAGGGGATGTGCAACATTGGTGGTTGCCTGATACAAATGCCGGTGTTCGCACACACATTTCTGATGATATCGTTTGGCTTGCTTATGCAACAGCTTTTTATGTCAATACCACTGGCGATGATGCTTTTCTTGATACGCTCGTTCCTTTTATTGAAGGCGATGTTCTCAAAAGTGGGCAACAGGATGCTTATTTTAAACCCACTCAATCCTCAAAGGTTGCAACAGTTTATGAACATTGTGCTTTAGCTTTAGATCTTGCCATTAAACGCTGTGGACCTCACGGTTTTCCTCTTATTTTAGGTGGCGATTGGAATGATGGCATGAATTTTGTAGGTAGCCAAGGAAAAGGCGAAAGCACTTGGTTAGGATGGTTTCTTGGGAGCACACTAAAAGCATTTATTCCTTTGGCCAAAAAACGTGGTGACAACAGCCATATGCAAATATGGAGTACGTACCTTGAACGTTTGAAAAAATCTCTAGAAAAAAATGCTTGGGATGGTGCTTGGTATCGACGTGGTTATTTTGATGATGGGACGCCTCTTGGCTCTCAAATCAATGATGAATGCCAAATTGATACCATTGCTCAATCTTGGGCTGTCATTTCTCAAATGGCACCGCTTGAGCGCCAAAAACAAGCTATGGCTTCAATGCTTGAATATCTCTATGATAAACGAGGAAAACTTCTACGTCTTTTCTGGCCACCTTTTGATAAAAGTACACTCGAGCCCGGTTATATAAAAGGTTATCCCCCTGGCATTCGAGAAAATGGTGGTCAATACACCCATGGCGCTATTTGGAGCATTTTAGCGCTTGCACAAATAGATGAAAGCGATCAAGCTTACCGTTTATTTTCTGCGATTAATCCAATTACCCATGGACAAAATCCTGAAACCTATCGTGTTGAACCTTATGTGATGGCCGCAGATATTTATGCTGTTGAACCACGGTGTGGTCAAGGTGGTTGGACATGGTATACAGGTTCAGCTGGGTGGTTTTATCATGCTGCAACACAAGCTATCCTTGGAATAAAGCGCCAAGGAGATCGATTGTTTTTACATCCACACTTGCCTTCCTTCTGGCCTGAATATGAAGCAAAAATGAAATTTTATGAAGCTGTTTATATTCTTAAAGTAAAATGGGGATCTGAAAATATATTCAGAGTTAATGGAAAAGAATATGCTCATGTTCAAACAGGAATAAAGTTAGAAAAAACCGGAAAACATGAAATCATACGCATACTTAAATCCTCAAAATAGAAAAACTCAAGGGCTTTTTTATTCTTGCTCAAAATCTTAGAGTTGTTATAGTTCCTCTCATTCCTATATGGACCTTGTTGGAGCACAATAATTTTAAATTCTATGAGATTGAAAGAAAGAGGATTATGAATCATCCAGACATCGCAAGGCGTGTTTATAATCATACCTGGAAACTTGATCCCATTATTCGTTCACTTCTTGATACGGATTTTTATAAGCTTCTTATGGTACAGATGATTTGGGGGCTTTATCCCACTGTCAATGTTACTTTTTCCCTCATAAACCGTACAAAAACAATACGTCTTGCCGATGATATTGATGAGAGTGAATTGCGAGCTCAACTTGATCACGCTCTTAGTCTGCGTTTTACGAAAAAAGAAATGATCTGGCTTGCTGGTAATACATTTTATGGACGCAAACAAATTTTTGAACCGGATTTTCTTCAGTGGCTTGAGAATTTTCAACTCCCAGAATACGAGCTCGCCCGCAAAGATGGCCAATATATTCTTCATTTTCATGGATCATGGGCTCATAGCTCTATGTGGGAAATTCCAGCCCTTGCTATCATCAGTGAATTACGTTCACGCGCTGCACTCAAAAAACTAGACCGCTTTGCTCTTGATGTACTTTATGCACGTGCTAAAGCAAAAATGTGGCGTAAAGTTGAACGCCTTAAAAAATTGCCTGATATTAAAATATCTGACTTTGGGACAAGACGCCGCCATTCTTTTTTATGGCAGCGTTGGTGTGTTGAAGCTTTAAAAGAAGGCATTGGTGATTCTTTTACAGGAACTTCTAATGTCCTTCTCGCCATGGATACAGATTTAGAGGCTCTTGGAACCAATGCGCATGAATTGCCTATGGTCATTGCTGCTCTCAGCAACAACGATGATGAATTACGCAGAGCTCCGTATCAAGTTTTGCAAGATTGGAACCGTTATTATGGTGGAAATCTTCTCATTGTTTTACCTGATACCTTTGGTACAGAAGCATTTTTATGCGATGCCCCAGATTGGGTAGCAGATTGGACGGGCTTTAGACCGGATAGTGCCCCCCCTATAGAAGGTGGAGAACGTATTATTCAATGGTGGAAAGAAAAAGGACAAGATCCACGTGAAAAACTTTTAATTTTTTCTGATGCACTTGATGTCGATACAATTGAAAAAGCCTATCATCATTTCCATGGAAAAGTGCGCATGAGTTTTGGATGGGGCACTGATCTTACCAATGACTTTACAGGTTGTGCCCCTCAAGAAATCGCAACCCTTGATGCTCTTTCCCTTGTTTGTAAGGTGACTCATGCCAATGGTCGACCAGCCGTAAAACTTTCAGATAATCCTGAGAAGACGATCGGTGATTCAAAAGAAATACAACGTTATCTCAATTTTTTTAGCAATAAACAGCGCGTTTCTAGACCTGTCAAGATGTAGTTTTGGTCTCTTTAAACAAATATATTGACTCATCCTATTAGTTCTATAAAGCTAACCTTTTTCTTAATCCTTGCAGGTCTGTAAATCGTTCGGTTTCTTGTCGAGCGGATTCCGCCTGGCTTTTCACATAGGCAATTTACTTACATAAGGTTCGATAAACAAAAATATGCACGAGGCACTTAAAAAGGCTTAACATGCCAAGAAAGTTTAGCGAAATTTACATGCTTTACAAAAATAAAGCCTTTTAATGAATGTAATTTATCATCTTTTACAAAGTAACTTTTTAAGAGCTTTAAGGGGGGTGTACATAATTTTCTTTGCTTTTAAAAAAGCTTGTTATTTCATATGTATTTTGAATAGGGAGATGTTATATCTAATAAAACTTAAGGGGAAAGATTCTCTCATCATTCTAACAAATAAGTCAAAAAGAGCATCTCATAAAGTTTTTTATGTCATTATGAAGATGGACGTGTCACGATATAAACAGCAATCAACAATAATATAACGGCAACGAGTAAAAAAATCCATAAAGGAGGGTGTACCATCACGAAAAAGGATAATCCCCCCCCTGTCATACTTATTACTGCAAAAATTTTAACAAATGGAGAGATAGCTCTTCTTTCTTCCCATTGTTTAAGAGGGGGACCGAAAATACGATGATTATTCAGCCACTGATGAAAACGTGGAGAAGAACGTGTAAAACACCATGAGGCAATCAACAAAAAAGGCATCGTCGGCATAATAGGTAATACCACACCGATAATGCCTAATATAACCATTACCCAACCTGCTATATAATAGCAGAGGCGTAAAGGATGTGATATCTTGAAATATTTCTTCATTCTCTCGTATTATTTTCCTCCACGTAAAATTTTATACAAAAAATAGTATCTGTTGCACTGTTCATGTATTTGAATGGATAATTCCTCTCCACCATTTCCCCCCTCCACCATTTCTATGTGTAAGTGTCTTTGACTTTCATAAGTTCCTTCAAGATACTAAATAGCTTTGCAATATGATAATCATTTTAAATGGTTTCAAGCAATAAGAAGAGATTTTAGAAAAGTAAAAAAATAAAAAGGCTGCAGAATAAATCAATGCAGCCTCTTAATTAAGAATGCAACGCTGGGGGGGAGAATACGTACTGCATTCATTTGCTAGACATTAGGAGGAAAAATAACCTAGCGACTCAACATCTAATTAAAATAAGCATGAGAAACAATATATAAAAATGCATGGCTGATATGCATGAATTTTATCACCATCAAGTTTCTTGAACTGTATTTCGACGAAAGAAAATCATCATGAAAATGGCAATAAAAATCAACGTCAAGATTAACACAATTGTGGAAGCAGAATCAGAGCCGATAAATAGGCTAAGATAAATCCCTAAAAAACCAGAAAAAGCTGCAATAAGTATCGCGATCATTAACATAAAAGAAAACCGTTTTGTGACAAGATAGGCAATTGCTCCTGGTGCTATCAGTAAAGAAATAACAAGCACAATTCCAACCGCTTTCAAAGCTGCAACAATTGTAAGAGAAATCATCGTGAGAAGGGTATAGTGGAGCAGTGGTATTCGCAATCCCATTGCACGACCTTGTACTGAATCAAAAATATACAGCATAAAATCGCGCCATTTTGCCCCTAAAATGAAAGTAACAATGGCAGAAATGACCGCTGTCTGCGTAATATCAAGCCAATTAACGCCCAACAGGTTACCAAATAGAATATGATTTAAATCTAAGCTACTATAGATAGATGTTGCCAAAACAAGCCCTAAACCAAACATCGATGAAAAGACAACACCCATCACTGTATCCTGTTTGATACGACTATTGCTTCCCAAAAAGCCTGTTGTAAGAGCACAAACCATACCTGCAACAAAAGCACCGCAAGTAATCAAAGTCATTGTAATATTTTCTGGACGCATATGCTGGAACCAAGCAAATGGCAAAGAAGCTAAAAAAGCTATCACCCACGGTGTTGTCATATAACCAACAACAACACCTGGAAAAACGGCATGGGAAATGGCATCGCCTAACAGGGCCCATCCTTTCAAAATAAGAAAACAAGAAAGCATCGCCATTGGAATAGAAAGGATCATAACAATAAGCATGCCTTTCAGCATAAAAGAAAATTGAAAAGGAAGGAGCAATTGATCAATCATGATAACATCAGACCTTTTTTTGCTGCATTTATCCGTAAACGCGCAGCAATATACCCGTGTTTAGGAGCAAAAATAAAAGCTAACATAAATAAGAATGCTTGAAAAAGCACGACAACACCGCCCGTTTGTGCATTCAAAAAATAGCTCACATAAACACCTAATACGCTTGTGAATGTCCCAATTATAACTGCAATAACCAAGATATTCACAAAACGATCACTTAAAAGATAAGCGGTTGCCCCAGGCGTGACTACCAAACAAATAACCAAAAATGCGCCAACCGTTTGCATAGCAGCAACAGTACAAGCAGCCAGCAGTGTAAAAAAGAGAATCTTTAAAAACTTTACATTCAATCCAATGGCACGTGCGTGTGTTTCATCAAATAAAGAAACAAGAAGATCTTTCCATTTCAAAAGCAATATGGACAAAGAGAAAAAACCAATAAAAGCTAATTGTATAATATCTGATGAACTTACGGCTAAAATATTTCCTAAAACAATTGTATCAATATTAACAGCCATTGGTTTTAATGATTTGAGAAATAATCCAAAAGCAAAAAAAGAAGAAAAAATGAGACCAATAATGGTATCTTCTTTCAGTTTTGTCCGTTGATTAAAAAACAGCATTGCTGCTGCAGCAAGACCACCAGAAAAAAAAGCGCCAAGTGAAAAAGGTAATCCTAAAAGGTAAGCTCCTGCGACACCAGGAACAATCGAATGGGATAGCGCATCCCCAATTAATGACCAACCTTTTAACATCAAAAAAGCCGAAAGGAAGGCACAAACGCAGCCCACTAATCCAGAAACCCACATTGCATTTATCATATATTGATAGCTCAGTGGTTCAAGCAAAACAGCAATCATGCAACGTGCTCCACTTTTTCAATATTTTCACAAACTGCAGACTGTTTTCTTCCCATGAAAACATTATTTTTTTTAGTGCCTTGAAGATCGAAAATATGGTGGTGCAAAGATCCTCCAAAAGTTTTCTCCAGATTTTCCTTTGTGAAGATTTTTTCTGTTAACCCAGAAGCTAAAACAGTTCCTTTTATTAAAACCGTATGATCACAAAATTCCGGAACAGAGCCTAAATTATGGGTAGAGACCAAGATTACGGCTCCTTCTTTACGAAGATCTTGTAACAAAGCAATGATTTTATCTTCTGTTGTAACATCAACCCCTGTAAACGGTTCATCTAATAAAATAGCTTTTGCTTTTTGTGCCAGAGCACGCGCTAGAAAAACGCGCTTTTTCTGTCCACCAGAAAGTTCTCCAATCTGGCGCTTGGCAAAAGGCAACATATCGACGCGTTCTAAGGCAACACGAACAGCTTCATAATCTCGTGTTCTGGCATAGCGAAAGAAATTCATATGACCATAGCGCCCCATCAAGACAACATCTTCAACCAGAACAGGAAAATTCCAATCCACATCTTCACTTTGAGGAACATAAGCAATAAGGTTTTTTTTCAAAGCGACATCAACAGACAAATCAAACATGCGAATTTTTCCCTTTGAGGGGCGTACAAATCCCATAATTGCTTTAAATAATGTTGATTTACCAGAGCCATTGACACCAACCAATGCTGTAATAGATCCCTTTGGACTTTCAAAATTTACTTCGCGTAAAGCTGTATGTCCATTACGATAAGTTACCGTTACCCCTTGGGCAAATATTCCACATCCCGTCATTGGCTTTTTACTCCCTCTAATAAGGCTTTGCTAATACGTCCACTCGTGACGCGTAATAAATCAATATAAGTGGGGACCTCACCATTTTTCTCACTGAGAGAATCAACATAGAGAACACCACCGTATTTAGCTCCTGTTTCTCTTGCGACTTGTTTTGCAGGGGCTGGAGAAATTGTGCTCTCAGAAAAAACGGCATGAATATTGTATTTTCGAACCATATCAATAACATGCTTAACTTGCTGCGGGGTTCCTTGCTGATCCGCATTAATGGGCCATAAATAAAGTTCTTTTAGATCAAAATCACGTGCTAAATAGCTAAATGCACCCTCGCTGGTTACAAGCCAACGTTTATCTTGAGGAACTGCTGCCAATTCAGTTCTAATTGGATCAATGGTGGCGCGAATCTTCTGCTTATAAATTTCAGCATTTTCTTTATAAATAGCAGCATGTTCAGGATCGTACTTTACAAAAGCATCACGAATATTATCAACGTAAATTAGAGCAGAGGTCGGTGACATCCATGCATGAGGATTCGGTTTGCCACTAAAGGGGCCCTCACCAATTGTAATGGGTACAACGCCTTTTGAAACAACGACACTTGGAACATCCTTGATATTTTGAAAAAACTTTTCAAACCAAAGTTCTAACTCTAACCCATTCCATAGGATAAGATTTGCGCCTTGTGCACGCATGAGATCACGAGGGGTGGGTTGATATTCGTGAATTTCAGCACCTGGTTTCGTGATTGATTCAACATCAGCAGTATCACCCGCTACATTTCGTGCCATATCGGCAATAATGGTGAATGTTGTAACAGCTTTAAATTTACTAGCACATACCGCTAAATCGGGAGTAAAAAAGATAAGACTTCCCAGAATTAGAGTAAAAATTTTCTTTATATTCATTAATTTTCTCTTTGTTTTATTGCGAATGATTTGCATTATCACTTAGCAATAACAGTTATCTTTTGCATTTGCAATGAAGGATTTTTACAAAAATTAACTTTTCAAGCCCTTTAAAAACAATTCTTTCTCATCTTAAAAATTCATCTTGAAAAAACGGATGATTTTAAGAAAAAATTGCTTTGTTGTTTTGCAAAGCATTTAACTAAAAAGCTAAGACATCTTTCTCATTCGTTGCTGGTACACTTGTGTTTTATGGCACTTTTTATCTCATAAAGCCTGTGACTTTTCTGTTGCTGTTGAATCAACAGCTCATTCCAATGATAACACATCTCTCATAAAAAACAGAACGCTCAAAACAGAGACTTATTATGTTATTCATGCGAATTTTTTTACAAAACACCTTATATTTATTTTACGGGCTTGAGCTGTAAGGTACAGATCCCAAAGGGGCAGAGCTTCATCATTGGTTTTACAAAATGCGGTATCATTATTTTATTTTTTCAATACCATTGTTGCACGATTAATTCCTCATATTGAGACAGAGTTTGGCATTTGAGAGCCTGTGTAAGAAGCATTTTTATTTCTTTATTTATAGTTTCTAAACAACTGCTCCACTTTCAGGTAGGAAAATAAAAGATTTTGATTCATTCGAAGAGGATTTGAAATGATAAGTCTCATAATATTGGGGATTCTCATTTAAGATAAAAATTATCAATGAATGAATTATCGTAAAGCTGTCTTTCAAAAAATTCCATAGACTGCGAACCTTTAAAAAATAAAGGAGCACTCATAAAATGCTCCTGTTTTTATAAAAGTCATTTGAAAATACTCAATGACGAAGACAAGCACCTGTCGTTTTAGCGACATTTTCTATGACTTTTGCAGCAATTTCTTCTAGGTCTTTATCTGTCAAAGTGCGTTCAATCGGTTGAATAACAATTTCAATGGCAACAGATTTTTTATCTTCACCAAGGCTCTGATCTTCAAAAAGATCAAAAACCTGTACGGAATGAATAAGTTTTTTATCGGCTCCCTGAGCAGCACGAACAATAAAAGAAGAAGCAACCGTTTTGTCAACGATAAATGCAAAATCACGCCGCACCATTTGAAACGGTGATAATTTCAAAGGAGGACGGCTTTTCGTTGTTTTTTTCTTTGATTCTGGAATTTGATCTAGAAAAATTTCAAAGCCGCATAAAGGACCACTGATATCTAATTTTTCTAAGGTCGCTGGATGAAGAACACCGAAAAAACCAAGAATAATTTTTGATCCAAGCTTTATGACTCCTGAACGACCTGGATGATACCAATCAGGGGCGCCAACTTCAATCTGTACTTTCCCAACATCTATATCGCATGCCTCTAAAACGGCTAACGCATCTGCTTTGGCATCAAAAACATCAACGGCTGTTGCATTTCCATTCCAAAAACGCCCAGCGCCTTCAAATTGCTCTGTGCCACGACGAATTCCACTCACAACACGTCGCTGTTTATCAGGGGTATCGCCTTCATAAATGCTGGAAATTTCAAACAAAGCAAGATCAGAAAAACCACGATCAGCATTTCTCTGCGCTGCCATAAGCAAACCAGGTAAAAGAGAAGGCCGCATCACTGACATATCAGCGGCAATAGGATTGACCAATTTAAGCTCTTTTTGACCTCCTCCAAAAGAAAGAGCCTGATTTTCAGAGATAAAAGACCACGTTACCGCTTCTTTCATACCGCGATGTGCTAGAGACAAACGGGCAGCGCGTGAACGAATTTGCGCGCATGTTAAAACGTGATCTTTTCCTTTTGTAAAGTTTTCCAAAGGAACAGGCTGAATTTTATCTAACCCATAAATCCTCATAACTTCTTCCACCAAATCGGCTTTTCCCATAATATCAGGGCGCCATGATGGTACTTTTACTGTAACAATATTTCCTTTTCCCTCAACGCAAAATCCAAGTTTCGTTAAAATAGAAATGACTTTTGCAGGCTCTATGTCCAAATGTGTCAAACGTTTAATTTCAGAAAAAGGAAAAGCGATCTGTTTGGTTTCTTGTTGCTGATAGCCAACAATTTTCGCCTTGGATACTTCACCGCCACAAAGACGTAAGACCAATTCTGTTGCAATCTCAAGCCCTGTTTCCATAAAAGCCGGATCAACACCTCGTTCAAACCGATAACGTGCATCACTGATAAGACCTAATGTTCGCCCTGTTTGTGCGATGCTTTGCGCATCCCAAAGCGCTGATTCAATAATAACGCGCCGTGTTGTTTCATCACAACTCGTTCTTTCACCCCCCATAATACCGGCAATGGAAACAACACCTTCTTCATCTGCAATGACACAATCCTGAACACTCAAATGATAGATTTTTCCATTAAGTGCTTGAAGTTGTTCTCCTTCATACGCACAACGAACATACAAATTCCCTTTAATTTTGTCAGCATCAAAAACATGGAGCGGACGACCAAGGTCAAAACAGATGTAATTGGTCATGTCAACAAGCGCATTAATCGGTCTTAAACCAATTGCATTCAAACGTTGTTGCATCCACTGTGGTGATGGACCATTTTGAACATTACGCACTTCACGCCAAGCAAAACCTAAGCATAACGATGAAGCTTGTGAAAAATCGAATGAAACATCGAGGGAGGTATCAGAAGAAGCTGCAAATTTTAGTAAAGACAATTCTTTTAATTGCCCGATCCCAGCAGCCGCAAGATCACGGGCAATGCCACGAACACCTGTGCAATCAGAGCGATTGGGAGTCAAACCAATATCAATGATGGGATCATCTAGACCAGCATAAGCTGCAAATGCCCCCCCAATAGGTGCATCTTCTGGAAGTTCGATAATGCCATCGTGCTCATTTGATAATTCAAGCTCTGCCGATGAACACATCATCCCAAAACTTTCAACACCACGGATTTTTCCTACAGATAATGTCACATCAAGTCCTGGAACATAAGTGCCTGGTTGTGCAAGGACACCAACAAGTCCAGCACGTGCATTTGGTGCTCCACAGATAACTTGAACAGGTATGCCAGAGCCTGTATCCACGGATAAAATCTGGAGTTTATCTGCATCAGGATGTTTTACTGCTGTTAAAACTTTTGCAATCACAAAATCTTTTAAAGAAGAGCGATCATCAACGTGATCAACCTCAAGACCGATCGCTGTTAGTTTCTCGCAAATATCATCCAAAGATGCATCTGTCTCTAAGTGATCTTTTAACCACGACAAAGTAAATTTCATTTTAAAACCTCACATGAAAGCGATGATAAGATCACACATTTCTATTAGGAAAAAAAGCAGGCATATCAAAGCAGCGAAAGCCATAATGGTCTAGCCAACGCAGATCAGCATCAAAAAAAGCGCGTAAATCAGGCATGCCGTATTTCAACATGGCAATACGATCAATACCCATTCCCCATGCAAAGCCTTGATATTCATCGGGATCTAAACCAACATTTTTCAACACATGAGGATGCACCATTCCACATCCTAAAATTTCCAACCAATCCTGTCCTTCGCCAAACTTTACTTCTGAACCAGAACGATCACATTGAATATCTACTTCCATAGATGGTTCGGTAAAAGGGAAAAAAGAGGGACGAAAGCGCATTTTTACTGAAGCAACTTCAAAAAACTCTTTACAAAAAGTTTCATGCAGCCACATCATGTGGGCAATTGTAGAGGTTTTATCGATGACAAGACCTTCGACCTGATGAAACATGGGCGAATGCGTTGCATCTGAATCCATACGATATGTTTTCCCGGGAATAATGATCCGTATAGGTGCTTTTTGTTTTTCCAATGTGCGAATTTGTACAGGCGAGGTATGAGTCCGCAATAATTTGCGTTCTCCCATTTTATCAACATTAAAAAAGAAGGTATCATGCATTTCACGTGCTGGATGCCCTTCAGGAAAGTTCAATGCCGTAAAATTATAATAATCTGTTTCAATATCTGGTCCTTCTGCAAGTGAAAAACCCAATTTTGTATAAATGGCGATAATTTCTTCAATCACCTGTGAAATAGGGTGAATACGCCCCCGTTCCATAGGCGAAGAACGAACAGGCAAGGTAATATCAACCGTTTCACGAGAAAGACGGGCATTCATTTCTTGTCTCTTCAGAAGATCACGCTTTTGCGTCCATAATTCTAAAATGCGATTTTTTAATCCATTAAGAGCGGGTCCAACTTTTTGGCGCTCGCTCGCCTCCATCTTTCCTAATGCTTTTAATTTTTCAGAGATGCTTCCTTTTTTACCCAATGCTGCAATACGCACTGCTTCAAGTGCTTGTTCATCACCTGCAGCTTCTAAGGCTAAACAAATTTCTTGTTCCAGACGCTCAATATCGTTCATATTTTTGCCTATTTTTTTAATAAAAAAACCCGTACTCGCAATAGCCAGCACGGGACCTCGAGTAAATGAATGCTTTAAGAGAACATGACTGGCTTACTTGACAGCGCTTTCAAAAGCATTAGGTGTTGTGTCTTTTAAATATTCTAAAGCTTTTTTTGCCGAAGCAACTAAAGCAGAAAATGCTTCTGCTTCATAGATTGCTATATCTGAAAGAACTTTACGATCAACTTCAATACCGGCTTTTGATAAGCCATCAATAAAACGTCCATACGTTAAACCTTCTGCACGAACAGCCGCATTAATTCTCTGAATCCACAAAGCGCGGAAAGTACGCTTTCTATTTTTCCGATCACGATAAGCATATTGCTTTGAACGATCAACGGCTGCCTTAGCAGCGCGAATGGTATTTTTACGCCGACCGTAAAAGCCTTCCGCTTGTTTAAGAACTTTTTTGTGCTTAGCGTGTGCTGTCACACCTCTTTTCACACGTGCCATGTTATAATCTCCTCAAAATCAAAAGCGCAAGGTTTAATGACCATTCGGCAAATAATGGTGAATAACTTTTTTAGCATCTTGTTCACACAAAACCATTGTTCCACGTGCATCGCGAATAAATTTATTCGAACGTTTAATCATGCCGTGGCGCTTACCGGCGGCTGCTACTTTAATTTTGCCTGACGCAGTGATTTTAAACCGCTTTTTAGCGGATGATTTGGTCTTCATCTTGGGCATTTTGCTACTCCATACATTAATTAATTCAATCGAATATTTTATCCATTCAAGTGGACCAACACTTGAATAAGCATTTAAACAGCCACGGCATGCCCTGCCGGGCGGTTCTCCAGAGACGTTTTCATAAGCTAGTACACACAAAATAGCAAGAGTATATTACAAAAAAATTGGCGCTCCATTGCCTTGAATTTCAACTAAAGGTGCTGGAATAGCATTTGTTTTGCTTGCAGCTTTACAGAGATCCGCAATAATACATTGCCTACATTGTGCTTTACGTGCTTGGCAGATGTAACGCCCATGCAAAATCAGCCAATGATGCGCATGACGAAGATAATGAACCGGTATAATTTTTAATAATTTTTTCTCAACAATCTCTGGTGTTTTGCCAGGTGCCAAACCAAGACGATTGCTTAAGCGAAAAATATGTGTATCGACCGCCAAGGTAGGTTGACCGAAAGCAACATTCAAAACGACATTAGCTGTTTTGCGCCCCACGCCCGGAAGGGCCATAAGTGCTTCACGCGTATCAGGGACTTGACCACCATATTGCTCCATTAAACAGTTGCAAAGTGCATAAACATTGCGTGCTTTTGCACGCCAAAGACCAATTGAACGGATATGATGTGCTATTTCTTCTTCTCCTAATGCAACCATTTTTTCCGGTTGATCAGCAAGGCGAAAGAGTTCTTTTGTTGCTTTATTAACACTTACATCTGTCGCTTGGGCTGAAAGAACAACGGCAATCAATAGTGTAAAAGTATTTATATAGTTAAGATCACTCTTAGGTGTTGGGCGTTGCACAGAAAAACGGCGAAATATTTCTGCAATTTCATCTTTATTATATAATATACCAGATAAATTTCGCACCTTTGATAATTTTATGGTATTTCGAGGTATTTTTATGTTACTTTGAGCCATAGAACTCTCTTAATCTTCTCTCTTGAAGTTATCATTCACGCTCGCCATATGAGAAGAATGCAGCGAACACTTTATATAGGGTTTGGTCAAGTCAAGCCACTTTAAAGAGGATACTCATGAATGACACATGTGACATCTTTCTCCAATCCTTTTCTTTTAGGATTTGAAACCGTAGAAAAAATATTACAACGTATCGGTAAAGCTGATGAGGCTTACCCAGCTTATAATATTGAACGTTTACATAAAAACGATGATGCAAATCATATCCGGATAACTTTAGCTGTTGCTGGATTTAAGATTAATCATCTTAATATTTTGCTCGATGATAATCAATTGGTTATTCATGGTAAACAAACAGACAATCAAAATCATCAATATTTATATCGCGGTATAGCCGCGCGGCAGTTCCAGCGGACCTTTGTTCTTGCGGAAGGGATGAATGTTACAAATGCCGAGTTGAAAAATGGTCTTTTATCAATTAATCTGTATCAACCGAAACTAAAAAAAGAAATAAAACAGATTCCAATTAAAGTCAGTAGTGGTGAGTCATAAAAGTTAAGGCGTAAAGGAACAGTGAAATGGGAGAACATAAACAAAGCTTATCGTTTCAGAACACGTCCTACTCTGATGCGGGACAGATTGCTTATTTAAAAAAGGTTTGTACAGATGATCTGGCTAAAAACTTTCCAGATCTTCCGCCCATGACTCCAGGCATTACCATATGGGCGCTTTTTGGTGAAACAGGTTATCCTATCATTTTATCCGATGAGCGCTCTATCGCTCTTGCTGGAGCCAATGAGCACGAGCTCCAAATTGTCACTCTACACTAGATTGCGCTTTACGAGAAAAAACTTAAGCTATTTAATAAATTCTATTTGTTTTTTCTCAATTAAAGGGCATGGAGCTGTATTTCTCTTTACATAAGTGTAAAGGGAGGAGTTTTCTATAAGCTTTATTTATCTATGGGGCCTTTATACCGTTCACAGGCTTGATTTGAAATATCACTATGGAGTGCTTTTAAAAGGCATAAAACTTAAAGTATAAGGATATGGTAAGTTTTACCATTAGACCTTCATATTCTTCACCCATTAAGGTTGTTTTCTTATACCAGAAATTACGTAAACAAATAGATGTAATATATTCACTAAATCTAGTATATAAAAGTCTGGAAGAGTTTGTGCTACGTTGAACCGTTTTGATATTTGTTTCAAACATGCAGTTACGCTGGGATTAGATGTTGATTAATAGGTCGTAGAAAAATAAAAGCTTTGTGTCTTTATGAGGAAGTTTATGCAGGGTTTTTAATTTTGTGCTTCAAATGCCTTAGTACAATGATTTTTCTCTTTTGAATATTAAAGCTCTTGTTTTTATGGTGAAGTTACAGCACAACAAGCAAAATGAAATCATTTGAGGGGAAAAATAATGCCTTCTTACCGTTCAAGAATATCGACGCACGGGCGTAATATGGCAGGAGCCCGCGGTCTTTGGCGTGCAACAGGGATGAAAGATGCGGATTTCGGTAAACCCATTATTGCGATTGCGAATTCTTTTACACAATTTGTACCAGGGCATGTCCATTTAAAAGATCTTGGGCAATTGGTTGCACAACAGATAGAAATTGCCGGTGGCGTTGCGAAAGAGTTTAACACCATTGCTGTCGATGATGGAATTGCCATGGGGCACGATGGAATGCTTTATTCTTTGCCTTCACGTGAAATTATTGCTGATTCTGTAGAGTATATGGTCAACGCCCATTGTGCGGATGCTCTTGTCTGTATTTCTAATTGTGACAAAATTACCCCTGGAATGTTAATGGCGGCTTTACGCTTGAATATTCCAACAATCTTTGTTTCAGGCGGTCCTATGGAAGCCGGTAAGATTAAATGGAAAGATCAAGATTTAAGAGTTGATTTGGTTGATGCTATGATCGCAGCCGCTTCAGAACAGAATTCAGAAGAAGAAGTTGCTGAAATGGAGCGTGCCGCTTGTCCCACATGTGGTTCTTGTTCAGGAATGTTTACGGCCAACTCTATGAATTGCTTAACGGAAGCCTTGGGGCTTTCGCTTCCCGGAAATGGATCCGTGCTCGCAACACATAGAGATCGACGGATGCTTTTTGAAGAAGCTGGAAGGCAGATTGTTGCATTGGTCAAGCGTTATTATGAAAAAGATGATGAAACAGTTTTGCCACGCTCTATTGCTTCACGCAAGGCTTTTGAAAATGCCATGACCGTTGATATAGCCATGGGGGGATCA
The DNA here is from genome assembly GCF_003606325.2 of Bartonella kosoyi. NCBI lineage: Bacteria > Pseudomonadati > Pseudomonadota > Alphaproteobacteria > Hyphomicrobiales > Bartonellaceae > Bartonella > Bartonella kosoyi. Next base: position 422,601 of record NZ_CP031843.2, read on the forward strand.
ACCAATACCGTACTACATCTTTTAGCAGCGGCGCAAGAAGGTGAGGTGGATTTTACCATGACAGATATTGATCACCTTTCACGTCGTGTTCCGGTTTTATGCAAGGTTGCTCCTGCTGTTGCAAATGTCCATATGGAAGATGTCCATCGCGCGGGTGGTATTATGGGGCTTTTAGGCGAATTGGATGCGGCAGGACTCATTGATACATCAACTTATACGGTTCACGCAAAAACGATGAAAGAAGCTCTTGATCGTTGGGATGTGAAAAAAACCAATGAACCAACAGTTTATGCATTTTATCGTGCTGCTCCAGGGGGGATTCCAACACAGACAGCTTTTAGCCAATCTTGTCGCTATGAGACTCTTGATCTTGATCGTGAAAAAGGTGTGATTCGCGATAGGGGACATGCCTATTCACAAGATGGAGGATTGGCAGTTCTTTATGGAAATATTGCCAAAGATGGCTGTATTGTAAAAACAGCAGGTGTTGATCAGTCAATTTTGACTTTTAAAGGTCCGGCAAGAATTTTTGAAAGCCAAGATTCAGCGGTTTCAGCTATATTAACGGATGAAATTAAATCAGGCGAAATTGTTTTAATCCGTTATGAAGGTCCACGTGGTGGACCTGGAATGCAAGAAATGCTTTATCCAACGAGTTATCTTAAGTCTAAAGGATTGGGTAAGGTCTGTGCACTTGTGACGGATGGACGTTTTTCAGGAGGGAGCTCAGGGCTCTCGATAGGCCATATTTCACCAGAAGCAGCTGAGGGAGGAGAAATTGCGTTGGTGGAAGAAGGGGATATCATAGAAATTGACATCCCAAACCGTAGCATTCATATGTTGGTTGATGCTGCTGAGATGAAACAGCGTCGTGCTAAGATGGAAGCAAAAGGAAAAGATGCTTGGCAGCCGGTTGAGAAGCGCCAGCGCAAAGTTTCAAAGGCTCTCAAAGCTTATGCTGCAATGACGACATCTGCTGCAAAGGGTGCAGTTCGTAGCATATGATTACATGAAAGGTCCGGTTTATGGAAAATGAACGGTGTGATAAGAGATTGAGTAAGTCTTTTTTCTAATATTCCAAGCTGATTATTTTACTTTGCTCTGGAAAAATATTTTAAACCAGGATGCATAAGGTTTTGAGAGAGAAGGCAAGGCATTGATTTATAATGATAATTCACTGTTTTGTATTGTTTTGTATATTGAATGAGAGTCTCGAATATCGTAGGATTCTCTTATTTCAAACTTCTCTATGTTGAATCAATCAAAAACACTCATTTGCACATCACAAGCGGGATGAATGTGTGGATAAAATTTGTATAAGAAAGGACTAAAAATGGCTCTTATGAACCGTCTTAATGCAAGATCTGTCGCAACATTGGGAGCAGGCAAATAGTGTGATGGTGCTGGCTTGCTTCTCCATAAGCGTAAAGATGGAGGTGCTCAATGGATTTTTTTACGGTATACCCTTCACGGGCGCCGTCGTGAAATGGGATTGGGTGCCTTGAGAGATGTCTCTTTAAAACAAGCCCGTGAATTGGCAACTGGGTGGCGTTCTGTTCTTCGTGAAGGTTGTGACCCTATTAAAGAACGCAACAAACAAAAGCGTGAGGCAATAAGCAATCTTCATTACTGAAAAGATATCGCGTTGGATGCTTTTGAAAGTCGTAAAGCAGAACTAAAGAATGATGGGAAAAATGGGCGTTGGTTTTCGCCTTTACAACTTCATATTCTCCTTAAATTAGGCTGTCTGCCCGTTTCTGAGATTACACAAACAGAAATACGCAATGTTCTTGCTCCCATTTGGCATACAAAAGCAGGAATAGCAGAGAAAGCACTCATTCGTCTTAATCTTTGTCTTAAACATGCTGCTGCCTTAGGGGCGGATGTTGATTTACAAGCACCAACAAAAGCACGCGCGCTCTTAGGGAAACAACTCCATAAAACACAAAATTTTCCAGCCATGGATTGGAAAGATGTCCCTGCCTTTTATAAAACACTTCGTGAAGCATCAACTCTAACACAACTGCTTTGCGTTTGCTTATTCTGACAGGTGTCCGTACTAATCCACTGCGTCATATTCGTGAAGATCAAGTTGATAGCGATATATGGATTATCCCTGCTGAAAATATGAAAGGAAGACGCGATGCTACAACAGAATTTCGCGTGTCTCTATCAACAGAAGCATTAGATATTTTAGTAAAAATACAGTGCTATGATTGTTGGATTTTACAAGAAAATAAACAATTGGTTTGAGGAAATGTCTATACACTTGCTTTCTTTATATGCATTTAATGCTTTTTAACAGATTTTACATGAAAACGGTGATAATAGCGTGCACAATTTAATATGTATGAGAACAATCAAGACAAAATACAGTGTTTTATTGGTCTATAAAGGATTATTTTTTTCCAGTTGTTTGAGGTGGTAAATTGCTTCTAAAGCTTGCTTAGGGGAGAGCTCATCGGGATGAATATTTTTTAAAGCTTCGTGAAGGACATCATGTTTGTTTCTCTCTTCGTTGAAGGGAGAGGTTGCTTTAAGGGAAAAGAGCGGTAAATCATCAATGAGTTTATGTCCTTTTCCAGCCATTTCACCTTGTTCTAATTGATGAAGAACATCTGTTGCTCGTGTAATAACGGCTGGAGGAAGTCCAGCAAGCTTTGCAACCTGTACACCATAGGATCGGTCTGCCGCTCCTGGTGTGACCTCATGAAGAAAAACCACATCACCATCCCAATTTTTGACTTTCATGGTGACATTATGCAGTCTGTCAAGTTTTTCGGTAAGAGCGGTCATTTCATGAAAATGGGTAGCGAGAATAGCACGACAGTGATTAACTTCATGGAGATATTCAACGGCTGCCCAAGCAATAGAAAGTCCATCAAAGGTTGATGTTCCACGTCCTATTTCATCAAGAATAACAAGAGAATGGTGACTTGCATGATTGAGAATCGTTGCTGTTTCAACCATTTCCATCATAAAGGTTGAGCGCCCCCGTGCAAGATCATCGGAAGCACCAACGCGACTAAACAGGCGATCAACGACGCCAATATGTGCTGAAGTTGCTGGAACAAAGGACCCCATTTGTGCCATAATAGCAATGAGAGCATTTTGCCGCAAAAAAGTTGATTTTCCTCCCATATTAGGCCCTGTCAAAAGCCAGATTGCTGCATATTGCTGGTTTTCTTGTACAGAGAGATCACAATCATTGGCAACGAAGGGTTCGGCTGCTTGTTTACGGAGTGCTTGTTCAACGACAGGATGGCGTCCTGCTGTAATATGAAAGGTTAGTGAATGATCAATTTTAGGGCGACAATATCCTTGTTCTTCAGCAAGATATGCTAAAGCAACAGACACATCTAAAATAGCAAGCGCTTCAGCGGCTTTACGAATAAACTCAACTTGTTCAATAATTTCCTGAACAAGAGTATCAAAGATCTCTAGTTCAAGGGTTAATGCGTGATTGGCAGCATGGGCAATACGGCTTTCAAGATCAGCAAGCTCTGTTGTTGTAAAACGCATCGCATTTGCCATTGTTTGTCGATGAATAAAACGAGCTTTAGCTTGTGGATTATTTGTAAGACTAGATGCTTGTGTACTGGTGATTTCAATGAAGTATCCTAGAATATTATTATGCTTGATTTTAAGAGTCTTAATATCTGTTTCTTGGGCATATTGTGCTTGAAGCTCAGCAATAACACGGCGCGATTCATCTCGTAAAGCACGCATTTCATCGAGTTCTTTATGATAATTGGAGCGAATAAAACCACCATCACGTTTAAGCAGAGGGAGATCATCAGCCAATGCTTGTTCTAAATGGCAATGTAAAGAAACGGGTAGATTTGAAAACACCTGTTGTACATCACTTATTTCTTGAGGCAGAAGCTCATTATTGAGAAGTTGATTCAGTTCACGAATGATCTCAAAGCCGCGCTGGATTGTTGCCATATCACGGGGACCTCCTCGTCCAAGAGCCAAACGTGAAACGGCGCGGGGCATATCTGGTCCCCCTTTTAAAACGAGTTTTATCGCTTCTGCAAGAGAAGGATTGTGGCAAAAAAAATCAATAGAATCCAAACGTGTATCAATCGCTGAAGGGGTGGTGAGGGGAGCAATAAGACGATCGATAAGAAGGCGTGATCCTCCTCCTGTTACAGTGCGGTCAATCGCTTTCAATAAGCTTCCATCCCGTTGACCTGATGTTGTTCGAATAAGTTCAAGGCTTAGTCTAGTTGCAGCATCGATAAAAAGGGTAGCACTTTCATTTTGGCGCTCAGGTTGCATGAGGGGAGGACGATGCGTGATTTGTGTTTTTTCGATATAACGAATAGCAGCCACGATGGCAGAGAGTTCGCAGCGTGAATAATCGGCAACACCTTCAAGTGTTGAAAGTTTAAAATAAGTGCAAATATCGCGTTCAGCGGTGAGGGTATCAAAGAGACAAGCTGGTTGAGGTGATACGATATGATCAAGAACATTAAAAAGTGATTTGTGGGATTTATCATGAAAAAAGGCATCAGCAACAATAATTTCTTGCGGATCCACACGCATAATATCTGCTAAAAGTTTTTCTTGTCGGCTTTCTGTTACACGAAATATGCCTGTTGAAATATCAATCCAAGAAAGGGCAAAATCCTCTCCATCGCTGGTTTTTATACGGGAGAGTGTCATCAAATAATTTGCACGTGTTGGATCAAGGAGTTTTTCTTCTGTTATTGTTCCAGGGGTTACAAGGCGAACAACATCACGCCGAACAACAGATTTTGATCCCCGTTTTTTTGCCTCAGCAGGATCTTCTGTTTGTTCACAAACAGCAACGCGATAACCACAAGCGATCAGCTTTTGCAAATAATCGTCTGCAGCATGAACGGGAACACCACACATAGGAATATCTTGCCCTAAATGTTTTCCGCGTGCTGTGAGTGTGATTCCTAAAGCTTGAGCAGCTTCAATTGCATCATTAAAAAATAATTCATAAAAATCCCCCATTCGGTAAAAAAGAAGGGAATCATGATGGACGGCTTTGATTTCTATGTATTGCTCCATCATGGGGGTAGGACGTTCTTGAGAGGAAGCGAATGAGGAGGCAGGCTGTGGAATTAAATTATTTTTATGGTCGTTTTTTTTATCCATTTTTACGTGGCCCGTTCCCTTTAACTGAAGCTTTTAGTCTTTTTTTATTTACTTCAATATTTATTTATCTCTAAATTGAAACGCATCATCAGATTTGCTAAGGCAAGAATAGCGATTTCTAACATATGAATCAAATTTAATGACTATACGCATTATCAAGCAAAATTTACACTGTTTTTGGAGAAAATAAAGTGAGATGAAAAAGAGCGAGCAGGATCAAAAAACACCTCAAGTGATTTACAGTGCGAGCGAACGAGAAGCTCTTGATTTTCATAGTCGTGGTCGACCAGGAAAACTTGAGATTGTTGCAACAAAGTCTATGGCAACACAACATGATTTAGCCCTTGCTTATTCACCAGGTGTTGCAGTTCCAGTGAAGGCAATTGCTCAAAATCCGGCTCTTGCTTACGATTATACAGCAAAAGGCAATCTTGTTGCTGTTGTTTCAAATGGTACAGCTATCTTAGGGTTAGGCAATTTAGGTGCCCTTGCCTCTAAGCCGGTTATGGAAGGCAAAGCAGTGCTGTTCAAGCGTTTTGCGGATATTGATTCCATTGATTTAGAAATTGATATCAATGATACGGAAAGTTTTATCAATTTGGTACGCCATTTAGAACCTTCTTTTGGTGGCATCAATCTTGAAGATATTAAGGCACCTGAATGTTTTATAATTGAAAGTCGTCTACGTGAAGTGATGAATATTCCTGTTTTTCACGATGATCAACATGGTACAGCAATTATTGCGGCTGCCGGTGTTCTCAATGCTTTGACTTTAACAGGACGCGATATGCAAAATACGCGGTTAGTCTGTAATGGTGCTGGTTCCGCTGGGATTGCTTGTATTGAACTGATTAAAGCAATGGGCTTTCCTTCTGAAAATATCATACTCTGTGATACAAAGGGTGTGGTTTATGAAGGTCGTCAAGAGGGGATGAATCAGTGGAAGTCGGCGCATGCTGTTCGAACCGATAAACGTACGCTTGTGGAAGCAATGGAAGGGGCCGATATATTTTTTGGGGTTTCTGCGAAAGGTGCATTGACTGCTGAAATGGTAAAATCCATGGCGCCACAGCCAATCATTTTTGCTATGGCCAATCCGGATCCAGAAATTACGCCGGAAGAGGTTTTGCAAGTGCGTCAAGATGCCATTGTCGCAACAGGGCGTTCTGATTATCCAAATCAGATTAATAATGTTCTCTGTTTTCCTTATATATTTCGTGGTGCACTTGATGTGCGCGCAACGGTTATCAACGAAGACATGAAAATTGCTGCAGCAAGAGCTCTTGCCGATTTAGCGCATGAAGAAGTTCCTGACAGCGTTGCAGAAGCTTATCGCGGAAAGCGATTAAAATTTGGTCCTAATTATATCATCCCTGTTCCTTTTGATCCGCGTTTATTCACGGTTGTTTCAAGTGCGGTAGCAAAAGCAGCAATGGAAAGCGGTGTCGCGCAAAAGAACATAGATGATTTAGAGGCCTATGAGCGTGATTTGAATGCGAGACGTGATCCTATTTCTTCGATGATGCGAGGGGTTTATCACCATGTTCGTCAAGCACCAAAACAAATTGTCTTTGCAGAAGGTGAAGAAGAGCAAGTCATGCGGGCTGCTGTTTCCTATGTTCATCAAAAATTAGGACAAGCGATTTTGGTTGGTCGTGAAGAGCAAGTCAGAGAAACGGCTGTTAATGCTGGAATTGATCTGGAGCGTGAAGGTATCTCACTGATGAATGCCAAGCTCTCCTGTCGTACAGATGCTTATGCGAATTATCTTTATAAAAAGATGCAGCGTCAAGGCTGGCTGTTGCGCGATTGTCATCGTCGTATCAATAATGATCGAAATTATTTTGCTGCGTGTATGGTGGCACTAGGAGATGCGGATGCAATGGTTACAGGGGTAACACGCAATTATGAAACAGCGCTGGTTGATATACGTCGGGCAATTGATGAAAAACCAAAAGAACGATTGATTGGTATTTCAATGGCGATTTGCCGTGGTCGAACTGTGTTTATTGCGGATACGGCTGTTTATGAAAATCCTAATGCTGAAGAACTTGCAGATATAGCAGAACAAACCGCTTCTTTTGTGCGTGGATTTGGATATCATCCAAGGGTTGCGTTTTTGGCATTTTCGACGTTTGGTTATATGAAAGGGAAGACGACACAGCAAATTCAGGATGCGATTAATATTTTGCATGAGCGCAAAGTTGATTTTGAGTTTGATGGAGAAATGAGTGCTGATGTAGCGCTTAATTCCAAATTGATGCAGCAATATCCATTTATGGGATTAACAGAGCCCGCTAATATTTTGGTTATGCCTGGATATCACGCGTCTTCCATTGCAAGCAAAATGTTACAAGAGCTTGGTGAAGCGACCATCATTGGTCCTATTTTAATTGGATTGGAAAAATCTGTCCAAATTGTACCGTTTAGTGGAAACGATACAGATGTTGTCAATATTGCAATGCTTGCAGCATATCATGCAGCAAAAGTCGTCTAAAAGAAAAAAGCCCCATATACTAATAATATAAAGGGGCTTTATGATAGCAAAGGAATAAATTTTTAAGAGGGTTGTATTTGATTGTCTTTTTGTTCTTCAGCGAGACGCTTTTGGAAGAGGGCTGCAAAATCAATAGGATCAATCCACAAAGGCGGAAAACCACCATTCTGAGTAGCATCAGATATAATTTGGCGAGCAAATGGAAATAAAAGGCGGGGACATTCAATAAAGACCAGTGGCATAATATGTTCTTGTGGAATGTTTTTAAGGTGGAAAACACCACCGTAAATCAGTTCTACATGAAATAAGGTTTCAGTGTTATCATTGGCTTTAACGGAGAGAGATAAAACGACATCATAATTATCATCACCAATTGGATTAGCATTGACATTAATATTGATATCAATTTGTGGTGATTTTTCACGCGCACGCAATGAATGAGGAGCACCTGGGTTCTCGAATGATAAATCTTTTAAATATTGCGTTAATACAGCAAAAACCGGCTCTCCACCACTGTTGTTCATTTCACCTTCGGCCATAAGACGAACCTCTCTCGTTATAATAATATGTATATTTATTTTAAGATCTAAAGATTGGACTGGTTATCATGCCTTGCAAAAGGTTGCAAGGAATGCGCTCTTTATCTTGATTATTTTTTTTGTTCGTTACAAATTTTTTAGGTATTTCAGTGGATATCATCATTTTTGCGCCAGGGAGATTCTGTCGTATCATGAACTTTGTAATCTTCAGCGTTAAGATCAATTATTTTTTCAGAGTCATTTTTTCTTCTCGTATTGGGATTCATTTTGTTTTTTAATGATGAAAAAAAACGCCAAGCAGCAGAGCGAATTGGCTTAATAAGAAGTAATATTCCCAAGAGATCACTTACAAAACCAGGAAGAATAAGCAAAATTGCACTCAACATGATGCAAGTATCGTTAACAATATTTTTTTCTAATGTGCGTCCTTGAATAACTTCACTTTGTATGTTTTTTAAAAGGCTAAACCCTTGAATTCGCAATAAAACAACCCCAACTATGGTTGTGATAATAATCAAACTCAAAGTTGCCAAAATGCCAATTTCTTGACCAACAAAGATAAAACCAGCGATCTCAATTAAAAGAATACAGAGAAAGATAACGACAAAAAAACGAGGATTTATAGAATAAAGTTTTATCACATGAAAATTTCCTTCTGGATGAATAGGGGAGAAATTCTTACAAGCACTCCTTATATAAAATCTACAAAAATATTTGAATGGTAGGATTCCCTATTTTACATATTTATTGATAAATGATATTGACTGCAATGTTTATTACAGATTTAGGCTTTGGAGATTGACAGCGCCCATGGAATTTGACGTTATACTTGTCATCGCTCTTGTTGTTATGGTTGTTATTTTTGTGCAACTCCGTAGTGTATTAGGGAAGCGAATTGGGTTTGAAAAGCCTCCCTTTGATCCTTATTCACGTCGCTCTAAAAAACAAGCTGAAGCAGAAACGACCGATAATATTGTTTCGTTCCCTCATCAAAAAAATTTACAAAAAGGCGATTTTAGTGAAATTGATGAGATTGCACCAGAGGGGAGTATTTTGAATGAAAATTTGCGCGCACTGCGTAGAATTGATTCTCATTTTTCTCCTCAATCGTTTATAAAAGGTGCAGGGATTGCTTATGAAATGATTGTAACAGCTTTTGCCAAAGGTGATCGAAATCAACTTAAAAGCTTGCTTTGTCAGGATGTTTTTGAGAGCTTTTGCACGGCTATTGAGCAGAGAGAAAAAAACAAAGAAAGAATAGAATTTACTTTTGTTGGAATTAATAAAATTGAGTTTGTTGCGGCGGCAATACAAGAAAAGAATGAACTTTTAACGATACGTATTATTAGTGAGATGATTTCTGTTACTTATAATGAACAGGGTGAGCGTATAGACGGTGATCCCGATGCTATTTTGGAAATTAGAGATATTTGGACTTTTGTTCGCAATAGCCTATCGCCGGATCCAAACTGGAAGCTTTTTGCTACAGAAGATGAAAATTAGAGTATTTTTTCTTCCATCATTACTCGATATTTTATGAGAAATTACAATGTCCTCAAGTAAATGGAGACAAAAAAGAGATTTATTAACTTCACAAGATCGCTTTTTATGGGAGAGGGTTTGTCGCACAATAACACCGATTCATGATAAGAGGCTCTCTCCTATTTCAGAAAATATTGCAAATATTACTGATAAAAAACAGTGCATAACTCAAAAACCTCTAGGGGGGCAGGACAATCAACAACGCTCAACAATGATTAAAAAAGAAAAGAGAGCCCTTACACAAGCGCATAAGATTCATTTCTTTGATCGTGTTGCACATCGTAAAATTTCTCAAGGTCGTTATCCTCTTGAGGCACGTCTTGATCTTCACGGTTATATGGAGGAAGAAGCTTATTTTTTCTTAAAAAATTTTTTACAATCCTCTCAACAGAGTGGATTGCGTTACGTCCTTGTGATTACAGGAAAAGGCCGATCTGTTGGGAGTGATGGAGCTTTGTATAGATTTGTTCCGTATTGGTTATCAACACCAGCTTTTCGATATTATGTTCATGCGTTTGAGCGAGCCGCGCGTCAGCATGGCGGTGAGGGTGCGCTTTATGTCTGGTTGCGCCGTTTTGTGTCGGGAAAAGGAATGTGATGCTATTGTAGTCGTTTCAGATTCAATATTGACTCCAATATTGACTCTAAAAGATCTCGTATATTATAGATCATAAAAGAAATATAAGAACATATTGATTTGTAATTATAATTTATTATTTTCGTCTATTGTGTAAGAACCTTGAATACAATATTCTCCTATTTTTAATTTTTTAAGGGTTATATCCCTCACACGAAACAAAATGCGTCAAATAGAATACACTTACATATTCACGTGCTTATTTTAGAGAAATATCTCTTAATACTTGCAAGCCTATTCTGTGATAGGCTGCGTAAAATAGTGATCTCCATGAAGTGTATAAAATTGATTATATAACGCTCATCTTTACGTTTCATAAAAGTGCAAGGTTGCATTATTACATACTTTGTTAGCCCCTAATATTGAAAAACTTTATATTTGAGAAGAGTTATAAGAGACATGCTTTTCTTTAAAGTGTTTTCACTCTATACAGACTCCTATCTCGCCTATGATACGCAAAAGATTCTGATTGATTGAACTATATGGAGGGTTCAAAATGAGAGAGATATTCGTGGATTTCACTCTAGTTGCCAAACGACAAATTATTTTTATAAACCACGATATTACGCTATTAAGTAGTATACGAAGAATAAAAACATAATAAATTGAGAAACTGTATTATTCAAAAGATATTCCCTATAGATAGTTTTAAAAGCAGTACGACTAAATTAAAAAGAATCGTGAAAATAAAAAAGTATTGGATTTATAACATATAGCTGCGCAAGGGCACCAAAAGATATAATTTCGTTGAATATTTTCATAAATAAACGTTTTCATTCATTAAAAACTTCATAAAATCTCTTTTTCATAATAATTTTATCATTGAGATTTAATTATGAGGCATAGAATGTACAGAATATAAAATGATATCGGCGGATATTATATCCTTATTCGCCGTCTTTCAGATATTGGTTGGAATGCTAACTTAGCATGAAAGGCGCAATAAGGACTATTTTCATCAGAATCAGCGCCACAAAAATGAAAATCGGCTGATAATGGATCGCCAACCGGCCATCTACATGTATTTTCACTCAATTGTAGCAGATTAAGTTGACGTGATATAGGCACTACCACATTAGATTTTGTGGACATATCAACTTCTTTTACATCTTCTGCTACGAATTCCGTCTTTAAAGCTGTTTCTTCAACGTTGATAGATGATGTGTTTATTGGCGATACCGTGGATGTTGTGCGACGCGCACGTGGAGATGATGGGCTGTTTGCTGCAGGCGTTTTTTGTGTACGCGCGCTTCCTGGTGCTGTTTTGCCACGCCCTGGCAATTTTAGTCGATGCACTTTACCGATAACCGCATTTCTACTAACCCCGCCTAATTGAGCAGCAATTTGACTTGCACTTAACCCTTCACTCCAAAGCTTCTTAAGAAGCTCAACGCGTTCACATGTCCAACCCATATCAGCACTCCATTCCGATTACGTCACTGAGATGCTTTCCCTTTGCATCTTCAAATGTTTCAATAATGTCTTCAATGCGCTGAATGAAAGAATTTTACACTCTAAGTGAGCATAAGAAAATCATCCAACCTGTGGAACTTACAAATCAAAACACATTATCTTGCTTAACGATAGTGTAAATTACAATATGCACTCACTCTATGACAAGAGTCTTTGCCTCTCAAAGAGTTTATTTAGAATGTTTTCCCCAACTTGCAAATCAATCATAGGTTAAACGTCCACTTTTGTTTAAGGTTTTTTTCCCAAAAACGCTTATTTTTAGAACCTTCATTGACTTTTTCTCAATTGGTGTAATGATCTATTCCATAGGTGTAATCATTAATCGAGTGAAATGTTTAAAGCACCGGAATGAAATGTATCATGTTGCTTTGTATATATATATATTGAAAAGGTTAAAATATAAAGGGAATTATGATGGACGCCATCTCTATACAACCACTTTATGAATGTTTTGCACGGCGAAATTTGCATTTTGAACAGGGGCATGGTGTATGGCTTATTTCCGATAAAGGAGAACATTATCTTGATTTTACATCTGGCATTGCTGTTAATGCATTAGGGTATGCCCATCCTAAATTGGTTGATACGCTCAAAAGACAAGCGGGAAAACTTTGGCATGTTTCGAATCTTTTTCAGTCTCCTGAGCAAATAGCTCTTGCCACGCGGCTTTGTGCAAATAGTTTTGCAGATAAGGTTTTTTTCTGCAATTCAGGCACTGAAGCATTGGAATGTGCCTTCAAAACGGCACGTCATTATTACTATGCTTCGGGTCATCCAGCGCGCACTGAAATAATTACTTTTGAAGGGGCATTTCATGGACGGACACTTGCAGCACTTGCTGCAACTGGGCATGAAAAATATCTTGAAGGCTTTGGACCTAAAGCGGGTGGATTTCTTCAAGTCCCTTTTTGTGATGAAATCGCTTTACGTAACGCTATTGATAAAAATACAGCCGCTATTCTTATTGAACCCATTCAAGGAGAAGGAGGAATACGAACGGTTTCTCATGAATATTTAAAATTTTTGCGTAAAATATGCGATGATAATGATCTATTATTGATTTTTGATGAAGTCCAAACGGGCATGGGACGAACAGGAAAGCTTTTTGCTTATGAATGGAGTGATGTCACACCTGATATTCTTACCCTCGCAAAAGGATTAGGAGGAGGATTTCCCTTAGGCGCTTGCTTTGCAACGGATAAAGTTGCAAAAAGTATGATGCCTGGGACCCATGGTTCAACCTTTGGAGGAAATCTGCTTGGAATGGCTGTAGGAAATAGTGTTCTTGATGTTCTATTAGAGCCAGGTTTTCTGAGCCATGTGCAAAACATGGGGGATAGACTGAAAAGTGGACTTTTACATATTCTCAATATCTATCCTGATATTATCTGCGCTGTTCAGGGGATGGGCCTTATGGTGGGCATTCAATGCGTTGTTCCTGCAAATCTTGTCGTTAATGCTTTGGAAAATGAATATCTCTTAAGTGTTGCAGCCAATAACAACGTTGTACGCTTATTGCCTCCTCTTATCATTAGGGAAGAAGAAATAGATGAAAGTTTGCATCGTATTGAAAAAGCAATCGCGTATCTTTTGCAAGTAAATAAAGAAAAACAAATAGCGCACTCCTGACAAAAGTTCTTCGTCATTTCACAGATTTATCATTTTACCGCTAGCAATAACACATACATTGCTTGATTATGCGAAAATCCTTAAAGCACCTTTTAAAGCAGTGAAAAGTTCAAAACCTTTTATAGAGGGAAACACGCGTGATGATTTTTGAAAAAACATCTACACGCCCCCGTATTTCATTTGATATCAGCATGCATCAACTTTGGCAGAGATACAATCTAGGCTCATAGTGTTAGAAATGTAGTATGGTCATAGTCAACTCATAGCCGATACAGTATACATTTTATCGCGTTTTGTGGATATCGTAATACTGCGAATAACAAAACATAAACGTATGTTTGAATTGGCATAATATGCACCAATTCCTTTTATTAATGCCCTTATAGATGATACACATCCTTACCAAATTCTAGCAGATATATAAACCTATGAGGAACATCGAGAGCCAATGATTGACAAAATAGTTGCACGGATGGGAGATGAAAATAATAAAGTGCTCCATTCATTGATTAAAGCTGTGGCTCTTTTTTATTTTCATTTGTGTATGGCCATTTCAAAGGGTAGTAAATCGCAAGAACAATTTATACATTGGGTACGTGAGAGGGGAGCGCATCTTACGCTACCCCATAATCCTCAAAAAGCAGCTCAAGATGCTGATTGTATTATGACTGATATATGGGTTTCCATAGGACAAGAATTTCGTGCTCGCAGTCATTCCATTTTCAGCCATATCAAGTCAATGAAGCTCTCATGAAATTAGCAAAATCTGATGCTCTTTTTATGCATTGTCTTCCAGCTCATCGTGGTGAAGAAGTTGTCGATACTGTGATTGATGGACCACATTCAGTCGTGTTTGATGAGACTGAAAATCGTCTTCATGCTCAAAAAGCAATTCTTTCTTGGTGTTTACAAGATGCATTTTTCTCTCCACAATAGCCTACCTACAACAAATTTTATATAAAAGGCCAAGCCATGAGTGAACAAGCGAAAGATGAAGCCTCTCTCAACGACATCTCCTTGCATGAAGATGATACTGTTATTCCCTTTCAAGTCGAAGAACTTGATATCCGTGGACGAGTTGTACAACTTGGGGAAACTTTAAATTCTATTCTTAATAGACATCAATACCCTGAACCGGTTTCTTATCTTCTGGCAGAAGCTTTACTTTTAACTGTTCTGCTTGGAACTTCTCTAAAGCTTACGGGAAAGTTTATTTTACAAACCCATTCGGATGGACCAGTTAATATGCTGGTGTGCGATTTTTCGCCTCCTTTCAGTTTACGAGGATACGCTCGTTTTGATAAAGAACAGCTTAAACAAGCCATAGATAATGATCAAATCTCTTCAGAAAGACTTTTAGGAAAGGGCACTTTAGCTCTCACGATTGATCAAGGTCCCCACATGCAACCCTATCAAGGGATAGTTGCATTAGATGGATCCAATTTACAAGAAGCTGCTCGTACCTATTTTGATCAATCAGAGCAAATTCCTACCGATATCCGTTTGGCTGTTGCTATATTAATTAATCGTGACCAACAAGGAAAACCGCAGAAAAGCTGGCGAGCTGGAGGTATTTTGACACAACTTTTACCTCAAGCATCGTCCCATCATCAAAAGCAAGAAAAAACGAAAACTCATACCCAATTGGATAACCAATGGCAGGAAGCTAAAATACTCATGGCAACGATTGAAAATTCAGAATTAACAGATCCCCACATTGGGAGTAAACAGCTCTTGTTTCGTCTTTTTCATGAACAAGGTGTGAGAGTTTTTAATCCTTTTTCTCTTGTCGATCAATGCTCTTGTTCTCGCGAAAAAATTAGAGGAATCCTAGAAGGTTTTCCGATTGATGAACGCAATAAAATGGTTAAAAATAAATATATTTCAGTCATATGTGAATTTTGCTCGAAAACCTATCGCTTTACACCGCAAGAATTTTTGGAAGAAAAAACGTAATCAAATTATTTATAAAAATGATGATTACAACAAAATCCCATTTTATTCGTGCTATAAAAACTTAAGTATAAGCTCATATGAAGCTTTAGAAGTAGCACTTTCCGATGTATATTAATGATCTTTCTGTTGAAATCACGATTCATAGGATATGCTTTTTAAAAAAGAGAGCCTTGTAAAATTTTCTAAGAAAAATAAGGATTTGTACAAATAAAACTGCATGCATAGCATGATAAAACTTTATATTCTTATAACTCTGCATTATATATTTTTAACTTAAAATGTTGCGCATTATTTTTAGGTTTAGATGATTCATAAAAGGTATTTTTAGCATTTTCTTAAACATTTTTTTAATTCAACATAAAGAAATTTGAAAAAATCTCATAGTATTCAGTGTTTTACACGGGTTGGACAGTAGAAAAATAACTAAAATACGTCATAAGAATTTCACGACATAAATATTCGAAAAAGATGCATTCATGCAAAACATAGAAAGAAAAAATACCTAAATTAAAAAAAGATAAGTATGAAATTGTTAATCTAGAATGCACCAGTGGCAATAGATGAATCACAATGCAAAACGCATTAATCTGTACTGGGTACGGGTTGATTTTATCTGAAAAAAGAATTGTGATGATAGCTATTTTTAAACTTGATATGCTCATATCATCGCTCAAATGATGTGCCAAAAACACGTATAACAGCTGCTGAGTATGTAGAATTAGCTGAATGCGAAATGCACACTTCCTATGAATCACTTCAAAGTGCTTATAAAAAATTATATCAACGATCTATTACGTTTTATGAATCCGCTTACATTCGCAAAGGTAAATCTATTTCTCCAACAGAATTTAAAATGAGGTGGGTTTGGCAAACACACTATCAAAAAGCAATTGATTAGCGATCAACTTAAACAGGTCTCAGCGCTCCGTTTTATCTATTCATGGCGTTTATTAGAATTATTAACGTGCTTAAAAGATTTAGGTACTACAAGTATACAATTGATGATTTTTGTATTTCAATGGATTGCGCAGAAAAACAACGCAAAAATTTTAATAACATTAAATGTCGTATTATCGAGCCAGTCATGAGAGAACTAAACAAAAAAGATAGCTGGAAAATTGCTTGGAAGTTCACCAAAATTGGGAAGAAAGTTACAGCAGTTGAGTTTCAATTTAAAAAAGATCCGCAAGGGAAATTATTATAATCAATAGAAACAAATATATCCAAAATCATGATATTTTGAGAAGTTTCTTATAGACGCTAAAATCGAGAAAATATCATTTTTTTGATATATATTTTGCATCCTAAAATTACGTAAAGGTATAATTGCACCTTCAAAAATTTTACAGAGAAAGACATTTTCAGAAGTGTATAAATAAAATACGCTTTTTTAGTTTGTGATGTTTTTTAAAATGATCTTTATAAACTACAACTATCTTTTAGGCTAAAAAAGCTTTGTGAGAGCCTGTAACTTTTAAAACGTAGAGTTTTTATTTCATCGAATGCATTGTATGGTTAAATTTAGCGTCAAAAGAGATTTTTTTTATTTGATCATGATTGGGGAGTTGCATGAGAAGGACAAAATCAATCCGTTTGGTTTTGGATCAAGGACCATTAGGCATCCTGTAGGCGTTTCCTTGATCCTAAAAAACTAAGATTATTAGTCCCTTCGATAAAAGCGGATCTGAGCGCATGATTTTTGTGAGCGTACAGAGAGTTTGAGAGGCGTTAGTCTCTCACTTTATTGATGTATGTTCGAATGAAGTTGTTTTTATTTATTCTCTCAATCGAAATTTGAATTACATGGATATGTTGAGTATTTATGCGAATAAATTGAGTGATGTTAGTTGCGTAGCGCTGCATTACACATCTTGCCGCCGTTTTTTTGAATAAAATCTTTCTAAATTTTTCAAAAACGCCTCTTTAATTGACAATGAGGTTATTTTTTTAAAAGACTTGGAAAAATACTGTAAGTTTTAAACGTACTTTGAAATCAGATATTGTTAAATTACTTCCTTCTATTGATGCTTTTAATTTAGTGGAAGTTTACTTTCTAAAAAGGAACGGTTTTCTGTTAAAAGAGCTATAAGACTTCAACATGATTTTCGTTTTTTCTTATTTTTTATTTACAAATCAATATGTGGATATTTTATTTTTCTTCTGTCATGAGCGCTTGTTCAATTTTTGGTAGAATTTTTGTTTGATAAATTTGCCATGTTAAGGGACCAATATGTTTGGCAATAATGATGCTCTTTTTATTCAAGAGAAAGGTTTCTGGGGGGCCATATACCCCCCAGTCAATGGCTGTATATCCTGAAATATCGAAGCCAATCAATTTAAAAGGATTACCAAAATTATTTAAAAAGCGCAGGGCGTTTGCTTTGTTATCCTTATAGTTAATACCAATTAGATCAAAACGTTTATCTTGTGCAATTTTCATAAGAAGAGGATGCTCTTCGCGACAGGGTAAACACCAAGAACTCCAAAAATTGATCAATGTGACACGTCCTTTAAACTGTTTTGAATGAAGATAACCTGCCTGATCAAGAAGAGGAAGATGCGTATTGGGGGCAGGTTTTCCAGCCAATACATTTGGGAGAAGAGAAGAATTTTGAGGATATTTTTTATCCATAAAGTTGAGAAAAAACATCATGAGAAGAAGAAAAAGCACAAATGGTCCAAAAAGAATAAATAAAACAGGTAAAGGTATATTTTTTTTAAGTTTTGGAGGGATGTTCTTCATCGTATTTTTCTTTTTGTGAAAACTCTTTTTTGTTTAGCTGTTGGAGAATTTTTTTTTGGTAGAAGGCTTTGCAAAGAATATAGCCAATAAGAAAGAGGAGGGATATTGCGGAGAGCATATAGCTTAAAACAACGATTTCCTCGTGTTTAAGGGAGCCAAGGAAAAAATCAATTTTCTGAGATAAGTTTCCTAAAAGTCCACTGTGGATGCCATTTAGGTCGAGCATGATGAAGAGTCCTGTTGTTGTGCACGACGGGATTTTTTAATCTGAAGTATTTGAATATAACGACGATTAATTTCATTTCGCATAGCCATCAAATAGAGCGTAATAAACATAAAGATGAAACAACATAACATGGTTATAAGGGGCCATAACATAGCATTGTCGATTGTTGGTCCACCAGCACGTAACAGTGATGCTGGTTGATGCAATGTGTTCCACCAGTTAACGGAAAATTTAATAATAGGAATATTAACAAATCCAACAAGTGTGAGAATTGCAGTAGCACGAGCGGCTTTTACTTGGTTGTCAAAAGCACGTCCAAGAAGGATAATGGCAAGATAGATAAAAAGCAGAATTAAAACCGATGTTAACCGTGCATCCCATACCCACCATGTTCCCCATGTAGGTCTTCCCCAAAGGGCTCCTGTCATGAGAGCCAAGGCAGTAAAAATTGCTCCAATGGGTGCACCACATTTGAGTGCCACATCAGGAAGATGATATTTCCAAATCAGATTTGCTAATGCCGCTGCACTCATCGTTATGTAACAGAATGTAGACAACCACGCAAAAGGTACATGAAGGTACATAATTTTAACAGTAATCCCCTGTTGATAGTCATCAGGGGAATGCATGACGAGAATAAGCCCTAAGATAAGAAGACACAAGGTTATGCCGGCGAACCAAGGCAAAACCATTTTGCTTATTTTCATGAAACGGGTAAAACTTATAGGGAGTGACCTCATTTTATGTGTGTGAGATATTTCATTCATGAAATTCATCATAGGCATAGTTTTGCTATGCGGCAATCATCTTTTATTATTCTGACAAAAGCTTGAGCGTTAGAGCGGCAATAAAAGAGCTAAAAAGACTCAAAAAAAGTGAAAAAGCACTAAGAAGAGCTAGGGAAGTGAGAAAAGAAGCATTTGGATTTGTTGGGGCTGTAGCTGCTGAAACACCAAAAATCATAATTGGAATGATCCACGGCAGGATAATAACGAAAATAAGAAGAGTGCTATGCAACAATGAGCTTGCAAGTGCTGCTCCTATGGCACCAATAAAAATAATAGCGGGTGTTCCGCATACAAGGGTAAGTATTGTTGTAAAAGTTATCGTTACATCTAAGTGGAGCATGAGAGCCAAAATAGGCGTAGCAAAAATAAGAGGAAGCATTGTTCCTACCCAATGGGCGATGCATTTAGTAAAGATAATGAGCATAAAACTTTGTCTTTGCCCCGAAAGAATAAATTGATCGAGATTGCCATCATCGCGATCAATTTGAAAAAGTTTGTTCAGATTAAGGAGTCCTGCAAGAAGGGCACCGAACCACAATATTCCTGGTCCTATTTGTGCAAGAATTTTGGGATCTGGTCCAATGGCAAAGGGGGTTATGATCACAATAGCGATGAAAAACAATAGTCCTGTTAGCGAAGAGGCTTGTGGCGCTAATAATAGTTTAAGATCACGCCAGAACAGTGCTTTCATTTTATTCTCTCCTAGAGAGGTAAAAATTTTTCCAGAGCAAATTTATGGTTTTCTGGAATACCTAAAGAATGATGGGTTGCGGCGATAATCATACCACCTTGATTGAGATGACGCTGGAAAATACGAGTAAGGCGTTTCTGAGCATGGCTATCAAGCCCTGACATTGGTTCATCTAAAATCCAAATAGGACGATAGGAGAGCAAAAGGCGAGCAAGAGCGACACGCCTTTGTTGTCCTGTTGACAGAGTCTTAAAGGGTAAATATTCAAGATCAGAAAGACCAATATCGGCAAGGGCTTCATAGGGGGAGTAGAGAGGTTGTCCATAAAACGCTGCCCAAAATTGCAAATTCTCAATGACAGATAAGAAAGGTTTCATAGCATTTTGAGACCCGAGATAATGGCACGCAGTGGCAACAGAGTATCTTTGTTCATAGTCTTTAAGGACGATATGACCTTCAGAGGCTTCAAGAAGACCAACAATGATTCGGAGTAATGTCGATTTTCCGATGCCATTTGGGCCGGTGATTGTCATCAGTTGCTGTGGAAATAGGCGAAAAGAAAGATCTTTAAACAGAATTTCTCCGTTTCTGTAAGCTGCTAAATCTTTGCCTGATAACATCATGTGATTGCCTATTTTTTATTTTCCTATTCTTTATTGCATTATAGAATAAAAAAACACGTTTTTTATGCAATTGTATCTAGAATAGTTCTAGAAATAGTTCTATAAGGGGTGCGTTACATCAAGATCTGGTGTAGAATGGTTTCTGGCGCTGATTTCCGCATTTACCTATGAAAGGTGGAGGGGGAAGTGGATAGCGGAGGTAATTGCGTCTGCGCTCAGGCTGCGACCTTGACTCGTAGTTTGTGTTGTTCATTCCTGGAAATTGGGTGGTTTTTAGTATGAGGGTGGACAGTCATGACTCACATTGATAGCTTTAATTGTCGCAGAATGTTAAATGTTGGTGGCAAAGAATATACTTATTATAGCTTGATCGAAGCGGAGAAGAATGGACTTGAAGGGATTTCGCGTTTGCCGTTTTCGATGAAAGTGATTCTCGAAAATTTATTGCGCTTTGAAGATGGGCGCACGGTTAAAAAAGAGGATATCCTCAATGTTGCTAAATGGTTAAGCGACAAAGGGAGCGCAGGGGCAGAAATCGCCTACCGTCCTGCACGTGTTCTTATGCAAGACTTTACTGGTGTTCCGGCGGTTGTTGATCTTTCTGCAATGCGTGATGCTATGGTCAAACTTGGTGGAAACGCTGAAAAAATTAATCCTCTCATACCCGTTGATCTCGTCATTGATCACTCAGTTATTGTTGATGATTTTGGCACGCCCATGGCTTTTAAGGAAAACGTTGAGCATGAATATGAGCGCAATGGTGAACGTTATCGTTTCCTGAAATGGGGACAACAAGCCTTTCAAAATTTTCGTGTTGTTCCTCCAGGTACGGGGATTTGTCATCAGGTTAACCTTGAATATTTAGCACAATGCGTGTGGATGAAGAGTGAAGAGGGGGATGAGACGGTTTATCCTGATACCTGCGTGGGAACTGATTCTCACACGACGATGGTCAATGGTTTGGGTGTTTTAGGTTGGGGTGTTGGTGGCATTGAAGCCGAAGCGGCAATGTTAGGCCAGCCCGTTTCTATGTTGTTACCTGAAGTGATTGGTTTTCGCCTAATAGGAAAACTTAAAGAAGGTGTCACAGCTACCGATCTCGTATTGACGGTGACCCAAATGCTCCGCCAAAAGGGCGTTGTTGGTAAATTTGTTGAATTTTTTGGCCCTGGTTTGGAGCATATGACTCTTGCTGATCGGGCAACGATTGGGAATATGGCACCTGAATATGGAGCAACCTGTGGCTTTTTTCCAATTGATAAAGAGACAGTACGTTATCTCAATATGACAGGGCGTGATGAAAATCGAATTGCCTTAGTGGAGGCTTACGCCAAAGCACAAGGGATGTGGCATGACGAAAGGGTGGCTAATCCCATTTTTAGTGATACAATTGAATTAGATATGGGAACAGTTGTTCCTTCAATGGCTGGTCCTAAACGTCCTGAAGGACGTATTGCATTGGAAAATGTTGGACAAGGTTTTGAGAGGGCATTGGTTGAAGACTATAAGAAAACTTCAGGACAAGATGCACATTATCCGGTTGAAGGAGAAGAATATACGCTTAGTCACGGTGATGTGGTGATCGCTGCGATTACTTCCTGTACAAATACATCGAATCCAAGTGTTCTTATTGCAGCAGGTCTTTTGGCACGAAATGCAGTGGCAAAAGGTCTCAAAAGCAAACCATGGGTAAAAACTTCCCTTGCACCTGGTTCACAAGTCGTTGAAGCTTACCTTAAAAATTCGGGTCTTCAAAAAGATTTAGATACATTAGGATTTAACTTAGTAGGGTTTGGATGCACGACATGTATTGGAAATTCTGGTCCTTTGCATCCAGCTATTTCCAAAACGATTAATGACAATGGTGTTATTGCAGCTGCAGTTCTTTCAGGAAATCGTAATTTTGAAGGACGTGTTTCCCCTGATGTGCAAGCGAATTATTTAGCTTCACCCCCATTAGTTGTTGCACATGCACTTGTCGGGACGGTGCGTAAAGATTTAACCAAGGAGCCTCTTGGGGAAGATTCAGATGGTCAACCGATTTACTTGAGAGATATTTGGCCAACTTCTCAAGAAATACAGGCGTTTATCGAAGAAAATGTTACGCGTAAGGTTTTTGCCGAAAAATATGCAGATGTCTTTAAGGGAGATGAAAATTGGCAAAAAGTTCAAATCCCTACGGGGGCTACCTATTCTTGGGATGAGCAATCCACCTATGTCCGTAATCCACCTTATTTTTATGATATGCAGAAAACGCCTAATGTCTTACCAGATATTAAGGATGCGCGGATTTTAGGTTTGTTTGGTGATAAAATCACGACAGATCATATTTCTCCTGCTGGTTCTATTAAGGCAGCTTCTCCTGCTGGAAAGTATTTGATGGATCATGGTGTTCATGTGGCTGATTTTAATCAATATGGGACGCGTCGTGGGAATCATGAAGTTATGGTTCGTGGAACCTTTGCTAATATCCGCATTCGTAATTTTATGTTAGGAGAAAATGGTCGAGAAGGCGGTTATACAGTTCATTATCCATCAACGGTAGAACAAACCATTTACGATGCAGCAATGGCGTATAAACAAGAAGGTATCCCGCTCGTTGTTTTTGCGGGGATTGAATATGGTAATGGATCATCACGTGATTGGGCCGCCAAGGGGACCAATCTTCTTGGTGTCAAAGCGGTTATTGTGCAATCCTTTGAAAGGATTCATCGCTCTAATCTTGTTGGTATGGGCATTGTCCCTTTTGTCTTTGAGGAGGGGCTAAGTTGGAAATCTTTAGGCTTAAAGGGAGATGAAAAGGTAACAATTGAAGGGATTCATAATTTGAAACCTCGTCAAAAGACTGTAGCGAAAATTACTTTTTCTGATGATACGGTAAAAACCGTTCCATTATTATGCCGTATTGATACGGAAGATGAGCTAGATTATTTGCATCATGGTGGAATTTTGCAATATGTTTTGCGTAAGCTAGCCATTTAAATGCCTTTGTTTGTTGAAGAATATCTTCAAACGATTAAGCTATAAAGTTGCCGATCAAAGAATTTGGCTTCGTTTTTTATGTCTGTCTTTGAAAATTTAATTGACGTTGGCTTTGACATTGCGCTATAAACCACATGAGTTATAAGCAGCTTTATAGTTTTGCTTGAGTTAGGTTTGTTTACATTGGTAGAATTGTTATTGAGACTTATTTTACCAATGTGTTGAAAGAGAGATTATATTTATGGCGAATACACCTTCTGCTCGAAAAGCGGTGCGCAAGGTTGCTGCACGCACACAGGTTAATAAGGCCCGCCGTTCACGCGTTCGTACTTTTATGCGTAAGTTTGATGATGCTTTAGCAGGGGGTGATAAGGCGTCTGCAGAAATTGCATTTAAGAATTTTGAGCCTGAGATTATGCGTGCGGTTTCTAAAGGGGTTTTTCATAAAAATACTGCTGCGAGGAAAGTATCGCGTTTAGCGAAACGTTTGAAGGCTCTCAGCGTTTAAGCTTTTTCTATTTTATTAAGAAACAAGCCAGTATCCGTAAGGGTACTGGCTTTTTATTTATTATTTCAAAAAGTTTCTATTGAAAATGAGAATCGACAGCGATTCTCCTTTTGAAAGAGGAGAAAAAGTTTATAGGGGGAGTATGGTTATCCACAAGCTTTGTGGATTTTTACAGAGTCTTTTTTGTCAAGCATTTTATTTTTTTTTTTTAATCTGAAGAGATTCTTTAATGATTGGTAAATTCAGAGAAAAAAAATGAATTGAATCAATAATTTTTCTCATTCCTCATTGAAATAAGCATTTTTACAGCATTTTTTGGGAGCTTTTGATTTTATTTTGACCTCTTGCATTTTACCTCTGCTGTTTTGTATGGTTCTCATGAAGACTAAAAAGTATGAAGGGGTCACATCAGCACATTATCCTGTATTTTGTTAAATATAAAATCTTTGGTTCAAGCTTTTTAAAAGCTTTTGTGTTGGGTAGGTTTTTTGATGGTTTTTTAGTTCTCTTAGTTGGTATGTTTACCATTTTAGAAGGGTGGATCATATCATGAGTGCAAGTAAATCTTATTGGTCATCTTTGTTAGTGGGGTTGTGATGAGGCTATCCTAGGGGAGGGTGAGTAATCTTATTTGGGGTAGGGCGTTTTGCCTTCGCTAGATTTGTTTTAGCTGTTTGGCAGGACAAAATTTTATTTTTATCAGGATGGAAGATGGTGGATAAATTGAACTCTAAAGCTAGTTCCTTTAAAAGGGTTTCGGTGAATATCCTGTCGGCAGAGAACATAATAAAGAATAGGATGACAGAGAGTGATGGGGTTGTTTGTAGAAGTGCTTCTATAGGGCATTCTATTGTTTCAGAGGAGGAGAGTACGGCGGCTTTTGTACGTGTTATGGCACAATTAAAGGCGCAGGTTGGCGTTGAAGCTTATACCAGTTGGTTTGGTCGTGTGAAGCTTGCTGAGTATAGCCATACTCTTGTAAAGCTTTCTGTTCCTACAGCTTTTTTACGTTCATGGATTAATAATCACTATGGTTCTCTTTTGACTCATTTATGGAAACAAGAGAACTCAGCAATTCTTCGTGTTGAAGTCATCGTTCGCGGTATGGAACGGGTTTCAAGAGATGTTGTTTGTAAAACAAGTGCGCCTTCTGTTGTGCTGGAGGAGCCGGCGACTTCATCTTTTGTTGAGAATTGTGCGGAGCATTCAGTCAAAAGTTCTCAAGCGGGGGTTTTTGGATCTCCCCTTGATTCTCGCTATACTTTTGAAAGCTTTGTTGAGGGGGCATCTAATCGCGTTGCTTTAGCGGCAGCACGTTCAATTGCAGAGGGGCATAAAAGTGCTTTGCGTTTTAATCCTCTTTTTATTCACGCGTCTGTTGGTTTAGGAAAAACACATTTGCTTCAAGCGATTGCCGCTTCTGCATTGAAGCGTTTAACATCTGCACGTGTTATTTATTTAACGGCTGAATATTTTATGTGGCGTTTTGCAACAGCTATTCGTGATAATGATGCTCTTTCTTTTAAAGAGCAGCTTCGCGATATAGACCTTTTGATTATTGATGATATGCAGTTTTTGCAAGGTAAGTCGATACAACATGAATTTTGCCATTTACTTAATATGTTGCTTGATAGTGCAAAACAGGTTGTTGTTGCTGCAGATCGTCCGCCAGCGGAATTAGAATCGCTTGATCTTCGGGTTCGGTCTCGTCTTCAGGGAGGGGTAGCCCTTGAAATTGAAGCACCGGATTATGAAATGCGTTTGCAAATGTTGCGCCAGCGGTTGAAGGGGGCAAAGCAAGATGATAGCATGATATCCATTTCTGATGATGTTCTGGAATATATTGCAAAAACGGTTTTAGGGTCAGGACGCGATATTGAAGGCGCATTTAACCAGCTCTTATTTCGTCAATCTTTTGAATCTAATCTATCTTTAGAACGGATTGATGAGTTATTAGGTCATTTGACACGTCCTGGTGAACCTAAACGTATTCGGATTGAAGAAATTCAGCGTACGGTAGCGCGCCATTATAACGTTTCTAAACAGGACTTGTTATCTAATCGTCGAACACGGACGGTTGTAAAGCCACGGCAAGTTGCGATGTATTTAGCGAAAGTATTAACGCCTCGCTCATTGCCAGAAATAGGACGCCGTTTTGGTGGACGTGATCATACAACAGTTTTACACGCTGTACGTAAAATTGAAGATTTAGTTTGTGGTGATCAGACCTTGGCCAAGGAACTTGAATTACTGAAGCGATTGATTGGAGAACAGGCTGTATAAGGTTTATGATTTCTTTTTTGAAGAAACTTTAAGGGATTTAATGAAAGGTTTTTTTCTTATGCAGGAGTGACTTGCCATTTTAAAAGAGGTTGAATAAACTCTGGCGGATGATTCTTTAAAAAAGGATCTGTTATTTTAATTCGAAGGAATTCTTATCGTTTTTGGTAAATCATACGGGGCTTTTATGCGTATTACAGTGGATCGCAATCAATTTCTCAAGTCTCTTGGTCGTGTTCACCGTGTGGTAGAGCGCCGTAATACTGTTCCTATTTTATCGAATGTGCTCATTGATGCAGAAAATGGCCATGTGCAGTTAAAGACAACAGATCTTGATTTAGAGGTTACAGAATCCTTTACAGTCAATGTCGAGCACGCTGGAGCAACCACTGTTCCGGCGCATTTGCTCTATGATATCATTCGGAAACTTCCTGATGGCAATGAAATTGTATTATCCGTCGATGAGAATCAAGCAAGTGCAATGTCCGTTGTTTCGGGTTGTGCACATTTCCAACTTCAATGTCTGCCAAAAGCAGATTTTCCAGAGTCGCTTCCTGGACAGTTTGGTTATCGCTTTTCTCTGTCTGCGTCTGGGTTGAAACATTTACTTGATTGTACGCAGTTTGCCATTTCTACTGAAGAAACCCGCTATTATCTGAATGGTATTTACTTCCATGTTATTAATGATGATGTTTTGAAACTGCGTTTGGTTGCAACTGATGGTCATCGTTTGGCACAAGTTGAGATGGAAGCTCCTTCAGGCGTTGAAGGAATGCCCGGTGTTATCGTTCCTCGTAAAGCTGTAGGAGAGTTGCAAAAACTTCTTTCAGAAGAAAATGATGGTGATGTATGTATAGAGCTTTCAGAGACAAAGATTCGTTTTTCTGTAGGTTCTGTGATTTTTACATCAAAGTTAATTGATGGAACATTTCCAGATTATCAACGTGTTATTCCTCTTGGCAATGATAAAGAATTAGTTGTTAATAGACAGGATTTTTCTTCTGCAGTTGATCGTGTTTCAACGATTTCAAGTGATCGGGGGCGTGCAGTTAAGTTAACGATTGAGCATGGACAGTTAAGGCTTGTTGTTAATAGTCCTGATTCGGGCAGTGCGGAAGATCAATTATCCGTAACTTACTCATCTGAACCGCTTGAGATAGGGTTTAATTCACGTTATCTTTTAGATATTGCTGGGCAGCTTTCAAGCGATGAGATGGTTTTCATGTTGGCTGAAGCTGGAGCGCCAGCTCTGATTCGTGATAATGATGATGCGGATGTACTCTATGTGCTGATGCCTATTCGCGTTTAGGGGCAATTGTTTTGCAATGCATGGAAAGTCATGTGCACAAAGTGTCTGTGAGGCAGCTGAAGCTTTTACGTTATCGCAATTATTCTTTTTTTAATATTCATTTTTCGGGTCAGCATGTGGTTTTTACTGGCCACAACGGTGCTGGTAAGACAAATCTTTTAGAGGCGTTATCTTTTCTTTCTCCAGGTCGTGGTTTGCGACGGGCTGCATATTCTGACATTAGCTTTATAGATGGAGGCGGTGAAGGATTTGTTGTATTTGCATGTCTTGAATGTGCTCTTTATGGTGAAGTAAAGATCGGTACTGCTTTGGAGGTTAGCGATAACAGTCGAAAGGTCCATATTGATGGTGTGAATGAGCCAAGTGATTGCTTAACAGATTATTGTCATATTAGTATATTAACACCATCTATGGATGGTCTTTTTACAGGTCCTTCGCTTGAGCGCCGACGTTTTTTGGATCGTATGGTTTTGGCGATTGATCCTTTGCATAGTCGTCGTATAGCTGATTATGATAAGGCGATGCGTGCACGGAATCGTTTATTTTGGGATGGCAATGAAGACAATGCTTGGTTTAGTGCTTTAGAAAAGCAGATGGCAGAATTAGCGACAGCTATTTCCGCGGCGCGTATTGATGTTATTCGACTTTTAAATGACATGTTTACACAAATGCCATCTCAGATACCTTTTCCACGCGCTTTTTTGCAAATTGATGGTTTTTTAGAAACAGCTCTTGGTGATATATCAGCGACTGAAGTTGAAGAGCAATTTTGTGATTTGTTGCGGCGTAATCGCGCAATGGATCGTGCTGCTGGACGGACATTAGAAGGACCACATCGCACAGATTTACAAGTTTTTTATGCGGATAAAAATAGAGCAGCAACGTCTTGTTCAACAGGTGAACAAAAAGCGCTACTGACAGGTTTGGTTTTATGTCATGCACGTCTAACAGGTATGATATCACAAAGGGCTCCCATTCTGCTTCTTGATGAAATGGCAGCGCATCTTGATTCACATCGACGTGCTGCTTTATTTGATATTCTTGATGATTTATCTGTGCAAACATTTATGACAGGAGCAGATCGTCTTTTATTTGATGACTTAAAAGGACGCGCGGAATTTTTTGAGATTAAGGATGGCGCTTTATTGCTGTAAAAAACATGCTAAATATTTTTTAATAAGTCATGGTTGAGAAGAAAAGGCTTGATATGTCTGTTATGATAACGATTTTAAATGGTCCTAATTTAAATTTTCTGGGTCAACGTGAGCCAAAAATTTATGGAACTGAAACTCTAAAAGATATTGAAAAAAGTTGCAGAGAATGGGCGAAAAGAGCCGATGTTATCATCAATTTTTATCAAAGTAACTATGAGGGTCAGCTAGTAGAATGGATACAGGAAGCAATAGGGCTAAGTTCTGGATTGATCATCAACCCTGCGGCTTACAGTCATACATCTGTTGCGCTTCTTGATGCTCTAAAAATGTTTTCAGGTCCGAAAGTAGAAGTTCATTTATCCCATATTCATCAACGGGAAACTTTCCGTCACCATTCTTATACATCGGCAGGTGTAGACGCCATCATAAGTGGATGTGGAAGTGATGGATATCGGTTTGCGCTTGAATATATTGCAAAACAATTAATAAATTGTAAAAGGTGAAAGAATAAGCGTTGGATAAGAGTAATACAGGCATTGAATTCACTTGATAATTATTTTCAAATCTGTACAATACGAGGTATTATATTTATGACAATTTTTAGTGCGTATGACGGGGGTAAATAAAGATGAAAAGCTTTGTTAGACAATTAGAAATGCTTGTGATTTTAGGGGGAGCGCTGCTTTTGTCTGGTTGTAAAATGGATGTCCTTCAACCGTCAGGTTACGTAGCACGTCAACAGCTCATTTTGATTGTTGCTTGTGTGGTTGTTATGCTTTGCGTTGTCATTCCAGTTATGGTGAGTGTGGTATTTTTAGCGATAAAATATCGTGCATCGAATACGAAAGCGAACTATTCTCCTGATTGGGCGCATTCAAATAAAATTGAAGCTGTAATGTGGGGTATCCCAATTGTAATTGTAATGGTTTTGGGCTCATTAACGGCTTATTATACCTATAAGCTTGAGCCTGCAAAGCCTCTTCCAGTAGAGGTTGTGGGTGAAGGGGAGCCATTGCAGATTGATGCTGTCGCTCTTGATTGGAAATGGGTTTTTATTTATCCTCAATATGGTGTTGCATCGATTAATGAAATTTACGCGCCTGAAAGACGTCAAGTTTTATTGCAATTGACGTCAGAAAATTCTGTCAATGCCTTTTGGGTTCCTAAATTGGGTACAGTTCTTTACTCTATGCCACAGATGAATGCTAAGTTGCATTTGATCGCTGAAGAACAGGGAGTATTCAATGGGACCTCAGCAAATTATAGCGGTGATGGTTTTTCAGGGATGCGGTTTAAGTGGCACTCTGTGTCTTCGCAGGATTTTGAAGATTGGATTGTAAAAGCTCGGGCTAATGGTCGAGCGCTTGATCGTAAATCTTATCGTCAACTTTCTATTGCGCCTCGTATGGGTGATATTGCTGCGAAGGAAAAAGATGCTGAAGTGCGTTATTTTGCACCTGTTGAGCAGCGACTTTACTATCGTATTGTTAATCGGTGTGTCGATGAAAATACGGTATGTAATGAAGATTTAATGAAACGTGCAGCTGCTCAGACACTGTGGGGTGCATTGTGTTCAGTATTTGATCCTGATGTTATTTAAAGGGTCAGTAGAGAAAGAGCCCTTTTGATATAAGGTTTCTTTAAAACTTGAATTTCATTTGAAATGGGTTGAGAAATGTTTGGAAGACTTACAGATCCTACGGCAGGTGCTTTTCATGCGCTTGCACATGAACCAATCGTTTTGTATACATGTATCGCGATTGTTGTGATTGGTTTAGTTGCTGTTCTTGCTTTAACAGCGCTTGGGTGGTGGGGAGTTTTATGGCGAAATTGGATTACAACTGTTGATCATAAACGCATTGGTATTATGTATATAATTCTTGGAATTATTATGCTTGTTCGCGGTTTTGCGGACGCACTTATGATGCGAACGCATCAAGCTTTAGCTCTTGGGAGTGAAACAGCGGGTTATTTACCCCCTGAGCATTTTGATCAAATTTTTTCGGCGCATGGCACGATCATGATTTTTTTCATGGCTACGCCCATTTTATTTGGTCTTTTCAATTATCTTATACCGCTTCAAATTGGTGCGCGTGATGTTGCTTTTCCCTTTGCAAATAATCTAGGTTTTTGGATTACGGCTGCAGGAGCCATTTTGATTAATATATCACTAGGTGTTGGTAATTTTGGCCGTGGTGGTTGGCTTATGTATCCACCTTTTACAGAGTTGCAAACGAGTCCAGATACAGGGGTAGACTATTATTTATGGTCACTTCAGCTTTCTGGTATTGCGACAACTATGGGGGCAGTCAATTTTGTTGCAACAATGATTAAGATGCGTGCTCCTGGAATGACAATGATGAGAATGCCTGTTTTTTGTTGGAGCGCTTTTGTCAGTAATGTCCTTATTTTAGTTATTTATCCCGTCTTAACCGTAGCTTTTGCACTTTTGGCCTGTGATCGTTATCTGAGCATGAATTTCTTTACCAATGTTGGTGGCGGAAATCCAATGGTATGGATTAACTATGTTTGGGTTTTTGGTCATCCTGAGGTTTATGTTTTGGTTGTTCCTGCTTTTGGGATTGTTTCTGAGGTTGTATCAACTTTTTCCTCGAAACGCCTTTTTGGTTATACTTCTATGATATGGGCTATGGTGGTTATTTTGATTCTTTCGCTTCTTGTTTGGGGACATCATTTCTTCACAATGGGTGGCGGTGAAGCTGTAAATACCTTCTTTAGTATCGCAACGATGATTATTGCCGTTCCAACAGGTGTAAAAGTTTTCAATTGGTTGCTCACAATGTATAGAGGAAGGATACGCTTTGAACCTCCAATGCTGTGGTGCATGGGCATGATCTTTACCTTTGTTGGTGGTGGATTAACCGGTGTTTTATTATCGATTGTGCCTGCTGATTGGCAGTTTCATAATTCGCTGTTTTTGATAGCGCATTTTCACCATACGATTATCGGAGGCGTTGTTTTTGCTTATCTAGCTGGGCTTGCTTTTTGGTTTCCAAAAGTTTTTGGTTATAAACCAAATCGCATACTAGGGATTGCATCTTTCTGGTGTTGGTTTATTGGTTTTTATCTTGCCTTTTTCCCTGTTTATGCCCTTGGTTTAATGGGAGCAACGCGTCGTCTTCAGCATTACATGGAACCTAGTTGGCAACCAATGTTTGTTATTGCTGCTTTAGGTGCTTTTATTATTTTACTTGGTATCCTTTGTTTTGTGTTACAGGTTGTTTTGGCAATTTGGTACGGTATTAAGCATAAAGGTCACTTACCGGTAACGTTAAATGATTCTTGGGGTGATGCACGGACACTGGAATGGTTTACCTCTTCACCGCCTCCTGCTTATAATTTTGCTCTTCTCCCAGAGATAAAGTCTGATGATGCTTATTGGAATATGAAGAAAAGTGGTTATCAACGCCCGACAAGTGGATTTACAAAAATTCATATGCCATCGAATACATCTGCTGGAATTATTGCTGGCTTCTTCTCGTTAGTTGTTGGCTTCGCGCTTGTTTGGCATATTTGGTGGCTTGTTGCGATCGGACTGGTTGGTTTTGTTGCAACGCTTGTGTGTCATTCATTAACAGGTGATCACCATGGTTATTATATTCCAGCTGAAGAAGTACAAAAAACTGAAGATGCCTTTACAGCTGTTCTTAAAGAACAAGGAGTGACAGTATGAGTGCAGTAACAATGAATAATGCGAGTACTGTGGATAAACTTCACCACGATAGTAGCTCGGTCATGACGTTTGGTTTTTGGGTCTATATTCTTTCAGACTTGATCCTGTTTTCGACACTTTTTTCAAGTTTTGCTGTCTTTTCTGCTTCTTATGGGGGCGGTAAAGCGGGCAATGAATTTATAGATTTAAAGTTTGTTTTAGTTGAGACTGCTTTCTTATTGTTTTCATCCGTTACTTATGGTTTTGCAATGGTACAAGCACATAAAAATAACATCAGTGGTGTGCGTTTATGGATGGCCATTACTTTTATATTTGGGTGTTGCTTCATTGGTATGGAACTTTATGAATTTCATGAATTATTGAGTGAGGTCTTTTATTATGATCCAAATGCTTATGCGGGTATCGATCCTGCAACAGGTTTACAGCTTTTTGGTCGGGAAATTCTCTCTGCTTATTGGTCAGCATTCTTTGCTTTGGTTGGCACCCATGGACTTCACGTAAGTGTTGGTCTTCTTTGGATGGTTGTGATGTTTTTTCATCTTCGTCGTAATGGTTTGGATCAGAATAATAAAACACGTTTAGCATGCCTTTCCATTTTTTGGCATTTACTTGATATTGTATGGGTTGGTGTTTTCACCATGGTTTATCTATTAGGAGCGTTGTGATGAGCATGCAAAATGAAACACATAGTCCCAGTACTGGTTCCTATTTGGTCGGTTTTATTCTGGCTGTATTTTTCACTTTGGGTTCTTTTATTCCTGTAATGTATGGAATGATGGAAAGTTGGGCAATTAGTACAAAGGTTGCGTATCTTATTGGGATGGCAATTATTCAAATTATAGTACAAATTGTTTTCTTTTTACACTTGAACTCTGGTCCAGATGCCAAGTGGAATTTAAGCGCTTTATGGTTTGCTGCTATTTGCGTTTTTGTTATTATTGGAGGTACATGGTGGGCTATTTCCCATTTGAATTATAATATGATGGGTGGTTCAGGACGTGTTATTGAACCAGAAATATCAAGAATGGATGGTTCTTCAGTATCTGGGCAGTTATCAAACAAAGATATATCTGTAAGAAAACAGTCAGAAAAGATACTGAACTCAGAAATTTCCATGGAGCAAATTCCAAGTATGCAGGCTCCTGTAGATCAAGCGCCTGGCTCAGAAATGCCGATAGAACAAGTTCCAAGTATGCAGGCTCCTGTAGATCAAGCGCCTGGCTCAGAAATGCCGATGGAACAAGTTCCAAGTATGCAGACTCCTGTAGATCAAGCGCCTGGCTCAGAAATGCCGATGGAACAAGTTCCAAGTATGCAGACTCCTGTAGATCAAGCGCCTGGTTCAGAAATGCCGATGGAACAAGTTCCAAGTATGCAGACTCCTGTAGATCAAGCGCCTGGTTCAGAAATGCCGATGGAACAAGTTCCAAGTATGCAGACTCCTGTAGAATAGGAGTGAGAAATACCTGTAGAAGCTGATGCGGCATGTATCAGCTCTACAGGGGTTATTGCAAAGATTCGTAGGATATGAAGAGGAGTGTTAAGTGTAAGATATCAATATAATGCATATCATAATTTTGAATGCACTTATATTTTTAACAAGACGATCCATTGGGCATTTAGTCAAGCTTTTATTTTTGAGATAAAGAGCTATTTGTAGAATATACAAAGGATGGTATTTGTAGAATTCAATACAGATAAAGAGAGCGTGAGAAACACATTTTTATGTTGTGTAAGATAAAGCTACGAAGAAGTAACATTTTAGTTTTAAAGGATTCATATTAAAGAGAACAGTGAAGTTATTTTAACAATAATATGCAACTGAAATCGACAATTTAGAGAATAATCAGAAAAATTAATGAAAACCATTGCAATGACAGTTATTGGTGCTGGTTCTTTTGGTACTGCATTAGCGATTGCTCTTGCTCGTAATGGTCATAATGTTTTACTTTGGGGATATAATTCTCAACACATCAAAAAATTACAAGAACAACGTTGTAATCAAGTATATTTACCTGATGTTCGATTTCCTGAAAATTTATTCCTTGAAGCGTCGCTTGAAACTGCAATAACAGCAAGTGATAATATACTAATCGCTGTTCCAAGCCATGTATTTCATCAAGTGTTGTATAATATTGAACCTTATTTGGATCAACATTCACGTGTTATTTGGGCAACGAAGGGCTTAGAACATGGTACAGGACGTTTTTTACAAGAAGTTGCTCGTGAGATTTTAGGTGAAAAAATTCCTTTAGCTGTTTTTTCTGGACCAACTTTTGCTAAAGAACTCGCTATTGGTTGGCCTACTGCAATGACGATAGCAGCTTCTAATGTTGAGTTTGGTAAAGAATTGCAGCAACTTTTTCATTGTGACAAAAGTTTTAGAGTTTATAAAAGCTCAGATATGATTGGTGTTCAATTAGGGGGAGCCGTCAAAAATGTTATTGCTATTGGTGCAGGAATATCAGATGGCATGGGTTTTGGGGCAAATGCACGAATAGCTCTCATCACACGAGGATTAGCTGAAATCAGTCGTTTAGGGAGTACTATGGGGGCTGAGCTTTCCACATTTATGGGAATGACAGGCTTAGGTGATCTGGTTTTGACATGTACTGATAATCAGTCACGTAATCGCCGTTTTGGAATACTTCTTGGTAAAGGAATAGATATAAAAAAAGCAGAGAAACAAATTGGTCAGGTTGTGGAAGGGTACTTAAATACCAAGGAAGTATATACATTAGCACAACGTATTGGGGTAGAAATGCCTATTGTAGAACAAATTTATCAAATTCTCTATTGCGGTAAAAACATAACTGAAGCGGCTAACACATTACTAAGCCGCACTCTCAAGGACGAAATATAATACTATCCTATACTCTTAAATAATTTCAATCATAACAAATAGCGACATCCTATGATAGGAATATAAAATAGATTTTGTTAATGATTGTATAAGACTATTACATTGTAGAAAATTACAGATTCATATCATTCCATTTTTTATGAAATATGGCAGAAATATAAAAAGTTTTGACCCTTATTAAGTATCTCTTTAAAAATAATCTATCATTTCCACTTACATATGTTTGTCTAATGTAATGAAAGAGATATTTTAATTTTCTCTTAAACGCCTCTCACAATAATATTTGAAGAATAGTAGAAAACTCATGGGAGAGTAGCACCTTATTTATATAAAGTTAAGCTAGAAATATCATTGCTATTATTCAATTTTCAATATTATTTGTGCGTTTAATAGCTTTTGTATACTAGATAGGGGGGAGGGTATTACATATCTAGCATCCAGAAGCTGTAACAGCAAAGAAAGCACGAAACGCCTTAATTTCATTCTAAATATGCTACGATTTTGGGGGTGGATGTTGATTTACAAGCTGTAGAAAAAACATGGGCTTTGTTAGAAAAACAACACCATAAAACACAAAGCTTTTTAGCAAAATGGATTGGAGAGATAGATCAGTTTTTTATAAGACACTTCACAAAACGATAACAATGACACAATTGGTTTGTGTTTTCTTAGTGAGAATCATATATGCAATAGACTGGATCTGAAGGTCTTCCCTATGAGATTCAATCTAGTAGGGAAAGCGCTCATCATTGTGCGACCAAAGTACTTTACAGATAACCGATTTTATTTTTTGAAGTCGGATGTTTTTTATCCTTCTTGGGAGTCTTCAGTTTTTTTCAATTCTTCAAGTATTGGCATAGACATGATATTATAGCCCGAATCAACATAGTGGATTTCACCTGTAACGCCTGATGATAAGTCAGAGAGGAGATAAAGCGCGGACTTTCCAATTTCATGAATATTCACGGTACGACGTAATGGGGCATTACGTCGTTGGTGTGAAAATATTGCACGCGCAGCTGCAATACCATTACCCGCTAAGGTTCTAACAGGACCAGCTGAAATTGCATTGACGCGGATATTTTGCGGACCAAAGTCTGCCGCTAAATAACGAACCATAGCTTCTAAAGCAGCTTTAGCAACTCCCATGATATTATAGTTAGGGACAACTTGCTGTGAGGCGCCATAAGTAAGGGTTAAAAGTGCCCCTCCATGAGGCATAAGCTTCTCCGCACGCTGAGCAATTTCAGTAAAGGAATAAGCTGAAATAACCATTGTACGTTGAAAGTTTTCACGTGTTGTAACATCAACGTAACGCCCTTTTAGCTGATTTTTATCTGAAAAACCAATAGCATGGACAATAAAATCAATCGTTTTCCATTCTTTTTCAAGTTTCTCAAAGACGTCGTCAACATTTTCAATTTTTTCAACATCACACTCTAGAACTAATTTGCAGCCAAGCTTATCAGCTAGAGGCTGCACACGTTTTCCGAAAGCATCTCCTTGATAAGTTAAGGCTAATTCAGCTCCTGCTTGTGCGAGTTGACAGGCAATTCCCCAAGCAATTGAATGGTCATTCGCAATTCCCATAATAAGGCCGCGTTTGCCCTCCATCAAACCTTTCATATTATTCTCCGTAAGACCGTATTTTTTTCAATTACTAAGAACTTTCATTTATACATAGCGTTGAAAAATAAGCGTTGCATTGGTACCGCCAAAGCCAAAAGTATTTGACAATACGGTATTCAGTTGTTGATGATCGCGTCGTTCACGAACAATTGGCATATCCGCAAAAGCTGGATCAAGTTCTTCAATATGGGCACTTTCACAGATAAAATTATGGTTCATCATTAACAATGTATAGATTGCTTCGTGAACACCTGCGGCGCCTAAGGAATGGCCTGTTAGAGATTTGGTAGCAGAAATGGGGGGGCACTGATCACCTGCTCCAAAAATACGGCGGATAGCTTCTATTTCAGGAGGATCCCCAACAGGTGTTGCTGTTGCATGGGGATTAATATAATCAATTTTATCGTGGACTTTTGTAAGGGCCATGCGCATGCATCGTTCTGCTCCCTCTCCTGATGGTGCAACCATATCATGTCCATCGGATGTCGCACCATACCCAACGATTTCTCCGTAGATTTTTGCTCCACGGGCTTTAGCGCATTCTAGTTCTTCAAGGACTAAAACGCCAGCACCTCCAGCAATAACAAATCCATCACGATTAACATCATAGGCCCGTGAAGCTTTATGAGGGATGTCATTATATCGGCTAGACATAGCGCCCATAGCATCAAATAAAACAGAGAGAGTCCAATCCAAATCTTCGCAGCCACCGGCAAAGACACGGTCCTGTTTACCATATTGGATCATTTCATAAGCATTCCCAATACAATGATTGGAGGTAGCACAAGCTGAAGAGATTGAATAGTTGACCCCTTTTATTTTAAAAAAAGTTGCCAGTGTTGCAGATGCTGTAGAACTCATTGCTTTAGGCACAACAAAAGGCCCAACACGTTTTGGACCCTTTTGGCGTGTAATATCGGCTGCTTCTACGATTGACTGCGTTGAAGCACCTCCAGAACCCATAATAATTCCTGTGTGTTCGTTTGATACTTCGTGAGGCTCTAAACCAGCATCAGCAATTGCTTGATCCATGGCGATATGATTCCAGGCTGTTCCACGTCCATGAAAACGTAAAGCACGTCGGTCAACGCGTTCTTCTATATTAATATCAGGTTTACCGTAAACTCTGCTACGAAAGCCTAACTCAGCATATTGAGGCGCGTAAGAAATTCCGGATTTTGCTTCACGTAAACTGGTTAAAACGGCTTGGGGGTCATTCCCAATCGCGGAAACAATTCCCATTCCGGTTACAACAACACGACGCATTCATACCTCCTTATTCCATACAGAATAGTAAAAAATTCTTCCTGATGAAAATAAATTCAATCTTCTTTGAATAAAGCAACACGCAAATCATTCGCTTTATAAATAGTTTCTCCATTTGCTTTTAGCCATCCGTCAGCTATTCCCAAGACTAAATTTCCCCGTCGAATACGCTTGAAATCTATTCCATATTCAAGAAGTTTGGTTTGTGGTGTTACCATACCTGATAATTTTACTTCACCTGTTGATATCGCTCTCCCTTTCCCTGGTTCTCCCAACCAACCAAGAAAAAAACCTGTTAATTGCCACATACCATCCAATCCAAGACATCCTGGCATAACGGGATCACCTATAAAGTGACAATTAAAGAACCAGTGGTCTGGCGTAATATCAAATTCGGCACGAACCATTCCTTTATCGTATTTTCCACCAGTTTCACTGATTTGAGTGATTCGATCAATCATCAACATTGGCGGTGCCGGCAATTGCGCATTACCCTTACCAAACATTTCGCCGCGAGCGCAGCTTAGAAGCTCTTCATAAGTGTAGCGAGACTTTTGTTCAGCCATGGTTACTCCATTTATTTGCATAATTTATTTGCATATATCTTTATTTCTGCGCTTTTCCCCGACCTACTTTTAGAGCAAATTTTAAAGAGAGGGAAACGATTTTATATCATTTTTAATGACAAAAGCCCTTTTTTATGTATTCTAGATAGATAATTATTTAAAAATGGAATACAAGATTGCACTGTACTGTTCCCATTTTTTTATATTTTTATCTTATTGAAGCAGGAAGATATTTTGGTTTGTAATATGTCAGGGAATGCAGACAATTTAGATATGAATGAAGGGAAACAGTCCACAAAAGAATGTGGAGAAAGTGTTCAGTATTATTCCGCTTCTATGTTAGAAAAACGTTTGCGTAAAAATGGTTTGCGTCCAACGCGTCAGAGATTAGAACTTGCACATATGATTTTTTCTGAAGGAAATCGTCATATTACGGCTGAAGAGCTCTATGAGGAAGCGGTGAGGGCAGGTGTTCCTGTATCCTTAGCAACGGTCTACAATACGCTTCATCAATTTACCGAAGCGGGATTGTTACGGATTATTGCCGTAGAGGGTTCGAAGACTTGGTTTGATACGAATACCTCTGATCACTACCATTTTTATATAGAAGGTGAAAATCATATTCTTGATATTCCTTGCAATTTGGAAGAATTGCCCATTATTGGAAATTTGCCTACACCACCAGAAGGTATGGAAATTTCACATGTTGATTTAATCGTGCGATTAAAACCCAAAAGTCAATCTTGTGGTAGGGAGTAGGGATATTCAATAAGGAATAAAAATTAAATTTGATGCGTTTGAGCATTCACCAGCCTTTTATTTTTTCATCAGGATAAATCCCCCATAATTGAGGTTGATGAAGCCATCCATGCACATTATTAAGAGTGATTTCGCACCATTGTCCATCACATTGGTGGATATTGCCAATGACATTAGGCTCTACTTCTGCAACAAGTTCTGAATTATCGGTGGGTTTTTTTCGTAGCATTAGCCTTTTTGTTTTATCTTTTTGCCATGGAATAGTTATAGCCGTTCGCTTTCCTGATAAAAGCGATTGATATACCCAGCCTTCATCGCCTTCTGCATCACGAATTTTGCGCCATTGATCATATTCTTGGATGATTTCAATAGGTAGTCCCTTCTTTTTGTAGGTAAAAATGATGGAATAGTTGCTTCCTGGCCCAACACGGACATTAACACGAGTAGGTTTAATCGAAGCAAATCGCGGAAGCGGTAAACCACTAGGTCCTAAATTTTGATTAAGGGTTTGTGCGTGTAACAAACGTGGTGAACTCAATACAATGACTTTTGTTAAGATACATGCAAGCATTAAAATGCGAAACCAACGAGAATTTTGCACACTGAACTCCTTTATTTCGTCATATATTGGTCATTTAAAATCTGGAAGATTAAGATCGGAGACTGATAAAAATTATGCCATATCGCCCGTTAACGAGATCTAAACAATGAAAAAATTGTTACGAGAAGAGGCAAATAAAAGTTTGAATTTCTGAGTGCTTAGGGTGTTGATGAGGGGATAGTTGTAAATAAATATTTGATTTTTGGCGAGTTGTATGCGTGAGAAAAATATTCAAACAGCAAAATACATCGTGATTAGAGCAGTTTTTATATAGGAAATCAGAGCTGAAATGTTGTCTCTTTTTTTCTAAGAGTTTTTCCTGTATTCAGAGTTATAACTTAATATGAAAAAAACGACTATTTATGGATATAAATAAATAAATAAGTTATAAATTTTAATTCGTTACTTAAGTGGTAAAAACACGTTCATCAGAAATGAGAATATAAGACTCTTGCACTCATATTAAAATAAGAGCACTTTCTCTGTTTCTATTCAATTTTTTTGTGTTTCAGCTCAGTGTAAAAAAGTTTAATGAAAGAGGAAGGATTATTCGATACGCTTATATGAGATTAATGATATAAGTGGTGAATAGAAGAGATTTATAAAAAAAACAGAATCTGTAGTGCAGTGGCGGAAATTCTTTATCCTTTAGAAGAACAGAATCAGGAGATATAAAGAGTTATGAAATTATATCGTTTCATTACATCAGTGAAGGGGCAGAGGATAGGATTATGTATTTTCATATCCTGATATACGCAATCACATATTGCGATAGTCATTCATGTTTCGCAAGCTGATCTAACATCTTCGAAAGATGCAGAATATTGAAGGATAAAAAAATTATAACGAAAAGTAATAACAAAATACCTTACACTCAATCCACATTTTATATAGGAACAAGTCGCTTAAATATCCAAAGTGTCGTTTGTTATCTATTTTTGAAAATTACAAGAGTGAAGCAAACTCACATCTCTGTGATAAGAAATTTATCACTTTTAAATAATTAACACACTCGTTTGTATAATTAAAAATGCTAGATAACATTACACACAAAGAACCACAAGCAAAAAACCTCTTGCACTTGCTTATAAAGATAAAATTCTAGGATAGCTTATTCTCTATTATTTATGTAATTCTATGATGCATCAAAAGCACATCACTTCATCGCACCAGCTCGTCCGTTACTCACAAAACCTTCCCTTTGCGCACGTTTACGAGCAAGCTTACGTGTACGACGAATAGCCTCAGCTTTTTCACGAGCACGTCTTTCAGATGGCTTTTCATAATAACTACGCATTTTCATTTCACGGAAGATACCTTCACGCTGCATCTTTTTTTTCAACGCGCGCAGCGCTTGGTCAACATTATTATCACGAACGAGTACTTGCACTATTTATCCTGCTTTTTTCAGTGTCATAAATGATAGGAAAACCTACGTCCTTTTAAAGACATATCTAAAAGGACAGAGACTTATATCATACAAATAAGACATTTGTCTATATAGCTTTTTAAAATTCTACTCTTTTTGTAATAAAATGCTTTTTATAATAAAGGATAGAGTTTACGGCTATAAACTTATGAAAGCCCTTGTATTTGATCATTTTTGTCAAGATGAATTTTTTCAGCAGCAGGATAATGCGGTAAGCCGGGCATGGTCATAACATCTCCACAAATGACAACAATAAAGCCAGCTCCTGCACAGAGACGAACTTCTCGTACAGGAATTTCAAAATCGATAGGAGCACCATATTGCTTGGGATCAGCAGAAAAAGAATAAGGTGTTTTTGCCATACAAATAGGGTAGGTGCCAAAACCTTCTTTTTCCCAAGATTCAAGTTGTTTAAGAATAGGAACTGAGATGATGGCGCCACGCCCACCATATAGCTTTGTTATAATACAATTAATTTTTTGAATGAGGGGAATATCATCTTGATAGAGAACTTTAAAATGGGAATCTTGCTTTTCAATTAATGTGACGAGTTCTTGTGCAAGTGCTACTGCGCCTTTTCCACCTTCTTCCCAATGCTTACAAATAATAGCTTTGCGTCCAGTTGTTGCAACTATTTCTTGTAATGTTCTTATTTCAGCATCGCTATCGCTGTCAAAATGATTAATCGCTACAACACAAGGGATACCGTAGAGCTCCATATTTTTGATATGTCGTAAAAGATTAACGGCTCCCTTTTCTAAAGCGGTGATATTTTCTTCTGTCAGGTTATTTTTATCCACACCACCATTCATTTTTAATGCACGAATCGTTGCGACAATCACTGTTGCATTTGGTACAATACCTGCTTGCCGACATTTGATGTTGAAGAATTTTTCTGCTCCAAGATCGGCTCCAAATCCAGCTTCTGTGACAACATAATCAGCGAGTTTTAAAGCGGTTTTTGTTGCTATAACTGAGTTACAACCATGAGCAATATTGGCAAAAGGTCCTCCATGAACGAGAACAGGATTATTTTCAATTGTTTGTACAAGATTGGGTTGTATGGCATCTTTGAGAAGAACTGCCATTGCGCCTTCTGCATTAAGATCAGCCACTGTTACGGGCGTTTTATCATAACGATAGGCAACAATAATTTTTTTGAGTCTTTGTGTAAGGTTTTCTAAATTTTCAGAAAGACAAAGAAGGGCCATAATTTCTGATGCAACAGTAATATCAAAACCTGTTTGGCGTGGAAAACCATTTGTTATGCCTCCCAATGAAATAATGATATCGCGCAATGCACGGTCATTCATATCAAGAACGCGCTTCCAAACAATACGACGCGGATCAATGTTGAGAGTATTTCCCCAATAGATATGATTATCGATCATTGCGGCAAGAAGATTATGCGCTGCTGTAATAGCATGAAAGTCACCGGTAAAATGTAAATTAAGGTCATCCATTGGGATAACCTGCGCATAACCACCACCAGCTGCACCACCTTTGACACCAAAACAGGGGCCTAAAGAGGGCTCTCTCAAAGTGGCTATTGTTTTTTTGCCAATGAGATTAAGAGCATCATTTAGTCCAACCGTTGTTGTTGTTTTTCCTTCTCCAGCAGGTGTGGGATTGATCGCCGTGACGAGAATAAGTTTACCATCTGGATTTTTATTGAGCGATTTTATGTAGGAGGAAGAAATTTTAGCTTTATCATGGCCATAGGGAATGAGATTTTCATGTGATATACCAATTTTTTGTGCAATTTCAGTAATATGCTTCTTTTTAGCAGTGCGAGCAATTTCAATATCTGTTTTAGGCATGGAAAAATTCTTTAAACGGAGCTTTTATTAACATTTGGAATCTGTACTTTATGGATTAATGAAAAAATCCATAGAGAACAGAAAGCATAAGATAGCATAGAGATCAATAATGTATCGCGCAAGCGATAATGCTAAAAGAGCACAAGAAGAGTTTTAGCGTTTTTTTGGAAAAAAACTCTGTATTTTCAGTTTCGATAAGTTTTTAGCCAGCCTGCAATATCATTCTCAATATGAGCTCATGATGAATATCAGAAAAAAGTTTTTGGGTAATATTAATTTAAGAACTCTTTACGCAGCGATATTGATGCGATTTTTATATCGTATATTTGTTATTACTAATAGCTTGCTGAAAAAGTTTTAGAGGGCTCTAAACCGCAATGTTTTGTGACACACTTAAAGCCCCTCTTAAGATGGGTCGTACAGAAATGAAATGCTCAGAAGTACCCATTGATGAAAAAGTATAATCTAGAAGAAATCAAAAACAGGCGCATAGATTGAGAAAAGAAAGCAATAGCACACACCAACTTATGTAATCTCTACGATTATTGTTAATAAAAAACACGTTTGGGCTGAATTGAAGGTTGCACAACATCCCATTCTATCAAAATAGCGAAGAAACGACTCACAATAGAATGGAACAAAAAGCCATAAGAAGACCAAAGATAAGAAAAAAATAAATCACGCATTAAAAGAATTTAAAGAGCTTGAGTTTGTGAGTAAGATATTAGATTTTGATAGATGGCGCACCCGAAGAGATTCGAACTCCTGACCCCCAGATTCGTAGTCTGGTGCTCTATCCAGCTGAGCTACGGGTGCACACATTTCAATTTTCTACATTGTCTAAGACAATGGGTTCCTAATCGTTTCATTAAAGAAATGCAAGTGAAACTTGGGTCGTAATAAAAAAAATCTCTCTTTTTTACGAGATATTTAAAAAAAAGAATATAATATATTATGGTTTCAGTTGGATTTTGGATAGGGTCATTTTTTTTGCTGTGACCGTACCAAGCAATATGAACGATAGTTAACTTGACGTTTTCGTCTATGAACGATAGTCAGCCAGAGATGATATGTGTTTTTGCGGTGGGGGTAAGATATATACCTGCTGTTTGGTTTTTGTGTAAAACGCCGATATGACTGTTGAAAACTATTTCAGATAAACATGACGCAGCAAAGGTGGATGTATGGCGTTATTAAAAAAGATCTTTCCATTGGTGTTTTTAATTGTCGTTTTAACGGTTACTTATTGGGCTGGAAAACAGAGTGCAGAAAAAACCATTTCTATGGTGGATAAAACAAGTATATCGTATCAAGCTTCAAAGGAAGCAATGGGAAAACCTGCGACGAAAGTTGTCGTTGACCGTGTGAAGATTCAAGATCTTTATGAACATCTTAACGTTCTTGGGAGTGGAAAAGCACTTGCTGAAGTAGATTTAAACCCTTTATCATCAGGTGTTATTGATAAGCTTTTTGTGTCTGCTGGTACAAAAGTACAAGTGGGGGATGTGATTGCAAAGCTTGA
The DNA here is from genome assembly GCF_003606325.2 of Bartonella kosoyi. Lineage (NCBI taxonomy): Bacteria > Pseudomonadati > Pseudomonadota > Alphaproteobacteria > Hyphomicrobiales > Bartonellaceae > Bartonella > Bartonella kosoyi. The sequence goes on from NZ_CP031843.2 coordinate 467,460, forward strand.
TTCTAAAAAGGAAGAAATAGCGGCTGCAAAAGCAAAAGTACAACGTGATAATAATGCGTTAACGCTTTCACGCATTCTTAAATTACGTGCCAGCAATACAGCAACGGAAGTTCAAGAAATTACAGCACGTTTAGAGTTGGATAACGCAAATTTGGTTTTGCGTAACGCTGAGGTAGATCTCGACCGGCGAACAATTCGAGCACCGATTCCTGGAGTTGTTGGTATTTTACCTGTTGATGCGGGGAATAACGTGACCCTTAATACTGTAATAGGCCGTATTGAGAATAGAGAATGTATTTTGGTCGATATATGGGCCCCTGAACGCTATGTATCACGCATCCATAAAGGAGATGAGGTAACGGCAACATTAACTGCGCAGCCAGATAAATCTTTTGTTGGTCATATTCACGCGATTGATAATGTCGTTGACCCAGAAAGTCGCACACTTCATGCTCAGGTTGAAATCAATAATGAAAAAGATACGCTCATGTCTGGTATGTCCTTTTCTGTTGCTTTGCAATTCCATGGTGGTTCTTTCCCTGTCGTTAATCCTCTTGCGATTCAATGGAACAGTAAAGGGTCATTCGTTTGGCGTGTGAGAGAAGGAAAAGTAGAGTCTATTCCCGTATCGATTATTCAGCATAAAGCAGATCAGGTTTTCGTGAAAGCCCCTCTAGAAAATGGTGATCAAGTTGTTATTCAAGGGGTGCAAATGCTTTACCCAGGAAGTAAAGTAATTATTGATAATCCAAAGCCCCATCAACAGCAATTATCAGCAGTTTATGAAGCGGATATACAATGAGCCAAGAATTGAGCACAAAGCAGCCAATCTCGCAGGCAGAGAAAGGTGGACTCATTGCCTTATTTATTCGCAGACCGGTTTTTACTTTTGTTTTAAATGCCATGATTATCATTGCAGGATTTGCAGCATGGTTAAATGTTGATGTGAGAGAATTACCTGATGTTGATACGCCAGTAACAACGATTGTGACGATGTTTTCTGGTGCATCAGCAGAAACAATTGATCGTGAAGTGACAAAAGTTATAGAAGATGCTGTTTCTCGTGTGTCAGGTGTTAAGACGATTTCTTCAACATCTTCTTTTGGACGTTCCCGTGTGCAGATTAATTTTAACGTCGGTGTTGATTTGAATGTTGCGGCATCTGACATCCGTGATGCTCTGTCTCGCATTGCTTATTCTTTACCCAAAAATGCTGATGTTCCTTTGATTATTAAAGCAGATTCGAATGCTGCTGCCATGATGTATTTAGTTGTAACGTCACCAATAATGAGTATTGATGATTTAACAACAGTTGTAGATGATCAGATTGTGGATGCAATTTCTGCTGTTGATGGTGTTGGTGATGTACAGGTCGATAGTGCTCGCACAAAGATTTTTCAGATTGATATCGATCAAGCAAAACTTGCAAGTTATGGATTAACTATCGCAGATATTTCACGTGTTCTTGCTGATATGACAACGGATGTGCCAGTAGGATCATTACGCAATTCTAAGCAAACTTTAGTTGTCCGTGCCACTGCACGTTTAACAACACCAGAATCTTTTGAACAAGTTGTTTTAAAGCCTCATGTGCATCTTGGTGATGTTGCGCACGTTACTTTATCACCTGATTTAGAAACGGTTATTCTTCGTATCAACGGAAAGACAGGGATTGGATTAGGAATTGTGCGTAAAGCACAATCCAACACGCTTAACATTTCTGCAGGCGTGAGAGCTGTTGTTAATAATCTCAAAAGTGTTGTTCCTTCTTCCGTACATATAGACGTTATTAGTGACGATGCAATTTTTATTAAAAGCGCTCTTCATGAGGTTGAGGTTGCGTTGGTCATTGCTATTTTGAGCGTTATCTTGGTTATTTTTCTTTTTCTCAGAGACATTCGTGTAACGCTGATACCTGCTGTATCTCTTCCCGTCGCTTTGATTGGGACCATTGCTGCTATTTATCTTGTAGGGTTTTCATTGAATATTCTCACATTTTTAGGGCTTGTTTTGGCAACAGGGCTTGTTGTGGATGATGCCATTGTTGTTCTGGAAAATATTGTTCGATGGCGCAATATGGGGATAGGTTCTAGGGCCGCAGCGGTATTAGGAACCCGTGAAGTCTTTTTTGCTGTTATCGCAACAACATTGACTCTCGTTGCTGTGTTTGTTCCTATTTCTTTTCTTCCTGGACAAGTTGGAGGACTTTTTAGAGAATTTGGTTTTGTTTTGGCAATTTCTATTTTGCTTTCTTCAATCGTTGCCTTAACACTTTGTCCTATGTTGGCTTCACGTTTTCTCAAAGAACCTATTGAGGAGAAAGAGGAAAAAGCCCATCATCATTTTACTTTTTTATATAAATGGGGTTTGTTGGTTCATAAAGCCTATACGTACAGTTTGCATAAGTGTTTAGAAAAGCCTTGGGCTGTTGTTTTTGCTTCACTTGTTTTTGCAGCGCTTTGTGTTGGAGGTTATACGAAGTTGCAACAAGAATTAACACCAGCAGAAGATAGAGCTCTTATCTTTTTGGTTATTAATGGACCACAAGGTATTTCAACACAATATTTGAACGAGCAAGTAGAGCAAATTGAAGAAAGTTTACAGCCATTACGTGATGCAGGTGAGATAGCTAATAGTTACTCTATCGCGGGTATTAGCGGTTCACCCAATACTGCTTTTTTGGTTTTATTGCTTTCGTCTTGGGATAAACGTTTACGCAATCAGCAAGAAATTGTGAAAGATGTTAATGCAAAGGTTAGGCAATTTCCAGCAGTTTTTGTGTTTGCTGCACAGGGAAATTCTCTAGGTGTGAGAGGAACGGGGCAAGGGTTACAGTTTGCAATTCTTGGTAATGATTATGCGACATTACAACCTATTGCTGATCAGTTAGTACGTGCTTTACAAGCAGATCCGCGTTTTATTCGCCCACGTCTTACTGTTGATGCTACACAACCGCAATTTTTTATTGAAATAAATCGAAAAAAAGCCTCTGATTTAGGGATTGATATCACCAACTTGGGCGATACATTACAAGCAATGTTGGATGGTAAAAAGATTGGTTCCATTAACGTGGATGATCATTCTTACGATGTTAAATTGATATCGCGTAAAAATCCTATGAAGAGTCCTAGTGATTTAGAAAATATTTTTTTAAAGACCAAAGACAATCGATATGTTCCTTTATCTGTTATTGCACATTTACATGAAAAAGCTATCGCTCCCCAATTAAAACGGGAAAAGCGCATGAGCGCTGTCATTTTAAGCGCAAATCTTGCTCCAGATATCACTTTAGGAGATGCTTATCAAACTGTGCAGAAAATTGCTTCTCCTTTGTTATCGAAAGGAACCTATGTGGTCCCCTTAGGAGAAGCTGAAACACTTCATGAAACATCTTCCAATTTTATGATTGTTTTTGGCATTGCCTTTTTGATTATTTTATTGGTTTTAGCGGCTCAATTTGAAAGCTTTATTTCAGGGTTCATTATCATGGCCACTGTTCCATTAGGGATAGGTTGTGCTGTGATTGCTATGCTCTTAAGTGGTGTGAGTCTTAGTATTTACAGTCAAATTGGATTAATTTTGTTAATTGGCGTTATGGCAAAGAATGGTATTCTGATTGTTGAATTTGCAGATCAATTACGGGATCAGGGAAGAAGTGTGCGTGAAGCTGTAGAAGAAGCAGCAAATATTCGTCTTCGTCCAGTTTGTATGACAATGATTTGTGCCATTTTAGGGGGGATTCCTTTGGTTTTAGCCAAAGGTGCTGGTGCAGAAGCTCGTATAGCTTTAGGTTGGGTTATTGTTGGTGGTTTAGGTTTAGCAACGATTTTTACGCTTTATGTTACACCGGTTGTTTATCTTTTTTTGGGGCGTTTTATAAGACCAAAAGCAGAAGAGGATTTGCGCTTAACCAAAGAATTCAATCAAGTTAAATGATGTATTAAGTAGAAAAGATTTGAAAGTTTATTCTTGTAAAAATATCATTTTTGGATCTTATTTTTCTACTTTTATATTCATTCATTTTTTGTATGAGCAGTGAAAAGAGCATGTAATCAAGGAGACGTTTTCTGCTTTGTTATTGTTTGGACAGAGATTTCATGATCAATAACCGTACAGGATAAGCTTATGGCAGATAGCTTTTCGATTCGAAATGAAAAGGCTTTTGAAGCCGCATTAAGAGGTTTAAAAAACCATGCTGCAAAGGATGGAGTCTATGATATTCGTCAGCATTTTGTGGAGGATGATCAGCGTTTTTCCCATTTTTCTCTCAGACTTGATGATCTTCTTTTCGATTTTTCAAAATGTGGTGTAACATTCAAAACATTGCAACTTCTAGATGATTTAGCTGTCGCAGCAGATGTGTTGGGGCGGCGTGATGCAATGTTTTCGGGCCAAGCTATTAATACAACTGAAAAACGCTCCGTTCTTCATATTGCATTACGTTTACCTGCCGATGAAATTTTCATGCTGGATGGTCATAATCTTATTGGCGATATTCAAGACGTCCTTAAAGATATGGAGAGATTTTCTGAAAAGGTACGTGATGGCAGCTATAAGGGAAGTAGTGGAAAGAAAATAAGGGATATTGTTAATATTGGTATTGGGGGCTCTGATCTTGGTCCTGCAATGGTCACCTATGCTTTAAAACCTTATCATGATGGTCCACGTTGTCATTTTGTTTCTAACGCTGACAGTGCTCATATTTCTGATACTCTCTCTCTTTTGAATCCAGCGACAACGCTTTTTGTCATTGCTTCTAAAACTTTTACAACGGCTGAAACAATGGTCAATGCTCAAGTTGCACGTCAGTGGATTTGTTCACATTTAGGGGAAGAAGCTATTCACACGCATTTTGTTGCTGTTTCGAGTGCGCTTGATAAAGTGGCAGAATTTGGCATAGATTCCACAAGAGTTTTTAAATTTTGGGATTGGGTTGGAGGACGTTATTCAATTTGGTCCGCCATTGGGCTTGTTGTTATGTTTGCAGTAGGGGGGCGAAACTTTCGCCAATTTCTCAATGGTGCTTTACAAATGGACCAACATTTTAAAACCATGCCTTTGCATAAAAATATTCCTATTCGATTTGCTCTTTTAGGGTTCTGGCATCGTGTTATTTGTGGTTATTCATCACGCTCTATCATTCCCTATGCACAGCGCTTAATACATTTTCCAGCTTATTTACAACAGCTTGATATGGAATCAAATGGAAAGCAAGTCTCGCTGGATGGAAAACCATTAAATTTTTCAAGTGGTCCGATCGTTTGGGGTGATTCAGGAACAAATAGTCAACATGCTTTTTTTCAGCTTCTGCATCAAGGAACCGATGTTGTTCCTGTAGAATTTATTTTATTTATAAAAGGGCATGAGAAAAATTTACATTCTATGTATGAGATGTTGCTAGCAAACGGTTTAGCGCAATCAAAAGCCTTGATGAAAGGACGTAGTGTTGAAGATGCTCGGCATATCTTGATAAAAAATGGCGTTGATGAACGTGAAGCAGATTATTTAGCACTTCATAAAAGTTTTAAAGGAAATCGCCCCAGCATGACGCTGGTTCAAGATTCATTAACCCCGTTTACACTCGGTCGTCTCATTGCACTTTATGAACATCGTATTTTTGTTGAAGGGATTTTAATGAATATTAATTCATTTGATCAATGGGGTGTTGAACTTGGTAAAGAATTAGCAAATGAGTTACTCCCCATTCTTCGTGGAGAAAGTAAAGCGGACAATCGCGATAGTTCAACATTAGGATTGCTCGCCCATATTCAAGCAAGACGCGCAAAATACATATAATTTGATCATAGGTTTTGACGGTAGAGTGAGAGAAAAATATGAGACAATTCTCTATTTTACTCTGGACTCCTTTATTTTTGAATTGGATTTTTGCAATAAATCAAAAAAAGAACAAAAAACAGATTTTACAGGTTCCATACAGTGTTTGTGAAACAATTATTCATGTGAAAAAAGGCTCTAAATGCTGTGCTATCAGAAAGAGATAGATATTTTATGAGAAGATTTTCTACCTCTAGAGAGGTATTTTCCGAACTCATGGGTTAAGTTATCACTTGGGGGCATAGAATGATTATGAGGGATCATCAGAGAGGATTGGACGGGAAATTTAAAAAAGCTTATCCAGAGAATCTGATTGAGTGGTTATGGAAACTTTAGCAATGAAGTTGGCTTTGTCTCGTGTTGCTACCCAATCTTGTTGTGGTGAGACTGAATTTAGAAGATCTGGCTGCTAGGAAGTTTTTATAATTATCATAAGAGATAAAAATATTTCTTCTTGTCCCGTGTATAAAAGGGATGCTATTTGTATTTGTCATTCGTAGTACCATTGTGCGACATACTTCAGATGGTTTTCATTTGAAATATGCCTTAGAAAATTATTTAGTAAGGGAGCGTCTCCATACGTATTGGAAAGCCGTTTTCTATTATTTATTTCAATTTATGAGCACCACACTGTCTCGTATAGAATTATACGGATAGATGATTTGCAAAAAATAAATATCTACAACGCATTTATACTCAAATTTTATGAAAAATCAGAATTTAGTATCGAGCTATATTCGATAATGGAGAAAAGCATAAAACGGCTTAGCATTTTGCTTAAAAATGAGAGAACGATTGCGTAATTCTGTTTTTCTTATGATTTTGATTGGATGCTTGACAAGTTTTTGTGCAAGCGGTGTACTATCTATTTACTTAAAAAGCTTAGAAATAAAAGAAAGTGCTGTGTGAACGATATTCAATGATTACACACCTTTTTGTGATTATAAGAAGAGAGAAAAATTTAGAATAAATACTCATAATATTCATTCTAAATGTGCATATTGTATGAAAAAAGCTGCGGGGCCTGTTAATATAAAAACTCTGATGGTGATAAAACGCATTGAGCCCGTTAATCAACGAAATTGCAAAGAGCTCTATAATCACTATTGTTTCTAAAACTCTATCAAAGGTTAGTGATTGGCAAAAGTTCTTCATAATATTTGAAGAGATATTTTATACTAGATCAGGAAATCTAAAGATCATAAGAGGAGAAGCCTAGAAATTATAAAATTCGTGGGAATCTAACACCAATTTCTAGGGATGCATAATGACAGGCATAGATGGACGCAAACTAACCAATTACAAACCACAAGAATCCTGCAAATACTGAGCTTTAAGCTCTACTACGCTGAGCATAGACAAGTTCGTTTTAAGTCAATGGCGGAGAGAGAGGGATTTGAACCCTCGATAGAGTCACCCCTATGCCGCATTTCGAGTGCGGTGCTTTCAACCACTCAGCCACCTCTCCATATGAAGTGCAACAAAAATACCCACTATTTAAGTTAAGTATAGTATATGATGGGTAGATAACCTTCAATTGTTTTTGGTACAACCTTTTTTTCTTTTTTATGGGACTTTATTGACAGAGAATAGAAATTCCTTCATATAGGTAGAATATGAGCGTGGAGAAATCTGCGTATGTTTGTGTTGAGGAAGGTTTTATCCTTCTTTAAGATGGGTTACGACTGATAAAAAGCAGCCTATTTTCCCTTATTTCAAGGTAGAAATTAAATAAGAGCTGGAGTGAACGGAAGGATAAAAAATGTTCGCAGTCATTAAAACCGGTGGTAAGCAATACCGCATTATTGCTAACCAAGTGGTAAAAGTTGAAAAAGTTAGTGGAAATGCGGGTGATGTTGTTGAATTTAATGATGTCTTGATGGTTGGGCAAGAAGGTAGTGCAGTTATCGGAACTCCTGTCGTTGCTGATGCGTTGGTGACAGCTGAGATTTTAGAACAGACACGTGGGCGCAAGGTTATCGCGTTTAAGAAACGCCGCCGTCAGAATTCTAAACGTACGCGTGGTCATCGTCAGGAATTTACAACACTGCGTGTTTTAGAGATTTTAATGGGTGGTTCAAAGCCTAAAAAAGCAGCTGCAAAACCCATAAAAGAGGAAGAAACGGCAGCAAAAGAAACAAAAGATACTGCTGTTGAGAAGAAGGCTGAAAAAACGACTGAAAAAAAGACTGCATCGCAGAAGAAAGCGGCTGTAGCATCAAAAAGTAAGAAAGATTAAAGGAGAGCGTCTATGGCACATAAAAAAGCTGGTGGTTCCTCGCGTAATGGTCGCGATTCAGAATCGAAACGTCTAGGCGTTAAAAAATTTGGTGGTGAAACCGTTATTGCTGGAAATATTATCGTCCGTCAGCGTGGTACGCGTTGGCATGCTGGTGACAATGTCGGCATGGGAAAAGACCACACGCTTTTTGCTTTATCAAAAGGAAAGGTTTCTTTTCAACGCAAAGCAGGTAACCGTGCCTATGTTTCAGTCATTCCTGTAGTGGAGGCAGCAGAGTAATCTGTAGCGTTTTCTCTAACAATCAACTGGATTTTCTAATTTCATTGAATTGCAGTTGTAGTTTTAAAGTATTAATAAGCACTAAAAGGGAAAGATAAATGTTATCTTTCCCTTATTTTATTGGTAAATTTGTGTATGATAAATAATAAGAAAAATTTACTTCCTTTTTATATATAAAGAAGGGCCTCGTGACTGATGATGGTGTTTGGGGGCGTTGCATATTTTGCAAATGTGCAACAGAGGGCATTGTGTGTTTGCGATATTGATTGCAGCAAAGGGTTCGCTTAAAATATATCACTGTTATATAATTGGTGGATGAGTATCGTAGGGCGAGTTGCATAGAATTTTAAAGATAATAAGTTGCATAGAGTCATTTTTAATGGTGTAATAAATTGATAAGAGGGACACAGTAAGTTAAATCAGTTTGGAGGAAGAGTTAAACTGTTAGCTGAGTTACAGATGATTGAAAAGGATGCTTTCTTATAGGGAGAATAATAGTAAGTTATGTTGAATAACTTGGGATAAAGGGAGCGTTTTTAAAACATAGTTTTTCAGGTGATTGGGGCTGTAAAAATTGAGGTTTTGTCTTTGTAAAGTAAGAGTTAAGAGTCAGATTTGCTTATGATGGTTTAAGCAACCCGCGGGATTATAATATCCAATTGTTTTATTGGTTATATTGAGGTACTTAAGCACCTCACTTAGCTCTATTGAATTGCGTGAAACAAAAAATCGTGATGATGTGTAGCTCTTGTATTTTTGAAAATGGGGCTTTGAAATGAAATTTATCAGGAATATTTGTATTCGAGTGTGAGGCAGTTTGAATTCATGATGGGATTTGAGAAAGCAGAAGCAATGAATGTAGATTTGACCGAGGGTGAAATCTTGTCTATCAAATCTGTACAACTTGCAGCTGCTTTTAATCATAAAAATGATGCGATTTATGCTGCTGCTGAATTACTTGTGCAGGTTGGCGCAGTTGACGAATGTTATCTGGCAAGCATGCTTGCACGTGAAGAAATAACGAATACTTGGCTTGGAAATGGTATAGCCATTCCTCATGGATTGGTTGAAAATTGTGATTTAATTATCAAGGATGCCATTGCTGTTATACAGGTTCCTGCTGGTGTTGAATGGCAGGATGGAAAGAAAGCACATTTGGTTATTGCCATTGCAGCGTGTCCAGATCGCTACAGAGAAATTTGCAAAAAATTGACGTCTCTTTTATTTGATAAAAAACAGCTTGAAGTACTTGCGACAACTACGGATAAGCAGCAAATTGTTACAACTCTATTTGATCAAGATATAAAGCAAGAAGAAACTTTTATTGGTGATCTTTCGGTGTGTCAGGAATGGACTTTAGATTATCCAAGTGGTCTTCATGCACGACCAGCTTCTCTTTGGGTTGATTTTGCGAAAAGAATTCAAAATTCTATTAGAGTTCGCCATGGTCAATATGCCGTTGAAATGAAAAATTTGGTTGGGTTATTACAATTAGGCGCAAAAAATGGTGATGTTCTGATTTTTTCTACAGATGCTGTAGAAGGAGCGCAACTTCTCAATGATGCTATTGCTATTGTAAAAAAGGTGAGTATTAGTGAAAAATGCGTGGTAAGAGAAATAGAATCTCAAACAAAGACTTTTCATGGTTGGTATCCACGTTCCATGCAAAAAGGCATTTCTGGTGTTGGAGCAAGTTCAGGGTTAGCGTTTGGTAAGATTTTTGTTTTAAGGCAAAATGATATTTCCATAATAGACCAGCCAATTGATTTTGCGGTTGGTACAGCGTGTCTTGAAAGTGCTCTTATAAAAACAAAACAAAAAATGGCATCTGTGATTTCTGATATTACAGTGCGTATGGGGGCGGATTCTGCTGCGATTTTTTCTGCGCAAATGGTTTTGCTTGAAGATGAGAATCTCATAGCTCAAGCTTGTCGTTTTATCGCAGAAGGTCATGGTGTTGCTTGGTCTTGGGATAGAGCGGTTCGGCAGTTTTCCGATATGTTTTCTAAGGTAGATAATCCTTTGTTAGCGGCCCGTGCTGTTAATTTAATTGATGTTGGTCGTCGTGTCTTAGGTGAAATAAATCCATCTTATAGATCCTTCTTTTTAAATGATATTCCAAGTGGTGTTATTCTGGTTACAAATGATCTTTCTCCTTCTGATGTCGCACAACTTGATTGTACAAAAGTAAAAGGATTAGCAACAGCATGGGGAGGTCCACTTTCTCATACAGCTATTTTGGCGCGTACGCTTGGTATTCCGATGATTGTTGCTGTAGGTGATGATATTTTAGCGGTTCAGTCTGATATTCAGGCTATTATTGATGGCGATAACGGGTTCATTTACCTTGATCCTACGCATGAAGATGTTGAAGATGCTCAAAGGCATATTGATACTGTTGCAAAAAAACGTGTTAGTGAGATAAATGCGTCTCGGTTACCAGTGCAAACGACAGATGGTCAAAGAATTCGTATTATGGCTAATGTCAATTATGCAAATCAGGTTCCTGTTGCGTTTGATTCGGGGGCTGAAGGTATTGGACTCATGCGTACAGAATTTTTATTTTTAGAGAATCCGCATATTCCGAACGAAGAGGCCCAATTTGATGTATATCGGGCGATGATTGCAGCTGTAGGAGATAAGCCATTAATTATTCGGGCGCTTGATATTGGCGGGGATAAACAGGTTACGCATTTACATTTATCTAAAGAAGATAATCCTTTTTTAGGTGTTCGAGGAACGCGGCTTTTGTTACGTCGGCGTGATCTTTTGGTTCCTCAATTACGTGCTTTGTATCGAGCAGCAAAAGAGGGGGGAGATTTATGGATTGTGTTTCCGATGGTGATGTCTGTTTCAGAGATTGTTACTATAAAAAAGATTGCAGAAGAAATCCGCAATGATATTGATGCACCAAAATTAAAACTTGGTATTATGATCGAGGTTCCAGCAGCAGCTATTATGGCAGATGTGTTGGGTGCTCATGTTGATTTTTTCTCAATTGGAACCAACGACTTAACACAGTATACAATGGCAGTTGATCGGCAAAATCCGTATCTTGTGTCTGAAGCGGATAGTCTTGATCCAGCAGTTTTGCGTATGATTTATCAGACTATTCAGGGAGCCGCACAACATAAATGTTGGGTTAGTGTATGCGGTGGTGTCGCTGGAGATCCTTTCGGTGCAATGATTTTGTCTGGATTGGGAATTAATGAGCTTTCTATGATATCTTGCGATATTTCTCCAGTAAAGGCGTGTTTACAGACTCATAGTTTTGAAGAGATGAAAATTTTAGCACAAAAAGCACTACAATGTGAAACAGTACGAGCTGTACGCGCTCTAAGTAAGGATATTCGGTGGTAAAGAACGTGAAGAGAAAAGAACTTGTTCATTGTGCAAGGTCTTAAATCTTTAATATGGTGGCTCATTGTTTTTTAGAGCGATTATAGGCAGCATATTAATATTTATAGTGATAAATTATAAAACTTTGCCTATCAGCAGATAGATCTCATTTTAAGAGAGAACAATTTTCAATCAGGTTTGTCGTGGTTAAGAATCTTCATTTTGGGGAGAAGGAAGAAGGCTAAAACTGATTTTTATTGAAACAGAATTTATTATCTAAATGAAGTAATTTTAATATTAGAAATTCATATCGTTATTATTCTATTTATTGATGGTATAATCAATGTTAATAGGCGATTGATGTTTAGTGGCTTTATTATAAAGAAAACATAGATCATATGCCAATTTTAAAAGCAGCGTTTTTTAAGCAGAAGGTGTGTAAGTAAGCATGAAGGTTTATGATTGAGGATAAGCTTTTTATGCTCATTTTTGCATTATACATAACTATCCACGGAAAAAGTTTTCTCTTAAAAAGAAAAGATATGCTTATTATTCAAAAGGTATCAGATTTTATTTTAATCAATGAATTTGTTTTTTGAGTTTTGAATGTATAATTTGGGCTTGCACGTTATTTCTTTCTGGGTATAGTGCGAGACTTCTGGAGAGGTGGCCGAGTGGTTGAAGGCGCACGCCTGGAACGCGTGTATATGGGAAACCATATCGAGGGTTCGAATCCCTCTCTCTCCGCCATTAATCGTAAAATCAATGGGTTATATAAAAGCTAGGGAATTTTGCTTTGATTTTGTTTATTTATTTTTTTATTTATCTTGTCACCTTAAATAGATTTTCATAAGCTTTAAGGCATAGCTTTGTAAATTCAGCATTTTTAGGCTTTTTTTATTATTTCCAATTGATGTTTTTTCTATAAAAAATTGCTACGAATTATCCTTTCCAGAGTCGATAATTCATCATCACTCTGTCCCAAAATTGCTATAATGGCTGGGCAGGTATTTAAATCGATGGTTAAGGGTAGAGGCTCGTTTTCTTTAAAAAAGAGCATAAAATGAACCACATTTTCCCAAGAATGAAGTTTTTGCTTCCACAGGTTAACATCTTTTATAATATGACCATCAATCGTGTTGATAAGAAAGATAATACGCCCTTTTTTCTTAAAACGACTTGGTGTTGGCGAAAAATTTCCCGCAATAAGGTTAACGGCGCTTTCAAGTAAATCATTTTCATAACAATGTGCAAACAAAGTGGGCGCAATTCCTCCGTGCAGGCGGGCTCCTACTTCGATCATTACTGGACCACGAGCGGTGTGCATGATTTCCATATGTGCAGGCCCATATTCAATTCCCACCGCGCGAATGCACTGTTTTGCATAAGAGATAAGAGCGGCATAAAGAGGATCTTGAGCATCAAGCACGTCAAGCGTTTCATAAACAAAGGCACTTCCATTATGAATACCCTTTTTATATCGTGATAAAGCGCATATCTTTATAGCTTCTTCCTTTACAATGGCATCTACGATGTATTCTTCTCCTTCCAATCGTTCTTGGAGCAAATAAGCCTCGTTAGGTGTGCCAAAAATATTTTTTTGCTTCCAGTCAATTTCAGAAATCCACGCCGCCACTTCTTCCCGGTTAGAGAAAAACAAAACTCCATCGCTTCCTGCAGAATCGTTTGGCTTTACCACATAGCCACTGAGGCTTTCAAAATCATCGAGAGCACAATCACCTTTTGTAAGAATTTTTGATCGAATATAGGATAAACCATTTTCACAAAGGCGCCTTTGCATTGCGGTCTTTTTTCGCCGCTAATCAGTGGTCAAGGGGTTATTTCCGGCACAACCATAATAAGCAGCCAATTGTTCTGCACAATAAATACCTCTTTCGGAGCCTGCTACCACGGCTTTTATCGCACCGACAGGAAAGCGCTGTTTTATTTCATCGACACTATGAAGTTTCGCTTCTACCATGCCCTCACCCTGATAAGAGAGCATAAAGTGTGAAAAAGGAATTGGTTGAGAGACAGCGCCATAACAAGCATAGCCTAATTTTTGTAAAGCAGGACTATAAAGAGCACCCGTGGAGAAAGGATCGACAATAAGAATGGATTTACTCATACTTTGGCCCGCTGTGATGAAAGGAAAAAAACATAAATAAAAATTATCAGCCCTATAAGGGGGAGAAGGTAAATGGCTGCTTGAGGTCCCATAAGGGCAGAGCTTGTAAGAAGACCAAGGATAACATAACCAGCCGATTGAGAGAGAGTATAAAGCATGCCGCTATAGCTTCCCACCAGCTCTGCTTGAGTTTCTGTTCGGGTTGCTTCAATCATATGTTTGCGGGCGTTAATCCGCATGGTATTCATTGAAAAGCCAATAAAAAAGCAAAAAATCACAGCCCAATAAGGCGATTGCGTGGTGCTAAAAATAAGATCAGCTAAACCCAATATAAGGGCTGGAAGGATGAATTCAAAGCGCGGGATCTTGATAAAAGCAGCTAAAAAAGCCCCTACACCTGCAACAGCGCTGCACAACCCATAATATTCAGAGCCAAAATTTTTCACGCTCTGAAAAAGGATAGTTGCTAGTGTATTATAAGCGCAAATGTGAAAGCCAATAAGGCCTATGCAGATGCATAAAAGTTTAAGCTCTAGGGAAAGCCCATCTGCTTGCGGTATAAGCATTGGCTCTTTATCGGTGATAGGCGGCAAGCCGTTTGTAGTGCTGTCGGCATGATATTCATCGCGAAAGATGACATATCCGGCCACAAGGCTTACGATAATGTCAAACACACAAATCGCTGCCATCAAACCATTATAGCCGAATTCAGCAGCTACCCCTCGTGGGCTGGTTGCTTCTAAGAGATAACCACTCAATGCTGCCCCCAAAAAGGCGCCAATCTGCACCACTGTTTGCATAATGGGAGAAGCCTTTTGAGCACTAATATAGCCACTAAGCGCGAGTTTAGTATTATAAGTCTCCAGCGTACTTAAGGTGATCAAAGAGAGATAACCAATAGAGATAGAGACCACAATAAAACCAAAACGGGAGTCGACATAATGAAAAAGAGCAATCAATAAAAGGAGGCTATAGATGATGATCCGTCTTTTGTATAAATCGATCAATCGCAACGATGCTTTAATGTGCACAAAACCACTCTTTTTCAAAAGATAGGGTGTAAGAGTCCCTAAAGCCATGGTTATGCCTAGAAAAACCGATGAGGATGTTATGCGATAAGCATTCCAAAGGTTACTTAAGAAAAGCACCATATCAGAAAGATAGAGCAGAACAACAAGCCCATAAAACCGAAACATTAGCTGTTTGCGCACACCATCCCCCCATGTCTGCATCTTCAAAAATATGCAGTATTATAATTGGTACACAAGCTCATAAACAGTGAGTACATCTATTACGGGATAAGTCAAGTTTTTTCGATAGGGACATGATATAAATTTAAACGCTGATATTTACTGTAATAATATCCCATTTTCAGAAATTTAAGTAGCGGGGACAACTGGTATTTTTGCTGCGTTTTTTGTGGGACACCTTGCCGATAAAGGAGACTTATTCGATGATGAGAACAGCTACGCCTAAGAGCCATATTTGGTATTTTAAGGGGTGTCTCTGTTTAATTCAATGTTGCTAGGTTGTTATTGATCATTGCCTGGATAAGCTTGAATTTTAGGGTGGCAACAAACCTTAATTATCGGGCAGAAATTATTTATGGCTTCAGATTGAGGTGTGCTAGTACAGCTTTAAGGGATTTTTATACAACAAATTTGGGTGGAACGACTTCATTTATTGGGAGATTATAATGCGTTGAAAGGTAACGGGGATAGCCATAGATGTAAGATTATTTCATATAAATGTAGAGTTCACTTCGATACAAAAGTTCCAAATTTCCTTGCACTTCATATTGTTTTGTCAGTGTAACCAATTGCTGCAAATATTCTTCTCCGTGTTTAGCAATGGCGCGTTGCGCTTGCGTTGAAGAGCGGCTCATACCCATAAAAGCTTCGGAGGGGATTGTCATCGTCCAATTGTGTGTATGTAAAGCAACCTTTTCTGGATTGACTCCAAGGCCATCACGCATTTCTTGTAAAAAATCAAATTACGATAATAACGGGAATAGTGAGGGCTCATCTTCTCTAATAATGTTTCATAAGCAGCTAGAAATTGACTATTTTGAAAATCGCGATTGTTTTGAATAACCGCCATGACCCCTCCAGTGCGAAGTTGGCTTGAGACAGTACTAAGCAATAGAGGGCGATCCATCCACTGAAACGCTTGTGCCGCAACAACAAGATCAACCTTGCCGATTTAGGGCAAGAGGCTTTCTGCTTTACCGTGATACCACTGCACAAAAGGAAATTTTCTTTTCCCCTGCTTAATCATATCTACTGAGACATCGATCGCATGATATTGATGTTCATTGCCTAGAAGTTTGACAATTCCCTCTAATGCGATGCCTGTTCCAGCTCCTACATCCACAATGGACAAATGTTTTTTATCTTTAAAAGGAAGCAGCATGATTTTAAATAAGCTGAGGGGATAGCGTGGACGATAGCGATCATAATCACCAGCCAATCCATCAAATTTTTCACTTTGCGGTTGAATGGTCTTTAGTATGTGGTCTGGTCCTCCCCTCACGAATTGCACTGTACATAAAGAAGCTCTCCTTTGTCCATTATGTCAAATATAAATTTTAAAAGAAAGTTGAATGGGAGCTGCTCTTTGTCCCCTTCTATAGGGCTGATATTTACTTTTTCTTCTGTTGCCTCAAATAATGCATTTTGAAAGCCAATTATTTTTTACGTATATCACGCTGAGATTTTATATATTCCTCTAAAAATCTGTCTCACTTCTGGTGCGATTACCCCTTAAATGTCTTTTATAAGTATCAAATTTATAACCTGCTTGCGGAAACGACTAATTCCAAATCCTCTATCGTAAAAATGAGATCACCTATTCGCTTTGTAACTGTTACAGTTAAAACAACACATTTCAGTGCTACTATTTTACCTCTATGGCGCAAATGTAATTCTTAATGAGAATAGAAATATTTATGAATCTTCAGTATGTTAAGATTACCCGATATGATACCTAGAGCGTTTTCTTTTCATAAAAAATTAATCAGGCTCTAACAAAATGAGAAATTTTGTTTCTTTAAATTTAGTGAACTAAAATAAGAGCTAAATATATGTTTTTAAATGTGGTTATACTGCATCCTGAATGACATGTGTACAAGGGGATAATTTATGTTCGTTGCAAATTTGAAAGAACGCGCTGCTTTATTCAAGAATAGAACTTTCCTCTATTTTACCTTGAGCGGTTTGTTTGCTACATTTGGAAGTGGGCTCAATTATATTGCATTATCGTGGCTTGCTTACAATCAAACAAATTCAATTCGTGGTGTAGCGCTTTTGATGTTTTTTCTCTGGATGCCGAGCATTATTTTTGCACCTATTTTAGGCGTATTGGCAGATAAATATAATCGTAAAGCGCAGATTATCATTTCAAATCTTGTCAGAGGTTTGGTGATTGTTGGGTGGAGTATACTTTGGCAATTGGGTATAGAAATTGATTTGATGATCTTATCTGCTTTGTTGGGTATTTTTATTTCTTTTTATATGCCATCAGCTATTCCTTTAATCCAAAGTATTATTCCCCCAAAACAGCTTATCAATGCAAATGCAACCATTGATATGGTCTATGAACTTGGAATGATTATCGGTATGGGGTTTAGTGGATTTATACTTGCCTGTGTAGGAACAAAAGGAACTCTTCTAATAGGTGGTATATTTTTTATTATTGCTGGTTTGTTTAACTTTGCAATGAAGGTACCTAAAAACCGTAGATCTAAAAATCAAAGTAAGCAAAATTGGTGGAAAAGTTATAGAGCATCCCTTCATTATTTTAAGCGGAATCCGGTTCTTTTTATGCCTTATATAAGCCAGATGATTATTACAACGCTTTTAATGACCATCCCTGTTATTCTAGTTCCTTATACACAAGAGGTCTTAAGCACGGATAGTGGGACCTTTGCAATATTTGAGGCGCTTTATTCTATGGGCGTATTGACAGGAGCGCTTCTTTCGCCACTTCTTTGTAAAGTTTTATCCATAAGGAAAACCTTGGCATTTTTATTAGCTGTTATGGCTATTGGACTTGCTATTTTGTCTGTTAATACACACATTTTTGTTGTTTTTCCTATTTACTTTATGATTGGATTTGGACTTTCGAGTTGGGCTCTTTCAATTTCTTTATCGCAACTCTCTTGTGATCCTGAATACCAAGGAAGATTGCAGGCAAGTTTTAATGGTTTGTCTGGAAGCTTTATCCTCGGAGTCTATCTCATTATGGCAAGCGATAGCAGCAGCATATCACCTCAATTGATATATTTTCTTCAAAGTATTGTTGCGCTTATTGGGATGCTTATCGTACTGTTTTATAAACATGAAAAATGATAAATTACATTGAAGTGCAGTAAAGCTATATGCTATTTTATAAACATTTACGAGGGGGCATATTTCATATTTTGCTTTTAAAGGGGGAGGTGAGTAAATGCGAAAGTATGGCTGCTTTTAATGAAGAAAGTATAGCTTTATATTGTTATAAAATACTCCTTATTTTTTGATGATGGCCAACAAGGGTTGATGCATTTTTTTTCACCGGACTTTAGTAAAGAGACAAGGACGCAACACTTTAACGTTCCTTAAAAGTTTTTTGGTTTAAGCACAGCAGAAAGTCAAAGTGCTCTATCATACGGGAAGAATATTACATTATTTTTGTTTTTCAAAATCCATACGAAAAATTGCATCAATTTCATCTTCATTGGAATGAGCACTTCTGCGACGATTCAAGGTTTGCACAATCTCTTTTTTTAAAAGTGCATCTGTTTCACTTAAACGGAGAATACTGAGTTCCAATTCAAGAGATAAAGCTAAATCCACACACAGTTTAAGCTCTTCTCCAATATCAAAACCACGTTGATAATCGTCATAAAGACCAACCAGTGTATCGGATAACTCCTTACCGCATAAAGAGGTCATGCTAAATTCCTCCACGTTACGGCTTTTTGTACAGCTTTGGTTTGTTTAAGGATCACTCCACTATGATTACTCAGAGTTTCCATATATACGAGCCTCATGGTTTTGTCAATTTTCTGCAAAATACGCACTTTTAAACCAATGCCTATTAAAAACTTTGTCACTCCAAGATTTTGAAGCGCCCAATTATAAATATGGATGGCAATGCGTTTATTATAGAACTTATAGCATTTAAAATACATTGCAAAAAGGCTTTTAATTCGCGCATAAAAAGAATATTTTGGCAATACACAAAATACCCTGTTTATTCTCAATATAGCTAAATCAATGCCATTAATATCTACAATAAGCAGGCATGGTTTGTAAACGTTCAGCTTTTTAAGAATGTGTAATAATCTCATTTTTTGCAGAAGTGAAATTATTTTGCCTTTTTTATATTGAGTTTGAGACATTAATAAACCTTTTGTTTTATAAAAAGCTATGAGAAGTGCATTCGCATGTTTTTGTAATAAGATTTCAGTGATATATTGCACAGTACGCAATGAAGAAAACCACATGGGTTTTTACTACTGTGAGACATATGACTGCGCTTTTTGAGAGAGCCGTTGATAAGAATTTTGCTCAACGGGCATACAAATGGGCCATGGCAGGTATTGTTTTTTCATGAGAGGGTGCCCAAATGTTTTTGACACTGAAGGTCGATATTTGGTAAACTTTCACGCGTTTTGCCTAGGGGGATGAGAGTGAGGGCTTGGCAAAATACTATGGCGGTCGCATTTTTTGTGTAATTGTCATAATTTTCGCTCCTGCTGAAATGGATGCTGTAACATCCATTTTTGTGGGGTTGTGTATGTGATAACTGCTTTTTTCTAAGAGCAGTAACGATAGATGCAAAACAATATAATTATTTAGTCAACAATTATATTGATTTTGGAGTAATTTTTTGGCTCGTCCGGAAGCAAAACCTAAAACTGAGTTGGCAAAACGTTTTCGTGAAGTGCGTCACGCTCTTGGTTTCACAGAGCGTAAGCAGTTTGCTGAACATCTTGGTATTACTGCTGGCTCTATAGGAACTTATGAAACGGGTAACAGTGAACCTACAGCCTCTGCGCTCTCCAAATATCAAAAAATTTGCGGTGTTTCATTAGATTGGCTTGTAACGGGCGATGGCGAGATGTTTTCGGATATGGCAAAGGCGAAAGCAGTTGGTTTAAAACCGCAAGCGATTCCTGCTGGGCTGATGAAAAAGCTTGGATATTTAGCTTATACAACATATCATAATGCAAACATAACACTTTCTCCTGAAGATGTTGCGGAATTAGCAGCAGAGCTTTACGGAAAATTGCAAGATCTTATTCAAAACCTCAATGATATGGAAGAAGTCGAAGCCACCCTGCCACTTTTAAAACTTCATTTAAAGCGTAAAATCGAATCTGA
The DNA here is from genome assembly GCF_003606325.2 of Bartonella kosoyi. Classification (NCBI taxonomy): domain Bacteria; kingdom Pseudomonadati; phylum Pseudomonadota; class Alphaproteobacteria; order Hyphomicrobiales; family Bartonellaceae; genus Bartonella; species Bartonella kosoyi. The sequence goes on from NZ_CP031843.2 coordinate 487,651, forward strand.
AAAACACCTTTAACAGCGACAAAGAAAATTACTAATATTTTCTAAGGTAAAAAATGAAAATATTTTCTGCTGTTAAAATCCAGCTTAAGAACCAACAAATTCTCACATATTTTATGCATCTTTTCTCTTTTCGTTTAGTACAAGATCTTAAGTTATAATAATTTTTAGAGATTGATAAACTTTTTATCTTATGTAATTAAAAGGCTACGGAAAGTGCGATTGTATATTTTGGCAAAGAGGTTCAAACGTTGTTACCCCATTGTAGGATGAGGAAAACGCAGTGAGCATTTTTGCTGTTGAGAAAAGTGCAGCTGCAACTTTTAAAGCAGTATGGTAATCTTGTGTGAGTTTCGCTACGAACATATTACAACGGCGCAGCTCAGTAAAATACCATGGCGGTTGCATTTTTTGTGTGATTGTCATAAATTTCGCTCCTGCAAATGGATGCTGCAACATCCATTTTTGTGGGCTTGTGTGTAAATTTTTGCCTAACATAAGGGGCAGTAACAATGGTATATCTACAAATGAAGCGTTTATGAATCCCATTTGTAGATATTATTGATATGACGCGACAAATAAATGCACCTAAAACGCCCTTAGCAAAACGTCTAACAGAGGTTAGAAAGTTTGTAGGTTTGTCTCGTAATATATTTTCAGTTAAAATTGGCATTAGCATTCAAGGGCTTGGCAATTACGAACGCGGTGACAGAATTCCCGATGCGACTATTTTATCATCATATGGAGAAAAATTTGGCGTCAATTTAAATTGGCTTGTAACGGGTAATGGCGAGATGTTTTCAGATATGGCAAAAGCGAAGGCAGCTGGTTTAAAATCGCAAGCGATTCCTTTTGGATTGATGAAAAAGCTCGGACATTTAGCGTATAAAACTTATCATGATGCAAAAATAGATATGCCTCCTGAAGATATAGCAGAATTAGCTGGAGAGCTTTACGGAAAATTGCAAGAGCTTATTCAAGACATCAATGATATGGAAGAAGTCGAAGCCACGATGCTACTTTTAAAATTACATTTAAAGCGTAAAATCGAAGTTGAGAAAACGCATCAAGAAACGTTATAAGATACCAACGAACAGCTCTTTTAAAAAATGGAACTTTTTTGATTTTTTCACTGTATGAACAGGTTTGAAAGGGAAAAATCTTACGATCTTCAAATCTTTTGTTTAACCTGAAAAACGATAAATTATCATTATAAATCAATATATTATTTTGATGTAGATAAAATAGTTCATAAAAAGCATTATGATTGATGATACAAATAAAATTTCTTCAAAAAGAAGCAGACACTATTCCTGAAATATGTATTTGTTGAAGGAAAAGGTACTGACAACACTAAAAATACAGTGGGTTATGTGAGGGGAAAAAGTTTCTTTTCAGTTTGTGATATTTAAAAAAATTTATATATAAAGTGAGAAGACACTATGGCCTTAATCCCATTATGGTGCTAAAATTATATTTGGTTCTTATAAAATGCTACCAGATATACAAGAGAGAAGAAAAAAGAGGCATTTATAGCGTGCTTTTATCTTTTTATGAAGATGATGCAATAAGCACATTGAAACTTTTTATAAAATGCGCCTCATTATATTAGGAAATATGTTTTCCAAAGCAATACCCCTTTTACTAGAACAGGTTATCGCATAACAAAGATCGCATAACAAAGAGTGAGGTTATGATGATCATCATTATCTATTACGTTATGCTATAAGTTAAAAAAATCATAAATTTGTGTTTATAAGAACAGCTATTTCATTAATAAGTATTTTTGCCAATTGATAAAAAATTATTTTTTACACTCTTGCCATTCTGCTGCTGCGCTTTATTTGAAAGATAGAATTGCTCTTTAGTGAAACTATTTTTGTTAAGAGATAAATCGCAGTATTTTTGAATGGAGATAACGATATATTTTCAAAGTCTTGTGTTTTTATTTATTTTTAGTTTGAATCCCTCTAGCTAAAAGGGTTGGGGGCTTTTCTAGATTCGATGTTGTTGCAAAGATTTTAGGCTGATGCCGGATAAGTATCGGTATCAGAAGGGGGAGTTTTGTCTTGATTTATTGGTTTTTGAGGTGCGCGAACTCAAGGGTTTTGCCATGTGTTTTTTGCGCGTTGTAATGATGTTGAACTCTGTTGGAGGAGGTTCTTATGAAAAAAAAATATTCCACACCAAATTTAATTAAAGCTGTCTCGCTCAGCGCGGCAATGGCCACATTCTTATCAAGTGTTTCTCCCGTTTTTGCTGCGGGTGTTGGCATAACCGGAGGAGCCCTTTTTAATTCGAGTGGTGCCGATGTTCCATATCCACGTGGCAGTCATGGCAGTATTGTTTTTGCGGGTGATGATGACTTCTGTGGTGTAGATAATGTTAAGGGGCGTGGTGGCAAGCAACAGGAAAATCTTACTAATAAAATAACTGCAGAAGACCAATATAATAATTTTATCGTTGATCAAGCAGATAACATTGGCCGTAATCCTTATGGCACAACCACTAACAAGGTTACTTGGCAAAGTTCGGGTATTTTAACACAAACAGGTTCTTATATGGGAAAAAATACTGGGGGATCTGAGAATGTTCTACCTGAAGCTTATGGTGTTTATTCTTTTGTGACGGGTTGTGGCGCTGCAGCAACCGGGAATTATTCAACAGCATTTGGTGCGGGAGCAACCACAAAGGCTGGTGGAGCACAAGCTTTTGGTGTTGCTGCACTTGCAAGCGGTAGAGCAAGCGTTGCCATGGGCGTGAGTTCGGAAGCATCAGGGGAGTCTGCAGTCGCTGTCGGTGGACTTGCAAATGCTTCTGGTAGCAGAAGTATTGCTATAGGTGTAGATGCTCAAGCGAAAGCTTCAGGTGCTATTGCAATAGGGAGCAGACGCTCTGACAGAACTAACCCTTCTAATCCTACTAGAGACGTGTTGGCGGAGGCTAAAAATGCTATTGCTATAGGGACCCATACTTATGGTAAAGGAGAAGATTCCGTTGCCATTGGTGCAAATGCACAGGCACTTGTTGCGGATGGTGTTGCTGTAGGTGGGGCATCTGTATCTCGTAGAGGAAAGGATGGTAAAGGTTATGATCCTGCAACAGGTAAAATGACAACAAAAACTGATGAGACATGGAAAAGTACAGCAGGCGCTTTTAGTGTTGGTGATGTTGGTCAAGAGGCTGCGAATGGTAAAATAACACGACAAATTACGGGTGTGGCTGCTGGTACTGAAGATACCGATGCTGTGAATGTGGCACAGTTAAAAGCTATAAGCGCTGCAGCATCAGGAGCTTGGAAACTTTCTGCTAACGATACAGATCCGACAGATGTGAATTCAGGTAGCATCGTAGATTTTTCAGTGAAAAATAGCGGAGTAGGACAAGATAACTTAACGATTGAGAAAAGCAATGAAAACAAGAAGCAGAAAATGCGCTTTGCTTTAAGTGATAATCTTAAATTGATCAGTGTCACTACAGGAATAAGCTCTATGAGCGGTGATGGCTTTATTATTAATGAGGGGCCACGCATGACTGTTGACGGTATTGATGCTGGAAATCAAAAGATCACAAACGTGGCAGATGGGACCGAACCTAACGATGCGGTGAATTATAAGCAGTTGCAAGAGATAAAAAATGCAACCAAAACAAGCTGGCAGCTTGCTGTTAATGGAGGAAGTGCTACTGCTATTGGTCCAAACGGTACAGTAAATTTTCAGTCAGCTGGCAATGAAACTGGCAAGAATATCAATATTACGAAAGATAATGACCACAATGTTACGTTTGATTTAGCTGAAAATATTAATGTAATGTCTGTCACAGTAGGAGAAAGCATTATGGATGCTTCGGGCTTTAGAGTTGACGATGGTGATGGGCCGAGCATAACTGTTCAAGGCATTTATGCTGGTAATAAAACGATTAAAGGAATAGCGGAAGCCGAAGAAGATACCGATGCAGTGAATTTTGGGCAGCTACAAAAATATGTAGAAAAAAACGGAGGCGGCTGGAAACTTTCTGTTGATGGTAAAGATGTTACAGATGTTAAAGCTTGGGATACAGTGGATCTTATTGCTGCTAAGCATAAAGATAAGAATAATGAAGAGAGTGGTACGACAAATATTAAAATTGTAAAAGGTGAAGGCAATAAGGTATCCTTTGATTTAGGTGAAGTGATCAAAGTTGGTGATGTAGTAACTGGAAAGTCACATATGGCCGATAATGGCTTCATAATTACTGATGGTCCTAGCATGACTACGGGTGGTATTCATGCTGGCAATAAAATAATCACAGGAGTACAAAAAGGTACTAATGGGAATGATGCAGTTAATGTTTCACAGTTGCAAGAGGTAAAAGAACTTGCAGAACAAGGCTGGAGCCTTTCTGTTGATGGGAAAAATGCTACAGATGTTAAAGCTGGTGGTACAGTAGATTTTATTGCTGGTGAGACTAGGGACAGCCGCGTTAAAAATATCCAAATTCAAAAAGATAACGTCAATAAAGTCACCTTTTCTTTAATGGATCAGATTACGCTAGTAAGTGTCACGACAGGCAATAGCATTATGAGTAATGATGGCTTTAAGTTTGTTGAAGGTAATGGGCCCGAAATAACTTTGAATGGTATTAATGCTGGCAATAAAAAGATTACGGGAGTGCAGGCGGGAGAATCTGATACCGATGCTGTCAATTTTTCACAGTTGAATAAAATAAAAGATCAAATAGAAGGCAATAGTCTTGTTAAATGGGATAAGAATGAGAGGCTCATTACCATTGGTAAAGAAAAAGGCGGTACAAAAATTGATATCACGGGTAGTGATGAAGAGCGGACTATTGCCGGTGTAAAAGATGGTAAAATTTCTGAAGAGTCGTATGAAGCAATCAATGGTGGCCAGATTAATAAGATATCTAAAGATGTCGCAAAGTTTTTTGGTGGTGGTACAGAATTTAATAATGGTGAGTTTTCTGGGCCGAAATATGTTTTATCTCACGTTTCTACCAATGGTACAGTAGAGCGGAAGGAATTTGAAAATGTTGGTGATGCTTTGACAGGACTTGATGCAAATGTCAAAAATGTGAATAGCCGCCTAACGTATGTCACTAATGACTTTAATCAGAAGTTTGATAAATTTTCTCAAGATGCTTTATTGTGGAGTGATGCGAAGCAAGCCTTTGTTGCGCTCCATAAAAAAGGAGATGAAACAACAGAAAGTAAGATTACGTCTCTTTTGAATGGTGATATTTTTGAAGATTCAACAGATGCCATAAACGGTTCCCAAATTCATTCTATAGGTAGCGACCTTGCAAAATTCTTTGGTGGTAATATCTCGTTCGAAAATGGTAAATTTACAGGACCAGAATATGAGTTAAAGATTATTGAGGAAGATGGTCCAATAGCTATAAAGAGATATGATAATGTTGGTTCAGCGTTGGATGCCGTTAATACAAATGTCTTCACGGTTGATCATAGAATAACTGTTGGGTTTCTTGATATTGCTGATTATTTTGGTGGTGGTGCTAAGTATGAGAAAGGCAAATGGCAAGCTCCTACTTTCAAGGTTTATAAAATTAATGCTGATGGGTCAGTTTCGCAGCAGCCATATGATAATGTTGCTGATGCTTTTGAAGGTGTGAATAATACTTTCACGAATATTCATAATCAAATTTCTGATATCAAAGAAAATAATTTGGTTCAGCAAGAAGAAAAGTCTGGTCCTATCACCATTGGTGCAAAAACAGGTGGGGGCATAATCAATATCGCAAATAATGAAGGCAGTGTTCGAATTATTTCTGGTGTTTCTGGTGGGAAGATTACTGAAGATTCAACAGATGCAGTCAATGGTTCCCAAATTCATTATATGGGCAGTGAAATTGCTAATTATTTTGGTGGCGGTGCTAGTTATGAGAATGGAGAATGGAGTGCTCCTACTTTTCATGTTTACCATATCGACGATAATGGTGCTGTCTCTAAAGAACCTTATCAAAATGTCGCTGAAGCTTTTGAAGGTGTAAACGATTCTTTTACACAGATTCACAATAAAATCTCTAATATAACAGAAAATAGCCTTGTGAAGCAGGATGGAGAAAATGGTCTTATCACTGTTGGGAAAGCAACCGGTGGTACAAAAATCAATATTGCAAATAAAAATAATCAAGAGAGAACACTTTCTGGTGTAAAAGATGGAGAACTCTCTCAAAATTCCACAGAAGCTGTAAATGGTTCACAGCTTTTTAAGATGAATGAAAAAGTTACCACTGTTACTGATAACTTATCAAAAGTTGCTCAAAATACATCCAAATATTTTGGTGGCAACACAGATGTACTTGCAGGTATAGAACCATCCTTCCTTATTCAGGATAAGGCATATAATAATGTTACAGATGCGTTTACTGGTGTGAATACTTCTATCACAAATATTGATAATAAGATTACTGAAATGAAAGAAAATAATCTTGTCCAACAAGAAGGCATTTCAGGTATTATCACTATTGGTGCGAAAACAGCTGGTACTGAAATCAATATTGCAGGATATGGCAAGGTAGCACGTTCTATTTCTGGTGTAAAAGCAGCAGAGAAGGGTGATGAAGCTGTTAACAAAGACCAACTTGATAAAAGCATAGAGAAGATTTCAAATGATATTGAGATAGCAAGTGCTGCTGCTGTTCTCTATGACAAGAATGAAGATGGTACTGTTAATTATAATAGCGTGACTTTAGGTGGCGAGAAGGGCGCAAAACCAGTGGCTCTCCTTAATGTCAAGGATGGTAAAATTTCCCAAGATTCTCATGATGCCATTAATGGTAGTCAGATTAATAAAATATCAGAAGATATTTCCAAGTTTTTCGGTGGTGGTGCAAAGTTTGTTGATGGTGCCTTTAAAGGACTAAAATATACTTTATCTGCTATTGTAGAAGGTCAGGTAGGAAAAGCTAATTTTTATGATGTTGGTTCGGCTTTAACAGGTCTTGATAAGAATGTTCAAGATGTGAATCAGCGCTTAACGAAAGTATCCAATGAGTTTAATCAGACAATTGAAGGTATCTCAAAAGATGCTTTACTGTGGGATGATAAAGAAGGAGCATTTGTTGCGCGTCATGAAAAAGATGGCAAGAAAACAAACAGCAAATTGAAGTATCTTTTGGATGGTAATATTGCTGAAGGTTCAACGGATGCTATCACGGGTAACCAGCTTTATCTCATGAATAACAAGCTTGCGAATTATTTTGGTGGTGGTGCCAAATATGAGAATGGCAAATGGACAGACCCTACTTTCAAGATTTCTAAAGTTAATGAGAATGGTGAGACTGTTGAAACAGAGCACAATAATGTCGCTGATGCTTTTGGTGATATTAATGATGGGATGTCAAATATTAACAACCGTATCGATGATGTCATCAACAAGGTCGATTCAGATGCTTTAAAGTGGAATGAGGATAAGAAAGCTTATGATGCTAACCGTGATGGTAAACCGAGTAAGATTACCGGTGTAGCTGATGGTGAAATTGCTGAAAGTTCGAAAGATGCCGTCAATGGTGGACAACTTTGGAAGACCAATGAACGTATCACGGGTGTCGAAAAAGATGTTAAGCATATTTCAAATAGAGTTGATAACATTTCCAATACCATTGCTGATATTGGTGACACAGTTCTCAATATTGACGCCAAAGTTGATAATATTGATAATAAAGTTAACGATATTGCTGAGGATGCTGTTCGCTATGACAGAGATGAAAACGGTAAAAAAATCAATAAAATCACTTTGAAAGGTGGTGATCCAAGTGAGCCTGTGTTGATTGATAATGTCGCTGATGGTAAAATTGAGAAAGGATCAAAAGAAGCTGTAAATGGTGGTCAACTTCATGACTATACTCAAGAACAGATGAAGCTTATTCTTGATGAATCCAAACATTATACGGATCAACGGGTTAATAATATTGTGATTGATGCGATTGACGATGCTGTTGAGCGGTCTAAACAATATACAGATATGAAGTTTGATGCTTTAAACTACAGCATTGAGAGTGTGAAAAAAGAGGCAAGACAAGCAGCGGCTATTGGTTTAGCGGTGTCTAACTTGCGCTACAATGATACTCCTGGAAAATTAAGCGTTGGATTTGGGACTGGTTTATGGCGTAGCCAATCTGCATTTGCCTTTGGTGCAGGTTATACATCAGAGAAGGGAAATATTCGGTCTAATGTATCTGTTACCACTTCTGGCGGTCATTGGGGTGTAGGTGCGGGATTCAATATGACCCTGAACTAATAATCAAAAAACACATAAAAAATTCTCTTCACCCTTGTCTCATAAGGCAGGGGTGAATTGTTTTTTACATCTATAAAAGATATACATAGAGATTGATAAAGGATATAATGATAACCACAGATTTTAAAAACAGAAAAAACTTTTACGATTTCGGGTAAGTAATCACTTTTTAAAGAGAAAAAAATGCATATTTTTATAAGTAATGTATTTCTTATTTTTTCTTAAAATTTTTTGTAGCAGCCTAAAGAGAGCAAAGATAAATTGCCTTTTTCTCGACAAAACCGTAAATTTACAACCTCTGGTAAAGACAAAATACGTTTTATTTTGACTGAGAAAATGATAAAAATATATGCTAAATCAGCTTGCAGTAACTTCAATCATTTTTGTCTGCGTCATTTGTTAGCACTGTGACGGAATTTTCTTTAAGGATAAAGTAACAAGTCTCTCTTGCTTATTCTTCAAAAAAATTGCAAGTTTTATAATACTGCTTATTTTACAAAGAAAAATATCTCTATTAAGGAGAGAGGAGATCGTGTCATTATTTTAACACTTGCTCTGTGAATAAAAGGAGTGAATGAAAAACTAAAAAAACAATTGGTCCAAAAATTAAGATAATATTAACCAATATACACAAAAATACTTCTTATCTCTTATAAAGAACAAAAGGCATTCACTTTAACATCTAAACGCACCATTTCTTTCTTTTTTCAATCACGCTTTAAATATTTTGCATATAGAAAAAACAGAAATTACGGGATAAATAGTATTTAAATGTGTCTTTTTTATGTTTATGGTTAAAATTTTTTCATTGGGGAATTTGTTATGAACAAATTATATACAAAAATAGCGGGAAGTGAATCAAAATTTTCTCGTTTTCCTTTTATTAAAGTTGTGTCAGTGACTTCAATTGCTGCGCTTTTGTCAAGCGTTTCTCCTGTTTTTTCAAAAAATATTGATTCAATAGAAGAGGTGTCTACAGATATAAAGGCTGTTTCTGTGGTGTATCCACAAAGCGTTATCTCTGTTTATGATGATTCTCTTGATGTATCAAAAGATAATTATATAACAGTATCGAATACGACGTTGGCACCAAACGCTCATGTTTTGAATGATAATGCAAATTTTTTAACAAGAACCTTTTCTGATGTGGGAGATGATAATTCTCTTGCAAATACTCTTAAAGCAGGGGGCAGTAACCGATTGAAAAGAGCGGTAAGTACAGAGGAAGAAAAGAAACAATCTATTATCAATCCGCAATTGTCTATTCGTAATAGTATGTCTTCTCAACAGTTTGCACAGTATGATGAGAATTCAGTGATCATTGGTGTATCTGACTCCTCACGTAATGTTTCAACTGCAATAACAAACCGTGATGCCGGATTACAACGTGCAGACACAAATGTTACTTTGGGTGAGGGATCGCAAGTGCAAAAAAAATCGAGTGTTGCTATAGGCTATATGGCTCACGCTATGGGGACAAGCAGTACTGCGCTGGGTGGTGAATATAATGAAAAGAGTGAACACGGGGAAAATGATTATACCACTGCCAAGGGTGATTATTCAACAGCTTTAGGCGCGGTTTCTAAAGCTTTGGGGTATGGTTCAACTGCAGTTGGTCATCGTGCATATGCAACGGAAAAAGAGGCTCTTTCTATAGGGTTTTATTCAAGAGCAAATACAGATCATGCTGTTGCTTTAGGCGCAGATTCTATAGCGAACGTTGCTGCCGGTGTTGCAGGCTATAGTCCTTTTTTACGGGGGACAGCGACAGGGGATGATTTTGCATGGAAAAGTACTTACGGTGCTGTGAGTGTTGGTGATATTGCTAACAAGAAAACACGGCAAATTGGAGGCGTAGCGGCAGGGAGTGCAAATACTGATGCCGTGAATGTTGCACAGTTAAAGTCATTGCAAAACTATGTAGACAAGGGCTGGAAACTGTCTGTTGACGGTAAGAATGCTAAAGCTGTGGGGATAGATGGTACAGTAGATTTGGCAGCTGGAAGTAGCAATTTCACAATCACCAAAGGCGAAAGTGATAATAAGGTCACATTTGATCTCGCAAAAAACCTTACGCTTGAGAGTGTAAAAGCAGGGCAGAATATTTTTAATGGCACGGGCTTAATCATTGCGAATGGTCCTCAAATAACGACTGAGGGTATTAATGCAGGGAGTAAAAAGATCACAGGCGTAGCAGAAGGTACTAACGAGACTGATGCGGTGAATTTGGGACAACTGAAGAAAATTGGACAACAAGTCGCAGCCAGTAGCTTTGTGAAACAGGATGCTGATACAAAACACATCACCATTGGTAAAGATGCAGATGGTGATAGAATCGATCTTATCAATAAGACTGGTGGAACGCGGACTCTTTCTGGTGTGAAAGCTGGAACTGCAGAAACTGATGCAGTGAATTTTGGACAATTAAATAAAACCAAGCAAGAAGTCCAAGAACAAATACAAAAACAGGTTCAAGAAGTCGAAAAGCAAGTCGCGGCCAATAGCTTTGTGAAACAGGATGATGAAACGAGATCTATCACTATTGGGAAGGATACAGATGGTGAGAGAATCGATCTTATCAATAAGACTGGTGGGGCTCGGACTCTTTCTGGTGTGAAAGCTGGAACTGCAGAAACCGATGCGGTGAATTTTGCACAGCTGCAAAAAGTTGAAAAAGATGTCAAAGAACAGGTAGCTGCCAATAGTTTTGTGAAACAGGATGATAAAACGAGATCTATCACTATTGGTAAAGATACAGATGGCGATAAAATCGATATTACCAACACAAGCGGTGCAAATCGGATCATTTCTGGTGTGGAAGATGCAAAGAACAATAATGATGCCGTTAACAAAGGTCAGCTTGATAAAGGTATCGAAAACGTCAGTAAAGACATCACCAATAAGTTCAACGATTTTACGCAAAACATAACGCATATTACGCAACAGGTTCAGGGTGATGCTTTATTGTGGAGCGAGAGTGATGGAGCATTTGTTGCTCAGCATGGCGAAGAAAAAGCAAAGAGCAAGATCAAATTTCTTGCAAATGGTGAAATTACCGAAGACTCAACGGATGCGATCAATGGTTCACAGCTGTTTGCGACAAATCAAAATGTGATAACGGTCTCAAATAATCTCCAAACCGCTGCTACGAAGATAGCTGAAACTTTTGGAGGTGGAGCTGAATATAAGGATGGCGAATGGAGTGCTCCTACTTTTACGCTTAAAACTGTTAACACTGATGGTGAAGAAAAAGATGCAACTTATCATAATGTAGCTGAAGCTTTGAGTGGTGTGGGTCAATCTTTTACGAACGTTCAGAATAACTTTACTAAGGAGATTACCAACCAGATTAATAATGCGATTACCAAAGTAGAGGGTGAGAGTTTTATTCAGCAGGATAAGGAAACAAATCGTCTCACGATTGGTGCTAAAACAGAAGGTACAGAAATCAATATTGCCAACACAAGCGGTGCAAATCGGATCATTTCTGGTGTGGAAGATGCAAAGAACAATAATGATGCCGTTAACAAAGGTCAGCTTGATAAAGGTATCGAAAACGTCAGTAAAGACATCACCAATAAGTTCAACGATTTTACGCAAAACATAACGCATATTACGCAACAGGTTCAGGGTGATGCTTTATTGTGGAGCGAGAGTGATGGAGCATTTGTTGCTCAGCATGGCGAAGAAAAAGCAAAGAGCAAGATCAAATTTCTTGCAAATGGTGAAATTACCGAAGACTCAACGGATGCGATCAATGGTTCACAGCTGTTTGCGACAAATCAAAATGTGATAACGGTCTCAAATAATCTCCAAACCGCTGCTACGAAGATAGCTGAAACTTTTGGAGGTGGAGCTGAATATAAGGATGGCGAATGGAGTGCTCCTACTTTTACGCTTAAAACTGTTAACACTGATGGTGAAGAAAAAGATGCAACTTATCATAATGTAGCTGAAGCTTTGAGTGGTGTGGGTCAATCTTTTACGAACGTTCAGAATAACTTTACTAAGGAGATTACCAACCAGATTAATAATGCGATTACCAAAGTAGAGGGTGAGAGTTTTATTCAGCAGGATAAGGAAACAAATCGTCTCACGATTGGTGCTAAAACAGAAGGTACAGAAATCAATATTGCCAACGCAAGCGGTGCACATCGGATCATTTCTGGTGTAGAGGATGCCAAGAACAGCAATGAGGCTGTTAATAAAGGTCAGCTTGATAAGGGTATCGAAAATGTCAGTCAAGACATCACGAACAAGTTCAACGATTTTACGCAAAGCATAACGCATATTACGCAACAGGTTCAGGGTGATGCTTTATTGTGGAGCGATGCTGATAAGGCGTTTGTTGCTCAGCATGGCGAAGAAAAAGCAAAGAGCAAGCTTAAGTACCTTTTAAATGGAGACATTACGGCTGAATCAACGGATGCGATCAATGGTTCTCAGCTTTATTCGATGGGGAATAATCTTGCAGGATATTTGAGTAGTGGCGCTGGTTATGATGAAAATGGCGAATGGAAAGCACCTACTTTTACGCTTAAGACAGTTAAGGAGGATGGTACAGCAGATGAAGAAAGTTATGATACTGTAGAAAAAGCGCTTTCTGCTGTCGGTACATCTTTCACGAATATTCAAAATAAAATCACCAATGAAATTACTAATGAGATCAATAAAACAAAAGGTGATGCTTTATTGTGGAGCGAGGCTGATAAGGCATTTGTCGCTCAACATGGTGAAGGTGATAAAAAAGCAGATAGCAAGATTATGCACCTTAAGGCTGGAGACATTACGGCTGAATCAACGGATGCGATCAATGGTTCTCAAATTTATACTCTGAAAAATCAAATAGCTGGTTATTTTGGTGGTGGAGCGGGCTATCAGGACGGTGAATGGAACGCTCCCACATTCTATGTGTCGCAATTCAAGAATGGTGGTAATGGTAAGGATAAAACTAGCTATGATAATGTTGCAGCTGCGTTTGAAGGAGTTAATGGAAGTCTATCCGATATCAACGAGCGTATTAACAATGTTGCTCAGAGTGTCTCATCAAGTGGTTTAAATTGGAACGAGGAAGAAAAAGCTTTCGACGCTCGTCACAATGATCAGAACAGTAAGATTACGCATGTAGCGGATGGTAAATTATCTGAAGATTCAAAAGAAGCCGTTAATGGTAGCCAACTTTTTGAGACAAATAATAGGGTTAGCAAGGTTGAAAACCGTGTAGATAATATTGATCAACAGATAAAAAATATTGAAAATACGGTTACGAATGATGCAGTTAAGTATGATAAAGATGAAAAGGGTGATAAGATCAATAAAGTTACATTCGCTGGTGTGAGTGAAAGTGATCCGGTAGTGTTAGACAATGTAGCGGCAGGTGATTTATCCAAAGATTCAAAACAAGCTGTGAATGGTAGCCAACTCTGGGAGACAAACCAGAAGATAGATGTAGTCCTTGATAAGGCAAAAGAATATACGAATGAGCGTTTCAATGACATTATCAATCACCAAATGGGTGATGTTATTAATGAAGCGAAATCTTATACGGATATGAAGTTTGATGCTTTAAATTACAGCATTGAGGGTGTGCGAAAAGAAGCAAGACAAGCAGCGGCTATTGGTATAGCAGTGGCGAACTTACGCTATAATGAAACACCTGGAAAATTAAGTGTTGGATTTGGCACCGGCTTATGGCGTAACAAATCTGCATTTGCCTTTGGTGCTGGTTATACATCTGAAAGCGGATCTGTTCTGTCTAATGTATCTGTTACCAATTCTGGAGGTCACTGGGGTGTAGGTGCGGGATTTAATATGACATTGAATTAATAATCAACAGAATACATTGAGTAAAATATTTCGCCCTTGCTTCAAATGAAGACAGGGGCGAAAGTTTATTTTAAGAAGAAATCAATAAAGTTAATAGATCAGATCTTTAAGAAAAACATGTGAAGCAGATAAACGATAAAATAAAATGCACCATTAATGCTAAAGAACTGTTTTCATTTCAATTTATAATTTAATAAGAATAGAGATTACCATGTGCTAATTGTTTTTGCTTTTCACGAAAAAGAAGTTCAAAAGAGCATAAAATCAATATGTTAACTCCTTATAGGTTAAAATTCATTAATCTGATAAGAGAATATGCTATAACAAATTTATCTAAATAAACTTATTATCCAAATAATTATCGCCACAAAAATAAAACTGCCAAAAACCTTCGAGTTTTTTTAAAGCGCTTTTTTATTATTATGGTTTCACGCAAAAACAACCTCCCCCACCGGTTTTTAATAGTTAATTTAATTAAATAAAATAATTATAAATTGAAATATGTCTTTTTTATGTCATAAATATGTTGATTTGATTTTTTTCATTGGGGTACTTGTGATGAAAGAATTATCTATCATATCAAAGAGAAATGACTGGGATTACGGACATTTCTCTCAACATTTGTTTAAAAATCTTTTGTTGGGAACCATAATCGTTGCGTTTTTATCAAATACTTCCCCCGTTTATGCAAAAAATTTTGATAGAATAGAGCAGCTTCTGCAAGTTCTAGAGAAGGCAACAGCGGTTTATTCTCAAAGAAACAATAGAAATGTCTTTTCTGATTATAATCGTTATAACCCTCATACGGGTTTCTTTGACGATACAAGTTTATCAAAATCAAGTTATTTAACAGTGCTGACTACAGCAATAGTATCAAGAGTGAGTACTTCTAGTAGTTACGTAGATTTTTTAATCACGACACTTTCTAAAAAAGGTAAGACTGTTGTCAATGTTTTGGACAAAGATAGCAGTTCTACACAAAAAAATTTAGAGCCTTCTATTGATGATAATCATGGAAATGGCATTTCTCTCTTAAATACGCTTAGCTCATCAAAGAAAGAACATCCAATACAAGTGAATGGAAGGCCATTTGCAGAGGCAAAAGCTGGATCAAATGCTACTTTTTTAGGTACACAGGCAAATGCATCAGGGGAGAGAAGTGTTGCTGTTGGTTTCAAGGCGCAAGCAACAGGAAAATTTGCCGTAACTATGGGTGATCAGGCAGAAGCCAAAAACGAAAATAGCATAGCTATAGGCAACATGGCACATGCTTTGGGAAAAAGCAGTACCGCACTAGGCTCCGAATATAATGTGAAGAGTGAACACGGGAAGGATGATTATACCACAGCCATGAGTAATTATTCAACAGCTTTGGGCTCGGTTTCTAAAGCTTTGGAGTATGGTACAACTGCAGTTGGTCATCGTGCATACGCAACGGAAGAAGGCGCTGTCTCTATAGGGTTTTATTCGAGAGCAAACAAAGATCATTCTGTTGCTTTAGGTGCAGATTCTATAGCGAATGTTGCTTCCGGTGTTGCAGGCTACAATCCTCTTTTACGGAATACAGCGACAGAGGGTACTTTTGTATGGAAAAGTACGTACGGTGCTGTGAGTGTTGGGGATGTTCAGCAAAAGAAAACACGGCAAATTGGAGGTGTATCGGCAGGGAGTGCAAATACTGATGCCGTGAATGTTGCACAGTTAAAGTCATTGCAAACCTATGTAGACAAGGGCTGGAAACTGTCTGTTGATGGCAAAAATGCTACAGCTGTAGAGATAGACGGTACAGTAAATTTTGCAGCTGGAAGTGACAACTTAGACATCACCAAAGGCGAAAGTGACAATAACATAAAATTTGATCTCGCAAAAAAACTTGCGCTGGACAGCATAAAAGCAGGAACCGATGTTACTGTAGATGCCACAGGTTTGATCATTGAAAGTGGCCCTCAAATAACGACTGAGGGTATTAATGCAGGCAGTAAAAAGATAACGAATGTAGAAGCGGGCACTGCAGATACCGATGCCGTGAATGTTGCACAGCTAAATTCCTTACAAACCCATGTAGACAAGGGATGGAAACTGTCTGTTAACGGTAACAATGCTACAGCTGTAGAGGACGGTACAGTAGATTTTGCAGCTGGAAGCAGTAATTTCGAAATCACCAAAGGCGAAAGTGACAATAACATAAAATTTGATTTAGCAAAAAAACTTACGCTGGAGAGCATAAAAGTAGGAACCGATGTTACTGTAGATGCCACGGGTTTGACCATTGCCGATGGTCCACAAATCACCACGACTGGTATTAATGCAGGCAGTAAAAAGATAACGAATGTAGCAACGGGCACTGATGATACCGATGCCGTGAATGTTGCACAGCTAAATTCCTTACAAACCCATGTAAACAAGGGCTGGAAACTGTCTGTTAACGATAAAAATACTAAAGCTGTGGGGATAGACGGTACAGTAGATTTTGCAGCTGGAAGCAGTAATTTCGAAATCACCAAAGGCGAAAGTGACAATAAGGTAAAATTTGATTTAGCAAAGAACCTTACGCTGGAGAGTGTAAAAGCAGATGCGAATACTTTTGATGCCACGGGCTTAATCATAAAGGATGGCCCGAAAATAATGATGTCTGGTATTGATGCTGGCAATAAAAAAATAACAGGTCTAGTAGAGGGGAGTGAGGCAACTGACGCTGTGAATTTTTCACAATTGCAGAAAATTGAAAAAGAAGTCGAACAACAAGTAGTATCCAGTAGCTTTGTAAAACAAGATGCTGAAACAAAACATATCACCATCGGTAAAAATACAGATGGCACTATAATTAATCTCCAAAACAAGGATAATGGAAATCGAACCATTTCCGGTGTGATGGGTGGGGCAATCTCTAAAGATTCAATTGAGGCAGTAAATGGTTCTCAGCTTTATGAGACCAATGATAAGGTTGCAACCTATTTTGGCGGTGGTGCTAGCTATGAAGGTGGTGCATGGAACGCTCCGACTTTTAACATTAAAATTGTTAAGGAAGGTGGCGAAACAGAAAATAAAGAATATCATGATGTAGCGGAAGCTTTGACTGGAGTTAGTACTTCTATCACGAATGTTCAGAATAAATTTACTAAGCAAATTAACGATGCCGTTACCAATGTGAAAGGCGATAGCCTTGTTAAGTGGAATGACGAGACGAAATTAATCAAGATAGGGGGAGAAAAAGAAGGCGCTGAAATCGATATTACAAATAAGAATGGTGATGATCGAACTATTTTGGGTGTGAAGTCGGCTACAAAGGATAATGAAGCTGTAAATTTTTCACAACTGAAGGAATTAAAAGAACAAGTAGCATCCAGTAGCTTCGTAAAACAAAATGCTGAGACGCAACATATCACCATTGGTAAGGATACAGGTGGAGATAAAGTCGACATTGCTAACAATGAAAATGAGAAACGTACTCTTACAGGAATAAAAGCTGGTGCGCTTTTAGCAGATTCAAATGAAGCCGTTATCGGTTCACAGCTTTTTGCGACAAATAATGATGTTACAACGCTCAAAAATAACTTTTCTGAAGTAAAGACGAGTGTGACGGGGGTTCAAACAAACCTATCAACAATAGTTAAAAATACATCGCAATATTTGGGTGGTGATGCTGATGTACTGGATGGTAAGGCGCCTACCTATACTGTTGAAGGCAAATCTTATCATGATGTTGCGAGTGCTTTTTCTGGTGTGAGCCACGCTTTTACAGAGGTAAAGCAACAGATGACGAATGTGAATAATTCGATCACAAATGTTGAAAATCAAATTAAAAATGTGGAGAGTGATAGTCTTGTTAAACAGGATGAACATACGCAACACATCACCATTGGTAAGGATACAAAGGGCGATAAAATCGATATTGCTAACAAGAATAATGAAAAGCGTACTCTTACCGGTATAAAAGAGGGTGCTATTTCTAAAGATTCAAACGAAGCAGTTACTGGTTCGCAGCTTTTTACAACCAATCAGAATGTGACAGCTGTTTCCACTAATCTCCAAACGGTTGCCACGAATATAGCAAAGTCCTTTGGAGGGAGCGCTAAATATGAAAATGGCAAATGGAGTACTCCAACTTTTATGCTTAAAACAGTTAAGGATGATGGAAGTTCTGAAGAGAAGATTTATAATAATGTCACGGACGCTTTATCTGGAGTGGGTACTTCTTTCACAAATATTCAAAAACAAGTGACTGAACAGATTAATCATGTGATTAACAAAGTGGAAAGTGAGAATCTCGTACAGAAAGAGAAAGCAACAAATAATATTACCATTGGTGCAAAAATAGAAGGCAGTATCATCAATATCGCCAACAAGAATGGTGAAGCTCGGGCGCTTTCTGGTGTGAAGGAAGCAACAAAAGAGAATGAAGCGGTTAACAAAGGTCAGCTTGATACAAGTATCAAAGATTTCAATAATGAAATAACGAATAAATTTAACGATTTTACCAAAAGCATCACGAATATTACGCAACAAGTTAAAGGCGATGCTTTATTATGGGACAAGGATGAAAAAGCGTTTGTTGCTGATCATGGAGAGGGGAGTGCAAAAACAAACAGCAAGATCACCCACCTTTTAGATGGGGTCATTTCTTCTAATTCAAAGGATGCAATCACGGGTAGTCAGCTTTATTCATTGGGGAATGCGGTTTCTACTTCTTTAGGCGGTGGAGCGAGCTATGAAGAGGGAAGTTGGATTGCTCCAACTTTTACAGTGAACAAATTTGATATTAAAGGCAATGCAATGCAAGAAGATTATAAAACTGTTGCGGATGCTTTATCAGGTTTAAGCACTTCTTTCACGAATATTCAGAATAAAATTACCCATGAGATTAGCAAAATAGAAAGCGAGAATCTTGTTAAGCAAGATGACAAGACAAAGCTTATCATGGTTGGTGGAGAGAAAGACGGTACTGTCATCAATATCGCCAACAAGAATGGTGAAGCTCGGGCGCTTTCTGGTGTGAAGGAAGCAACACAAGAGAATGAAGCAGTTAACAAAACACAGCTTGATAAGCTGGATAAGAAAATTGAGTCTACAAATTCTTTTGCAGTTTTTTATGATAAACAGTCGGATGATACTGTTAATTATAAGAGTGTGACTTTTGGTGGTAAAAATAAAGAACCTGTTGCTTTACATAATGTTGCTAATGGTGTGCTTTCGCAAGAATCACATGATGCAATTAATGGGGGGCAAATTACAAAAATATTTCAGCAGGTCGTTAAATATTTTGGTGGGAATGCAGCCTTTAAAGAAGGTATTTTTACGGGACCAATTTATAAATTACTCAGTATTTCTGAAAATGGGGCGGTAGGAGAAACAGACCATGATAATATTGTTTCGGCATTTGAAGGTCTTGATACAAATATAAAGAATGTAAACAAGCGTATTAAGGAAGTCTCAGCAGGCATTAGCGATGATTCTTTATTATGGGATAAGAATAAGGAAGCTTATGTTGCTCTTCATGGGGAGGGAGAAACAAGGGAAAACAGTAAGATTACCAATCTGAAGGATGGTGATATTACAGCAAACTCAAGTGATGCAGTAAATGGTTCTCAACTTTATTCTTTAAACGAGCAATTAGCAACCTATTTTGGTGGTGGCGCTGGTTATGATAAGCAAGGAAATTGGCAAGCTCCAAATTTTAAAATCAAGCAGTTTGGTGAAGATGGAGCCTCTGAAGAAAAGAGCTATAGCAATATTTCTGATGCATTGAGTGGGATTGGAAATTCTTTCACAAATATTCAGAACAAAATTACCCATGAGATTAGCAAAATAGAAAGTGAGAATCTTGTTAAGCAGGATGAAAAGACAAAACGTATCACGATTGGTGGTGAAAAAGATGGGAGTGAACTCAGTATTGCAAACAGTGCGAGCGGTGTGCGTAGTCTTTCTGGTGTAAAAGCAGGGCTTCTGATAGAAGAATCCACGGAAGCGATCAATGGTTCCCAGCTTTATTCGGTAATCAATGTACTTTCTAGATATTTTAGTGGGGATGCGGGATACAAGGATGGAAAATGGTTAGCACCAGGCTTTAAGGTTGCACAATTTACTGCTGCTGGTGTGTTAAGCAAAAAGGAGAACTATACCAATGTTGCCTCTGCATTTGAAGGTGTTAACGAAAGTATGACAAAAATCAACAATCGTATTCATGATTTTGAACAGAGTGTTTTCTCGGGTGGTTTAAATTGGAGTGAGACAGAAAAAGCTTTTGACGCGCGTCATAAAGGTCAAGACAGTAAGATTAAGCATGTAGCGGACGGTGAAATATCAGAAGGCTCAAAAGAGGCTATTAATGGCAGACAACTTTGGCAGACGAATAAGAAAGTTAAAGAGGTTGAAAGCCATGTCAATATGATTGATAAGCAAGTAAAAGATATTGCTAGTGTGGCAGATATTGCTGTTAAGTATGATAAAGGGACTGATGGCAAGAAAACGAATAAAGTAACATTAGTTGGTTTGAGTGAGAGTGATCCAGTATTGATAGACAATGTAGCGGAAGGTCGCATTGAAAGCGGTTCGAAAGAAGCTGTTACAGGCGGTCAATTGCATGATTATACGAATAAGCAGATGAATCTCGTTCTTTCTAATGCAAAGAAATATACGAATGAGCGTTTCAAGGATATTGTCAATAACACGGTCGACGATGTTATTCATGAGACAAAATCTTATACAGATGTAAAGTTTGAAGCGTTAAGGTATGAAATTAAGGAAGTTCGCAAAGAATCCAAACAGGCAGCAGCGATAGGTTTAGCGGTATCGAATTTGAGTTATGAAGAAACGCCAGGTTCTTTAAGTTTATCGATAGGAACGGGGACATGGCGCAATCAATCAGCTTTTGCTGTTGGAGCAGGTTATATGTCTGAAAATGGCAGAATTCGTTCTAATATATCCGCTACGAGTTCTGGTAGGCATTGGGGCATAGGAGCGGGTTTAAGAGTAAAACTGAATTGATAGAAAGTAGTTAAGATTATCGCTGCGTTCTGCATTTATACTTTTTTATGCAGAATAAGGAATATTTTAGCTTTAGAATGAGCTTTATAGAGCAACATAGTTATAAATTTTCAATTATTTTCCTAAAATTTTTTACTTAAATTGTTGAAAAAAGATCACATATTTCTGTAAAAAATATTCAAATCGATAAAAATTGTTATTTTTTTGTTGCTATTTTATTATAGAGGGGTTAGTGCAACGTAAAGTATATTAGTAAGACTCATTTTGATCGAAATAATAATTCAAAAGGAGGGAAGAGGTAGTGTATAAACTGTAAATACTGGAAAAACCGAATTTACATAGCTGCACTCCATTTAACAAAACAACAACCTAGCTAGGAAAAATTCATATTTCTAAAGAAATTTAAGGTTTTTTTAAATATTTAGCTTTTCATTTACTTGAATACGAAAGAAATAGCGCTCCTTAATAAAGATACACAGCAAAAATACCAACAATAAAAGCATCGCTAAAAACTTTATTAAGTAACCAAACACCTAATAAATAAAATAGTCTTAATATTTAAAATTCTCAAAGATCTTTTTCCAAGCCTAAAGAGTAAACCGCAACCAAGTTTTTATTAGAGTCTAAATGTGTCTTTTTTATGTCCTTATAAACATATTTCCAAAATTTCTTATTTAGATCTCGTTACAGAAAGCACACACAAAACACGACAAAAGACTCAAAACGTCTTTATTCAAAGAGCCACTCTCAACTTCCAAATCTACCTGAGCAAGTGGCTAATAGAAAAATATGTCTTTTTTATGTTTTTGATGTGTTTTCAGATTTTTTCATTGGAGAGTTTGTTATGAAAAAATTATATGCCACACAAAGAGCGAGTACTTTGAAAGTTTTTCGTTTTTCTTTTGTGAAAGCGCTTTCATTAGCCACAGCGACTACATTTTTATCAAATATTTCGCCTGTATTTGCTTCGAATCTTGCGATAACAGGAGCAAAGGTTTTGAGTCAAGATAATCCAAATGTAAATTATTCTAAAGGCAGTCATGGCAGTATTGTTCTTTCTGGTGATGATGATTATTGCGGTGCGGATAATGTTATTGGTCGGGGAGGAACCACTAAGCGTGGTGGGAAGAAAATAACTGCAGAAGAAGAATATCGGAGATTTCTCGAAGAAGTAAAGTTTGGAAATTTTTCTCCTTATAGTCACAGCGATAAGCAACTAGTTTGGACTGGTAATGGGCAAACCAGTGGGAATATTGGTTATATGGGAGGTTTGACTAGTGGTGATGCGAATATAATGCCTGAGGCTTTTGGTGTTTATTCTTTTGCCACTGGTTGTGGATCTGCGGCACAGGGGAGTTATTCAACAGCATTTGGTGCAAATGCAACGGCCCTTACGGGAGGGTCATTAGCCTTTGGTGTTGCGTCGCTTGCTGCTGGAAAGGTGAGCATTGCTGTGGGTGTAGGATCGGAAGCAAAAGGAGATTCTTCTGTTGCTTTAGGTGGGCTGGCAAATGCAGCAGGGGAGATAAGTGTTGCTATTGGTCATAAGGCACAATCAACAGGAAAATTTGCTATTACTATGGGTGATCAGGCGCAGGCGACAAAAGAAGATAGCTTGGCTATAGGTCGCATGGCGCATGCTTTGGGGAAAAGCAGCACCGCACTAGGTTCCGAATATAATGTAAAAAGTGAACACGGGGACAATGATTATACCACTGCTCAGGGTGATTATTCAACAGCTTTGGGTGCTGTTTCTAAAGCTTTGGAGTATGGTTCAACGGCTGTTGGTCATCGTGCATACGCAACGCAAAAAGAGGCAGTTTCTATAGGATTTTATTCAAGAGCAAAAGCAGATCACGCTGTTGCTTTAGGTGCTGATTCTATAGCGACCGTTGAAGCTGGTGTTGCAGGTTATAGCCCTTTTTTACAGGGTGTAGCGACAGATACGACCTTTACATGGAAAAGTACTTATGGTGCCGTGAGTGTTGGTGATATTACTAATGGCAAAACACGACAAATTGGAGGAGTCGCAGCAGGTAGTGCGAATACTGATGCAGTGAATGTTGCGCAGCTAAAGTCATTAAAAATGTACGTAGACAAAGGGTGGAAACTATCTGTTGACGGTAAAAATGCTAAAGCTGTGGGGATAGACAATACGGTAGATTTTGCGACAGGAAGTAACAACCTTAGCATCACCAAAGGCGAAAAAGACAATAACATAAAATTTGATTTAGCAAAGAACATTACACTAGATAGTGTAACAGCGGGGAAGAACATTTTTGATGCTACGGGCTTGAAAATTACAGATGGTCCGCAAATCACTACTGCTGGTATTAATGCAGGTAGTAAAAGGATTACAAATGTAGCCAATGGTACGGATACGACCGATGCGGTGAATTTTGGACAATTAGACAAAGCAAAAAAAGAAGTTCAAGAACAAGTAGAAAAACAAGTTCAAGAAGTCGAAAAGCAAATTGCATCCAATAGCTTTGTAAAACAGGATGCTGTGACACAACACATCACCATTGGTAAAGATACAGGTGGTGATAAAATTGATATTACCAATAATAACAAAGAAACACGTACGCTTACGGGTATAAAGAATGGTGACATCTCAAAAGATTCAAAAGAAGCTGTCACTGGTTCACAGCTTTTTGAGACAAATCAAAGTGTAAATACTGTTTCCAGTAATCTCCAAACTGCTGCCACAGATATAGCCAAGTCCTTTGGTGGTGGTGCTGGATATAAAGATGGCAAATGGACCGATCCAACTTTTACAGTGAAAACTGTTACCGATGAAGGCAATGAAGAGAATGCAACTTATCATAACGTAGCTGAAGCTTTAACAGGGGTTGGAACGTCTATTACGAATGTTAAAAATGAGATTACCAAAGAGGTTAATAATACGATTAACACTGTTAAAGGCGATTCCTTATTGTGGAGTGCAGATGATCAAGCCTTTAGTGCGCAGCACAAGAATGAGGGCGCAAAAGCCAATAGCAAGATTACACATCTTTTGGATGGTAATATTGCGTCTGGTTCAACAGATGCCATTACGGGTAATCAACTTTATTCTTTAGGTGATAAGGTTGCGACCTATTTTGGTGGTAATGCTCGTTATGAGAATGGCGTATGGACCGATCCAACCTTTAAAATTAAACGCGTTAAAGCTGATGGTACAGAAGATGAACAAAATTATACAAGTGTAGCCGCAGCTTTTGAAGGTGTTGGTACTGCTTTCACGAATATAAAAAATGAAATGACCAACCAGATTAATAATGCGATTACCAATGTACAAGGTGATAGCCTTATTAAGAAAGACCCAAAGACAAATTACATCACGATTGGTAAAGAAGTAGCTGGTGGTGAAATCAATATTGCTAACAACGCAAACGAAGCACGAACCCTTTCCGGTGTGAAGGATGCGGTGAAAAATAATGAAGCTGTCAACAAGGGGCAGTTTGATAAAGGTATCGAAAATGTCAGTAAAGACATCACGAATAAGTTCAATGACTTTACGCAAAACATAACGAATATTACGCAACAAGTCCAAGGTGATGCTTTGTTATGGAGTGAGAGTGAGAATGCCTTTATTGCGGCTCATGGTAAGGATGATGCAAAGACCAATAGTAAAATTACACATCTTTTAGATGGTAATATTGCTTCTGACTCAACAGATGCCATTACAGGTAAACAGCTTTACACTTTGGGTGATAAGGTTGCTCAGTCTTTCGGTGGCGATGCTCGTTATGAGAATGGTGAATGGACATCTCCAACATTTAAAATTAAAACTGTTAACGGAGAGGGTGAGGAAAAAGAAGAGACTTATAAGAATGTATCTGAAGCTTTAACGGGAGTTGGTACGTCTATAACGAATGTTCAGAATAAAGTTACTGAACAGATTAATAATGTGGTTTCTCAAGTTGCCGCCAATAGCTTTGTACAACAAGATGATACAACAAAGCGTATAACCATTGGAGCAAAAGAAGAAGGCAGTGAAATCAATATTGCCAACAAGAATAATGAAGATCGTATACTTTCCGGTGTGAAGGAAGCGACAAAGAATAATGAAGCTGTTAACAAAGCTCAGCTTGATACAAATATCAAGAAAGTTGAGGAGAAATTAGCAGAGGCAGTTGGTAATGTGACACAACAAGTTCAGGGCGATGCTTTATTGTGGAGCAATACTGATAACGCCTTTGTAGCAGATCATAAGAAGGATGGAGTAAAAACAAAGAGTAAGATTACCCATCTTTCGGACGGTAATATTGCTTCTGGCTCTACAGATGCAGTTACAGGTGGACAACTTTATTCGATGAACGAGCAGCTTGCGACCTATTTAGGTGGCGGTGCTGGCTATGATGAAAAAGGAAACTGGAAAGCGCCAAGCTTTAAGGTAAAAACAGTTAAGGCTGATGGTAACTCTGAGGAGAAGAACTATAGCAATGTATCAGCTGCTTTTGAAGGTGTTGGTACTTCTATCACCAACGTTCAGAATAAAATTACCAATGAAATAACCAATCAGATTAATCATCTTCAGTCAGATGATTCAGCGGTTGTTCATTATGATAAACAAAAGAATGGAGCCATTGATTATGCGAGTGTAACGTTTGGTGGGAAAGATAAAACCCTCACAGCACTTCACAATATTGCTGATGGTCAGATTGCGGATAAATCACATGATGCAATTACAGGTGGACAGATTAATAGCATTTCTCAAGATGTTGCAAGGTTTTTAGGTGGTGGTGCAGCATTTAGTGGTGGTGCTTTTACACAGCCCACCTATAAGTTATCTCAGGTTGATGCTAATGGTAAGGTAAATCCGACTGAGTTTAAAGACGTTGGCTCAGCTTTTTCTGGTCTCGATGAGAATATTAAGAATGTTAATGATCGGATTAAGGAAGTTTCAGAAGGCGTTGCACAGGATTCTTTAAATTGGAATGAAAAAGAAAATGCGTTTGTTGCAAAGCATGGCGATGAAAAGACGAATAGCAAGATCAAGTATCTTGCCAATGGCGACATTAATTCTAGCTCAAGTGATGCTGTAGCGGGTTCCCAACTTTATAGTTTGGGAAGCAATGTTGCACAGTCTTTAGGTGGTGGAGCTGGTTATGAGAATGGCAAATGGATTGCTCCAACTTTCAAAGTTAAGACAGTTAAGGATGATGGTGCCTCTGGCGAAGAAAGCTATAGCAATGTAGCGGAAGCTTTAACTGGAGTTGGTACATCTTTCACGAATATCAAAAATGAGATAACCAACCAAATTAATCATCTTCAGTCAGATGATTCAGCAGTTGTTCATTATGATAAAAAAGAAAAAGATGAAATTGATTACACGAGTGTGACTTTCGGTAAAGGTAAGGATTCAGCAGCTGTAGGTCTTCATAATGTTGCTGATGGTCAGATTGCGGATAAATCACATGATGCAGTTACAGGTGGACAGATTAATACGCTCTCTCAAGATGTTGCTCATTTCTTAGGTGGTGAAGCAACCTTTAAGGATGGTACATTTACAGGTCCTACCTATAAATTATCTTCAGTTTCTGAAGAAGGTACGGTTACGGATAAGTCCTTTACCGATGTTGGCTCAGCTTTTTCTGGTCTTGATAACAATATTAAGAATGTGAATGATCGGATTAAGGAAGTTTCAGAAGGCGTTGCACAGGATTCTTTATCGTGGAGCAAGGATGACAATGCCTTTAGCGCGCAACATGGAGAAGGTAAAGAACGAAAAGCGAGCAAGATTACTCACGTTTTGGATGGGAATATTGCTTCTGGTTCTACAGATGCGGTTACCGGTGGCCAGCTTTATTCGATGAATAATACGTTAGCGAGCTATTTTGGTGGTGGAGCTGAATATAAAGAAGGCAAATGGGTTTCTCCAAACTTCAAAGTTAACACAGTGAATGTTGCTGGCAATAAGGTTGAAGAGAAGAGCTATGATAACGTTTCTGCGGCTTTTGAAGGAGTAGGCAGTTCTTTCACCAATCTTCATAATGAAGTGACAAATGCCATCACGGATATTAACAATCACATTAACGATGTGGTGAGTGATAGCCTTGTTAAGCAGGATGCTGACAGCAAAGTTATCAAGATAGGTGCGGAAACAGGTGGAACAAGCATTAACATTGCCAATAGTGGAGATGCTGCACGGACTCTTACAGGCGTAAAAGCAGGAGCGCTTACAGAAACATCAACCGATGCCGTAAATGGCTCTCAGCTTTATTCGATGAATAATACGTTAGCGAGCTATTTTGGTGGTGGAGCTGAATATAAAGGAGGCAAATGGGTTTCTCCAAACTTCAAAGTTAACACAGTGAGTGCTGATGGCGATAAGGTTGAAGAGAAGAGCTATAAAACAGTAGCTGAAGCGTTTGCAGGAGTTGGTAGTTCTTTCACGAATATTCATAAAGAGCTTAAGAATGAGATTAACCAAGTTGTGGGTGATAGTCTTGTTAAGCAAGATGAGAAGACACATGTCATTGCGGTTGGAGGTGAAAAGAGCGGTACGAAAGTTACGTTTGCGAATACTGATGGTGCAGCACGGGCTCTCACAGATGTAAAAGCAGGAGAGCTTACAGAGGCATCGACTGATGCTGTGAATGGTAGTCAGCTTTTTGCGACCAATCAGAATGTTACGACAGTCACGAATGATCTAAAAACAGTTTCTGATAATACTTCGAAGTCTTTAGGTGGTGGAGCCGATGTATTGAAGGGTGTTTCACCAACTTATACAGTGCAGGATAAGAGTTATCAGAGTGTAGCAGATGCGTTTGGTGGTGTTGATCGTTCCTTCACAAAGCTTCACGAAGAGATTACGCAAAACACGAATGATGTTTCTGAAAATATTAAGCAGAACGCGCTGTTATGGAGTGATGAAGATCATGCATTTGTTGCGACACATGGCACTGATGGTGATAAGAAGAACAGCAAGATCACATCTCTTGCGAATGGTAGTGTCACTGAAGGTTCAACGGATGCGATCAATGGCTCTCAGCTTTATGAAACCAATCAACATGTGAGCACTGTATCTAAGACACTTGACACAGCAGCTACGGATATAGCTAAATCCTTTGGTGGTGGAGCTAAGTATGAGAGTGATCAGTGGATAGCTCCAACTTTCAAAGTTTTACAATTTTCTGGTGATGGTAAGTCTTCTGAGGAGACATATAACAATGTTGCCGATGCATTTGCTGGTGTGAATAGTTCTTTCAAGGGTATTCATAATGAAATGACGAATGCTGTCACGAATATTAACAATCAGATTGACCAGGTTGTTAGTGATAGTCTTGTCAAGAAAGATGCTACAACGAATCTCATCACCATTGGAAAAGAAGTTGCTGGCACCGAAGTCAATATTGCCAACAAGGATCAAGAAGCTCGTACACTTTCAGGTGTTAAAGCGGCAGTAAATGATAATGAAGCGGTTAATAAAGGCCAGCTTGATAAAAGTTTAGAGCAGCTTTCTAACAGTCTTCAGTCGGATGATTCAGCGGTTGTTCTTTACGATAAGAAGGACAATGGTGAGACTGACTATGCAAGTGTGACTTTTGGCAAAGGTCAAAATGCAGCTCCTGTTGCTTTGCATAATATTGCTGATGGTCAGATTGCGGATAAATCACATGATGCAGTTACAGGTGGACAGATTAATACGCTCTCTCAAGATGTTGCTCATTTCTTAGGTGGTGAAGCAACCTTTAAGGATGGTACATTTACAGGTCCTACCTATAAATTATCTTCAGTTTCTGAAGAAGGTACGGTTACGGATAAGTCCTTTACCGATGTTGGCTCAGCTTTTTCTGGTCTTGATAACAATATTAAGAATGTGAATGATCGGATTAAGGAAGTTTCAGAAGGCGTTGCACAGGATTCTTTATCGTGGAGCAAGGATGACAATGCCTTTAGCGCGCAACATGGAGAAGGTAAAGAACGAAAAGCGAGCAAGATTACTCACGTTTTGGATGGGAATATTGCTTCTGGTTCTACAGATGCGGTTACCGGTGGCCAGCTTTATTCGATGAATAATACGTTAGCGAGCTATTTTGGTGGTGGAGCTGAATATAAAGAAGGCAAATGGGTTTCTCCAAACTTCAAAGTTAACACAGTGAATGTTGCTGGCAATAAGGTTGAAGAGAAGAGCTATGATAACGTTTCTGCGGCTTTTGAAGGAGTAGGCAGTTCTTTCACCAATCTTCATAATGAAGTGACAAATGCCATCACGGATATTAACAATCACATTAACGATGTGGTGAGTGATAGCCTTGTTAAGCAGGATGCTGACAGCAAAGTTATCAAGATAGGTGCGGAAACAGGTGGAACAAGCATTAACATTGCCAATAGTGGAGATGCTGCACGGACTCTTACAGGCGTAAAAGCAGGAGCGCTTACAGAAACATCAACCGATGCCGTAAATGGCTCTCAGCTTTATTCGATGAATAATACGTTAGCGAGCTATTTAGGCGGTGGAGCAGGCTATGATCATGAAGGTAAATGGAGCGCTCCAAGCTTTAAGGTTAAGAAATTCGATGATAATGGCAAGGAAACAGAGCAGGAATATACAACTGTAGCTGAAGCCTTTGAAGGCGTGAATCAATCATTCACGAATATTCATAATGAAGTGAATGAGCAAATTAACCAAGTTGTAGGAGACAGCCTTGTTAAACAAAATGAAAAGACACATGTCATATCGGTTGGTGGTGAAACGAACGGTACTCAAGTAAATTTTGCCAACAGTGATGGTATAGAACGTGTCCTTTCTGGAGTTAAAGCAGGTAAACTTTCAGCAAACTCGACAGAAGCAGTCAATGGTTCTCAGCTTTATTCTTTAGGGGACAATGTTGCGCAGTACTTTGGTGGTGGGGCTGAGTATAAGGAAGGCAACTGGACCGGCCCAAGCTTTAAAGTTAAAACAGTTAAGGATAATGGTGAATCTGAAGAGCAAGAGTATAAGAATGTAGCCGAAGCTTTGACAGGAGTTGGCACTTCTTTCACGAATATTAAGAATGAGATCACCAATCAGATTAATCATCTTCAATCAGATGATTCAGCGGTTGTTCATTATGATAAAAATGAAAAGGATGAAATTGATTATACGAGTGTAACTTTAGGTAAAGGTAAGAATTCTACAGCTGTTGGTCTTCATAATGTTGCAGATGGTCAGATTGCCAATGGTTCACATGATGCAATCACTGGAGGTCAGATCAATACCATTGGTGAGAGTATTGCTAAGTTTTTAGGAGGTGAAGCATCCTTTAAAGAAGGCGGTCTTACACAGCCAACCTATAAATTATCTGATGTTTCTACAGAAGGTAAGGTAACGGATAAGACGTTTACCGATGTAGGTTCTGCGTTTACTGGTCTTGATAAGAATATCAAGAATGTGAATGATCGAATTAAGGAAGTCTCAGAGGGAGTTGCGCAGGATTCGTTGTTATGGAGCAATGATCATAATGCGTTTGTAGCAACGCATGGAGAGAAAAAAGCAAACAGCAGGATTACGTCTCTTGCGGATGGTAATATTGCGTCTGGCTCTACGGATGCTATTACGGGTAACCAACTCTATTCTCTGAACAGTATGATTTCGACCTATTTAGGTGGAGGTACGAAATATGAGAATGGAGTATGGACGGCACCAGACTTCAAAGTTAAGCAGTTCAATAAGGATGGTCATCCTGAAGAACAGATCTATCACAATGTTGCGGATGCGTTTGCAGGTGTTAGCACTTCTATTACAGATGTTCATAATGAGGTAAACAATCAGATTAGCCAAGTTGTTAGTGATAGCCTTGTTAAGCAAGCAAAAGAAACAGATCCGATTACCATAGGTAAAGAAGTCGCCGGCACTGAAGTTAATATTGCCAACAAGGATAGAGAGGATCGTACACTTTCTGGTATTAAGGCAGCAGAGAAAGATAATGAAGCAGTTAATAAAGCGCAACTTGATCAAAGTTTGGAGAAACTTTCTCACAGTCTTCAATCAGATGATTCAGCGGTTGTTCTTTACGATAAGAAGGAAAATGGTGAGACAGATTATACAAATGTAACGCTTGGAAAAGGTCAAAAAGCAGCCCCTGTTGCATTGCATAATGTTGCAGACGGTCAAATTGCTGACAAATCCCATGATGCGGTTACAGGCGGTCAGATTAACACGATCTCTCAAGATGTTGCTAAGTTTTTAGGTGGAGATACAAGTTTTGAGAAAGGTGTCTTTACAGGACCAAGCTATAAATTATCGAGTGTTGATACACATGGTCAGGTAAAATCGACAGAGTTTAAAGATGTAGGTTCAGCATTTGCAGGTCTTGATACGAATATCAAGAATGTGAATGATCGAATTAAGGAAGTCTCAGAGGGAGTTGCCCAAGATTCTTTATCATGGAGCCAAGATGACAATGCCTTTAGTGCGCAACATGGAGAAGGCAAAGACAGAACAGCAAGCAAGATTACCCACATTTTGGATGGTAATGTTACTAAGGGCTCTACGGATGCGGTTAATGGTTCCCAACTTTATTCGATGAACAATACATTGGCGAGCTATTTGGGTGGTGGAGCTGAATACAAAGAAGGCAGCTGGGTAGCTCCAAGCTTCACAGTTAATACAGTGAATACTGCTGGCGATAAGGTTGAAGAGAAGAGCTATGATAGTGTTGCAGCAGCTTTTGAAGGAGTAGGAAGTTCTTTCACGAATCTTCATAATGAAGTGACGAATGCCGTTACGGATATTAACAATCATATTAACAATGTTGTGAGTGATAGTCTTGTTAAGCAGGATGCTGAGAGCAAGGTGATCAAGATCGGTGCGGAAAAAGGTGGTACCAGCATTAACATTGCCAACAGTGGTGATGCCGCTCGGACCCTTACGGGCGTGAAAGCCGGATCGCTTACAGAAGCATCAACCGATGCCGTGAATGGCTCTCAGCTTTATTCGATGAATAATACGTTAGCGGGCTATTTAGGTGGTGGAGCTGAATATAAAGAAGGCAAATGGGCAGCTCCAAGCTTCAAGGTTCATACAGTAAGTTCTGATGGTAGCAAGGTTGAAGAGCAGAGCTATAACACAGTAGCGGAAGCGTTTGCTGGAGTAGGAAGTTCTTTCACGAATATTCATAAAGAGCTTAAGAATGAGATTAACCAAGTTGTAGGAGACAGTCTTGTTAAGCAAGATGAGCAGACCCATGTTATTGCAGTTGGAGGTGAAAAGAGCGGAACTGAAGTTACGTTTGCGAATACTGATGGAGCGTCACGGAGCCTCACAGGTGTAAAAGCAGGAGCGCTCACCGAAACATCGACAGACGCAGTCAATGGTAGTCAGCTTTTTGCGACCAATCAGAATGTTACGACAGTAAGGAATGATCTTAAAACAGTTTCTGAGAATACTTCGAAGTACTTAGGAGGTGGAGCCGATGTATTAAAAGGTGTTGCACCGACTTATACGGTTCAGGATAAGAGTTATCAGAGTGTAGCGGAAGCATTTAGTGGTGTTGATCGTTCATTCACACAGCTTCATGAAGAGATTTCAAAGAATACGAATGAGGTTAGTGAAAATATTAAGCAGAATGCGTTGTTATGGAGTGAATCTGAGAAAGCCTTTAGCGCTCAGCATGGAGAAGGCAAAGAAAGAACCTCTAGCAAGATCACGTCTCTTGCGAATGGAGATATTACTGCAAACTCCACGGATGCGGTGAATGGATCACAGCTATATTCGATGAACAATACACTTGCGAGCTATTTTGGTGGTGGTGCTAAGTTTGAGAATGGTCAGTGGATTTCTCCAAGCTTTAAGGTTAATACTGTGAGTGCTGATGGTAGCAAGGTTGAAGAGCAGAGCTATGATGATGTAGCGAAAGCCTTTGCGAGTGTTGGTACATCTTTCAGCAATCTTCATAATGAGATGACGAATGCTGTTACGAATATCAACAATCAGATTAGCCAAGTTGTTAGTGATAATCTTGTTAAGCAGGATGCTACAACGAACCTCATCAACATTGGTAAAGAAGTAGCAGGCAGTGAAATCAATATTGCCAACAAGGATCAAGGGGATCGTACACTTTCTGGTGTTAAGGCAGCAGAAAATGATAATGAAGCGGTTAATAAAGCTCAGCTTGATCAAAGTTTGGAGCAGCTTTCTAACAGTCTTCAATCAGATGATTCAGCGGTTGTTCTTTACGATAAGAAGGAAAATGGTGAGACTGATTATACGAGTGTAACTCTAGGAAAAGGCTCGAATGCAGCCCCTGTTGCATTGCATAATGTTGCTGATGGTCAAATTGCTGAGAATTCGCATGATGCGGTTACAGGCGGTCAGATTAACACGATCTCTCAAGATGTTGCTAAGTTTTTAGGTGGGGATACAGCCTTTAAAGATGGTACCTTTACAGGTCCAACCTATAAGTTATCTCAGGTTGATGAAAAGGGAGAAGCGCATCAGGCAGAGTTTAAAGATGTAGGTTCTGCGTTTACTGGTCTTGATACGAATATCAAGAATGTGAACAATCATCTCACGAATGTTGTGCAAGACTTTACTCAACAAATCACGGATATTACTGAGGAAGTTAAGGGTGATGCGTTGTTATGGAGTGAAGATAAAGAGGCATTTGTAGCGACCCATGGCACTGATGCTGAGAAGAAGAATAGCAAGATCACGTCTCTTGCGAATGGAGATATTACTGCAAACTCCACGGATGCGGTGAATGGATCACAGCTATATTCGATGAACAATACACTTGCGAGCTATTTTGGTGGTGGTGCTAAGTTTGAGAATGGTCAGTGGATTTCTCCAAGCTTTAAGGTTAATACTGTGAGTGCTGATGGTAGCAAGGTTGAAGAGCAGAGCTATGATGATGTAGCGAAAGCCTTTGCGAGTGTTGGTACATCTTTCAGCAATCTTCATAATGAGCTTAAGAATGAAATCAGCCAAGTTGTTAGTGATAGTCTTGTTAAGCAGGATGAAGAGAGTAAGGTCATCAAGATTGGTGCAGAAAAAGAGGGAACAGAAATCACCATAGCCAATAGTGATGGTGCAGTACGTAGTCTCTCTGGTGTAAAGGCAGGGACCCTTTCAGCAGATTCAACAGAAGCCGTAAATGGATCACAGCTATATTCGATGAATCAGACGCTTGCGAGCTATTTTGGTGGCGGAGCTAAGTTTGAGAATGGTCAATGGATTTCTCCAAGCTTTAAGATATTGAGCTTTAACGAGGATGGAAGTTCTGAAGAAACGAGTTATAATAATGTTGCTGCAGCTTTTGCGGGTGTGAATCAATCATTCACGAAGCTTCACCATGAGCTTTCAGAGACTGTTGAGCAGAATGCGTTGTTGTGGAGTGATGCGGATGAATCCTTTGTTGCACTTCATGGCAAAGGTTCAGAGAAGCACAATAGTAAGCTTAGCCATCTTGTTGATGGAGATATTTCTGCGGGTTCGACAGAAGCGATTACGGGTAACCAGTTGTATCATTTGAATCAGACGTTAGCGGCTTATTTAGGCGGTGGAGCGCGTTATCAGGGAGGACAATGGACAGCACCTGAATTCCAAATAACGCAGTTCAAGAGTGATGGCAGTTCTTCAGAGAGTAAGAGCTATGATAATGTAGCCGGTGCATTTGAAGGCGTTAATGGAAGTTTGTCAGGTATTAACGATCGGATTAATAATGTCGCTGAAAATGTTACGTCGAACAGTTTGAGTTGGAACGAAGAGTTAGGAGGCTATGATGGTCGTCATGATGGTAAGGACAGTAAGATTACGCATGTAGCGGATGGTGACATATCGGAAGGCTCGAAAGAAGTTGTGAATGGGGGACAGCTCTGGGAGACGAACCAGAAAGTTTCTGCGGTTGAAAACCGTGTAGAGAGCATAGATCAACATGTTAAGGATGTTGAAAGTGCGGTTACGAACGGTGCTGTTAACTACGATAAGGATGCTGATGGCAATAAGACGAATAAAGTTACGTTAGTTGGAGGTAATGAAAGTGATCCTGTATTGATAGATAATGTAGCGGAAGGTCGGATTGAGAGTGGTTCGAAGGAAGCTATCAATGGCGGTCAATTGCATGATTATACGGAACAGCAGATGAAGATAGTTCTTGAAGATGCGAAGAAGTATACGGATGATCATATTACTGATATAGTCAACAATGGTGTTAGTGAGTCCAAAGCATATACAGATATGAAGTTTGAGACGTTAAATTATGCCGTTGAGGATGTCCGGAAAGAAGCAAGACAGGCTGCGGCTATTGGTTTGGCGGTATCTAATTTGAGTTATGATGATACGCCAGGAAAATTAAGCTTTTCATTTGGTAGTGGTTTGTGGCGCAGCCAATCTGCCTTTGCTATTGGGGCTGGTTATATGTCTGAAAATGGAAAGATTCGTTCTAATGTGTCAGCAACGAGTGCTGGAGGTCATTGGGGTGTAGGTGCTGGATTTAGGATCACATTGAACTAACAGTAAAAAATTCAAAAATAAATTTCCCTTCTCTTAAAACTAAGATGAAGGGAAATTTCTTTAAACACTTACGAATACCGATAGGGAATAAAGGAGTATTATCAATAGATATGCTTATTTTACTTTTTCACTGGTAAGTGCGTTGTGAAAAAATCAATTATCATATTAAAGTGGAGCGATTTGAGTATGCTGTATTTTCTCTGACTTTTATTGTTGTATAAAGAGTATTCCTTGGAACTTTAAAGGTTGTCTTTTTGTCAAATATTTTCTTTATAATAAAGAAAGAAATAAAATAGTGCCCTTAATCATAAGGGTATAATTTTTGCTGATAAAAATATGCAGTACGTTGTTTATAATGTTGCTAATGGTTAGACTACAGGGGGGCAAGTATTATCAGTTGCTATTTTCACTCGAGATCCTTTGTATGATTATACGGATGAATGCTTTAACAATATTGTCAATAATATTGTTAATGAGGTAAAATCTTATACAGATATAAAGAGTTTGAAGCATTAAGGTATGAAATTAGGGAAATTCGCAAAGAATCGCGACAGGCAGCGGCAATAAGTTTAGCGGTATCGAATTTGAGTTATGAAGAAACGCCTGGTTCTATAAGTTTATCAATAGGCACGGGGATGTGGCGCAATCAATCAGCCTTTGCCGTCGGAGCAGGTTATATTTCTAAAAATGGCAGAATTCGTTCTAATATATCCGCTACGAGTTCTAGTAGTCATTGGGGGGTAGGAGCGGGTTTAAGAGTAAAACTGAATTGATAGGGATTATTTAATCTTGTCGATGCATTTTGCATTTATATTTTTCTTTTATGAAGAATTAAGAATATTTTATGTCTGCAAAAAGCTTTCTATAGCAACAAATTTATTTATAAACTCTCAAAATTTTTCTAGAAATTTTTACTTAAACTGTTGAAAAAAGATCACATAGTTCTGTAAAAATATTCAAATTGATAAAAATTGTTATTTTTATGTTGCTATTTTATTGTAGGGGGTTTAGGGCTACATAAAGTACATTAGTAAGACTCATTTTGATCGAAATAACAATTCAAAGGGGGAGGATAAGTAATGCGCAAGAATTGGAACACATTAAAAAACCAGACTTACATCGCTGCATTATATTTAACAAAACAACAGAATAGCTAGATAAGTTTTATTAAGGAATTTAAATTCTTTTTAATATTATGGCTTTTTATTGATCTAAAGACTAAATAAATAGCGCTCCTTAATGAAAAAAAATAAACAACAATAAAACTACTCCTGTTAATTTTCATGAAACAACTGAATATTTAATAAATAAAATGCTTTTAATATCTAAAAACCTCAAAGATTTCCTTTCAACTGCATAAAGTAAACCGTAACCTAAATTTTATTAGAATCTAAATGTACCTTTTTATGTTTTTATAAACATATTTCCCAAACTTCTCATTTAGACTTCATTACAGAAAGCACACACAAAACACTCAAAACGTCTTTATTCAAAGAGGCACTCTCAACTTCCAATTATATCCAACCGAGTGGCTAACAGAAAAATATGTCTTTTTTATGTTTTGGATGTGTTTTCAGATTTTTTCATTGGAGAGTTTGTTATGAAAAAATTATATGCCACACAAAGAGCGAGTCATTTCAAAGTTTCTCGTTTTTCTTTTGTTAAAGCACTTTCATTAGCCGCAGCAGCTACATTTTTATCAAATAGTTCACCTGTTTATGCGAAAAGTTTTGATATAATAGAACAAGTCCTTCAAAGTATAGAGAAAGCAACAGCAGTTTATTCTCAAGGTAAGGATAAAACGATTGTTTCTGCTTATGATAGTCGTAGCAATTCTCATGGTTCTCATTTATCCAAGGCAAATAATCTCACGGCGCTGAATACAGTAAAAGCAGAAAAAGTGAATGTTTCGGTAGCAGAGAGTACAAATCTAACGGAAAAAACATTAGATTCCGAGGAGCAATATAAGAAATCTCTTATCAGTTCACAGCCTTTTGTAGATAATAATAAAGATACAGAGGTCATTGATGTATCTGATTTTTCGCGAAATAATTTAATCACGAGAATGCCGCGTAATGCGGGATTGCCACGCAACACAGATGGAACAAGTGTTGTGGTTGGTAATGGGACAATTCCCCATATAAATGGTGTAGATACTGATGTTGTTGCTGTTGGTATAGATGTAAAAGTAAAATCTGTGGACTCTGTTGCAGTTGGTTATGGTTCGGAGACAGAAAAAGAATTTTCTGTTGCGGTTGGCCATTTGGCTCATAGTGTAGGTAAAGGCAGTATTGCAATAGGTGGCGAAGGTAGGATAATTGGCAAGCCACTTCCTCCGGGGGCGCGTACAATAGCAGGTGGTGAAGAATCTATTGCTATTGGACGTCGTGCTAAGACGAATAATATGGCATCTATAGCTGTAGGTTCTAATACACAAGTGAATGGAAATTACGCTATAGCTTTTGGTCCTCAGGCACAGGTGGCAAGAGAAGACGGCATAGCCATAGGCCATATGGCACATGCTTTGGGGAAAAGCAGTACTGCAATCGGTTCCGAATATAATGCAAGTGGCAAGGAAGATTATACAACCGCCAAGGGTGATTATTCAACAGCTGTAGGTGCTATTTCTAAAGCTTTTGGGTATGGTTCAACGGCAGTTGGTCATCGTGCCTATGCAACAGAAAAAGACGCAGTTTCTATAGGGTTTTATTCGAGAGCAAATACAGATCATGCTATTGCTTTAGGTGCTGATTCTATAGCAAATGTTGCTGCTGGTGTTGCGGGTTATGCTCCTTCTTTGAAAGGGCAAGCAACAAGTACTCATTTTACATGGAAAAGTACTTATGGTGCCGTGAGTGTTGGTGATATTACTAATGGCAAAACACGACAAATTGGAGGAGTCGCGGCGGGTAGTGCGAATACTGATGCAGTGAATGTTGCGCAGCTAAAGTCATTACAAACCTATGTAGACAAAGGTTGGAAACTATCTGTTGACGGTAAAAATGCTAAGGTTGTGGGAATAGATGATACGGTAGATTTTGCAGCTGGAAGTAAAAATTTTGAAATTACCAAAGGTGAGGGCGACAATAAGGTAAAATTTGATCTCGCGAAGGATATTACACTTAATAAGATAACACTAGGATCTAATACTCTAGATGCAACAGGTTTCAAAATTGCGAATGGTCCGCAAATAACGACTGATGGTATTAATGCCGGAGAAAAAATAATCACAGCTGTTGCAGATGGAAAAATTTCTCCAAGTTCAAAAGATGTAATCAATGGCTCCCAGCTTTACACTCTTGCTAATTCGATTGCTGCGACTCTTGGTAGTAATAATGTATATATCAATGAAAATGGGATTTTTATAAGCGGCGCTTACTCTTCTAATGGTGTTGACGCTGATGGAAATATAACCAAAGATAACTATCAAACTGTTGCGTCTGCACTTGAAGGAATTGGTCAAAGCTTTGAAAATGTTCTCAACCATTTTGATAAAAAAGTAGCAGATGTCGTCAAAACGGCTCAGGACGATTCCTTGTTATGGAGTGATGATGCCGAAGCTTTTGTAGCTAAGCATAAAAAGGCAGGAGATGAAGAAGGTAAAGCAAAAACTGCAAGCAAGATCACCTTTCTCTCACAAGGTGATATTAACGCTACCTCTACCGATGCAATCAATGGCTCCCAGCTTTATACTTTAGGTGACAATGTTGCGAAGTCTTTCGGTGGCGGTGCTGGATATAAAGATGGCAAATGGAGTGCGCCAACTTTTACAGTGAAAACTGTTAACGGAAAGGGTGAGGAAGAAGAGAAGACTTATAAGAATGTCGCAGCTGCTTTTGAAGGTGTTGGTACTTCTTTTACAAACGTTCAGAATAAATTTACCAAGGAGATTACCAATCAGATTAATAATGCGATTACCAATGTACAAGGTGATAGCCTTATTAAGAAAGATAAAGAAACAAATCTCATCACGAT
This sequence comes from Bartonella kosoyi, assembly GCF_003606325.2. Classification (NCBI taxonomy): domain Bacteria; kingdom Pseudomonadati; phylum Pseudomonadota; class Alphaproteobacteria; order Hyphomicrobiales; family Bartonellaceae; genus Bartonella; species Bartonella kosoyi. The sequence goes on from NZ_CP031843.2 coordinate 527,131, forward strand.
TGGTAAAGAAGTATCAGGCAATGAAATCAATATTACCAATAGAGAGGACAAGGCACGAATCCTTTCTGGTGTAAAAGCTGGTACTAAAAGCACCGACGCTGTAAATTTTGCACAGCTAAAAGAATTGGCCAAAGGATGGAAAATTAATACGGCTAGCCGTGATTTTAAAGATGCTATAGCTGATGGGAAATCTTCAGTTGCTATAGGCTCTGGGGCATCTACATCTGCATCTGCTCCTAACACTATAGCTTTGGGGGTGAACTCGCAAGCAAAAGTGAATGGAGGAATTGCTATAGGAGCGTATTCTGTAGCGGATATTAGTGGTGCTAAAGGTGGTTATGACCCTTTTTCAGATAGTACAACAGATACAATAAGTTATGAATGGAAAAGTACATTAGGTGCCGTTAGTTTTGGTGATAATTCTATAATGCAATCGCGGCAAATTACAGGAATAGCAGCGGGTAGTGAAGATACCGATGCGGTGAATGTTGCACAGTTGAAGTACTTGAGAAAATATGTGGATCAAGGCTGGAAACTGTCTGTTGACGGTAAAAATGCTAAAGCTGTAGGGATAGATGATGCAGTAGATTTTGCAGCTGGAAGTAAAAATTTCGAAATCACAAAAGGTGAGGGTGACAATAAGGTAAAATTTGATCTCGCAAAGAACATTACACTGGGTAGCGTAACAACTGGTACGAATACTTTAGATACAACGGGCTTGAAAATTACGGACGGTCCTCAAATAACGACTGATGGTATTCATGCTGGTGGTAAAAAGATCACAGGAGTATTAGAGGCTACTAACGAGACCGATGCAGTGAATTTTGGACAATTAAATAAAACCAAGCAAGAAGTCCAAGAACAAATACAAAAACAGGTTCAAGAAGTCGAAAAGCAAGTGGCGGCCAATAGTTTTGTAAAACAAGATTCTGTAACGAAACATATTACCATTGGTAAAGAAGTAGTAGGCGATGAAATTAATATTGCCAACAACATGGATGAGGCACGTACCCTTTCAGGTGTTAAGGCAGCAGTCAATGATAATGAAGCAGTTAATAAAAAACAACTCGAAGACAGTTTGAAAGGTCTTTCTAAGGATCTTCAGTCAGATGATTCTGCAGTTGTGCATTATGATAAACAAGAAGATGGCACCATTAATTATGCGAGTGTAACTTTTGGTGGTAAAGAGAAGACCCTCACAGCGCTTCACAATATTGCTGATGGTGCGATTTCTTCAGAATCCCATGATGCAATCAATGGTGGTCAGATTAACAAAATCGGCGAAGATATAGCGAAATCCTTGGGTGGAAATGCAGCTTTTAATAATGGAGCCTTTACAGGTCCAACTTATAAATTATCTTACGTTGCTACAGATGGAAAAGTAACCAAGAGCTCTTATCAAGGTGTTGGAACGGCTTTTGCAGGACTTGATACAAATATCAAGAATGTGAATCAACGTATTAAAGAAGTATCAGAAGGCGTTGCACAGGATTCTTTATCATGGAGCAAGGATGTCAATGCCTTTAGTGCGCAACATGGCGAAGAAGAAAAAACCAATAGCAAAATTAAATTCCTTGCTACCGGAGATATTACGAAAGACTCGACGGAAGCTATTAATGGTTCGCAGCTTTTCGAGACAAATAATAAGGTTGCTACTTACTTAGGTGGTGGAGCTGAGTATAAGGATGGAAACTGGACAGCTCCAAGCTTTACGCTGCAAACTTTCAGTGAAGATGGTAAGAAAGTTGAAAACAAGACATATAATGATGTTGGTTCAGCCTTTGCAGGGATTGATGCAAATTTCACAAATGTAAACAATCATCTGACGAACATTGTTGAAGACTTTAATAAAAAAGTAGACAACATTAACAAAGAAGTTAAAGGCGATGCTTTGCTATGGAGCAATGAAGATAATGCTTTTGTCGCTCAGCATGAAAAAGAAGGTCAAAAAACGAATAGTAAAGTTAAATTTCTTGCTGCTGGAGAAATTTCTGCAGCTTCAACAGAAGCTATTAATGGTTCACAGCTTTTCGAAACAAATAATAAGGTTGCTGCTTACTTAGGCGGTGGAGCTGGTTATAAAGATGGCAGTTGGATCGATCCAACTTTTACAGTTAAAACTGTAACTAATGATGGCAAGGAAGAAAATAAGGCTTATAAAAATGTAGAGGAAGCTTTTGAAGGCGTTGGTACTTCTATCACGAATGTTCAAAACAAAATTACCAACGATATAACGAATAAATTCAACGATTTTACTCAAAACATAACGAATATTACGCAACAAGTTCAAGGCGATGCCTTATTATGGAGCAAAGAAGCTAATGCTTTTGTTGCTGATCATGGCAAAGATGATGAAAAGAAAAATAGTAAGCTTACACATCTTTTAGATGGAACTATTTCAAAAGATTCAACGGATGCCATAACGGGCAAACAACTCTATTCGATGAACGAAAAGTTTGCGACCTATTTTGGTGGTGGCGCCGGCTATGATACAGAAGGCAACTGGAAAGCGCCTACCTTTAAAGTCAAAACAGTTAAAAAGGATAGTAATGAAGTTGAAGAAATTGCCTATGATAATGTAGCGGATGCATTTGCAGGTATTAGCACTTCTATTACAGATGTTCATAATGAGGTGAATAACCAAATCACCAGTATTATTAGTGATAGTCTTGTCAAGCAGGATGAGACAGGTCTTATCAAGATAGGTGCAGAAAAAGAGGGTGGTGCAATCAATATTGCCAACAAAGATAAAGCAGATCGCACTCTTTCAGGTGTTAAGGCAGCAGTCAATGATAATGAAGCTGTTAACAAAGCTCAGCTTGATACAAACATCAATGAAGTAAATAATAATCTAACGAACAAGTTTAACGAACTGACTGAAAACATAACAAATGTTACACAACACGTTCAAGGTGATGCTTTATTGTGGAGCAATACTGACAAAGCCTTTAGTGCACAGCATGGCGAAGGTGATGAAAAGGCAGATCGCAAAATTACACACCTTAAGGCTGGAGACGTGACTGTGGATTCCACGGATGCGGTTAATGGTTCTCAGCTTTATTCCTTACAGGATCAGTTTGCAAAATATTTTGGCGGTGGAGCAGGCTATGATGAGAAAGGCAAGTGGAGTTCTCCTGTCTTTAAGGTTAAGAAGTTCGATGATAGTGGCAAAGCAACAGAGCAAGAATATAAAACTGTAGCTGACGCCTTTGAAGGTGTAAATCAATCATTCACGAATATTCATAATGAGGTGGATGAGAAAATTAACCAAGTTGTAGGGGACAGCCTAGTTAAGCAAGATGAGAAGACACATGTCATATCGGTTGGTGGTGAAACGAATGGTACTCAAGTAAGTTTTGCCAATACTGATGGTACAGAACGGGTTCTTTCTGGAGTTAAAGAAGGAGATCTTTCATCCAAATCAAAAGAAGCGGTAAATGGTTCACAGCTTTATTCTATGAGCAATACGTTAGCGAGCTATTTAGGTGGAGGAGCAGGTTATGATGAGAAAGGCAAATGGAGTGCTCCTGTCTTTAAGGTTAAGAAATTCGATGATAGTGGCAAAGCAACAGAGCAAGAATATAAAACTGTAGCTGACGCCTTTGAAGGTGTGAATCAATCATTCACGAATATTCATAATGAGGTGGATGAGAAAATTAACCAAGTTGTAGGGGAGAGCCTTGTTAAACAAAATGAAAAGACACATGTCATATCAGTTGGTGGTGAAACGAACGGTACACAAGTAAGTTTTGCCAACAGTGATGGTATAGAGCGTGTCCTTTCTGGAGTTAAAGGAGGTGATCTTTCAGCCAAATCAACAGAAGCGGTAAATGGTTCTCAGCTTTATGCTTTGGGTAGCAGTGTTGCACAGTACTTTGGTGGTGGCGCTGGTTATGATAAGGAAGGCAATTTGAAAGCACCAAGCTTTAAGGTTAAAACAGTTAAGGATAATGGTGAATCTGAAGAACAAGAGTATAAGAATGTAGCAGAAGCTTTAACTGGCGTCGGTAGTTCTTTCACAAATATAAAAAATGAAATAACCAACCAGATTAATCATCTTCAATCAGATGATTCAGCGGTTGTTCATTATGATAAAAAAGAAAAAGATGAAATTGATTATACGAGTGTAACTTTAGGTAAGGGTAAGAATTCTACCGCTGTTGGTCTTCATAATGTTGCAGATGGTCAGATTGCCAATGGTTCCCATGATGCAATCACGGGCGGTCAGATCAATACCATTGGTGAGAGTATTGCTAAGTTTTTAGGAGGTGAAGCATCCTTTAAAGAAGGCGGTCTTACACAGCCAACCTATAAATTATCTGATGTTTCTACAGAAGGTAAGGTAACGGATAAGACGTTTACTGATGTAGGTTCTGCGTTTACTGGTCTTGATAAGAATATCAAGAATGTGAATGATCGAATTAAGGAAGTCTCAGAGGGAGTTGCGCAGGATTCGTTGTTATGGAGCAATGATCATAATGCGTTTGTAGCAACGCATGGAGAGAAAAAAGCAAACAGCAGGATTACGTCTCTTGCGGATGGTAATATTGCGTCTGGCTCTACGGATGCTATTACGGGTAACCAACTCTATTCTCTGAACAGTATGATTTCGACCTATTTAGGTGGAGGTACGAAATATGAGAATGGAGTATGGACGGCACCAGACTTCAAAGTTAAGCAGTTCAATAAGGATGGTCATCCTGAAGAACAGATCTATCACAATGTTGCGGATGCGTTTGCAGGTGTTAGCACTTCTATTACAGATGTTCATAATGAGGTAAACAATCAGATTAGCCAAGTTGTTAGTGATAGCCTTGTTAAGCAAGCAAAAGAAACAGATCCGATTACCATAGGTAAAGAAGTCGCCGGCACTGAAGTTAATATTGCCAACAAGGATAGAGAGGATCGTACACTTTCTGGTATTAAGGCAGCAGAGAAAGATAATGAAGCAGTTAATAAAGCGCAACTTGATCAAAGTTTGGAGAAACTTTCTCACAGTCTTCAATCAGATGATTCAGCGGTTGTTCTTTACGATAAGAAGGAAAATGGTGAGACAGATTATACAAATGTAACGCTTGGAAAAGGTCAAAAAGCAGCCCCTGTTGCATTGCATAATGTTGCAGACGGTCAAATTGCTGACAAATCCCATGATGCGGTTACAGGCGGTCAGATTAACACGATCTCTCAAGATGTTGCTAAGTTTTTAGGTGGAGATACAAGTTTTGAGAAAGGTGTCTTTACAGGACCAAGCTATAAATTATCGAGTGTTGATACACATGGTCAGGTAAAATCGACAGAGTTTAAAGATGTAGGTTCAGCATTTGCAGGTCTTGATACGAATATCAAGAATGTGAATGATCGAATTAAGGAAGTCTCAGAGGGAGTTGCCCAAGATTCTTTATCATGGAGCCAAGATGACAATGCCTTTAGTGCGCAACATGGAGAAGGCAAAGACAGAACAGCAAGCAAGATTACCCACATTTTGGATGGTAATGTTACTAAGGGCTCTACGGATGCGGTTAATGGTTCCCAACTTTATTCGATGAACAATACATTGGCGAGCTATTTGGGTGGTGGAGCTGAATACAAAGAAGGCAGCTGGGTAGCTCCAAGCTTCACAGTTAATACAGTGAATACTGCTGGCGATAAGGTTGAAGAGAAGAGCTATGATAGTGTTGCAGCAGCTTTTGAAGGAGTAGGAAGTTCTTTCACGAATCTTCATAATGAAGTGACGAATGCCGTTACGGATATTAACAATCATATTAACAATGTTGTGAGTGATAGTCTTGTTAAGCAGGATGCTGAGAGCAAGGTGATCAAGATCGGTGCGGAAAAAGGTGGTACCAGCATTAACATTGCCAACAGTGGTGATGCCGCTCGGACCCTTACGGGCGTGAAAGCCGGATCGCTTACAGAAGCATCAACCGATGCCGTGAATGGCTCTCAGCTTTATTCGATGAATAATACGTTAGCGGGCTATTTAGGTGGTGGAGCTGAATATAAAGAAGGCAAATGGGCAGCTCCAAGCTTCAAGGTTCATACAGTAAGTTCTGATGGTAGCAAGGTTGAAGAGCAGAGCTATAACACAGTAGCGGAAGCGTTTGCTGGAGTAGGAAGTTCTTTCACGAATATTCATAAAGAGCTTAAGAATGAGATTAACCAAGTTGTAGGAGACAGTCTTGTTAAGCAAGATGAGCAGACCCATGTTATTGCAGTTGGAGGTGAAAAGAGCGGAACTGAAGTTACGTTTGCGAATACTGATGGAGCGTCACGGAGCCTCACAGGTGTAAAAGCAGGAGCGCTCACCGAAACATCGACAGACGCAGTCAATGGTAGTCAGCTTTTTGCGACCAATCAGAATGTTACGACAGTAAGGAATGATCTTAAAACAGTTTCTGAGAATACTTCGAAGTACTTAGGAGGTGGAGCCGATGTATTAAAAGGTGTTGCACCGACTTATACGGTTCAGGATAAGAGTTATCAGAGTGTAGCGGAAGCATTTAGTGGTGTTGATCGTTCATTCACACAGCTTCATGAAGAGATTTCAAAGAATACGAATGAGGTTAGTGAAAATATTAAGCAGAATGCGTTGTTATGGAGTGAATCTGAGAAAGCCTTTAGCGCTCAGCATGGAGAAGGCAAAGAAAGAACCTCTAGCAAGATCACGTCTCTTGCGAATGGAGATATTACTGCAAACTCCACGGATGCGGTGAATGGATCACAGCTATATTCGATGAACAATACACTTGCGAGCTATTTTGGTGGTGGTGCTAAGTTTGAGAATGGTCAGTGGATTTCTCCAAGCTTTAAGGTTAATACTGTGAGTGCTGATGGTAGCAAGGTTGAAGAGCAGAGCTATGATGATGTAGCGAAAGCCTTTGCGAGTGTTGGTACATCTTTCAGCAATCTTCATAATGAGATGACGAATGCTGTTACGAATATCAACAATCAGATTAGCCAAGTTGTTAGTGATAATCTTGTTAAGCAGGATGCTACAACGAACCTCATCAACATTGGTAAAGAAGTAGCAGGCAGTGAAATCAATATTGCCAACAAGGATCAAGGGGATCGTACACTTTCTGGTGTTAAGGCAGCAGAAAATGATAATGAAGCGGTTAATAAAGCTCAGCTTGATCAAAGTTTGGAGCAGCTTTCTAACAGTCTTCAATCAGATGATTCAGCGGTTGTTCTTTACGATAAGAAGGAAAATGGTGAGACTGATTATACGAGTGTAACTCTAGGAAAAGGCTCGAATGCAGCCCCTGTTGCATTGCATAATGTTGCTGATGGTCAAATTGCTGAGAATTCGCATGATGCGGTTACAGGCGGTCAGATTAACACGATCTCTCAAGATGTTGCTAAGTTTTTAGGTGGGGATACAGCCTTTAAAGATGGTACCTTTACAGGTCCAACCTATAAGTTATCTCAGGTTGATGAAAAGGGAGAAGCGCATCAGGCAGAGTTTAAAGATGTAGGTTCTGCGTTTACTGGTCTTGATACGAATATCAAGAATGTGAACAATCATCTCACGAATGTTGTGCAAGACTTTACTCAACAAATCACGGATATTACTGAGGAAGTTAAGGGTGATGCGTTGTTATGGAGTGAAGATAAAGAGGCATTTGTAGCGACCCATGGCACTGATGCTGAGAAGAAGAATAGCAAGATCACGTCTCTTGCGAATGGAGATATTACTGCAAACTCCACGGATGCGGTGAATGGATCACAGCTATATTCGATGAACAATACACTTGCGAGCTATTTTGGTGGTGGTGCTAAGTTTGAGAATGGTCAGTGGATTTCTCCAAGCTTTAAGGTTAATACTGTGAGTGCTGATGGTAGCAAGGTTGAAGAGCAGAGCTATGATGATGTAGCGAAAGCCTTTGCGAGTGTTGGTACATCTTTCAGCAATCTTCATAATGAGCTTAAGAATGAAATCAGCCAAGTTGTTAGTGATAGTCTTGTTAAGCAGGATGAAGAGAGTAAGGTCATCAAGATTGGTGCAGAAAAAGAGGGAACAGAAATCACCATAGCCAATAGTGATGGTGCAGTACGTAGTCTCTCTGGTGTAAAGGCAGGGACCCTTTCAGCAGATTCAACAGAAGCCGTAAATGGATCACAGCTATATTCGATGAATCAGACGCTTGCGAGCTATTTTGGTGGCGGAGCTAAGTTTGAGAATGGTCAATGGATTTCTCCAAGCTTTAAGATATTGAGCTTTAACGAGGATGGAAGTTCTGAAGAAACGAGTTATAATAATGTTGCTGCAGCTTTTGCGGGTGTGAATCAATCATTCACGAAGCTTCACCATGAGCTTTCAGAGACTGTTGAGCAGAATGCGTTGTTGTGGAGTGATGCGGATGAATCCTTTGTTGCACTTCATGGCAAAGGTTCAGAGAAGCACAATAGTAAGCTTAGCCATCTTGTTGATGGAGATATTTCTGCGGGTTCGACAGAAGCGATTACGGGTAACCAGTTGTATCATTTGAATCAGACGTTAGCGGCTTATTTAGGCGGTGGAGCGCGTTATCAGGGAGGACAATGGACAGCACCTGAATTCCAAATAACGCAGTTCAAGAGTGATGGCAGTTCTTCAGAGAGTAAGAGCTATGATAATGTAGCCGGTGCATTTGAAGGCGTTAATGGAAGTTTGTCAGGTATTAACGATCGGATTAATAATGTCGCTGAAAATGTTACGTCGAACAGTTTGAGTTGGAACGAAGAGTTAGGAGGCTATGATGGTCGTCATGATGGTAAGGACAGTAAGATTACGCATGTAGCGGATGGTGACATATCGGAAGGCTCGAAAGAAGTTGTGAATGGGGGACAGCTCTGGGAGACGAACCAGAAAGTTTCTGCGGTTGAAAACCGTGTAGAGAGCATAGATCAACATGTTAAGGATGTTGAAAGTGCGGTTACGAACGGTGCTGTTAACTACGATAAGGATGCTGATGGCAATAAGACGAATAAAGTTACGTTAGTTGGAGGTAATGAAAGTGATCCTGTATTGATAGATAATGTAGCGGAAGGTCGGATTGAGAGTGGTTCGAAGGAAGCTATCAATGGCGGTCAATTGCATGATTATACGGAACAGCAGATGAAGATAGTTCTTGAAGATGCGAAGAAGTATACGGATGATCATATTACTGATATAGTCAACAATGGTGTTAGTGAGTCCAAAGCATATACAGATATGAAGTTTGAGACGTTAAATTATGCCGTTGAGGATGTCCGGAAAGAAGCAAGACAGGCTGCGGCTATTGGTTTGGCGGTATCTAACTTGCGTTACTATGACATACCAGGATCTGTAAGTGTCTCATTTGGTAGTGGTTTGTGGCGCAGCCAATCTGCCTTTGCTGTTGGTGCTGGTTATACGTCTGAAGATGGAAATATTCGCTCGAATGTATCTATTACAAGTGCTGGAGGCCATTGGGGCATAGGCGCTGGGATTACTCTGAGGTTGAGATGATAATAGAAAAAATGATTATTATGATAAAAAAGAGAAGTATGTTAGTGAAGATTCTGTTTGCTCTTGCCTTAATAGGCAAGGGCGAAAGCTTTGCTAATGAGAATAATAGTATTTATACAATTCATCCACCGCACTTATCGATACCTAGGGGAGAACCAGGTGAAACACGTCGAATTATTATGCAGTTTTATGACTGGACTTTAATTTGTGATGAAAAACAAAAGCTTAAGCTTAAGCAAGGTATATGTAATGTGACACAGACTGTTCATGATCAGGAAGGAAATACCATTTTTAGCTGGTCTCTTGTTTCTACGACAAATGGACAAGCAGTGATGCTTTTTCGAACATTGCCAAATTCTGATATAAATGTTCCGATTCAAATGTTTGTGAAAGGTGTAAAAAAACCTGTTCTTATTCATTATACGCAGTGTAATGAAACGGTTTGTTTGGCACAATCACCTGTAGGGCCAGTTATTACTAAACAAATAGAGCAAGATAATAAAGTACGTATTTCCTATAAGCTTAAAGAGGGAAAGGTATTTTCTTTTACTGTACCATTTAAAGGGCTAAACGCAGCACTTAATTCTTTGCGTCCTTAGAAACGCATCGAGAATTTTTAACAAGAGTCATTTGTTCATAATTCGTTGTGTTATATTTTTGAATGTAAATTATAAGGTGAAATAAGTGAGAAGTTTTATGTAATATAAGGGAAAGATGATTTATTCAAAAAAATGGGTGTTTTATGAAGTTAAAGTCACCATGAATGCTTTATATAATAGAGGGTTAGGTTAGAGTTTTTCACGAATCTTAGAGAGTCATTGTGTTAGTTCTTAGCAATAGAAAGTTATTAGAAATACTCAATTTTAAATAAATGGAAAAATGGCTTTTTTACAATAAGGAGCAAGATAGTCTCTTTTTTAAGTTTCATATGGCTTTTTAGCGTGGCCTGATTAAGCATAATATTTCTCAACTGACATGTTATAATAACAAGTAAATTTATAATCCTAGAGAATTTTTTGAACGATAGTTTCTCTTTGTATTCATGAGATAACGCTACCGTGTATTTTGTCTGATCATGAAGCTTGTATTCTAGCATAATCACAGCTATTTCGTTGCATATAATAAATGAAGCTTATGTGTGGATAATGTAATTGGAAAAAAGAAAATTTTTTCTGATAAATCACGCCAACGTATAGATTTTTGCAGCCTTAAGCGTTAGCAAAGAGTATGATAGTGCTGGTTTGTTACAATAGAGGTTATTGTGTGTGAATGATATAAAAGAACATAATTTACAAAATTTCTGTGAATGTAAACGTTTAGTTTATATTTTTAAGTTCATAAAGAGAAGCATGACTTTACGGTAATAACCAAACGATTATACAAAATCTGAATGATACGAGCGTAGAAAGTTTCGATGATAAGAAAAAAGAGAATGGTTTCTTGTATTTTATCATTTGATGCTGCATTGTTGCTTTATTTAGGAATGAGCAGAAGAGTTTTCGCGTTTATTTATTGGGGGAAACGCTCAAAGGATAAGAGAGATGACCCCGTTACATTATGGTTCAAAAGAGTCAAAGCAAGGAGAAACACACGATACCAAAGCAAATCGGTTGTATGAGCAATGTGGGAGTAATAAAAATAATCGCTTTGCATTGTCGCGAACAGAGGCATGCTCTATCCTTGTTGATATAAAGAGACAACAAAGACACTGTGAACAGAAACAGGTTTTGATTCAATCGGAGACAGCTTTTGAGTTTCATCGTCAAACAATAATAGATGCTCAAAAAACAAAAAAACATCAAGCACCTTTTCTGCGACGGTTCTCTCGAGTAAAATCTCCACCACTTTATGCGGCGCTTGATTTAGGAACGAATAATTGTCGTCTTCTTATCGCATCTCCTAGTAAACCTGGATATTTTCGTGTTGTTGATGCTTTTTCTCGTATTGTACGATTGGGAGAAGGTTTAATAAATAATGGTTTGCTCAATACACAAGCTATGGATCGTGCGATTGAAGCCTTAAAGATTTGTCGTTTAAAGCTAAAACAAAGGCATATTAAGCGATATCGTTTGATTGCAACAGAAGCTTGCCGTTCAGCGGAAAATGGTAGACATTTTATTCAGCGTGTTTTGGATGAGACAGGTCTTGAATTGGAAATTGTTGATCGGCAAACAGAAGCACGTTTTGCTGTTACAGGATGTAGTACACTTGTTGAACCAAATACTGAGGCAATTGTGCTTTTTGATATTGGAGGAGGATCATCAGAAATTGTTCTTCTTGATGTTTCTCAAAAGCGTTCTTTTCGTTTAGCGGGACAAATTACCGCTTGGACTTCTCTTCCTGTTGGTGTTGTTACGCTTGCTGAACGTTTTGGAGGGAATAATATTCGTTTAGACGATTTTGAAAAAATGAAAAGTTATGTGCGAGGGTTGTTAAATAATTTTTCAGATCGTCATAAATTAGGCGCGTTAGCGCAAGGATCAAAATTTCATCTTTTGGGAACCTCTGGTACGGTTACGACTTTAGCAGGGATGTATCTGAATTTAGAGCGTTATGATAGGAGAAAAGTGGATGGCATTTGGATGGATGATGCAGACATTACACTTATGACAAAACGCTTATTGTCATGGGATATAGAAAAACGTGTCATAAATCCTTTTATTGGGCGAGAGAGAGCAGATCTAGTTTTAGCTGGTTGTGCAATTTTAGATGTTATTCGAGAAGTTTGGCCAAGTCAGCGTTTAAGAGTTGCTGATCGTGGATTAAGAGAAGGAATTTTGATAGAGCTGATGTTACGCGATGGTGTATGGTGTCGTCGTAGAAAGAGCAGAGATTTCAAGCGTTAGACAATTAAATGTGGAGACAATGAATAACGATGAAAAAAACAACAAAAACCCCAACGGGTGGCTATGGGGGTTCAGGGTCACATGCATTATATCAGCGCGTAAAAAAGAAAGCTGGAACCATTAAAGCTTCATCACGGCGATGGTTAGAGAGGCATTTGAATGATCCTTATGTTCATCAATCAAGAGTAGATGGTTATCGTTCGCGTGCGGCTTATAAACTCATTGAAATTAATGAACGTTATAAGTTTCTGAAAAAAGGTCAAAAGGTTATTGATCTAGGGGCAGCACCAGGAGGATGGTGTCAGGTCGCTGAGCGTATTGTAGGGTCAAGTGATGAAAAACCTAGTGTCGTTGGTATTGATTATTTGCATGTGGATCTATTGCCTAGAGTTGCACTGTTGGAAATGGATTTTTTACATGCAGAGGCACCGCAGAAATTAATTGAAATTTTAGGGACAAAACCGGATGTGGTTCTTTCTGATATGGCTGCGCCAACAACAGGTCATCGTCAGACGGATCATTTAAGAACGATTTATTTATGTGAAGTTGCAGCTGATTTTGCTCTTTCGGTTCTCAAGCCTGGGGGACATTTTTTAGCAAAGGCTTTTCAAGGAGGGGCAGAAAACACTCTTCTCGCAATATTAAAACAGCATTTTAAAAAAGTCTACCATGTTAAACCACCTGCAAGCCGATCAGAATCAGTGGAGCTTTACCTTCTAGCGCTTGAATTTAAGGGAAAAACAAAAATACAAGAATAGCGGCTTCTTTTAAGAAGAATCAACTTTACTTAACTTCTTTAAATGGGATGATTTTTTTCTCAAAGAGTTATCAGCGATAGTGATAGTTTTTCTGTTATCAATGAAGAAAAACTGGTAAAATTAATGTATTGCCTATAGAGGTAGAGAGAGTGATTCCTCAGTGAGTGTTTCCAATGAAATTTCTTGATCAAGCTAAAGTTTATATTCGTTCTGGTAATGGAGGTTCTGGAGCAGTATCATTTCGCCGTGAAAAGTTCATAGAATTTGGGGGACCTGATGGAGGAAATGGAGGACGGGGTGGTGATGTTTGGGCTCTTGTAGTTGATGGGCTCAACACGCTGATTGATTATCGCTACCAACAGCATTTTAAAGCAAAAACAGGGGGGCATGGCAAGGGGCGTAATATGACGGGTGAGAAGGGGGGTGATGTCATTCTTAAAGTTCCGGTTGGGACGCAAATTTTTGAAGAAGATAATACAACCTTAATCTGTGATTTAACCGAAGTGGGACAGCGCTATCGTCTTGCAAAAGGAGGAAATGGCGGTTTTGGCAATCTTCATTTTACGACATCGACAAATCGAGCACCACGTCGTGCAAATCCAGGCTTGGCTGGAGAAGAGCGTGCAATATGGCTTCGTTTGAAGCTAATTGCTGATGCGGGGCTTGTTGGTTTACCTAATGCCGGAAAATCAACTTTTTTATCTTCTGTAACGGCGGCAAAGCCAAAAGTTGCAGATTATCCTTTTACTACTCTCCATCCTCATCTTGGTGTTGTACGAATTGATGGACGTGAATTTGTTTTAGCTGATATTCCAGGGTTGATTGAAGGAGCCCATGAAGGGGTGGGAATTGGAGACCGTTTTTTAGGACATGTGGAACGTTGTCGTGTCCTTCTTCATTTGATTTCTGCTCAAGAAGAAGATGTTGCAAAAGCATATCAAATTGTGCGTCATGAACTTGAGGCGTATGGAAATAATCTAAGTGATAAGACTGAAATTGTTGCTTTAAGCCAGATAGATACGCTCACGATTGAAGAGCGTAAAACAAAACAGGAATCTTTGCGAAGAGTAACGGGGCAACCTGTTATGATGTTTTCTGCGGTTAGCCGCGAAGGTTTAGAAAATGTGCTGCGTGCTGGTGCACATATTATTGAAATGTCACGCAAAGAGGAGAACGGTGGAGATAGCAGGATTGATTGAGATGGCTATTGGATTGCAAAAACTCACACACTATAAACGTATCGTGGTCAAAATTGGATCTGCACTTTTGGTTGATCCTCAGACAGGTTTACGCGTTGAATGGCTTAAAAGCTTGATTAATGATGTTGTTGAATTGCATAAAAAAGGTGTAGAGATATTATTGGTGTCTTCAGGCGCTATTGCTTTAGGAAGAACATTACTACAGCTTCCTAAGGGAGCTTTGAAATTGGAAGAAAGTCAGGCATGTGCTGCTTTGGGACAAATTGAATTAGCAAAAACCTATGGTGATGCGCTTGCACAACATGGGCTCAAAACAGGCCAGATTTTACTCACTTTATTTGATACGGAAGAGCGAAGACGTTATCTCAATGCACGTGCGACGATTAATGTACTTTTACGTTTTGGAGCAGTGCCCGTTATTAATGAGAATGATACTGTTGCGACAAATGAAATTCGTTATGGTGATAATGATCGCTTAGCTGCACGTGTGGCAACAATGATGGGGGCAGATCTTTTAATACTTTTATCTGATATTGATGGTCTTTATACAAAGTCTCCCCATTGCGATCCAACGGCTGAATTTATACCTTTTGTAGCGTCCATTACACATGATATCGAGAAAATGGCAGATGTTGCTGCTTCAGAGTTTTCACGGGGAGGAATGAAGACCAAGCTTGATGCAGGAAAGATAGCGAATGCTGCTGGAACGGCGATGATTATTACTTCAGGCAAACGTATGAATCCCCTTGCAGCGATTGACAAAGGTGAACGCAAGAGTTTTTTTGCGGCTGGGGAGAAATCTGTTAGTGCTTGGAAAACGTGGATTTCTGGTCATTTAGATCCGTCTGGTATTTTGACGATTGATCAAGGAGCCATTAAGGCTCTTGAAACAGGAAAATCATTATTAGCAGCAGGGGTTATTGCCGTTGAGGGAAATTTTCATCGTGGGGATACGGTTGCCATTGTTGATACAAATGGGGTTGAGATTGCGCGTGGACTTGTAAGTTATGGCAAAGATGAAGCTGTACGCATTATAGGACGTAAAAGCGAAGAAATAGAATCTATTCTTGGATATGAGGCACGCTCTGCTATGGTGCATCGTAATGATATGATTTTACGCTGCTTGACCAATTCTGTTTAAAAAAGTTACTTTTGTTTTATTGTTTTAATAGAGTGAATGATACGATGACTTTAGAAGAACAAATGAAGGATATGGGGCAAAAAGCACGCTTTGCCGCTGCAGCGTTGGCTGTTGCTTCTTCTGAGCAAAAGAACAATGCATTAGAAATGATCGCTTTAAGCCTAGAGGCTCACTCAGATGAAATTTTACGGGCAAATTGTTTGGATTTAGAGAAGGCTACTAAGAATAATTTGAAAGCCGCTATGGTTGATCGGCTCAAATTAGATGAATTGCGTTTGGCTGCAATGATAGATAGTGTTCGCCAAGTTGTTCGTTTATCTGATCCTGTTGGGCAGGTCATGAGTGCGTGGACACGCCCCAATGGGCTTCATATCAGTCGTGTACGGACACCTCTTGGTGTGATTGGCATTATTTATGAGAGTCGCCCGAATGTTACAATTGATGCAAGTTCTTTGTGTTTAAAATCGGGCAATGCTGCGATTTTGCGCGGTGGTTCGGATAGTTTTCATTCTTCACATGCTCTTCACCGTGCATTGGTACAAGGTTTAGAGCGCTCTGGTTTACCAAAAAGTGCAATTCAAATGGTTGAAACGACAGACCGTTCTGCTGTTGGGGAAATGCTCAAAGGATTGGATGGAGCGATTGATGTGATCGTGCCACGTGGTGGAAAAAGTCTTGTTGCGCGTGTTCAGTCTGATGCACGTGTTCCAATTTTTGCCCATTTAGAGGGTCTTTGTCATATTTATATTGATCAATCGGCCGATTTAGATATGGCACGCAATATTGTTTTAAATGCGAAGTTGCGTCGGACAGGGATATGTGGTGCTGTTGAGACAGTTCTCATTGACAACGAGGCATTAAAAAAATTTCTTCCTGTTTTGACTGCTTTACAGGAGAAGGGGTGTGAAATCCGTGCCACAGAAGATATTGCGTTTCTTCTGCCAGATATAAAACTAGCCTCTGAAGAAGACTGGTCACATGAATATCTTGATGCTATTCTTTCTGTTAAAACGGTTGAGGGAGTTGAGGGAGCCATTGCTCATATTAAGCGTTATTCCTCAGGACATACGGAATCGATTATTGCTGAGGATATGGAAGTGGTGAAGAATTTTTTTAATCATTTGGATTCAGCTATTTTATTGCACAATGCGTCCACACAATTTGCAGATGGAGGTGAATTTGGTTTTGGAATGGAAATTGGTATCGCAACAGGAAAAATGCATGCACGTGGTCCCATAGGTGTTGAACAACTAACATCATTTCAATATCATGTTAGAGGAAATGGTCAGGTTAGAGCTTGAAAAAACCATTTTTTCCATGGAAAGATCGTATGCCACATGTTGAAAGATCCAATGTTGTGGGTCTTTTTGGTGGTTCTTTTAATCCGCCGCATGCGGGGCATCTTCTTGTCGCAAAAGTTGCTATTCAGCGTTTACATCTTGATCAGTTATGGTGGATGGTTAGTCCAGGAAATCCTTTAAAGGATTGTACACAGTTGCTCTCTTTAGAGGAGAGAATGCGATTAAGTTTTAAGCTTATTGATCATCCGAAAATTCGCTTAACAGGTTTTGAGCAGGCTATAGGAAGCAAAGTATCAATCAATACGATTTTTCATATTCTGACCCATCACAGTGGTGTAAATTTTGTATGGATTATAGGGGCAGATAGTTTTACAACGATACATCATTGGTATCGATGGCGTGATATTGTCTCAATGCTTCCTATTGCAATTATTGATCGTCCTTTAGGCAATAAGGCAGCCCTTTCTTCTCCTATGGCACACATTTATCGCCAGTTTCGTTTGGATGAAAGAGAAAGTGAACGATTACCTTTTATAAAGCCACCCGTTTGGACTTATTTGCATGGCCCTTTATCTTTTCAATCTTCAACAAACCTTCGTTTGAAGAAGAATGATTTTTCTTGAACAATTAATAAGATTCTGCTTCTCTTTAGAGAAAGCTTTTTTTACATACTACAAAAATAAGAAAGGAATATTGATCTGAAAAACGTTGTACAAAACCACTCTTACGATCTTATACCCTTAACAGAAAAAAAAGTTTTTTCTGTGAGTGAGAGTCTTGAAATTCTTCTCAAGAGTCTGGAAGATACAAAAGCAGAAGATATTGTTGCTATTGATATTCAAGGGAAGTCATCTTTGGCTGATTATATGGTCATAGCTTCGGCAAATTCGCAGCGTCATGTATCTTCAATTGCTGATCATTTGTTACGCATTTGGAAAGACAGCGGGCAGGGCTTTGCGCGTGTAGAAGGGCTTTCTGGAGGTGATTGGATATTGATTGATACGGGTGATATTATCATTCACCTTTTTCGTCCGGAAATTCGTCTTTTTTATAATTTAGAAAAAATATGGATGGCTCCAGATTTAAACAATACAACATCGGTTCTCTTCGGAGATCATTAAAATGCAAATTTCTATTTTTGCGGTTGGTCGTATGAAAAGTGGAGCGGAGCAAAAATTGGTCCAGCATTATTTGGATCGTTTTTCTAAAAGTTCTGGGGCTGTAGGATTTCATTTAAAAAAATTACAGGAGATACCAGAAAGTCGCGCTCAAACAGCATGTCAACGTATGGAGGAAGAGGGAAGGAGACTTATTGAATTTTTATCTGAAAAATGTCGATTAATTGTGTTGGATGAGCGCGGAGAGTCGATCTCTTCAGCTGCTTTTGCTGAAAAATTAGGATGTTATCGTGATGAAGGCGTTCGCGATGTTGTCATTGCTTTAGGAGGACCTGATGGACATAGTGAACAAATAAGGAATCGTGCTGATTTTCTTTTATCTTTTGGTCTTATGACGTGGCCACATCAAATTGCACGTATTCTTCTTACAGAACAACTTTATCGTGCTGTAACCATTGCAAATCATCATCCATATCACCGTTTTTAAATATTTTTGTTCAATTTTTAGCACTTATTTATATATTTATTAATAGAGTTTTAGCTGACACCACTTAAAACATCTCTCGTGTATACGATGAGGTATCATGGTTTTTGCAAATGAAAAAATTTCTTCATAGAAAGAGATGCGATATTTATATGGGGAATGCGTGATATTTGTCATCCTATTCTTGAGTATGTTTTTTGGCTTTTCTGTATCGCATGCGGAAGATACAATGAGGAGTACAGAAGTACATAAAGAATTGGGAGAAATTCGCCACAATATTTCACTTTCGCGTGAGCGTGTTGCTTTTCTTACGCGTCAAGTTGAACTTTTAAAAAAAGATCAAAGTGTTTTGAATGATGCACTTATAAAAGCAGCGAAAGAAGAACGTAAAGTGGCAGATGATATTGCTGAAAGGGAAGAAAAGCTTAAGAAAATGATAGAAAAGCGGGTACAAGTCTATCAAAGTTTAAAAAGTCGTCGCGCTGAATTTGCAGAAGTTCTTGCCATTTTAGAACGTATGGGATTGAATCCACCTCCAGCTCTTATGATACAGCCAGAGGATGTGTTGGCTTCTATACGCAGTTCTGTATTATTAGGGACTGTCATTCCTCAGATGCAAGAGAAAACGCGAGATTTAACAGAGAAACTCAAAGAATTGACCAATTTAAGCAATTCCATTACTACGGAATATACGGTGTTAAAGACAAAACTGCAAAGTCAAGCAGAGCAGCGAAAACGCCTAGAGCTTTTATTAGCCCAAAAAAACAAACTACAAAAAAAATCAGAAAAAGAACTTACAGAACAGCAACAAAGAAATATTACTCTTGCTAAAAAAGCGCAGTCTTTGGAAGAATTGATTTTAGAGCTTGACCGTCAGTCAAAACTTAGCTCTGATTCATCAATACAGATACGGAAAAGTTTACAATTGCTAGAGCAGTCCAATTTTGAGAGCCGAAAAGGTTCTTTACTTTTTCCTGTTTCAGGAAAAAGGATTCGATATTCTCATAACAATTCGCAGATTAGGCGTTTTGGTGAGACAATAGAAACAGAGTCAGGGGCTATTGTGATAGCGCCAGCGGATGCTTTTGTTGCTTTTGCTGGGCCATTTCGTTCTTACGGACAGTTAATCATTCTCAATGTTGGAAATGGTTATCATATCATTCTTACTGGAATGTCGAAAATTAATGTAAAACAGGGGCAGTTTGTTCTTTCAGGCGAGCCTCTGGGTATGATGGGGATGCAATTTATTGCAAATAGTGTCGCATTGGATATAGGAAAAGCTGCTCCAATGCTTTACATTGAGTTTAGAAAGCAGGGAAAGCCTGTAAATCCAACTCCTTGGTGGCAGACTGAAAAAATGAGAAGGAGCCAAAATGATTCGTAAAGTTATTCTTTTGGTCGCTGGGGTATTGCTCGGCGCCTGTTCAATGATTATGGTGCAGTCTGTTGCTGCAAATAATGAAGATAATGCCTATAAAAAGTTGGCCATATTTGGCGATGTTTTTGAACGCGTGCGTAAGCAATACGTCACAGTTCCAGATGATAAAAAGCTTATTGAAAATGCTATCAATGGTATGCTCACATCACTGGACCCCCATTCATCTTATTTGAATGCTGAAGAAGCTAAAGATATGCGGGATTCTACGAAAGGAGAATTTGGAGGTCTTGGTATTGAAGTCACCATGGAAAAAAACTTAATCAAAGTTGTTTCGCCGATGGATGATACCCCCGCTTCAAAAGCAGGTATTCTCGCAGGAGATTTGATTTCAAAAATTGACGATGTACAAACGAATGGTCAAACATTGAATGAAGCTGTTAATAAGATGCGCGGGGCTCCTGGAACGCCAATTACCTTGACAATTATTCGTTCTGGCGTTGATAAGCCATTTGAAGTTAAGATTATTCGTGATATTATCAAGGTAAAAGCAGTGAAATATCGCGTTGAGGGTGATATTGGATATTTAAGAGTTATCCAATTTTCTGAGCAGACATTGGGTAATCTTCTGGCAGCAATTAAAGATATTCAATCTAAAATTCCTGAAGATAAACTAAAGGGTTACGTTCTTGATTTGCGGCTTAATCCGGGTGGACTTTTAGATCAAGCGGTTAATGTTTCGAGTGCTTTTCTCAATAAAGGTGAAATTGTGTCGACTCGTGGACGCAAAAAGAGTGATGTGACGAGATTTGATGCCAAGCCTGGAGATGTCACCAATGGAAAACCACTCATTGTGCTGATTAATGGTGGTTCGGCAAGTGCTTCTGAAATTGTTGCAGGCGCTCTACAAGATCATCGTCGTGCAACAATTTTAGGGACGCAGTCTTTTGGTAAAGGGTCTGTCCAAACGATTATTCCTTTGGGCGAAAATGGCGCTTTACGCTTAACAACAGCACTTTATTACACGCCCTCTGGCACTTCTATTCAAGGAACAGGGATCACGCCTGATATTATTGTAGAGCAACCACTTCCTGAAAAATATAAGGGCTATGATGTAAAAGTTGGTGAGTCTGCATTAAAAGGGCATATCAAAGGGAAACGAGAAAGCAATAAAGGATCTGGTTCAGCTGCTTTTGTTCCGAAAGACCCTAAGGATGATATTCAATTGAATGAGGCTTATAAACTGTTACGGGGTGAAATGGCAAATGCGGCATTTCCACCAGATCCCAATAAGGATATATTGAAGTGAGAAATGATATCGATAGCTTGCGCTTTTGAGGAATATAAATGGATGCAGATGTTAATTTGAAGAATCTTCCTTATCGCAAATGTGTTGGAATTGTTGTCTTTAATCATGAGAGTAAAGTTTGGGTTGGGCGTCGTTTAATGGCGCCAGCTCATGCGGATATTGACGGATCTCATCGTTGGCAGCTTCCTCAAGGAGGAATTGATGAAGATGAAAAGCCATTAGATGCAGCATATCGAGAACTTTATGAAGAAACGGGTATTCGATCTGTAAAGTTGATTAAAGAAGCACAAAATTGGTTCCATTATGATTTTCCACAAGAACTTATTGCATGCACATTAAGCAACAAATATCGTGGGCAAACGCAAAAATGGTTTGCTTTTCGGTTTACAGGAGAGCTTTCTGAAATTGCAATTAATCCACCACCAGATGGCAATAAAGCGGAATTCGATCAATGGAAATGGATAGATCTAGCAGCTCTTCCTTCGATTGCGGTTCCTTTTAAAAAGCATGTTTATATGAGTGTTGTCAGCGAATTTCGAGGTAGCCTTAGGTTATTATAAAAGCTATATGGATATTAGAAAGCTTTTTTTATAAAGATGCTTTATATGATGTATATTATTTATAGATGATAGACATGTTTCTCTTTTATGTAAAGAACAGGAATATAAAAATGAAAAAGTTATTTAATTTACTGATAGTTTGTACTCTCTTGAGTATTTCATCTGTTGCATTTGCAACAAATTCAAAGCCTTCTACAGAAAAAGAGGCAGCAGCGACATTGCCAAATGGAGCTTCTTCTTTAACTGAAACCTATGGCTTGTGGACCATTAATTGCGGGTTACAAGAAGGAAAAAAAGTTTGCTTTATGCACCGCCAAGAAGTGAATGAGCAGGGGCGTGTTGTTGTGGCTATGACTCTTATTCTCAATGCTGAGGGTGTTGTATCGGGTAATTTAACAGTTCCTTTTGGCATTTTGGTTTCTAAGCCTGTTCGTTTACAAGTTGATGAAGGAAAAGCTGTTATTGAAACCGGTATTCGGACTTGTGTACCAGCAGGTTGTATGGTTCCGGTTGTTTTTGATAAAAATCACGTAGCAGCTTTACGTGCTGGAAAACAATTAAAGTTAGCGATGACAATTGCTGCAGCAGGTGAACCACCTTTGAATGATTTATTTGTTCAGCTAAATGGTTTTAGTAATGCCCTTAACCGTTTGACTGCTTTGCAGAAATAATTAAAAAAATAAAATAAAGGCGGCCTTAAAAGTCCGCTTTTATTTTGTACGTATAGTCTGAACATTAAAACGATAAGATTTAAAATTAATCCTATAATTGCGTGCTTTTAAAGTTTTCAGATTATTTTCTGTTTCTTCTATTTTCATTGCACTCTTTTTAATTTTGATATTTGTTTTCTAGCTTCATTATTATTAAATAGAGAGATGAAGAATTTGGACTATTTAGTTTTTTATTCATGAGATTTTGAAATATAAAACGATTATTCAATATACAAATTCATTTTAATAAAGGTTTTCTATACGCTTTTCTGTTTCCTTGATTGAAAGGGATAACGCATGGTTTATGCATTGCTTCAAACACTGGATTGGATTTTTGATCTTTATATTTATATTTTAATCTCTAGTGTCATTTTTTCTTGGCTTTATGTTTTTAATATCATAAATTCGCGCAATCGCTTTGTTATTTTGATAGGAAACTTTCTATATCGCCTTACAAATCCCGTTTTAAGCCCCATCCGGAAAATTTTACCAAATTTGGGAACAATTGATATTTCGCCTATTGTGGTGTTCATTATTATTTATTTTATTCGTAATTTCATGTGGCGCGTTTACGCAAGCATGTATCTATAGAAATACGATTTAAGGTAAATACATGTTTTATCAAGTTGATAAAAATAACTTGATTTTGTTTGTATATCTCATTCCCAAATCATCCGTTGACAAAATAATAGGGATTGAAAGTAAGGATGGTGAAAAACAATATCTGACTATACGCCTTCGTGCTGTTCCTGAAGATGGAAAAGCAAATAAAGCTCTCATTAAATTTCTTGCGAAGCAGTGGAAAATTCCACCTTCTTCTATTTCTCTGACAAGCGGTGCAACATCTCGCTACAAACGGCTTCATTTTTCAACACATTTAGAGGAGCTAAAGCAGATATGGCAATCCTTTGGAGATTGTATCTCGTAGAAAAATAAATAATAAAGCCTATCAAAAATAGGCTTTATTATATTAAAATTGTTATATTTCTTTATTGCGTTCAACGGCTTGCTTAATGAGTTCATGCGCGAAGTTCTTATCACGCCACCCTTCAATTTTAGCCCATTTCCCAGGCTCCAAATCTTTATAATGCTTGAAGAAATGTTCAATTTGTTTGAGTGTAATCTCAGCCAGGTCTGTATAGTCATGAATATTGATATAGCGTTTTGTTAATTTTGGCGTTGGAATGGCAATAATTTTTTCATCTTTACCACCATCATCTTCCATCATCAGAGCCCCGATGGGGCGAACATTGATCACACAACCAGGCATAAGTGGACGGGTATTACAGATAAGCACATCAATAGGATCACCATCATCTGAAAGCGTATGAGGGACAAAACCATAATTTCCAGGATAAACCATTGAGGTATGAAGAAAACGGTCAACGAATAATGCGCCCGACTTTTTATCCATCTCATATTTTATTGGCTGACCACCAAGAGAGACTTCCACAATAACATTAATATCTTCTGGCGGGTTTTTGCCTACGGGTATTTCTTTAATATTCATAGAGACATCCTTTCTGGGATAAAGTGAGGCTTACAATCAAATATTTGACCAAAGAGGTTATGCAATTAGCTTGAAATTGATGCACGTGTTTTTTCAAAACGTTTACGTTCATTGGGATCAAGATAAAGTTTGCGGAGCCGAATATTTTTAGGGGTAACCTCCACAAGTTCATCATCTTGTATCCACGATAGGGCACGTTCTAATGTCATTTTAATGGGAGGCGTTAACTTTACGGCTTCATCTTTTCCAGAAGCACGCATATTGGTGAGTTTTTTTCCTTTTAACACATTGACTTCTAAGTCGTTATCGCGTGAGTGGATGCCAATAATCATCCCTTGATAGACTTTCACACCTGCATCAATGATCATAGGTCCGCGATCTTCAAGATTAAAAAGAGCATAAGCAACAGATTCACCGTTGTCGTTTGAAATCATAACACCATTAACACGACCAGCAATGTCTCCTTTATAAGGTTCATAAGTATGGAAAAGGCGATTCATAATAGCTGTACCACGGGTGTCTGTTAAAAGTTCAGACTGATAACCAATGAGTCCTCGGGTAGGCGCGTAAAAAACAAGGCGGACACGATTCCCTCCAGAAGGACGCAATTCCACCATTTCACCTTTACGTTCAGACATTTTTTGCACAACAGTACCGGAATATTCTTCATCAACATCGATAACAACTTCTTCTATTGGCTCAAGAGTTATTCCATTTTCATCTTTTTGCATCACAACACGTGGACGTGAAACACTAAGCTCAAATCCTTCACGGCGCATATTTTCAATGAGAACCGCAAGCTGTAATTCTCCTCGTCCTGACACATAGAAAGAATCTTTATCGGCTGATTCTTCAATTTTAAGCGCGACATTGCCTTCTGCTTCTTTTAACAAACGGTCACGGATGACACGGCTTGTTACTTTATCTCCTTCCGTTCCAGCAAGGGGACTATCATTGACAAGGAAACTCATCGTAACAGTAGGAGGATCAATGGGTTGGGCAGTCAAGGGTTCATTAACAGCTGGATCACAGAAAGTATCCGCAACGGTACCTTTTTGTAGACCTGCAATCGCAACAATATCACCAGCACTTCCTTCTTCAATAGGTTGCCGTTCTAGACCACGAAATGCTAAAATTTTTGAAATACGCCCAGTTTCTAAAAGTTTTCCATCTTGCCCAAGGACTTTAACATTTTGATTGGGCTTTAGAGAGCCGGAATGAATACGACCTGTAATAATTCGTCCCAAAAATGGATCTGCTTCAAGAATAGTTCCAATCATGCGAAATGGTCCTTCTGCGACACGAGGAGAAGGAACATGGCGCGTTACAAGATCAAATAAAGATTCCAACCCTTGATCTTTTGGACCTTCTGGGGCTTCAGCCATCCATCCATCGCGCCCAGATCCATAAAGAATAGGAAAATCTAGCTGTTCGTCGGTTGCATCAAGAGCGGCAAAAAGGTCAAAAACCTCATTAATGACTTCATCAACGCGTGCATCAGGTCGGTCAATTTTATTAATAGCAACAATAGGGCGCAATCCTACTTTTAATGCTTTACCAACGACAAATTTTGTTTGTGGCATAGGTCCTTCAGCAGCATCAACAAGTACGATGGCTCCATCAACCATGTTTAGAATACGCTCAACTTCTCCACCAAAATCGGCATGTCCTGGTGTATCAACAATATTAATTCGGGTATCTTTCCAAACGACAGATGTCACTTTCGCTAGAATTGTAATTCCACGCTCTTTTTCAATATCGTTTGAATCCATCATACGTTCGCTTGTACGCTGATTATCACGGAAGTTTCCTGATTGCTTGAGAAGTCCATCTACAAGCGTTGTTTTCCCATGGTCAACGTGGGCAATGATGGCAATGTTACGCAATTGCATAAATTTTCTTCTTTTCGTTTAATGAAATTTCATTTGAGGCAAAGTCTTTACGTTCTTTGCCTGACTATTAAAAAGACCTTTTACATGTTTTTTTATAATTTTGGAAGATGGAGGCCATATTTTTATGGCAAAATGATTCTTTCAAGTCTTTAAGGCTCTATAAAGGCTCAATTGCTGGAGTTTTTTCAACATCCAGATTTAATGCAACTGCATATTTGAGATAAATATGGAGATAATGATAATTAAGAATATTATAAGAAGCACTAACTTTTCTAGGATAGTTTAGAAAAAGAGTTATGATCTTGATTGATTGATGAAATGCAAATACAGCCCGATTTATAAAGAAGTATGAAGACACCAAAGGAAAATTCTTTTCTTTACCGTTATTTTTAATTCACAGTTATGCTTTCAAAAGTATCTCAAAAAATACAGTTTAAACCATTAAGATTGGTGTCTTGCTTACACTTATTATCTTCTTTTAAAGAGAGGTACCCTAGTATCCTCATCCATTTCATGATAAGATCAATGAATGCTATAATATACGTCAATGGTGTATTATAAATGCCCTTGTGAAGCGTATAAAGCCTATTGATGACCCCTTAATTATTCTTTCTCAGCTGTCAATATCGCGACAGCTTTTATATTTTGAGAGAAGACATAAGAAGTCTTTTACTCCTTTCTTGAATAATTTTCCATCTACAAACTCATTACGTTTGTGACCGGCAAGAGGATGACTTTAATTGATAAAATATGAGAATGAGAAGATTTATGATGAGGGGGTTTTTATGGTATTCGGCGCTATTATTTAATATCAAAACGATGGATTATCATTATAAAAAAATATGGTACCTATGAAATGGTGCGATAGAAAACAAATAATAGGCTTGTTTTCTTATGGAAAAATCTAGTGAGATGACAAGATTTTTCCGTAAGGGTATGTTTTTACGTTACATGTTTAAAGAAGAGTTCCTGACAAAATGAGGGATGCTACAGAAAAATAGATGATAATGCCCATGACATCGACTAGAGTTGCCACAAAAGGAGCAGAAGCGCTTGCTGGATCAAATTTTAAACCTTTAAGGATAAAGGGCAACATAGAGCCAGAGAGAGAGCCGAAGGTAACGATGCCGACTAAAGCTGCACCTACTGTTGTTGAAACAGCAATCCAATGTTGTCCATAGTCATAGATACCGAGTTTTTGCCAAAGAGCGATGCGCGTAACACCAATAATTCCAAGTAAGAGACCAAGGGATAGGCCTGTTGGAATTTCACGAATGATAACTTTCCACCAGTCTTTCAGTGTGAGTTCACGTAAAGCCAACGCGCGGATAATAAGGGATGTCGCTTGTGAACCGGAATTTCCTCCTGAACTCATAATGAGGGGAATAAACAGTGTAAGAATAATTGCTTTTTCAAGTTCTGTTTCGAAATGTTGCATAGCGCTTGCGGTCAGCATTTCACCGATAAAGAGTAAAGCGAGCCAGCCGCCGCGTTTTTTCATCATTTCAAGAAACTTGATTTGCATATAGGGCTTATGAAGCGCTTCCATACCCCCAAATTTATAGGCATCTTCATTCATCTCATCGACCATAGTATCAAGCACATCGTCAACGGTTACAATGCCAATAACATGATTATTTTCATCAACGACGGGCACAGAGAGAAGGTCATGGCGCTGGAAAAGGCGTGCAATATCTTCATGATGTGTGAAAGGCGATATTGTAACGGGCGAGTCATGGGTAGGGACATTAAGAATTTGTTCATCAGGTGAGGCAAGAATAAGGTTACGCAGTGAAACGGCTTTAAGAAGAGTCCCTTTTTTGGGGTCAATCACATAGCTGGTATAAACTGTTTCACGTGTTCGCTCGACTTCACGAATGTGATCCAAAGTTTTTTGTATGGTCCAGTTTGAAGGAACCGCTATAAACTCTGTTGTCATCAGTGCCCCTGCTGTATGATCAGGATAACTGGTGAGTTTTTTAAGTTCAGCGCGCGTTAAGGGTTTAAGCAAGGCATAAAGCCGCGTGCGGGTTTCTTTATCCATTTCTTGAAAGACGTCTGCAGCAGCATCTGCAGACATACCATCAAGAATTTCAACTGCACGATTTATGGGGAGAAGTTCTAAAATAGCAACAGGTTGTTCAAGCTCTGGTTTATCAAAAAGTTCGATAACATACTCAAGAGGCAGAAGACTGAGAATAGTGACACGTTCCATGATATCAAGGTCATTGATAATATCAATAGAGTCAGCAAAATGCAGACTTTTTAATTTTTCAGCGAGAGCTTCAGGAGAAAAATTTTTGAAGTCGAAGGCTGTTTTGATTTCAGTCATGATAAAATACCTCCTGAAAAATTGGAGAGTTATAAATCTAGATAAGATGATGAGATAAAAAATAATAAAAGTTTATGAAAGATTCGCAAAAAACCTCCCCAACGATACCTCCAATTGTTAATATTTTAAGTAAAGTCAAGGATAAATTGTAAATTATAAACAATTTTTAAATCACTGAAAGCAAAAATACAGTCTAATTTCATGATAATATGAAGGCGTAAATGTAAAAATCAGTTCTCATTTTTAGCATCATTTCTTTAGTACAGCTTTGCAATTTTTAAAAGAATCTACAGAAATGTTTTGTAAACAGTAGAGATGAAGCCTTTCTTCAAATTTTTTTATCAATAGGCAATTTCATTATGATGTGCGAGCGAATGATCTTTATTGCTTCAATATAAGATGGTTTAAAATGAAAGGATCCTATGATATTCGATTTTCTCATTCAATATAAAAAACAATAAATTATCATTATAAATCAAAGATTTTGTTTGATAATTGTAGAAATTCTTATTTTTATTGATTTCATGAAGCTAAGATATTCCTTATTCAATAGAGCTTTGACAGGTAATTTTGAAAGGCATGAAATAGTCTGAGTATTGATCAATTTGTGTCGTAAAGATAATTGTTGCAGCTAAAATTTATAATGGAGACATAAAATATTATGACAAAATCAGCAGTGCTGGATTGGAAAGGATTTTCAGGTCTTCCTGATTTTTCTTCTATAAGAGATGAAGATTTCAAACCCGCTTTTGAACAGGGACTTCAAGAAGCCGAAGAAGAATTAGAGGCGATTGCGATGGTGCAAGAACCACCAACGCTTGAGAATTTTTTGCAACCTTTTGAGCTTTGTGGCAAAGCGCTTGATCGTGTCTGTTCAATATTTTTCTTGCGCGCCAGTGCTCATACGAATGCGTTGATTCAACAGCTCGAACAAGAGTTTGTTGTAAAACTTTCCCGTTATTCTTCAAAAATGATGATGGATGCGCGGATATTTGCAAAAATAGATGCACTTTATAAACAGTCGCAGCAGGGCATATTTGAGAGTGAAACAACACGTGTTCTTGAATTATGGTGGAAAAAGTTCGTTTGTCATGGTGCAAAACTAGACAATAAAGCTCAGAAACGGCTGGTGGAAATTAATGAAAGACTTGCTTTTTTAAATGCTACTTTTGGACAGAACGTCTTAAATGATGAAGCTGAATGGATTCTATTTTTAACACAAACAGATTTATCTGGTTTGCCGGAAGATCTTATTGCTTCAATGAAGGAAATTGCATGTGAAAGAGGCAATAAAGAAGCCTATGCGTTAACATTAGCACGCTCGATTGTTGAACCTTTTTTAAAATTCTCAAATCGTCGTGATTTGCGTGAGGTTGCATTCCAAGCTTGGGCTAAACGTGGTGAAAATAATAACAAGAATGATAATCGCTCCCTTATTTTAGAGATTGTTGCGCTTCGAGATGAGCAGGCTAAATTATTGGGATATAAATCTTTCGCAGATTTGAAACTCGATAATACCATGGCTAAAAGTGTTGCTTCCGTTATGGATTTGCTGATGCCTGTATGGGAGCGCGCAAGAGCGAAGGCTTCTGCTGAGCAAATTGAATTACAAAATTTTGCCAACAGTCAGGGAAGCAATGAATCTTTAGCTGCTTGGGATTGGCGTTATTATGCTGAAAAGCTTCGCACTGAAAAATTTTCTTTCGATAGCGCTGAAATTAAATATTATTTTCAACTTGATCGTATGATTAAAGCGGCTTTTGGAGTAGCAGAAAAACTCTTTGGCATTACTTTTGAAGAAAAAAATGCTGTTGTACTTTGGCATCCTGATGCTCGTTTGTGGGAAGTAAAGAAATCTGATGGAAGTTTACTGGGGCATTTCATTGGTGATTATTTTGCACGCTCTTCAAAACGTTCTGGTGCCTGGATGAGCCAATTGCAATCACAACATAAATTGGATGGCGGTCAAAAACCGGTTATCTACAATATTTGTAATTTTGCTAAACCTTCTAAAGGTGAGATGGCACTTTTATCACTTGATGATGCACGGACACTTTTCCATGAATTTGGGCATGCATTGCATGGTTTGCTTTCTGATGTCACATGGCCCTCTGTAGCGGGAACATCTGTTTCACGTGATTTTGTTGAACTTCCCTCTCAACTTTATGAACATTGGTTAACCGTACCAGAGGTTTTAAAATCTTATGCTATACATACAAAAACAGGGCATCCAATCTCTCAAGAGTTAATCGATAAAGTTTTAGCGGCACAGACATTTAATGCGGGATTTTCTGCGGTTGAATTTATCTCATCCGCTCTCGTGGATATGGCTTTTCACAAAGGAGAAACAGTCACGGATCCAACAATTTTTGAACATAAAAAATTAGAAAAGTTGCAAATGCCTGATACAATTATTATGCGTCATCGTCCCTCACATTTTATGCATGTGTTTGCAGGGGATGGTTATGCTGCTGGATACTATTCTTATATGTGGTCGGAGGTACTTGATGCTGATGCTTTTCAAGCATTTGAAGAAACTGGTGATGTCTTTAATTCAGAGCTTGCTGATCTTTTAAAGCGTTTTATTTATTCTGCTGGGGGAAGTCGCGATCCAGAGGAACTTTATAAAGCTTTTCGGGGACGGATGCCTTTACCAGAGGCAATGATGAACAAACGTGGATTATAAGCTATAACGGTATGGTTAACACCATGCCGTTTTTATCTTATCCGCAAGATGCAGTTGCGATTTATGAAAATCTTCTCTTTATTTATGTTTTTGTAAACAGTATTTTTTATCTTATTCGCTTTTCGTTTTATGGGGGAAATGAGATTTTGTATCTTAAACAGACATTATGGGAAAGAAAAATTATCAGCGCGATCTTTTTGATGCCCATTTGGCGGAAACCATGATTTTTTTATAAAACTTGATTTTCTTCTGCCTAAAAGGTGGGTATTTTGTTGTGCCATATCATCGAGGCTCATCGGAGGTTGACGCATCATTTTACTTGTCTCTTGTTTTTCTGATTCTTGTATAAGTTTTTGAAGTGTTTGATCGGTTGAGTATGGATCGTCATGAGAAAAGGCATGAAAATTTAAAATACTTTCTAATGGTTTTTCTAAATAAGAGGCAAGTTTTTTCTTTCCCTCAGAGGTGAAATGAATGCCATTATTGGTGCGTAATTTGGCTATTTTTCCATGAATATCATAGCCTGAAAAAGAAAAGCTTCCTTCTTCATCAATAAAACCACCCCAGATATCAAGAAAATATCCTCCTGCTTTTTCTGTTTCTTGTTTGTAGAGCGCATTAAAAAATTTCATTTTTTGTGTCAAAAGGTCATTTCCAAAAGCAGGCTGACCTATCCATATCCATGATTTTCCAGAGGCGTGAAGACTTTCAGTAATTTCGATAATTCTTTGTTTGTAGATGCGCATCCATTCTGATTGATCTGTGTTAATGATGCTATAAGAGTCTTTGATGGGTTGATTGTCATTTGCACCGATCATCATGATAATAACATCAGGGGTATTTTGATCAATAAGTTTAGAAATATTGCTTTGCCAAGAATAATAATCTGTTCGCACGAGACCGGAAGCGGGCATTGTATGGTTTATGATAACGATATCGCTCTTATCCGAAAAAAACTTCTTAAGGACATCTGCAACAGCAGAAGCTGCAAAATCCCCTATGACCAGAATGCGCTTTGCATTCTCGTTTTTTGGCTTTTGTATGTTTTTTTGTGTTATGATTTTTCTTTGCGGCTTGTTAATTTTTTGTTCTATAATTTGCGGTGATTGTTGTGTCTGTTTGTTTTGTTGTGACAACCATTTGAAGAAGTTGGTTGCGTGACTTGAGGAGGGTTGTATGATCCCCACAATAGAAAGTGAAAACAGCAAGAACATCAAATATATCAGACGAAAAAGAGACAAAATCTTAACGCTCCATTATTGTTTACGAAGAAGAAAAAGCACTTGAGACGATGGATATCCATTTGCTTTTAAACCGTGACGCAACTGAAAAGCTTTAATTGCTTTGCGGGAGGCTGTTCCGATTTTCCCATCAATATTTCCTTTATAATAGCCCAGTGCACTTAAGCGAGATTGCAATTCTTTGCATTCTTGGAAGGTAAGAGGCTGAAAAGGTCTTTGCCAATCATGCACTAATCCAGGATGTCCAGCAATACGATCAGCAAGAAGCGCAACAGCAAAAGCATAACGATCTGCATTATTATAACGTTTTAGAACAAAGAAATTTTTTGTGACTAAGAATATAGGTCCTTTGGCTCCATCTGGATATTTTAATATTGCTTGTTCAGTTAATGGGGGAAGAGAATGCCCATTGGCGTATTTTACACCTAATTTTTTCCATTGTTCAAAGGAATACCACCCACTGGGAAGATTTTTTCCTTGGGGAACTCTCACCTCTACTCCCCAAATAAGGTGTGATTGCCAGCCATTTTTGTGGAGAAGATTAGCAGCAGTAGCCAGAGCATCTGGAACAGAGTTCCAGATATCACGCCGTCCGTCTTTGTCCATATCAACGGCGTAGGTGAGATAACTACTTGGAATAAATTGGGTATGTCCCAAAGCTCCGGCCCAAGATCCAGTGAGTTGAGAGCGTTTAATCTCACCACTTTGTAGAATTTTCATAGCCGCAATCAGTTGTGTATGGGCATATTTTGTACGTTTTTTATCAGCATAGGCTAGGGTTGCAAGCGAGCGAATGGTGTCACGCATGACACTTTTATTGGATAAAATTTTCCCATAATTGCTTTCCATTGACCAAATAGCAAGCAGAATATTGCGGTCAACACCAAAACATTCTTCAATCTGAAGAAGCCATTGATTCCATTTTTTTGCTTGGCGCCGTCCTTCCACAATTGCAATATCATGGACACGATTATCAAAATAATTCCATGAGGGAGCAACAAATTCCGGTTGATATGTGGCACTTTTTAAAACTTCTGGATCAATGGCATTAACACCTTTAAAAGCCATATGAAACGTAGAGGGGGTAATATTGTGAGCAATAGCTGTCTTTTTAAATTCTTTAATCCAGTGTTTAAATCCGCTATCAGCATATGCAAAGGATACAAAAAACATTAAAAAAGCAGATAAAAGAACGAGAAAGCCAGTGATAAGCATTCTGCGATTTATTGACTTCTCTAAAAAAGAGAAAGTCTTCAATTCTGTTTTTTGCATTTTGAAATCCCCATTAATGTTCAATTTATTAGATGTGCAATAACTTTATTTTGTATTTAGTTTAATCGATAATATGATCAAGAAGAGGAAAAAACTGCAACAAATAATTTGTTTAATCCTTTCAATAAATTCTCATATTCTCTTTTACATTTGTGATTGCCCATTATAAGGATAATTAAAATAATAAGATATCTTTTTTATTATTTCATAAAAACATGTGATAAACAAAAAGGTTATATGAATTCATTGAGGAGGGTGGGTTTGCGTAAAATCCGGAAAGCAGTATTTCCCGTAGCAGGTCTTGGTACGCGTTTTCTTCCTGCGACAAAAACGATACCTAAAGAAATGCTAACAGTTGTTGATAAGCCTGTTATTCAATATGTTGTAGATGAGGCGCGGGAGGCTGGCATTGAGCATTTTATTTTTGTGACTGGACGCAACAAAGCAGTCATTGAGGACTATTTTGATGCGCAAGTTGAATTATATACAACACTTGCTGAATGTGGGAAAAAAGAAGATTTGGCGCATTTATACCGTTTACAGCCGTTGCCAGGGACAACTTCTTTCACACGACAACAGCACCCTTTGGGGTTAGGGCATGCGGTTTGGTGCGCGCGTGAATTAGTTGCAGGTGAACCTTTTGCTTTGTTGTTACCTGATATGTTGATACAAGCAAAAAAGGGGTGTCTTTCTGAAATGATGAGTCTTTATGAAAGAACGGGGGGCGGAAATATTATAGCAGTTCAGGAATGCGATCTTAGAGAAACCCATAAATATGGTATTGTGGGGAAAGGCAAACAGATTGCCAATGGTTTTGAAATCACAAAAATGGTAGAAAAACCAGCGCTTGGAACGGCACCATCAAATTTGTACATCAATGGACGGTATATTTTGCAGCCAGAAATTTTTAATATTCTTTCCACTCAAGAACGAGGAGCAGGAAATGAAGTTCAGCTAACAGATGCGATGATAAGGCTTTCGGACGAACAGGATTTTTGGGGTTTACAATTAGAAGGGCGCACTTTTGATTGCGGTTCTAAAGCTGGTTTTATTGAAGCTAACGTTGCTTTTTCTTTGGCACGTGCTGATATGCACAGCCATGTTTCTGCCTCATTGAAAAATTTACTAGAAACCATTAAAGTTGAACAATGATGTAGATCTCCCATGTAATTTTATTGATTGAATTTGATTATGACAATACCATTTCCTCATAGGGCTTTGCAGGGGGCTGTTGCATCGGCGCTTAAAACACTTGCCAGTGAAAAGCAAGGGCTTGAAGCGCTTGAAGCAGCTTTTCTTGGAAGTCTTTCATCTTCTTTTGAAGCGGCTGTTCAAACCATTAGAAATGCCCCCGGACATATGGTCATTACGGGCCTTGGGAAAAGTGGTCATATCGGGACAAAAATTGCAGCAACCTTAGCTTCAACTGGAACGCCTGCTTTTTTTGTTCACGCTGCAGAAGCCAATCACGGTGATCTTGGTATGATTGGATCTGATGATGTTATTCTTGCTTTATCATGGTCTGGTGAAACGCAAGAATTAAGTGGCATTATGAGTTATGCGGCACGTTTTCGTATCCCCCTTATTGCAATGACATCAAGTGAGCACTCTGTATTAGGTCGACAAGCGGATATTGTTCTCTTATTACCCAAGATAGAAGAGGCGTGTCCCCATGGTTTAGCACCTACAACTTCAACAATTATGCAATTGGCAATGGGAGATGCATTAGCAGTTTCTCTTTTAGAAATGCGTGGTTTTACCGCCACGGATTTCAAAATATACCATCCTGGTGGTTCTCTTGGTGCAAGCCTTAAATACGTGTGTGATATAATGCATGAGGGGGATTATATTCCTTTGGTTATGCAGGGAACAGCGATGACTGAAGCGATGAATGTTTTGGTAGAAAAACATTTTGGTTGTGTTGGTGTTATTAACCCCAAAGGTGAACTTATTGGAATTGTGACCGATGGTGATCTGGCACGGAACATTCATTTTAATTTATCAAAATTTAATGTTGATGAGGTGATGACCAAGGATCCTAAAGTTGTAAAGCCAAATACACTTGTTGGTGCAGCAATGGCTTTTATTAATGATCATCATATTGGTGCATTCTTCGTGGTTGAAGATAAAAAACCGATAGGAATTGTTCATTTTCATGATCTTTTGCGCATCGGTGCTGCTTAGATTAAAGCTCTCTATTCAGGTAAATGTTATTTTAGGTGAAAATAGACGGAACAATACAAAGTCACAAGTTTTTATTGTGAAGGGACTTTTCGCTGATCTTTTGTGGGAAAAAATAATTATTTTACGCATTTTATCATGTTTAGAAAATCCCACGGATACAGAGATTATATCAGTCTCTCTGCGTATTTTAGAGAGGATTTTCTATCAGGAGGAGAAAGGATCACCTCCTGTTTGATATATGTGCTCCCTCTGTTCTTAACTAAGAGAAGCTTACCTTTTACTCTGTTGAAGATTTCCGCTTAAGGAAAAACTGTGCTCCTGTATGTGAGGTGCAGAGAAGTTGTGTGGCATCATATGACATTGTACAATTGACTCTAGAAATTGTTCCACGGAGAATAGAGCGTATTTCAATTTCTATATTTTGGGCATTGAGGTAACTATAGACCCCTTCTGATAGTTTTTCTTCTGTATCTGCCGCACGCGTTTCAAAAACACCATTGTGGAAAGAAGAAATAATACCATTCTCATCAACCCATTTTCCATCAATTCCAGTTGACATATTGGGGTTATAATATTGCGAAAAGCCACAGGCACTTAATAGCAAAGCAGTGATTGTAAGACATAAAATGTAATAGGTATGTTTCATTTATTTCACTCTAATTTAGATTATTTTGCTCTCTATTCCCTATAAAATTATTAAATTATGCCATGAGTCAATATGAAAAATTTGATAAAAATCAATGAAAAAGCAAAAAAAATAGAAAAAAATGCCTTAATGTTGTATTTAATTAACAGCTTGATGAAATGTGCAAGTGAAACACAAGAGGTGAAATATTTCTTATGGTTTACAACAATTTTTACATTAAGCCGCTGAATAGTCTCATGAGTAATCTCAAAGGAGATTATTAACATTATGGTTGGTCCCATTCTTGTTGCGAGTGAAGATTATGGAAGACGTATAGAGCTTTCTGCTATGCTCCGAGGTTTTGGTTACCGTGTCATTGAAGCAGAAAATGGCCTCCGTACGATTGATCTTTTACAAAGACGTAAAAACATTGTGCTTGCACTCCTTGATATCGTTATGAGTGATTTGAGTGTAAGCGATTTGATTAAAATGATTAGAGTTGCTGGTGTTTCTGTTCCTCTTGTTGTGATAGCACAACAAGAGAATCAAGATTTACTCCAGAAAGCTTTAACAGCTGGAGCCATTGATTATTGGATCCATCCAGTAACATTATTACGCGTAAGAGTTACGTTGGATATTCTTGCTCTTATTTCTGCTTTGAAGCATGAGGTTCAAGATATTCGAAGAAAGAAAGAGAATCATTTACGGTTTTCGGATCTTTGCATAAAAAGTAGAGCGATGCAGATTGTTTTAGAGCAATCGAAAACAGCAGCAACATCTTCACAAAATCTTTTAATAGAAGGTGAAGTTGGAACAGGTCGTGAGACCTTAGCACGGATTATTCATCATGAAGGTTTATTCGCGGAGGGCGTTTTTATTCGCTTTCAATGTTCAGCAATTGTTGATCCAGAAGAAGAAAATCAGCATTGGTTTAAAGAATTTCTCCCATTGGTTTCTTCACTTGAAAACGGGACACTTTGCCTTTGTGATATTGATCGACTTGAGCCCATACAGCAAAGGCGGTTTGCTCAGTATCTTAAAGAAAGGGAAAGGGATACAAAAGGAGAACTTTTTCCTTTTCGGATCATTGCTATTTCAACATCGCGTTTAAAGGACTTAGTTAAAGAGAACTTTTTTTTGCATAGTTTGTTTGAACAATTTTCTCATCTTTCTATTAGCGTTCCTGCTTTACGAGAATTAAGGGATGACTTTCCAGAGATCACACAACGTTTGATCGATCGCATCATAACAGAAACAGGGCGATCACATGTCCATGGTTTAGCAGGATCAGCGCTTTCTTTGCTTATGCAGTATGATTGGCCTGGTAATAGAAATGAACTTGAAAATTTTTTATTTCGTGCGATTTTACTCAGTGAGGGACCGTTATTAACAGTTCGAGATTTTCCCCAATTGATGGGAAATTCATTAATGAGTGTTCCCAATATCATTGAGGGTAATATGCAAGAAGATAATGAACAAGATTCAATACAATTTTTGAATAATGATGGGCATGTACGTACTTTTGCAGAGATGGAACATGATATTATCGAGAAAGCAGTTAAACATTATAAAGGGCATATGAGTGAGATTGCGCGCCGCCTTCATATTGGTCGCTCTACACTTTATCGAAAAATGGAAGAATTGAGAACGATAAGAAATCAAGAACGAAAGTAAAATTCATAACAAATCTTTTTTATGACCAACATGAGTTGCAAAAAAGTAGAAGGGCTTTTTATAAAGTCAGTAGGATGTACTTAAAAGAAAATAACCATTTATTATAAATTTTATCTATTGAGGATGATTGTGTAGATTTATAAATCAAGTATAAGCTTTATTTGACTATTTTATCGTTTGTTTCATTTTATACAATTTTAATTAAATTGATATTTATTAAAGCCGAGAGATATTTTTTAAAGCTTTTAAATATTTCAGTTAAGATTTTGTCATCATGGATATTAAGTTTATACTCTTTTAAGCAAGAAGTGGCATTTTATCTACTGAACGGTTAAGATGAAGTATTAGTATTGAGGTTCGTATCACTGGTGACGCGATATCTTAAAGATAGAAAGTTTATCTTCTTTGAATTTTTTACAGATTTTTATTGGTTTTATTTTCTTTTTTTTTATTGCGTCTATGTTGGCAATTTATACCTATGGGCGTTTTATAAAAAGTGCTAGGGGACAATCTTCTTATGCGTTGCCTATTCAGAAAGACGAAACCAAGCTTGATCGTATCGTTAGTCAATTAGCTGAGAAAGAAAATGGATTGGGAGTTGATAAAGATGCGCTTTCCCTTATCATCAGCAATTTGGATGCGTTTTGTGTTCGTGCAATAGGCGCGGCAGAGGCTGGGCGTAGCCTTGATCTGATGTATTATATTTGGGATGATGATTTAACAGGACGCCTATTATTAAGCGAAATAGTTGAGGCAGCTGATCGGGGTGTTCGGGTACGGCTTCTTTTGGATGATATTAACGCTCAGGCACGTGATCCAGCTTATATTGCGCTTGATAAACATCCTCATATTG
Source organism: Bartonella kosoyi (assembly GCF_003606325.2). NCBI lineage: Bacteria > Pseudomonadati > Pseudomonadota > Alphaproteobacteria > Hyphomicrobiales > Bartonellaceae > Bartonella > Bartonella kosoyi. Next base: position 565,670 of record NZ_CP031843.2, read on the forward strand.
AGGTGAGAATGTTTAATCCAGGGCGATCGCGTAAAGGTGGTTTACGCCGTGGTTTAGAGATTATATTACGGGTAATTACTGTAACACGGAGAATGCATAATAAAGCTTTTATTGTTGATGGAAGGGTCGCTTTTGTAGGAGGACGTAATCTTGCAGATTCTTATTTTGATGCTGCTGAAGAATCTCATTTTCGAGATTTAGATTTGATGTTAATCGGTCCTTCCGTTAAAAAGGTGGAAAGTATCTTTGATGATTTTTGGAATAGTGCTGTTGTTTTGCCAATTCATACTTTGGTTCTTCCTAAAAGCGCAAGCGATCTTAGCTCCTGGAAGGATAAATTACGAAAATTTCGGGATTCCAAAGTTGCAAAAATTTATTTAGATTATGTCAAAGAGCACATTAACTTTGATTGTTTTATCCAGACAGGAAAGCGGTTATTTTTAGCCGATAAAGTTGTTGTTCTTTCTGACCCTCCAGAAAAAGCATTGCGTAAAAAAGCGAGCAATTGGCTTATGAAGGCACTCTCAAAGGTTATTGGAAATGCCCAAAAAACGGTTCAGATTACATCGCCTTATTTTGTTCCTGGGAAGGTTGGTACGCAGAATCTTAGCGATTTAGTTTCAAAAGGTGTTGATGTCAAAATTCTCACAAATTCTTTGGCCGCGACCGATGTAGCATTAGTGCATGGTGGTTATGTCCCGTATCGTAAGGCGCTGTTGAAAAGTGGTGTTAAGCTTTATGAATTAAAAGCAGAAGGCAATACCCATGGATTACGATTGTTTCGATCGAGTAAGGCAAGTTTACATGCCAAAGCTTTTTTAGTTGATCGTAAAACAGCTTTTATTGGATCTTTAAACTTTGATCCTAGATCAGCAGCACTCAATACAGAAATGGGCATTCTTTTTGAATGTGCTCCCATTACAGCAAGGCTAGATTTGTTGTTTTGCGAAGAAACGACGGGCGAAATGAGTTATCATCTTCGTCTTGGTAAGAATAATCGTATTTATTGGGATTTTATTGAAAATGAAAAAAAATATAGCATTGACTATGAGCCAGAAAGCAATTTTTGGCGTCGCGCATTTACAAAAATAATAAGTTGGTTACCGATTGAATCGCAATTGTAAATTTTTATAAACCACACTTTAAAAAAATATTTATTTTTCTTTTCATTTTGTTTGTAGCATGGCATAATTTTCTGCCAATCTACCCTATGAGGACCGCAGTTGTATTTTAAAGCTTCTTGCGGTGTTTTGTTATAATATTTTATTATAAAAGGAATTTTGCTATGGCAAAAATTGTTGAAACGGGAACAGGGGCATTGGCACTGACTTTTGATGATGTACTTTTACAGCCCGGTCATTCTCTTGTTATGCCTAGTCAAGTGGATCTTAGGACGCGCATTGCAGCCGATATTCAGCTCAATTTGCCATTGCTTTCCGCTGCAATGGATACGGTAACAGAATCGCGTTTGGCAATTGCTATGGCTCAAGCTGGTGGTCTTGGGGTTATTCATCGTAATATGTCTCCTGCAGAGCAGGCAGAAGAAGTTCGCCAGGTAAAAAAGTTTGAATCTGGTATGGTTGTTAATCCAGTTACAATTGGACCTGATGCAACACTTGAAGAAGCGAAAGCTTTAATGCGTTTTCATGGTATTTCAGGTATTCCGGTTGTTGAAAATAGTGTTAAAGGTGAGACTGCTGGACGGCTTGTTGGCATTTTGACCAATAGAGATGTTCGTTTTGCATCGGATCCAAAACAAAAAATTTATGAATTAATGACCCATGAGAATTTGATCACAGTGCGTGAAAATGTTCAACTGAGTGAAGCAAAATATCTTTTACATCATCACCGTATTGAAAAATTATTGGTTGTGGATGAACAAAATCGTTGTGTCGGTCTGATAACAGTTAAGGATATTGAAAAAGCAAAATTAAATCCAAATGCGGCTAAAGATTCTCAAGGACGCTTGCGTGTCGCAGCGGCGAGTAGTGTTGGGAAAGATGGGATTGAACGTGCTGAACGCCTCATTGACGCAGGTGTTGATGTGTTGGTCATTGATACAGCGCATGGACATTCTCAGCGTGTGCTAGAAACTGTTGAACGGATTAAAAAAATGGCTTCTTCACCAGCTGTTATTGCTGGGAATGTCGCGACCGCTCAAGCAACGCAAGCATTGATTGACAGTGGAGCAGATGCGGTAAAAGTTGGGATTGGTCCTGGCTCTATTTGTACAACGCGTATTGTGGCTGGTGTTGGTGTTCCTCAACTTGCTGCTATTATGAATGCAGCAGAAGTTGCTGAAAAAGCAGGTATTCCCATTATTGCAGATGGTGGGATTAAAGCATCAGGTGATTTTGCTAAAGCTTTAGCAGGTGGGGCTTGTGCAGCGATGATCGGTTCTCTTTTAGCAGGTACAGAAGAAAGTCCTGGTGAAGTTTATCTCTATCAAGGTCGATCTTTTAAAGCCTATCGCGGTATGGGATCTGTTGGCGCTATGGCACGCGGATCAGCAGATCGCTATTTTCAAGATGATGTTCGTGATGAATTGAAGCTGGTTCCTGAAGGTGTGGAAGGGCAAGTGGCTTATAAAGGACCTATAGCATCAGTTCTCCATCAGCTTGCTGGTGGACTGCGTGCTTCGATGGGCTATGTTGGGGCAAAAGATCTCATAGAGTTTCGTAAAAAAGCAACGTTTGTTCGTATTACCAATGCAGGACTCCATGAAAGTCATACGCATGACGTTTCGATCACACGGGAGAGTCCAAATTATCGAGGACCCATTTGAAGGAATAAGAGCCTAGCATAAGGTCGCATAGATGTAAAATATTCCGAGAACAAAAGAAGAGATAGTTCTTTTTTTGTTTATGATTTGGTATCATAATCCAGAAAAGGAAAGAATTAGAGGCTAAGACTCCAATTCTTTCTTTTGAGACTATGTGAAGTAAATTATATAAAGTTAAAATTAACTTTTTGTTGTCTTGCGGTCCGTCTTTGACGCACGTTGGCGAGTGTTTGTCTGATCACCTTGGATGGATTTCTTTCCATTGTTTGAGGGTATTGTATTATGGCGGCTTTTAGATGAAGTTGTTTTTCCATTATTATAAGTCATTATTTTCTCCTTTTAAATTGTCTGGCAGTTGCCAGTATAGTAAAAACGGTCATGCCAGATAGTGGTTCCAAGCATTTTCTAAAAAGTTAATTTTTTGTTGAGAAGAAAATGAGCTCGTCTCATTTTGTGAGAAGATTTTTCTATTTTTTTCAGTGGGATAATATTTTCAAGATAGAAGATATTTGATTTTTCCTATTGTGTATATAAATCGAAAAAATTTCATTTTACGCAAATAATAAAGAGTTTGTTTCTTTCGTAATGCATGGCGGAAAGCAGTTCTTTATGGATGGCTGCGTATCTTTTCGCGTAAGAGGATTTTATGTATTTTAGAAGGATAAAAAGCAAATGGTCAGAAAATGAAAAGAAAAATCTAGATACACTCAATTGGATTTTATAAAGAAGTATGCTCAGCTCATTTTAAAAGTGAATGTAAATTTTTGATAGCTTCAAACAGGTTTCATTGGCAATAAGAAGATAATATTATTTTTTTACGGTTTAGAATTTTATTATTTTAATGGGAGAAGTGAATGCGATTAGGTGGGCGTTTGCAAGCAGCAATAGATGTTCTCAAAGAGATAGAAATGAGGCATCGTCCCGTAGGTGAAGCTTTAAAGGATTGGGGGCTTTCTCATCGTTTTGCTGGAGCAGGTGATCGTGCAGCTATTGGTACAATCGTTTATGATGTTTTAAGACGACGATATTCTTTACAATGGCGAATGGAGAGTGATGATATTCGGGATATTGTTTTTGCTACCTTATTAGATACGGGAAAAATGACGCTGGCGCAAATTGACAATGCGTTAGAAGGAGATCGGTTTGCACCGCAGTTATTAGAGGATAAACAGCGAAAATCGTGGCAAAAGCGGCAATTAGTGGATGCACCAGACTATATTCGTGGTGATATTCCTCAATGGTGTCAAGCACATCTTTGTCCTTTATTTGGTGATAACTGGATCGTGGAAGCTGCTGCGTTAGCAACGCGTCCTTCTTTAGATCTACGGGTCAATAGCCTAAAGGCAACACCAGAAAAGGTGTTGAAAGAGTTAGCAAAAACCAAAATTCAATCGTTTTCATGGTTTCGGCAAGCTTTAAGAGTTGCTCCGATTGAAAAATTTAACCGTCATCCCAATGTTCAAGTTGAACCCGCGTTTCAAAAAGGGTACTTTGAAATACAGGATTTAGGATCTCAAATTGTTGCTCATCTTGTCGAAGCGCAAGAAAGTATGCAAGTATTGGATTATTGCGCAGGTGCTGGTGGCAAAACATTAGCTTTAGCTTCCGATATGAACAATCGTGGGCAAATTTATGCTTATGATTCCGATAAAGCACGCTTAGCGCCTATTTTTGATCGTCTTCGACGCGCTGGTGTTCGTAATGTACAAACGCGAGTACAAAAAGAAGAATTGAAGTCATTAAGAGGTCAGATGGATAGAGTTCTGTTAGATGCACCCTGTAGCGGGACAGGAACATGGCGTCGTCGTCCAGATGCGAAATGGCGTTTAACATTAGAGCAGGTAAAACAACGCCAAACAGAACAGAGGGCTATTTTGAATGAAGCGATAGCTTATCTTAAGCCAAATGGGCGCTTAGTCTATATTACCTGTTCTCTTTTTGCAGATGAAAATGAGGAACAAATTTCCTATTTCCTGGGACAATATTCTCATTTTTATCCAATAGATATGCAGGCACTTTGGCAGACACATTTTAGTTTTTCTCCTGTGCAACCAGTCTTTTCAAATTATGGACTGACTTTATCGCCCGCAACAACACAAACAGATGGTTTCTTTTTATCTGTGTTGCAAAAAAAACATTGATCGATATTTTTGCATTTTTTATCATAAATTTTACGAGAATAATCTTTTTCCTAAGAAAACAGGCTTGTGAAAAGAGAAAGATTGAATCATAACTCTCATACGTTCTCTTTTACAATTGTTGATTGGTTTTCTATGAGCATATCACATCTAGACACTGTCCTTATTATTGATTTTGGTTCACAAGTAACACAACTTATTGCACGACGGGTGCGAGCAATGGGGGTATATTGTGAAATTATCCCTTTTCAATTGGCTTTAGAAGCTGTGCGCCGCGTAAAACCTAAAGCTATTATTTTATCAGGAAGCCCTTATTCTGTTATTGATGAAGGTTCACCACGTGCTCCAATGGAAATTTTTGAGGCCGGTATTCCGATTCTTGGTATTTGTTATGGGGAGCAGGTCATGTGTGTTCAGCTTGGAGGAAAGGTTGAAGCTGGACATGAGCGTGAATTTGGTCGTGCTTTTTTGGAAATCCAAGAGGAGAGTGCCCTTTTTGATGGCGTGTGGGAAAAAGCTTCTCATTATCAAGTGTGGATGAGTCACGGTGACCGTGTGGCAGCTTTACCAGAAGGTTTTCATGTCATAGGAACCTCAAAAGGCGCTCCCTATGCGGCTATTGCTGATGAGAAAAGACATTTTTATGCGGTACAGTTTCATCCTGAAGTTGTTCATACACCGGATGGTACAAAACTTTTGCAAAATTTTATTCATAAGATTTCTGCGATTAAAGGCAATTGGTCAATGGCGTCTTATCGTGAGCAGGCCATTGCGACAATACGACAAAAGGTTGGAACAAGTCGTGTGATTTGTGGTCTTTCAGGGGGAGTGGATTCTTCTGTTGTCGCGGTGCTTCTTCATGAAGCTATAGGAGATCAACTGACATGCATTTTTGTCGATCATGGATTAATGCGTAAGAATGAGGCGCATGAAGTTGTTACATTATTCCGCGATCACTATAACATAGAGCTTATTCACGTTGATGCTGCCGATATATTTCTTCATGCTTTAGAAGGTGTGACAGATCCAGAAAAAAAGCGCAAAACGATAGGTCGCCTTTTTATTGAAGTTTTTGAAGAAGAGACGAAAAAAATAGGAGGTGCAGAGTTTTTAGCACAAGGAACACTCTATCCAGATGTTATTGAGAGTGTCTCTGCTATTGGTGAATCGGTCACCATTAAAAGCCACCATAATGTAGGTGGGTTACCAGAACAGATGAGTATGAAACTTGTAGAACCGTTGCGTGAGCTCTTTAAGGATGAGGTCCGTTTGCTAGGGCGAGAATTAGGATTGCCAGAACAGTTTATTGGTCGTCATCCTTTTCCAGGACCCGGTCTTGCAATTCGCTGTCCAGGGGTTGTGACCCGTGAAAAATTAGAAATTTTACGTGAGGCAGATGCTATCTATCTTGAGGAAATTCGTAAAGCCGGTCTTTATGATGAAATTTGGCAAGCCTTTGCTGTCCTTCTTCCTGTTCAAACAGTTGGAGTGATGGGGGATGGTCGCACGTATGAATTTGTTTGTGCGCTTCGTGCCGTCACATCTGTCGATGGAATGACTGCTGATTTTTATCCCTATGATATGGCATTTTTAAGTAAAACAGCATCACGCATTATTAACGAAGTTAGAGGGATTAATCGTGTTGTTTATGATGTAACTTCAAAGCCTCCTGGTACCATTGAATGGGAATAATTGAAATGAAGGATAAGCTTTTTAAGAATAAAATATGATTGAGGATTTTATATTGCGAAAAATGTAGAAAAAATCTTAAAAAAATAATTGTGCACGTTTATAGAATATAAGCCCTTTATCTGGAAATCTATACGTTAATATCATTTAGAGCCAATATCATTTAAAATTGACCAATGTCATTTAAGATTAAGAAGTGTGAAATTTTGCATGTCTGAGAAAAAAATTGTTGCACACCGTGGTGGAGCGCATCTTTATCCTGAAAATACCTTTTCGGCATTTAGTAACGCCATAGCGTTAGGTGTTGATGAAGTTGAATGCGACGTTCATTTATTGAAAAGCGGTGAAGTGGTTGTTTTTCATGATTTCCGTCTAGATCAATTGGTTGGCAAAAAAGGATATATTCACGATATTGATAATGAAACACGCAAACAACTCTGTGTGAAAGGAAGCCAAGAAGCACCTCCTTTGCTAGAAGAGGTGCTTGATCTTTTAGCACCAACCAATGTTGGTTTGCATCTTGAAATCAAAACATGTGGTGAAGTGGAGCGTGAAACAATCTTATCCCAAAAAGCGCTTGCACTCATAAAAAGTCGAAATTTATCAGAACGGGTTTCTGCCATTAGTTTTGATCCTTTGATCCTTCGCCCTTTTATTGAAGCAGGCATACCATCTGGTCCATGTGTTGATAATTTTGAAGGTGATATGTATCGTCATTTTTCTGAATGGAAACAATTGGGTTATTCTGATTTAAGTTTAGATGGTTCTATTGCTTCACAGAACTTTATTGAAGCAGCTCTTGAAGCTGGTTTTACTGTAGGGGTATGGACAATCAACGGAAAAGCTCGGTTATCGCATTGGCTTAATATGCCTGTACATTATATCACGACAGATCAACCTGATCTTGCATTGCAATTACGTGCACAAAGGTAAAAAATATACTTCTACAAAATTCCTGTACTTTCATAAAGCCAGCGGAATGAAAAAAAGCAGGCAGTATAATAATAACACGTTGATTTTTAATGATAATGAAATACTTTTTATATTGAGTGGGAGCTTTTAATATCAGGAGATTTTCTTACTTCAAATTTTTTTACAATGAATCAGCTAAAATCATTTGCTTGCATATTACGAATGGGGGTGGTGGAGTGATAAAAAGCTATTGAGAAAAAATAAAATGTTCATTTAAAATTTCTTAAAAGAAAGGCTTATTGAAGGATGAGGGGCATCATATGATGGCGTCGTTTTGCACTTTTATAAAGTATAAAATGATGTCATAAAAAATTTTTATATACTTTAGCGGAGAGTCTTTATGGCTCATTTTTAGGCGCTATCATGAAATGGAAGGTGATGTATTAAAAGATTTTTTTTAACACAATGGAAATTAATCGTACAATATCATTTTATTTTGAATGAGGGGAGTGTGATTCCATTACAGGAAAGGAAACACTTAAACGTTTCAAAATGATTTTCTTCATTTTAAGAAAAATTCTACTTGTCTTTTCGTTAAATTCAGTCGTAACATCGTGTTAAGGTTATGAGCCAAAAATTATAAGACAAATAACAAAAGAATAAACAATTCTTTTTTGAAAAAAGGAAATTCAGATATTATAGATATTACAAAAGTCATTAAATGACATTAACGATCTATATCTTTTTACCTATTCCCTTACTTATTTAAATCATCCTTATTTAAGTCATCTCACTTTTTCAGCCCATTACAAACGTGTATTTCGTTAAACTATAGGAAAGCTTATAAAAGAAAACGAATAAACCTAAACAAATTCATTTGACCTTTTGGTGGTTCCTGTTTAAATGAGGAAATGTATTTCTGAAATAAAACTGTCATAGCATGTTCATGTGTAATACTATAATAAATTCAGGGGTAGTTTGTATTCCATCACTTCAGAAAGGGTGAACCATGAGTCGTTTTTATCTTTTCATAGCGGCTACGGTTGCTATTATAATATCTTTAGCAGGAATAACAGCGAGTTTTGCGCAGACCAAAATCAGCTTTTGGCATTCTATGAGTGGTGAGTTAGGCAAGCAAACAGAAAGTCTCATTAACGACTTTAATGCGAGTCAATCTGAGTACAAAGTTGTGCCTTCATTTCGCGGTGAGTATGAAGAAGGTTTGGTCGCACTGATTGCAGCATTTCGTGGAAAAAAACAGCCAGTGCTCGCTCAAATTTATGACGTTGGTACTGGAACGATGATGGCAGCAAAAGGCGCTATCTATCCATTTTATCAACTTATGGTTGATACAAAACAAGAATTCGATCCTACCGATTATTTTCCTGCTATTAGCGGCTATTACTCTGATGAACAGGGGCATATAATCTCTATGCCCTTCAATATTTCAACACCAATCCTTTATTACAATAAAGATATCTTTAAAAAAGCCGGACTTGATCCAGAACAGCCTCCTAAAACATGGCAAGATATAGAAGATTTTTCTAAAAAAATCCTTGAGGCTAAAGCAGCGACGTGCGGTTTTACCATGGCTTATGCAGCACAATGGATTGGTATAGAAAATTTTTCAGCGTTGCATAATGTTCCTTTTGGAACGAAAGAAAATGGCTTTAAAGGACTTGATTCAGAGCTTACATTTAATGGACCTTTACAAGTACGTATGTGGACAGACCTGAAAAGGTGGTCTGATCAAGGTATTTTCCGCTATGGTGGTCCTGCAGGCGCATTAGATTCAACAACAATGTTTATGGCACAAAACTGTGCAATTTTTATGCAATCTTCAGGATCACATGCTGGAATTGTTTCTGAAGCTCAGTTTAATGTGGGTGTTGGTATGTTACCGTATTATAAGGATGCGGAAGGCGCACCACAAAATTCAGTTATTGGGGGAGCTTCTATTTGGGCGTTTAAGGGGCATACCCCAAAGGAATATGCTGGAGCAGCAGCTTTTCTTAAGTTTCTTTCAAAAACGGAAAATCAAGCAAAATGGCATCAAGGAACAGGTTATCTTCCAACCACAAAAGCGACTTATGAATTGAGCAAAAAACAACATTTCTATGAAAAAACGCCAGGGGCTGATATTGCTATCAAACAGATCAACCTTAATCCACCGACAGTTAACTCGAAGGGGATAAGATTTGGTAATTTACCACAAATCCGTACCATTCTTGATCAGGAGTTGGAAGCTGTTCTTAGTGGTTCAAAAACACCGAAAGATGGTTTAGATGAGACCGTTGAACGTGGAAATAAACTCTTGCGTGAATTTGAAAAATCTAATCATTAATTTCGTTTTTTTGTTAAATATAAAAGACTCAACAAAAACAGTTGAGTCCTTTTTGTTTATCTTTTTAAAGTCTCTACATTTAAAGAGCCCTGCGAATGCAAGAAAAACAAGCATATTTTAAAAAGAGTCTGCTTTCTTATGGACTGCTTTTTCCTCAGCTTCTTGTGACGTTTTTGTTTTTCTTTTGGCCAGCTGCTGAAGCCATAAAATCATCCTTTGAACGTGAAGACCCTTTTGGCTTTACAACAACTTTTATTGGTCTTGAAAATTATCTCACCGTTCTTTCTGATCCTACTTATCGGCAATCACTTCTTACAACCGTAGTATTTTCCATCTCAGTTACTGTCGTTTCAATGACAATATCACTTCTTTTAGCTGTTTGTGTTGATCGTGTGGTCCGTGCAAAAAAGGCTTATACAATACTTTTGCTCTGGCCCTATGCTGTTGCTCCAGTATTGGCGGGTATATTATGGTTGTTTATCTTTCATCCCACTGTAGGGATTATCCCTTTTCTTCTCGAAAAAATAGGGGTTCTATGGAATTATCGTATTAATGGCACTCAAGCGATGATACTTATTGTTATTGCAGCTAGTTGGAAACAGATTTCTTACAATTTCCTCTTTTTTCTTACAGGTCTTCAGTCCGTTCCGCATTCTCAAATAGAAGCAGCAGCCATTGATGGTGCTGGTCCCTTTAAACGATTTTGGACTATTGTTTTTCCACAAATTTCACCCACAACATTTTTTCTTCTTATCGTCAATATCAATTATGTTATGTTTGATACTTTTGGTATTATTGATAACACAACTTCTGGAGGCCCAGCGCGTGCAACGAGCACTCTCGTCTATAAAGTATACGACGATGGCTTTAGAAATCAAATAATCGGTACATCAGCAGCACAATCAACAATATTGATGTTGATGGTTATTGTCTTAACGTTTATCCAGTTTCGCTGGATTGAGCGTCGTGTACAATATTAGGGAACAAATTATGGTTGAAAATCGCCCTCTTTTGAAATTTCTAACGCATATTATTCTCATTGTTGGTATTCTCATTATTTGTTTTCCAGTTTATGTTGCTATCATTGCATCAACCCATAGTTCAGCAGCATTTAATACGGGAACACTTCCTCTTTTACCTGGGGAATATGCTCTAGAAAACTATAAAACAATTTTTGGTGATGGTCTTGCACGGCTTGGTCTCCCTAACCTCTGGCCACTCTTACTGAATTCACTTATTATGGCTTTAGGGATTAGCATTGGAAAAATTATTATTTCACTTTTGTCTGCTTATGCAATTGTTTATATGCGTTTTCCCTTCCGAAAAACGGCTTTTATTCTTATTTTTGTTACATTGATGCTTCCTGTTGAAGTTCGTATTCTTCCAACCTATGCGGTTGTTGCAAAATTGGGGATGATTGACACTTATAGTGGAATGATTATCCCCCTGATTGCATCCGCAACCGCTACATTTTTATTTCGCCAGTTTTTCTTGACTGTTCCTGATGAACTCTTAGAGGCAGCACGTGTTGATGGTGCAGGACCATTTAAATTTTTTAAGGATATTCTCCTTCCTCTTAGCAAAAGTAATATCGCTGCTTTATTTATCATTATGTTCATTTATGGATGGATACAATATCTCTGGCCTCTTATCATCACAACGGATCAAAATCATCAAACAATTCTTATTATTTTAAAACAGCTTATTGTCGAATCACTGCAACATGATCCTCAATGGAATATCCTTATGGCAGTATCAGTTGTTGCCATGGTACCACCTGTTCTTGTTGTTGTCTTCATGCGGCGGCTTTTTATCAAAGGCCTTATTGAAACGGAGAAGTAATTGTGGCTACAATCCAGTTATCAAATATAAAAAAACAGTATGACAACGGCGTTCTGGTTATTGATGACTTAAACTTAACTGTTGCTGATAAAGAACTTCTTGTTCTTGTTGGTCCTTCAGGATGCGGAAAATCAACCTTGTTGCGTATTATTGCAGGACTTGAGCAAGTCACCTCAGGTGAATTGTGTATTGATAACGAACGGATCAATGATCGTGAACCAGCTGATCGTGATATTGCGATGGTTTTTCAAAATTATGCTCTTTATCCTCATATGACAGTTCGCGGAAACCTAGAATATGGTCTTAAAAATCGTAAAACTCCGAAAGAAGAAATAAAAAAACGCATTGCACATGCTGCAAAGCTTTTGGAGATAGAACCATTTCTTGATCGTAAACCACGACAATTATCAGGGGGACAACGCCAGCGTGTTGCAATGGGGCGTGTTATTGTACGTCAACCCCGTGTTTTTCTCTTTGATGAACCTCTTTCAAATCTTGATGCAAAATTAAGGGCGCAAATGTGTATTGAGATAAAAACGCTACAGCGTTCATTAGGAACAACCAGCCTCTATGTTACCCATGATCAACTAGAAGCCATGACATTAGCCGATAGGATAGTCATTTTGAATAAAGGAGCGATCGAGCAAATTGGAACACCAATGGAAATTTATGATACGCCAGCAACTACATTTGTTGCCGATTTTATTGGTTCTCCTCCTATGAATTTTCTTGATCGTTATGTCTTAGAACAACATTTAGGGCATTCATGTGCTTACAGCGAAGAGACGGATCTTTTAGCTTTCAGACCTGAAATAATCTTATTGGGCGAACACCCCGATAAAGGACCTGTCTTTCACACAAACATTGAGCTTATCAAGCCGATCGGAACAGGTTGCCATGTTTTAACACGTTGGAATGATATCATTTTTACGATTGAAATAAAAGAACGCTTGACACACGACTATGGTCAAAAATTAAGTTTCACTGTTGCTCATCAAGATTTTCATACCTTTAACAAAAACACTGGAAAGCGCACAAGGAATAAGTAAACATTAATTGATGTGACAAAGCTTTCTTTTATGTTGCATCATGATAATGTTGTGTTTTGACTCTCTTGATTATATTCACAAAATAAAAGTGTAACGATGAGATTAAAAAAATTAAAAGTTTTTGTAATGACCCATTGCCCCATGACACTGAGAATGTCAAAATACTCATATGAAGAAATTCTATCTTTTTACACTCTATAAGAAGAACATTAAAAATAATAAGTTCTTTTCATTGAAATGAATAGAGATAACAATTTATTAACCATATTTTCGCGGATTTAGAAAAGCGTTTTTTCATAAAAAAACAATATCTTATCATGATCTTTTCTAATGAGATAATTGATCTATCTTATAAAGAATGAATAAGAAAAATAAAGAGAGAAAATTATTCTCAAATAGTGACATTAGGTCCCCATATCTTAGCTTTAATCGGTGATATAAAAAGTCCGTTTTATCTATAAAAACAGGACGCTATTCTGAGTATCTTGTACAAAAATAGGTACGTTCTACTTAACAGCAATAGATTGATTTGTAATGATAATTTACTGTTTTGTGTATTAAGGAACAGCCCTAATACCGTAAATTTTTTTCATTCCACCTTTGTTCCATGTTGAATCATCAAAACCATTCGCTCGCTGTTATAAGCGGGAGGAGCCGTATGAATAAAAAACTATTAAGAAAGGATTTAAAATGCTTCTTATGAATTACTTTAAGTGTTGAGAATTATTGCAAAAGAAACGTTGGAAAATAGAATAATAATGCTTGTGATTTGGGCTCCATGAGGGAATAAATCCATTGATGAGTTTATCTATTTGATTTCTATAAGGTATAAATTTTTTCTGTAAAATTAATTTTGTTTCATAGCATTGATAACATAATCATAGACCTATGATTTTATGAACTTTTTTCTTCTATAAAAAATTTTTTAATGTTTAGTGATGGCATCAATGATGGTATTCACATTATGCTTCATCATATCGAGATAAGTTGCAGCAGGACCATTTTCGTTTGACAATGCATCAGAATAAAGGGTTCCACCAATTTTTAAACCTGTTTCTTTTGAAATTTGTTTTATGAGCCGGGGATTAGAGATATTTTCAACGAACAATGCTGCTGCCTTGTTCGCTTTAATTTGTTTGATAAGTTTAGCAACATCAGCTGCAGTTGCTTCAGCTTCTGTTGAAGCGCTTTGGGGGGCAAGGATAGTAAAGCCATATTCTTTGGCAAAATAGCCAAAAGCGTCATGAGATGTGATAATGATACGTTTATCTTTAGGGATAGTGGCAATTTTTGTTTTTAAGGTCTCTTGTGCTGTTTTAAGCTTTTTGATGTAGGTTTCAGCATTTTTATTGTAAAGCGGACAAGATTGTGGATCAATTTTACAAAAAGCAACAGCGATATTCTTCACATAGATTTCGACATTGGGAATTGTTTGCCAAGCATGCGGATCAATAATGCTGTGATGGTGGTGATGGGCATCATGTTCTTGATTTTTCATTTCGAGGGGGGGAATGTTAGCACTAACCTCGACAAGAAGTGCTTTTGTATCGCTTGCAGTGATGAGGCGATCAATGAACCCCTCTAAATGAAGTCCATTAATAAAAATAATCTGAGCATTTCTAAGAGCTTGAGCGTCAAGGGGGGTAGGTTCATAAGTGTGGGTATTCGCATTGGGTCCTACAAAAGTGGTCATAGAGATATTGTTGCCTCCTACATTTTTTACGATGTCTGCAAGAATAGAGAAGCTTGTAACAACTTTTATTTTATTGTGTGCAGAAGCAGAAAAGGGAGAAAGGGCAAACAATAAAGCACTGAGAAGAACAAATTTTTGAGTAAATTTAGGCATTGTTTTTTCTTTAAAGTGAGGAAGTATAAAAAAGGTTGGGAAACCATGTTACAATAAAACCGCGTGGACTGATAAAGCAGGAAATAAGGTAAATCAATCCTGCGGCAATGATAATAGCAGGGCCAGAAGGCAGGGAGAGATGAAAAGAAAGCAAAAGACCACATACGCTAGAAATGATTCCAAAAAGAGTAGAAAGTACGCAAATAGGGAGGAGCCGTGAAAACCAAAAACGGGCTGTAATCGCGGGAATCATCATAATGCCAACGGAAAGTAATGTTCCTAGTGATTGAAAGCCTCCAACCAGATTCAACACCACAAGTCCAAGCAATGAAATGTGAATATATTTACTCAATGGAGAGAGTGATTTAAAAAAGAGAGGGTCAAAGCTTTCTAAGACAAGCGCACGCCAAAAAATAAAAAGGCTGCAAAGTGTAATCAGCATTATGGTGGTGATCAACCAAAGAGCTTGTGTATCAATTGCAAGAACCGATCCAAATAAGAGATGAAGCAGTTCAATGGTTGAATTTTTCAGTGAGATAATAATGACACCTGCTGCAAGTGCAATAAGATAGAAGACGGTCATAGATGCGTCTTCTTTCTGAAAACTATTTCGTGAAATTAAAACGGTTGCTAAAGCAACAATAATGCCAGCAGAAATACCACCAAGTGTCATAGATATAAGGGAGAAGCCGCAAATGAGAAAAGCAGTTGCAACACCAGGAAGAATGGCATGAGAGATAGCATCTCCTGTCAAACTCATTCCACGAAGCATCAAAAATACACCAACAGGACAAGCGCTAATAGAGAGGAGAATAGAGCCGATAAGGGCGTTTTGCATAAAGTGGAAATCAACAAAGGGGGCAAGAAAAAATGCATACACGTCTTATAACCTAAGAAAGAGAGAATCATTAATAGGAGGGAGGTGATTTTGTGTACGAATACACAAAGAGTTAGAAGCGAGAGGGGGCATGACGTGGTGAATGGTGTTGTCGAAAAACTGTGTTGTTTCTCCATAAAAGGCATTTTGTTGATTAATTTGAATCATTTGAGGAAAAAATTCTTGCACGACGAGAGGGTCATGGAGTGCTGTGAGAACGGTGCGTCCTTGCTGTTTCCAGTATGTGATCAATGCAAGAAGGTCTTTTTGAGTATTGCGGTCGATACCATTGAAAGGTTCATCAAGCAAGATAATATCGGCATCTTGTGCAATGATACGTGCAAAAAGGGCGCGTTGTAATTGCCCACCTGATAATGTTTCAAGTGAACGAGTAGCAAGTGCTGTGAGTCCAACCATTTCAAGCGCATTCTGAATCTTGGAATCATAAGGGCGTTGGTTTTTCCATAATCCACAAAAGGACCATAATCCTGTTTTGATAAGCGTTTTCACATCAATGGGAAATGTTTGGTCTATATCACACTGCTGAGCAAGATAAGCAATACGGCTTTTTTGGGGTTTTGTAATTTTCCCCTTAAGAGGTTTAATCAATCCAGCGATGGCTTTGAGCAATGTTGATTTTCCAGCGCCGTTATCACCCGTTATTGCAATCAAGGAACCCGCTTTGAACTTTGCTGAAAAGCCCTTGATCGTTATTCTATTCCCATAGCCTAATGTTGTCTTTTTAAAGTGCAGATCCATAACGTATACCATCGTTGCTTATTACTTTGAAAATTATGTAATAATATAACGTTTGTCAATAAAATGTTATATTATTACATAATTTTTGAGTGCTGAATATTTTAGTGGGAAGATCGTGGACAATTCAAAATAATGGTCGAATTTTTCTTGACGAAAGAGCGAGAGTATATACTATATATAGTATCAAAATGATTGGTGATTCTAAATAAGCACAAGAGAGGGTGTTAGTGTGTTTCGTTTGGTATCTAAGTTATTTCCAATATTATCGTAAAAGTTTGTTGAGCAAGAGTAGAGCGATATTCTTGCTGGAAGGTCTCTTTTGGAAGGATTTCCTTTCATTTTTGTAATTGATTTTTGCCGTAAAAGAGTAAAACAGAACTCTTGAAAACGGTGGTTTAGAACGTTAGTTTTTTAGACAGCAGGAGGGAATTGTGTGCCAAGCAAAAGATTGTTTTATAACTGGGAGTCATTTAAGTTGTAGAGCAATCGCTTATTCTCATCATAGTTTTTGAAGTTATTTGATGAGAGATTCCGTTATTTTCAAAAAGCTGTGTGCTATTTGAAAATAATCGCACGTTTTGCGTACAATTTCTGTTGTTTGTTATTCTTGAGTACCTATAAAATTATTAGATTGACTCTTTTAGGGTTGATTGTTTTGAATTGTGAAAGTTGAAGAAAATGTCGATCACTATTTATAGCAAACCATCTTGTGTTCAATGTGATGCTACACGCCGTGCTTTTGATGCAAAGGGCATTCATTATCGTGTTGTTGATATTTCTTGTGATGAACAAGCATACAGTTTTGTTCAATCTCTGGGGTATCGTCAAGTTCCTGTCGTTGTTTGTGGTGAGAATCATTGGTCTGGTTTTAGACCAGATATGATTAGTGGTCTTTGTGCTTAATGGGGCTTATTGTTTATTATTCGAGTGCAACGGGTAATACAGAACATTTTGTCTCGCAGCTTGGTCAACGACTCTTCAAAATTGATAAAAGAAAGCCCTCTGCATTCGTTGGTGAACCTTATGTATTGGTTGTTCCTACCTATGCAGATGGAGAAGGAAGAGGGGCGGTGCCGAAAGCCGTTATTCATTTTCTTAATGAAGCTGAGAACCGCAAGTTAATTCGTGGTGTTATTGGCAGTGGGAATCGTAATTTTGGTCGCTATTATAGTTTAGCCAGTAAGATCATTGCTGAAAAATGTGGTGTCCCTTGCCTTTACCGTTTTGAGCTGCGTGGCACTGATGAAGACGTTATTTGTGTAAAAAAGGGATTGGAAAGATTTTGGAAACAATTGGGATAGAACAGTCGCAGAAATCCGATCAGATTACGGATTATCATGCGCTGAATGCAATGCTTAATCTTTATGATGAAAATGGTCATATCCAATTTGATATGGATCGGCTTGCTGCACGGCAATATTTTCTTCAGCATGTTAATCAAAATACAGTTTTTTTTCATAATCTGAAGGAAAAAATAGATTACTTAATAGAGGAAGGTTATTATGAAAAAGCTTTATTTGAGCTTTATGATTTTTCTTTTATTAAAAAGCTTTTTAAACGCGCTTATGCGTTTAAATTTCGTTTTCCTACCTTTCTAGGTGCATTTAAATACTATACCAGCTATACGCTAAAGACTTTTGATGGGAAGCGTTATCTTGAACGTTATGAAGATCGTATCTGTCTGGTGGCCTTATATTTAGCACAAGGAAATAAAGCTCTTGCTGAAAGTTTTGTGGATGAGATTATTACGGGGCGTTTTCAACCAGCAACGCCAACATTTTTAAATGCTGGAAAAAAACAACGTGGTGAATTGGTTTCGTGTTTTTTGCTCCGTGTTGAAGATAATATGGAATCGATAGGTCGTGCGGTTAATTCGGCTTTGCAGCTTTCAAAACGCGGTGGAGGTGTGGCACTTTGTTTAACAAATTTGCGGGAGGCTGGAGCGCCAATTAAGCAAATAGAAAATCAATCATCTGGTGTTTTACCGGTGATGAAACTTTTGGAAGATTCTTTTTCTTATGCCAATCAGCTTGGGGCACGACAGGGAGCTGGAGCTGTTTATTTGCATGCACATCATTTAGATATTATGAAATTTTTGGATACAAAACGTGAAAATGCTGATGAAAAAGTCAGAATAAAAACGCTTTCGCTTGGGGTGGTTATTCCTGATATTACTTTTGAGCTTGCTCGAAATAATGAGGATATGTATCTCTTCTCATCTTATGATATTGAGCGTGTGACAGGCAAACCCTTTAGCGATATTTCTTTAACGGAGCATTATCGCTCTTTTGTTGATAATGCAAAGATTCGTAAGAAGAAAATAAGTGCACGCGTTTTTTTTCAGACATTAGCGGAAATTCAATTTGAGTCTGGTTATCCTTATATTTTATTTGAGGACACTGCTAATCGATCGAATCCGATTGCTGGACGCATAAGTATGAGCAATTTATGTTCAGAAATTTTGCAGGTGAGTGAGGCGAGTGAACTGGAGACAGATTTAACCTATCGCACGATTGGAAGTGATATATCCTGTAATCTTGGATCGATGAATATTGCCAAAGCTATGGAAAGTCCTGATTTCGGACAGACGGTGGAATCTGCTATTCGCGCCCTTACTGCGGTTTCGGATATGAGTAATATTGCGTGCGTGCCGTCCATTGCGAAAGGCAATGCTGAAAGTCATGCGATTGGTTTGGGACAGATGAATTTGCATGGGTTTCTAGCGCGTGAGCAGATCTATTATGGGTCTCCAGAAGCGATTGATTTTACTAATATCTATTTTTATATTGTGACATATCACGCCATACGGGTTTCCAATTTAATTGCGCGCGAACGTCAAGAGATGTTTGCAGGATTTGAGAAATCAGCTTATGCCGATGGACATTTTTTCGAAAAATATATTGAAAAAGAATGGAAACCGCAGTTTGCGCTTGTACAAGAGCTTTTTGCACGAAATAATATTGTTATCCCAGATCAAAAGGATTGGCAGGAACTCAAGAAACGCGTTATTAAGTATGGGCTTTATAACCGCAATTTGCAGGCAGTGCCTCCTACGGGATCTATTTCCTACATTAATCATGCCACTTCTTCTATTCATCCAATTGCTTCAAAAATTGAAATTCGCAAAGAGGGGAAAATTGGGCGCGTTTATTATCCCGCACCTTATATGGATAATACGAATTTGAATTTTTACCAAGATGCTTATGAGATTGGTCCTGAAAAAATTATAGATACCTATGCTGCTGCAACACAGCATGTTGATCAAGGTCTTTCGTTAACATTATTTTTTCCGGATACCGCTACCACACGTGATATTAACCGCGCACAAATTTATGCCTGGAAAAAGGGGATAAAGAGTATTTACTATGTGCGGCTGCGACAAGTCGCATTGAGTGGAACAGAAGTTGATGGCTGTGTTTCGTGCAGTTTATAGGAGGTCATCATATGACAAAGATTACAACCAAAAATCCTATTGTGTCTGCTGTTAATTGGAATAGATTACACGATGAGAAAGATCTTGAAGTATGGAACCGCTTAACTGGAAATTTTTGGTTGCCTGAGAAGGTTCCACTTTCCAATGATATTCCCTCATGGTCAAGTTTGACGGAAGAAGAACGTAAATTGACGATTCGTGTTTTTACGGGATTAACGCTTCTAGACACAATTCAAAATACGGTAGGAGCTATTTCATTGCTTGCTGATGCGATAACAGAGCATGAAGAGGCTGTTTTAACGAATATTGCGTTTATGGAAGCGGTTCATGCACGTTCTTATTCCTCTATTTTTTCAACTCTTTGCTCGACGGTAGAAGTTGATGATGCATTTAGATGGTCAGAAGAAAATAGTCATTTACAGAAAAAGGCTCGATTAGTCCTTGAGCGTTATGAAGCAAATGATCCACTAAAGAAGAAAATTGCCTCGACTTTGCTAGAAAGCTTTTTATTTTATTCTGGTTTTTATTTGCCCATGTATTGGGCCAGTCGCGCTAAGTTGACCAATACAGCAGACCTCATTCGATTAATCATTCGTGATGAAGCAGTCCATGGTTATTATATAGGGTATAAATTCCAATTGGGCTATGCAAAGCTTGAGGAAGCCAAAAGAAAAGAAGTTAAAGATTTTGCTTTTAACTTGCTCTTTGACCTTTATAACATCGAGTGCAAATATACTGAAGATCTTTATGATTCCCTTGGATTGACGGAAGATGTGAAAATTTTTCTTCATTATAATGCCAACAAGGCTTTAATGAATTTGGGTTTTGAAGCTCTTTTCCCCCCTGAGGTTTGTCGTGTTAACCCTGCGATTTTGGCAGCTTTATCGCCAAACTCTGATGAGAATCATGACTTTTTTTCAGGAGCTGGTTCTTCTTATGTCATTGGTAAGGCAGTTGCTACCACGGATGATGATTGGGAATTTTAAGGCTTGCACGCAAATAGAAGTGCGCGGAGTACCCCATTGAGATCTTTGCGCATTTCTAAACATTGAAAGCCATTTTTTTCAAACAAATCGTAGACTTCTTTTTCTTGAGAATAGCCGATTTCAACAGCGATAGTGCCGTTTTCTTTTAAGTAGTTGGCGGCTTCATGGGCGAGCTTTCGATAAAAATCAAGCCCATCTTTTCCCCCGTTAAGAGCGCGCAATGGGTCATGTAAGCGCACTTCTTTTGCAAGTTTATTGATATCTTTTTCGGGAATATAGGGTGGGTTGGAAACGATAAAATCAAAGCGATCTGTAACAGAATCAAACCAATCGCTAAGAAGAGGTGTGAAGCGATGTATGACATCAGCATTTTTTGCATTTTTTGTAGCCGTTTTAAGGGCATCTTCAGAAATATCGACCGCCACTGCATAGGATTGGGGAATTTGTTTAAGGATAGCAATGGCAATGGCACCACTTCCTGTTCCCATATCAAGGAATGTTATTCTTTTTGAATTTTTAACCTGTTTTTTTAGGAAAGGGAGAACAAGATCGATGAGTGTTTCTGTATCCGGACGGGGCTCTAACGTTTCTTGAGACAACGCGAAAGATATACCATAAAATTCTCGTGCTCCTATAATACGGTAGACGGGCTCTCCCGCAATACGGCGTTTTATAGCTTGTTCTATTTGTCTAATATGCTCAGAAGATAAATGCATATCTGGTTTAGAAATTCTTGTCGCAGCATTGATTCCTGTTATCCATTCAACGAGTACTTTCGCATCGAGATCGGCTTCAGAAATTCCTTTCGTGCGCAATTTTTCTTGCGTTTGTTGGATGACATTTTTGAAAGAATATTTGCTCAATTATTATCCATTTCCATGAGAAGTGCTGTTTGATAATCTGAGATGAGTGCATGAATAATCTCATCAAGATCTCCTTCCAAAATGCGATCAAGCTTGTACAGGGTCAGATTAATACGGTGATCGGTGACGCGCCCTTGTGGAAAATTATAGGTACGAATACGTTCTGAACGATCACCAGAGCCAACTTGGCTTTTACGAGAAGCTGAACGTTCACTTTCTACCTTTTGTCGTTCGATATCGAATAAGCGTGCCCTTAAAATTTGAAGAGCTCGTGCACGGTTTTGGTGTTGTGATTTTTCTGCCTGTACCACCATAATTCCTGTTGGAATATGGGTGATACGAACAGCTGAATCCGTTGTATTGACATGCTGTCCTCCTGCTCCAGATGCACGCATTGTATCAATACGAATATCTTCAGGACGAATATGAATATCAATTTCTTCAGCTTCTGGAAGCACTGCAACAGTAGCAGCTGATGTATGGATACGTCCTCCGGTTTCTGTTTCAGGGATGCGTTGCACACGATGGACACCTGATTCATATTTCAATTTAGAAAAGACACCTTTGCCTGAGATGGTCGCAATAATCTCTTTATATCCACCAACTTCCCCCTCACTGAGTGAAATAATCTCTACTTTCCAATGGTGAGCATGGGCATAACGTTCATACATGCGGAAAAGATCACCGGAAAAAAGTGCAGCTTCTGATCCACCCGTTCCTGCTCGAATTTCAACAATAGCGCTTTTTTCATCTGCTACATCTTTAGGCAAAAGCAGAATTTGGAGTTCTTTTTCAAGTTGCTCTACTTTTTTATATAACGATGGGAGTTCTTCTTGGGCAAGATGACGCATCTCTATATCTGTTTGTTTATCGTTGATAATTGTTTCTAATTCTGTAATCTCTGCGTAAAGAGCATTTAATGCGCGTATAGAAGCAATAACGGGTTGTAGTTCTGCATATTCAGAAGCTAATTTGACATATGTTTCAGCATTTGGATTGGTCGTCATTTGGCTTTCAATTATTTCAAAGCGCTTTTCAAGCTGTTTTATGCGATCTTGTGGCAAAGAAACCATGATAATATTAGCCTAATTTTTCATAATACAATTTTTTATAATATCTTATTGCAATGCTTTTTTGTTAGAACACTGGCAATGAATGAGCGTACAGCATCATACAAAAAGGGGTAATAAAGCAGAAAAACTTTTTTGCCAATGAAAACTATTCTATTTTCAAGGTAAATTTTTATAAAATACAGCCGGTCTGAGATGTTTTCATCTCATGGCATATAATCATCTTTTTAAGAGTTTTTTTTTCCGTAAAGTTCAAGACGATGATGAATAATATCATAGCCAAGGGATTTTGCAATTTCCTCTTGCAATTTTTCAATAACATCCGAATGAAACTCGATAACTTGTCCTGTTTCTATATCAATGAGATGATCATGATGTTGCCCATCTGCTTGCTCAAAACGAGATGGACCACCACTAAAGGTATGACGGTGAATTGTCCCATTGACTTCCAATTTTTTCATGGTTCGATAAACCGTTGAGAGCGAAATACTCGAATCTATTTTGTTTGCACGCTGAAAAATTTCAAATGCATTGGGATGATCATTTGTATCAGCCAAAATATCAAGAATAACACGCCGTTGGCGCGTTACTCTTAAACCAGCCGCGCGCAATTCTTGCTCATAGTTTCGTTTTTTATTCATCTTCATTGTTTGCTTTTCAAACAAAGGCTCCATGACAGTGTTTGTATTTCTTCTCTGAACCGCAAGGGCAACGTTCATTGCGTCCAACTTTTCCCCATGTCGTTACATCATTGGGGTCACGGTCTTGTGGATTAACAAATCTATTTTCTTGTGATCGTGCCCATAAATGGGAACCATTTCCTTGATTTTGATCATTAAAGACAGAAGAATCAGCACCAGTTTGTTCAGGCATGGTCGATTCGGTAGGTTGTTGAATAATCTCAAAGCGCATAAGTTTAGAAGTGACAATTCGGCGTAAATTCCTCAACATACCTTGAAAGAGCTCAAAAGATTCTGTTTTATATTCATTGAGTGGATCTCGCTGCGCATAACCACGAAAACCAACAACAGAACGCAAATGATCTAAACTGACCAGATGTTCACGCCATAACGTGTCAATGGTTTCGAGCAATACTGCTTTGTGAAAATAAGCCATAACCTCTGGAGAGTAGCGTTCAGTACGCTCATTTTCGAGTTTTGTAACAGCATCTGAGATACGCTCTAAAATTTGTTCTTCGGCAATTCCATCTTCTTTTGCCCATTCTTGCACAGGAAGTTCAAGATTAAAGAGCTCTTGAATCTCCTCTTCGAGAGTTTTTACATCCCATTTTTCAGAATATGTTCCTGATGGAATATAAGTCTCTACCAGATCCTCCACAACTTCATCGCGCATTTCATGGATCATTTCTGATAAATCGTCTGCGTTCATGATCTCCATACGCTGTTCAAAAATAACCTTGCGTTGATCATTCATGACATCATCATATTTTAGCAGATTTTTACGAATTTCAAAGTTTCGTGCTTCGACCTTTTTTTGTGCTTTTTCAAGAGCTTTATTAATCCACGGATGGATAATAGCTTCATTTTCTTTCAATCCAAGTTTCTGTAGCATGCTATCCATACGGTTGGAGCCGAAGATACGCATAAGATCATCTTGAAGAGAAAGAAAGAATTTTGAGCGACCAGGATCGCCTTGGCGACCAGAACGCCCACGAAGCTGGTTATCAATACGACGGCTTTCATGGCGTTCAGTCGCAATAACGTAAAGTCCCCCAGCCGCTAAAGCCTCTTCTTTAAGTTGTTTGACATCTTTTTTGATTTCTTCAATTTTAGCAGTTCGCTCTGGCCCTTCGGGGATATCGTGTAATTCTTGTCGGATGCGCATTTCAACATTACCACCAAGCTGTATATCTGTACCGCGTCCTGCCATGTTGGTTGCGATGGTAAGAGCACCAGGAACACCTGCTTGTGCGATGATGTATGCTTCTTGCTCGTGATAGCGAGCATTTAAGACTCTAAAATCGGTAATACCCTCTTTTCGCAAACGTTCTGCCAATTGCTCTGACTTTTCAATAGAGGTTGTTCCAACAAGAATAGGCTGTTTTTTTTCGTGCGCTTGACGGATATTATGCACAATCGCTCGGTATTTCTCTTCTGCTGTTCGATAAATTTCATCATCTTCGTCAAGACGTTGTACTGGTAAATTGGTTGGGACTTCGACAACGTCAAGACCATAAATATTTCTGAATTCTTCGGCTTCTGTTGTTGCAGTTCCAGTCATTCCAGATAATTTTCTATACATGCGGAAATAATTTTGGAAAGTGATGGAAGCAAGTGTCTGATTTTCTGGTTGAATAGCAACATGCTCTTTAGCTTCTAACGCTTGATGAAGTCCCTCAGAATAACGCCGTCCAGGCATCATTCTGCCTGTAAATTCATCGATAATCACAATTTCATCATTGCGAACAATGTAATCTTTATCGCGAACAAATAGTTTATGAGCTTTTAGAGCATTATTAACATGATGAACGATAGCGACATTTTCTATGTCATAAAGACTTTCACCCTTAAGATACCCAGATTGTTCAAGCATTTTTTCAATTTTTTCAGTACCAACTTCGGTAAAGGTCGTTGTTTTTTGTTTTTCATCTATTTCATAGTCTTCTGGCGTTAAGGCAGGAATAAATGTGTCAATAAGGTTATAAAAGTCTGTACGATCTTCTAGAGGACCAGAAATAATAAGGGGTGTCCGCGCTTCATCAATGAGGATAGAATCCACTTCATCGACAATTGCATAGTGGTGCCCACGTTGAACCATTTGACTATGATCGAAAGCCATATTATCACGCAAATAATCAAAACCTAGTTCATTATTTGTCGCATAGGTGATGTCACATGCATAGGCTGCTCTACGGGCATCGCTATCAAGATCATGAAGAATGACACCCGTTGTAAGCCCAAGAAAACTAAAAATTTTTCCCATTGTTTCAGCATCACGACTGGCAAGATAATCGTTTACTGTCACAACATGAACGCCTTTACCTTCCAATGCATTGAGATAAATTGGTAGAGTGGCCATTAATGTTTTACCTTCACCGGTACGCATTTCAGCTATGCCACAGTTGTGAAGGACCATTCCACCAATAAGTTGTACATCAAAAGGACGCATATCATAAACACGTTTTGCGGCTTCACGAGCCGTTGCAAACGCTTCTGGTAAGAGTAAATCAATACTTTCACCTTCACTAAGACGTTTACGAAAGACTTCTGTCTTTTGGCAAAGCTGCTCATCGCTTAATTTTACAAATTGTTCTTCCAAAGCATTAATTTGTGCAACTTTTTGGCGGAATGCTTTGAGACGTCTCTCATGAGCTGAACCAAAAAATTTACGTGCAAAAACACCTAAACTGACCATCTCTGGCCCTTTCTTTTAATTGTTGTCACTCTTATTGGGAAATTCATACGATCTCCCCATGTTCCACATTTTCTTTAAGTCTTCTGATATCATGAAATGCAGATGGTACCATTATACTTGCCGGTGTGCAATTTTTCACTTTAAATTGTAGAGTAGAGATAAGAGGCCAAGGGCGCTATGTCAACTTTAGCTATGTTATTTAACAGATACAATACAAAGTAATTTAAGATACAATACGCCATTTTTTCCATTATCATGTTTTTCATTTGTGTTAGATAGGGTTGAAGAAATCGAGATAGAAGGGCAATTTTATACTTTTTAAAATAAAATTACTGATTTATTTCTCTCTGTTTAAAGATTAAAGTGTTATGGTAAAGAAAATTGGAATCTTGAACCTGCCTTGCATTTTTAAGGAGTATATCTATGAAATTTAACTTTATCACGCTGTTTTTAGCATCAACTTTATTGGCAAGTACAAGTTTAGGGGTGAGGGCCCAAGAAGGTGCGAATTCATCGTCGAATGATTTAAAGACTTTGGAGAAAGCTTCTGAAAAAGCCGTTTCTCCTTCTCATGTTATGGCTGTTATTGATGGAAAGAATATTACAGCAGGACAATTGGATGAGTTAGCACTTGAAATAAATCCTAATTTAGCCCGTTTTCCTGATGAACAACGCCGTGTTATGGTCTTAAAAGCTTATTTGGATATGCAGGCACTTGCAAAAGCAGCCAAAAGCAAAGGTCTTGATAAGACAGAAGCTTACGATAAACGAATGGCAGTTATGCGTGACAATGTGCTCCAACAGCTTTATTTTAAACAGGCAATTGTTGACAAAATCTCGGATACTGATTTGGAAGTTCTTTATAAGCAAGAAATTACTGCTTTACCTAAAGAAGATGAAGTTAAAGCTCGTCATATTTTGGTCAAAACCAGAAAAGAAGCAGAAGCTATCATTAAGCATTTAAATAAAGGCGAAGATTTTGAAGAGATTGCAAAGAAAAGTTCAACAGATGGTTCCGCTGCTGTTGGGGGTGATCTTGGTTATTTTAGTCATGGTCAAATGGTTAAGCCTTTTGAAGATGCAGCATTTGGTTTGAAAGTTGGCGAATACACGAAACAACCCGTTGAAAGTCCTTTTGGTTGGCATATTATTAAATTAGAAGATCGTCGTGTAAAACAGCCTCCTGCATTTGATGATGTTAAAGAGATGTTGCGCACACAGTTGATAAAAAAGCGCTATCAAGAACTCATCGTTGATTTGCGTAGCAAGATAGATGTGAAATATCCTGATCCTAATGTTACAAAAATCATGGAATCGCTTAATCAAAATGGAACGCTGCTTCCCGATGAGACATCCGACGAAGAAGATACGGAATAACGAGAAAAAATAAATAGATAGCCTCTTTAATAGATAGTTCGCTAGGTTCGTTTTTTCAAAAAAAACCTAGCAGTTTTCTATGAGAGGTTATTAATCTGCAATCATTTTATTTATTTTTTAGAAAGCATATTGTGGTTTTTAAAATATCTCCCTTGACGCCTCAAAATATCCAAGAGCTTTCCCCATTATCTGGTGTACGGATAGCAACAGCTAAAGCTGGGATTAAATATAAAGATCGTACAGATCTCCTTTTTATGGTATTCGATAAACCAGTGAGTGTGGCAGGTGTTTTTACACGTTCAAAATGTCCATCTGCCCCTGTAGAGCATTGTCGTGCATCGCTTCCCCATGGGGTTGCGAGGGGTGTTGTTGTGAATTCTGGAAATGCAAACGCTTTTACGGGGAGTAAAGGAAAGAACACAACCAATGAAATCATCTGTGCAGCAGCGGACACTTTAAAGGTAAGAGAAAATGAAATTTTTATAGCTTCTACAGGTGTTATTGGTGAGCCAATGGATGCTTCAGGTATTGTAGATCTTTTACCAAGTATGGCAGAGACAGCAGAAAAGGGAAATTGGTTGGAAGCTGCAAAAGCCATCATGACAACAGACACATTTCCAAAACTTGCGACGCGTACTTTTGATTGTGGAGGGGAGAATGTTACCATTCATGGAATTGCAAAAGGTGCTGGGATGATTGCACCCGATATGGCAACAATGCTCTCGTTTGTGGTCAGTGATGCGACTATTTCTTCCGAGATGCTTCAATCCATGTTATCAGAGGCTGTTGAGGGTTCTTTCAATTCGATTACTGTCGATAGTGATACTTCGACATCAGATACACTTATGTTATTTGCGACAGGCAAAGAAAGCTTTCCTCCCCTTACGCAGAGAGTTGATTCACGTTATAGCGTTTTTGTGAAACAATTGAGTGCTCTTCTGCATGAACTTGCACTCCAAGTGGTTTGTGATGGTGAAGGTGCGCGTCATTTAATTGAGGTTAATGTGAGTGGTGCTACAACAAACAATGCAGCGAAAACGATTGCTTTATCCATTGCAAATTCACCGCTTGTAAAAACGGCTATTGCCGGTGAAGATGCCAACTGGGGGCGAGTCGTTATGGCGGTTGGAAAGGCCGGCGTTGAAGTAGATCGTGATCTGTTGACGATTTGGTTTGGGGAATATCGCTTAGCTGTCAATGGTGAACGAGATCCTAACTATTGCGAAGAAACAATAGCCGCTTATATGCGAGGTAAATACATCACAATTCGTGTTGATATTGGTTTGGGCGCTGGTAAGGCGACGGTTTGGTCTTGCGATTTGACCAAGGAATACGTTATGATCAATGGCGATTACAGAAGTTAACGGATGCACTCTCTATATGTAACGCGGCCTATTATTTTTTTAAAGAGAATGAGATATGTGAACTCTTTTTGAGGTAAGTGAATATGATAAAGAGATAATTATATTCTCATTGGAGAGCGATATGGGTATAAAAAATTCCCTTCTTGTTGTTGTTGCTTGCGCATTGTTAGATCAAAATAATCGTGTTTTGCTTACCAAGCGTCCTGAAGGAAAATCGCTGGCTGGTTTATGGGAGTTTCCTGGTGGAAAGGTTGAGCACGGTGAAACTCCAGAAATTTCATTGATTCGTGAACTAGAAGAAGAGCTTGGCGTGTATGTTCAGGTGGATAATTTACACCCTTTAACGTTTGTGAGCCATA
Organism: Bartonella kosoyi; assembly: GCF_003606325.2. Classification (NCBI taxonomy): domain Bacteria; kingdom Pseudomonadati; phylum Pseudomonadota; class Alphaproteobacteria; order Hyphomicrobiales; family Bartonellaceae; genus Bartonella; species Bartonella kosoyi. The sequence continues at coordinate 594,735 of NZ_CP031843.2, forward strand.
GCTATGCGACATTTCATCTCCTAATGCCGTTGTATCTTTGTCGCCATTATGAAGGTGTTGCTCAAGGGCGAGAAGGACAAAATTTAAAATGGGTTTTTATGAATGATCTTGAGAGATATCCTATGCCTGATGCTGATAAACCATTGGTTCAGGTATTAAAAAATCATCTTCTTTAATGAGTATAAGAAGAAAATATTGTTTAGATATAAGTATTTATTTATAATTTTTCATATTAGATGGAAAAGCTTAATCCTGTAAAATCTTTACATTTAAAATCTATGGATGCTCAATCAATCAAAACCATTCTTGCATGCTCCAAGCGGAGAGCCCCACAGGGATAAAACAATTAAAAAAGACATGAAATTTGTGCTGAAAGAACATTCTCAAATAGCTAAGAGATTATCGCGACATTGAGAATTGGAAAAATTTATAATGATCGCTCTGCATGATTCAGAAGCATAAAGTGGTGCTAGATAATGGATTTATACTTTTTATGCGTATTGTTGTGAGTTGAGCTTGGGGGTGCTAAGAGATATCAGGGGTATTTATTTCATAAGATATTGATGATAGGAAAAAATCAAAAGACTCTTTAGAAGAAAATGCTTTGAGCTTGTCATGAGAGATTATTTTACATGTTCAAGACTTTAAGTATTATCGTAATACATTTAATATAATAACATATTGTTTTATAATCATAAACTATCCTTTTTCTGTTGATATTTTACTATTTTTCATTCAACAAAATTTCAATAACGTAAAAAGAGTCGTGTCTAAGAAAAACAATTTAAAACACATAAAACATGCGATTAAGGAATGATTAAATATAAAAAATTCAATGATTTGTTTTTTATAGGAAAGGGATTAAATTTCTTGAATTGGACGGCGTTTTGCGATGGGATATCGTTGATATGTTTGAGCAATACGTATAATTACTTCCTCTAGCGGTTCGATCACAACGTCCATAGAGAAGCCATTTGCATGAATGATATTTTCATGATCAACCATAATGGCAGCATGACCTTGCCAAAAAATCAAATCACCTCGTTGAAGTTTATCACTGTCTGAGAGAGGATTTCCGATAGTTTTCTGCTGCATGTCAGTATCACGTAAGACCATTTGACCGGTCATTCTCATAGAAAGCTGGATGATTCCTGAGTAATCAAGTCCAAAGCCCCCTGGTCCAACCCCAAAGGTAAGGCGTGCGGATAAACATTTCAGCAACGCTAACATAATCTTTATACACGTGTTCAATAGGGCTAAGATGATTGCTAATGATTGATCTCCCATTTTCAAGTATAGAATACATGGTTTCACGGACTTCAATTTCATCAACAACAGTGACCTTACTTCCCATAGATAGAGGATATTCCATTGGTCCATGCAAATCAGCTTGAAAATATTGAAAAGTACGAGGGACTGAAACGACATGTGTTTGTTTGACAGTTGATATACAAAGCGCTGTTGTATCAATATAGCCAACATAATCATCTTTGAGAGATTGTCCCCATGACGTGGTTTCTCCGTGTTCAAAGATAAAAAGTTCTTCCCCGAATAAGCACTCTGTCTGCATTTCACTTTTTTTATTGTTTTCTTTAAAGAGTCCAGTAACAGGTACATTAACACGTCTTTTTTCACCTTGCACAAAGCGCTGTGCTGTAATTTCTGTTTCAAGACGTTTATCTGCTAGATCTTCTCTGAATGCATGTAATCTCGGATCTTTAAAGATCATTTGTTTACCTTTCATTTTATCTTTAAATGGATTTCATGACGACTGCACGAGCAGAACACTTCATCTTTAAATAAAGCACAGAGCATAATTTAAGGGGATAAGATAATTCTTTTGAAGCTGCAAAATTGTCCATCTTTGTGAATATTTTGTGTCAAACTTCATTTTTAAAAATATTATAAAGAGCGCGAATAGTTTGTGCCGATCCCCCAATAGGATACCCCGGTTTTTCTTTTGGAACCCATCCATAAAGGTCGAAATGCGCAAAATGTTCAGATTTTTCAACAAAAGAATTAAGAAATAAAGCAGCCATTATAGAGCCAGCAAAGCTATTTCCAGTTACATTGTTAAGGTCAGCAATTGGCGATGATAACATCTCTTGGTAAGGTTTCCAAAGGGGCATTTGCCAAAGAGGATCAAAAACAGCGTGAGCCGATTCAGAAATTTGTTGTGCCCATATTGAATCATTACAATAAAATGCGGGAAGATCTGGTCCTAATGCTATCCGTGCTGCCCCCGTTAAAGTCGCCATGCAAAGCATGAATTGAGGGCTTTCTTCATCACCATAGGCGAGTGCATCAGCGAGGATAAGGCGCCCTTCAGCATCTGTATTCCCCACTTCAACACTTAAACCTTTACGACTTTTGAGAATATCACCTGGTCGGTAAGCGTTGGCAGAAATTGCATTTTCTACAGCTGGAATCAAAACACGTAGACGGAAAGGCAATTTTGCATCCATGATAAGTTTAGCCAATCCCAAAACATGTGCTCCACCTCCCATGTCTTTTTTCATAAGCAACATGTTATTGGCTGATTTAATATTCAGTCCCCCCGTATCAAAAGTTACGCCTTTGCCTACCAACGTTATTTTAGGATGATGTTCTTGCCCCCAGTGTAGCTCAAGCAGTCGTGGTGCAGCGCTGCCTGCTCGTCCTACGGCATGGATCATCGGAAAATTATGGGTTAAGAGATCATCTCCACAAATACTTCTGACATGAGCACCGTATGTTTTCCCTAGTCGTCGTGCTTCTTCTTCGAGAGTATCAGGGGTCATATCATTAGCTGGAAGATTGATGAGATCACGGACGAAGAAGACAGCTTCATAAATACGTTGGAGCTCATCAAAATCAACAGTCTCATTCACGTGGATGGATAATGATTTGAAAGAAGAGTTTTGACGATAGCGATTAAATTGATAGCTTCCCAATGCTAATCCAAGATAAGTATTTATTTCATCAGAGGTTTCACCTTCTAAATGCCATTGACCAGCAGGAAGTTTTTGAGCAAGCAGTCCTGTAATAAAGGGATCGTTACCATTGCCAATTCCAAATAAAACTTTTTTTAAATGCCCCGTTTTGTGAGGAACAAAGAGTATTTGTCCTGCTTTGCCAGCAAAGTCATTAACTTTTATCCATGCTGTTGTTGACGCATCAAGTGATAAGTTGGCAAGATTTCTTTGGTTTACCAAGATGATAGGGCAACTGTTATCGATACGTATTGAGCTAAAATGAATGGGATGCTGGTGCATAGTTATGAGATCCTTATAGTCGTCTAAGTGCGACATACTCGACCAAATGATTTTTTCCCTTTCGTAGAATGAGATTGGAGCGTGGTCGTGTTGGCAATATGTTTTCTTGTAAATTTTTTAAATTAATTGTTTGCCAAATATCCTCAGCGATTTTTAAGGCTTCTTTTTCATTGAGAAGGGCATAACGATGAAAATAGGATTCAGGATTTTGAAAAGCTGTTTTACGTAAACGTTTAAAGCGCTCTAAATACCAGTGACGAATGATTTCTGTTTCAGCATCGACATAGATTGAAAAATCAAAAAAATCTGACACGAAAGGAATGACTTTTCCATCTTTAGGAAGATCACTGACTTGTAATACATTAATCCCTTCAACAATTAAAATATCAGGACGGTCAATGGTAATTGTCTGATTTTCTAGAACATCATAGGTCATATGCGAATAAAGCGGAGCAGGGATATTCCTGACACCTGCTTTTATCGCCGAAAGAAAGCACAGCAATTTTTTAATGTCGTAGGAATCAGGAAATCCTTTACGATTCAGACGATTTTTGTGCTGTAAGATTGTGTTAGGATAGAGAAAACCATCCGTTGTGATCAGATCAACTTTAAGACTAGATGTCCAACGTTTCAACAGTTCTTGAAGGATACGAGCGGTGGTAGATTTTCCTACTGCTACGGAACCAGCAATTCCAATAATAAAGGGTGTTTTTCTAGTCTCTTCTTGATGGAGAAACTGTTGACGTTTGTGAAAAAGTTCTTGTACGGCTTCAACATGGCATAATAATAGACGCGATAAAGAAAGATAAATGCGTTGGACTTCTTCAAGGTCGATAGGGTCATCAATAGAGCGTAAACGTTTAATTTCATCAAAAGTCAAGGTGAGAGGTGTGTCTGCACGGAATTCTGACCATTCTTGTGCAGTAAAGACGCGATAGGGCGAATATCGGTCAGAAATGGATTTGACCAAATTATCTTCCTGATTAATTTTTTGTATAATCGTATCAATCATTTGTATTTTTCGAGAATCTTTTTGCTGTAGTAATTGGTTAAGAACAGACAGGTAAACTGCTTTGCGTTCAAATAAATTTTGTTTTGCATGCTCTCTTCTTTAAGATAATAGACTATTTTTACTAACTTATCGTCCAGTTATTCCAGTATGCACGGACTTGTGCCAATGAGTGCCCTTGTGCCAAAAAAGCCCATAAAAGTAAACGCGCCTTTACGGCTGATAAATAACCGGACATGAGAGCACCTGAAGCGATCATATCGGTTTCTGAACCTTTATAGCCGTACGTTATACGTGTTGTTGAGCCATTACAACAACGACTAGCAATAATGATTGGTATTTTTTGTGCATATTGTTGTACAAGGTCTGCTTCTTGAAAACTACAGTGTCCTGCACCAAAACCGGCAATAACAAGTCCAGCATAATATCCACTTTCAAGACAGAATTTCATTAATTGTGCATCAGACGATAAAGAGGAATAAAGGAGTGCAACTTGATGATTGTGGTTTTGGGGAAGATCAAACGTTGTCGGGAAAAATTTTTGATTATTGAAATAAATGATTTTTCCTTCTAAAATAGTCCCTAGAATACCTGCGAGACCTGACTGAAATGTTTCAACTTTGACGGTATGGCTTTTATAGAGCCAATACGGTGAATGAATCGTATCATTAATGACAACGAGAACACCTCTATTACGGCTTTGTGGAGCTGCTGCAACACGTGTTGCTGCTAAAATATTAGCGGGTCCATCAGCACCTGCTTCGTGAGGGGTACGCATAGCACCGGTTATGATGAGCGGTTCAGCTTCCTTCCAATAAAGAGAAAGGAAAAAAGCTGTTTCTTCCAAAGTATCAGTTCCTTGCGTTAAAACAATTCCTTCTGCACCAGCATTTATTTGTTGTTTTGCCCACTTGATTATTTCAAAAAGAATTTTAAAAGATAAAGATCCACTTGGCATTTGCATTAATGTTTGTGCATGAATATCAGCAACCTTATTTAAATCAGGAACACTTTTTATGAGGTTGTCTGAGGTTAAAGTTGGTTGCATGTGGCCAAAATGATCAGCAGTCATTGCAATTGTTCCACCTAAGGTTCCTATAGCTATTTTTTTCATAATTTTCCTCTATAAAGGCACAAACTGTTTACATAAAACTATTTAGCAGTAATTTACATTGACAACAATAATATCATTTTTTCAATTTCAACAAATTGAGTGATGCTGAATCATTGTGTTTTGCTATATATGTTCTTAAATAGGACAGTAGTTATTGAGTTTTACATTGGATGAAAAGATAATATTAAAAAGAAAAATTAATATTAAGGAGTTTCCTTATGACAGAACATAAGCCAGACATAATGTATGGTACAACGATTATTACGGTACGAAAAGGTGGCAAAGTTGTGATGGCTGGCGACGGTCAAGTCTCTCTTGGACAGACGATTATGAAAGGCAATGCACGTAAAGTCCGCCGTCTTGGAAAAAGCGGAGTGGTTATTGCTGGTTTTGCAGGTGCTACAGCAGATGCGTTCACATTACTGGAAAGATTGGAAACAAAGCTTGAGCAATATCCTGATCAGCTTATGCGTGCTTGTGTAGAACTTGCAAAAGATTGGCGAACAGATCGCTATTTGCGTCGTCGAGAAGCAATGATGCTCGTGGCGGATAAGAAAGTAACTTTAGCTCTAACAGGGCTTGGTGATGTCTTAGAGCCAGAAGATGGGGTTATGGCCATTGGTTCTGGAGGAAATTTTGCTCTTTCAGCAGCGCGAGCACTCATGGACTTGGATTTGGATGCCGAAACGATTGCCCGTAAAGCTATGGCTATTGCCGCTAAAATTTGTGTTTACACCAATGATCATTTTACGATTGAAACATTGGATGCAGAATTATCTTCTTTAGAGAAAGCTATTTAAATGTGTGTTGTATTTTCCCCTCGTGAGACTGTTTCTGAACTTGATCGTTTTATTATTGGCCAAAATGATGCTAAACGTTCTGTAGCTATTGCACTACGTAATCGGTGGCGTAGACAACAGCTTGATGAGCCGATGCGTGAAGAAGTGATGCCAAAAAATATTTTAATGATAGGACCAACAGGTGTTGGTAAGACAGGGATCGCACGTCGATTAGCAAAACTTTCTGGAGCCCCCTTCGTGAAAGTAGAAGCGACTAAATTTACTGAAGTTGGTTATGTGGGACGTGATGTTGAGCAAATTATTCGAGACCTTGTTGAGATCGCCATTTCTCTTGTGCGTGAAAAGAAACGCGATGAAATAAAAGAAAAGGCTCACGTGAATGCTGAAGAGCGCGTTTTAGATGCCCTTGTTGGTAAAACAGCAAGTCCGGCTACCCGTGATAGTTTTCGCAAAAAATTGCGTGAAGGTGAATTAGATGAGAAAGAGATTGAAATTGAAGTAGTTGATAATAATAGCAATAGTGCTTCAACCTTTGATATTCCTGGTATGCCTGGGGCGCAAATGGGGATTATGAATTTATCCGATATTTTGGGCAAAATGGGCAGTCGTACAAAAGTCCGTAAAACGACAGTAAGGGATGCTTTTAAACCACTCATTGATGATGAATCTGAAAAACTCCTTGATCAGGAACAAATTATTCAAGAAGCGCTTCGTGTTGCTGAAAATGATGGTATTGTTTTTATCGATGAGATTGATAAAATTGCAACGAGGGATGGTGGAGCCAGTGCTGCGGTTTCGCGTGAGGGCGTCCAACGTGATCTTTTGCCTTTGGTGGAAGGAACAACAATTGCTACAAAATATGGGCAAATTAAAACAGATCATATTCTTTTTATTGCCTCAGGTGCATTTCATGTTTCTAAGCCATCTGATTTATTACCAGAACTTCAAGGACGTTTGCCTATCCGCGTGGAGCTCAACCCTTTAACAAGGGAGGATTTACGACGCATTCTAACAGAACCAGAAGCGAGCTTGATTAAACAATATATTGCTCTTATGGCAACGGAAGAGGTTCATTTGGAAATAACCGATGATGCGATTGATGCTTTAGCAGATATTGCTGTTGATTTAAATGCAAGGATTGAAAACATAGGGGCACGTCGTTTGCAAACCGTGATGGAGCGCGTTTTGGATGAGATTTCTTTTACAGCGCCCGATAAAGCTGGAACATCGTTTAAAATTGATGCTGCTTATGTGAGACAATCTATTGGCGAGCTTGCTGCTGATATCGATCTTTCTCGTTTTATTCTTTAGAGATATTGCTTGTTTTGTTTATTTTCGTGCTTCGATAATTTTGAAACCATGAGCTTGTTCACGGATCAACACTGTGCGGAAAATATCTTTTAACAATGTTTCATAAGGAAGGTGGCGGTTTGCAACAAGCAGTAGACTGCCACCTGACTTCAAGCATTTTGCAGCATTTAGAATAAAATATTTTCCTAAGGAGATATCTGTCGTTTGTTGTGTGTGAAACGGTGGATTTGAAATGATTGTGTCATACAGATTTGTGACAGGCTCATGCACAAGGTCATGCCAATAAAAATGAATTGGAAAAGGGGTTGTTGTGAGGTTAAGGTGCTGTTTTGCTGCTTTCAAAGCGTTGTAATCTGCTTCATAGAGATCAAGAGTCGTCAGTTTTACATTGCTTTCAAGTGCAACGTGAGAAAGATAGCCCCAGCCAGCTCCAAAATCAGCCGTTTTTCCAGCAATAACTTTGGGCATATAAGAAGCAAGCGCCGCAGATCCTAGATCAATACGACCATGTGAGAACATACCGGAAGTGGTTTGAAATTTATCAAAAGAAAGCGGTGGTGAGCGCAATTGTGCAATATTTTGTTTCTCTATTTGTGGAGGAACTTGCATCCAAAATACAAGACCATGATTTTTAGAGAGTTTATGGGTGATGGGAACAATTTTTTTGACCCATTTCATCATTGAAGCAGCACCAGCCGTTTTATTCCCACTGATTACAATCCATCCACTTGGTTTAACGCATTCTAATAAATCAAGAAAACAATTTTGGTTAAAACCACGATATTTGCTTAGGTGCAAAAGCGCACCATCATAGATGCGAGTTTTATCGATTTGAGGAGAGCAGTGAAATTGAGTATCGACAAATTTTAAAAAATCTGGTCGCCAAGGTGTGATAACTTTTAAATTTTTAGCCCATTCTGAAGAGGGGATTTCTGTTAAACCGAAACTTAGCCAACATTGGTTTGGATCTGGATAAGGGAGTGCATGATTTTCAAAAGGTAACAATGATAACACATGTAGCCCTTTCACAGAAAAATGCCATTCCAATGTTGGGATGGCATTTCATGATTACGATAAGAAGAAAAACTTACTCTTCTTTTTTCTTCCGGCGGCGCTTATTTTCAGGTTGCTTTTTTTCATCCACGTATTTTTCTTCCTTCACCGATTGATCATCGGTCATTTCCTTTCCGGTTTCTTGATCAACGACCTTCATAGATAACCGAACTTTTCCACGCTCATCAAAACCCATGAGTTTAACCCAAACTTTATCACCCTCCTTAACAATATCCGTTGTTTTGGTGACGCGTTCTGATGCAAGTTGAGAGATATGAACGAGCCCATCACGAGAACCAAAGAAATTTATAAATGCGCCAAAATCAGCAGTTTTTACAACTGTTCCTTGGTAGATAGAACCAACTTCAGGCTCATCGACAATAGAATGGATCCAGCGTTTTGCTGCTTCAATGGTTTTAGCATCAGCAGAAGCAATTTTAATAGTCCCATCATCTTCAATATTAATTTTTGCTCCAGTTTGTTCCACAATTTCTCGAATAACTTTACCACCAGAGCCGATCACATCACGAATTTTATCAACAGCAATATTCATAACCTCAATACGTGGCGAAAATTCGCTGAGTTCAGCCCGTGCACTGGTTAAAGCTTTGCCCATTTCATGAAGGATATGAATCCGACCGTCTTTAGCTTGTTCAAGTGCGATTTTCATAATCTCTTCGGTAATACCATCAATTTTGATATCCATTTGCAAAGCAGTAATACCATTTTCTGTTCCTGCAACTTTAAAATCCATATCTCCAAGATGATCTTCATCCCCTAAGATATCAGACAGAACAGCAAAGCGTTCTCCTTCTTTAATCAATCCCATGGCAATACCTGCAACGGGGCGCGCGAGCGGAACACCAGCATCCATGAGAGCAAGCGATGTTCCACAAACCGTTGCCATAGAAGAAGATCCGTTAGATTCAGTAATTTCTGAGACAGCACGAATGGTATAAGGAAAAGATTCTTTCGTTGGCAACATGGGGTGAATTGCTCGCCATGCTAATTTTCCATGTCCAATTTCACGACGACCAGGAGAACCAAGGCGTCCTGTTTCCCCTACTGAAAATGGGGGGAAATTGTAATGAAGAAGGAACGTTTCCTTGTACATCCCCGTTAAGGCATCAACATATTGTTCATCTTCACCAGTCCCCAATGTTGCAACGACAATCGCTTGTGTTTCTCCACGGGTAAAGAGTGCAGAACCATGTGTGCGGGGTAAAATACTCACTTCTGATTGGATAGGGCGCACAGTAGAAAGGTTGCGCCCATCAATACGCCTTTCTGTATCAAGAATGTTTCCGCGAACAATTTTTGCTTGCAACTGTTTAAAGACGGTTGCAATTTGGTCAGCACTAAATTGACAGTCATCTTCTGTTTCTGGTATAAACTTATGAACAACTTCTGTTTTTAGGGCATCAATTGCGGCGTAACGTTCTTGCTTATCAGTAATTGTGTAGGCCTTTCGTATACCCTGTTCAGCCATTTCTAGCATTGCTTTTTCAAGGTCAGAAAGATCTTCAGGAACAAAATCACGCGGATCTTTTGCAGCTACCTCAGCAAGCTTGATAATAGCATCAATGACAGGTTGAAGGCCTTTGTGACCGAACATCACAGCACCCAACATAATATCTTCTGGTAATTCTTGTGCTTCTGATTCAACCATCAAAACAGCACTTTCTGTTCCAGCAACCACAAGATCAAGTTTTGATTCAGGCATTTCATCAATATGAGGATTGAGAACATATTGTCCATTACAATAGCCAACGCGGGCACCTGCTATAGGTCCCATGAAAGGAACCCCTGACAGGGTCAAAGCGGCAGAGGCGGCAATCATCGCAAGAATATCGGGATTATTTTCAAGATCATGCTGTATAACGGAAACAATGACTTGTGTATCATTTTTGTATCCCTCAACGAAGAGAGGACGAATTGGACGATCAATTAAGCGTGAAACCAAAGTTTCATTTTCACTTGGCCGACTTTCACGTTTTAAATAGCCCCCAGGTATTCGACCAACAGCATAGGATTTTTCTTGATAATTAACGGTGAGTGGAAAAAAGTCCTGGTCTGGTTTTGGGCTTTTTGCCGATACAACGGTTGCTAAGACAATCGTTTCACCATAGGTAGCAATCACGGCACCATCAGCTTGACGTGCTATTTTCCCTGTTTCAAGGGTGAGCGGACGCCCGGCCCATTCAATTTCTATCTTGTGCGTTTTGAACATTTTTTATCCTTAATGACCAGTGTTTAAATCTTTGATTGCTCACATTCTGGCTTTGCGTAGCATATTTTTAAGCTCTGGGGTAGACTAACAAGCTACTTCCATCTTTGTTGCGAGAAGAGAGAGATAAATCGCCTTAAATGCGAAATGATGAGCAGTGCTATCCCATAATAACGTGTCAGTTTTTAAAATTTTTAACGAAAAGCAACATATTGAAAAAATGGGTGGTTTTTTTACACCACCCCATTTTTCTTTTAGCGACGCAAACCTAACTTTTTGATAAGTGTCTGATAACGATTTTGGTCAACTCCTTTAAGATAATCAAGAAGGCGCCGGCGTTGAGACACCATCTTTAAAAGACCACGACGAGAATGATTATCTTTTTTGTGAGACTTAAAGTGGTTTGTTAAATTAGAAATACGTTCAGAAAGTACAGCAATCTGTACTTCTGGTGATCCTGTATCACCAACTTTATTTGCGTATTCTGCGACAAGAGCTTGTTTACGTTCAGCTGTAATCGACATCGTATTATCCTTTCAAAAAACGAAGAAACATAAAGTCACCCATAGCCGAGATGTCGTTCAGCCAGGGTCTGCGAGGAAATAAGAAGAGTCGAAGACTCTCACCTATTTTCGCTCTTATATAGGAAAGCAGGTTAAAATACTAGTCCTTGACAGCATTTTGAAGCCTTTCTTTAAATAAAGGCTTTTGTTTTGAAATATTGATTTAAATAGGGTTTTATGAGAAATTTTTTAAAGATTTATGCATCCTTTTGAGACAAAGATTATGAGCGTGTGTGTGGTAACAAAAGTAATAAATACCGATTTGGAGGGAAAAGATGCAGAGCATTTCAACATTCAAGCTTTTTCGTAATTCGGTATTTCGAAATTTATGGTCATCTACTCTTATTTCTAATTTAGGGGGGCTGATACAGGCTGTTGGAGCAGGGTGGTTAATGGCGTTAATTAGTTCTTCGCATTCCATGGTTGGGCTTGTTCAGAGTGCGACAACATTACCACTTGTTATGTTTTCTTTGATGGCAGGGGCATTAGCGGATAATTTTAATCGGCGTCAAATTATGTTGAGCGCACAGATTATGATGATGGTTATCTCCATGATCTTATCTGTTTTAGCCTATATGGGATTTCTAACACCTTGGCTTTTGTTATTTTTTACGTTTTTGATTGGATGTGGCACAGCCTTTTATAATCCTTCTTGGCAAGCAACGATAGGAGATATTGTGAGCAGGGAAAATATTCCTGCTGCTGTTAGTTTGAATAGTGTCGGTTTTAATTTGATGCGGAGTGTTGGTCCTGCTATTGGGGGAGCCATCATTGCAACTTTGGGGGCTTCTGCTGCTTTTTTGTTTAATGCTATAAGCTATATCCCTCTTATTGGTGCATTATTTTTCTGGAAGTCGAATGATGAAAACAACCCATTACCAAGAGAAAGGCTGTTAGGGGCTGTTTCAGATGGTTTGCGTTACGTTGCGATGTCACCTAATCTCCTGAGTATTATGGTCCGAGCATTCCTTTTTGGTATAGGGGCGATTTCGATTTTAGCCCTTTTGCCAATTGTTGCGCATAAAGTTCTCGGAGGAAGTGCCCTTCTTTATGGTACATTGCTTGGTTGTTTTGGGTTAGGAGCCATGACAGCAGGGATTATTAATGCATTTGTACGGCATCATTTTCGTTCAGAAACAATTATTGCAAGTGCATTTATTGGTTTTGCCGTTTCTTGCTTTTTATTGGGAATAAGCCGCTCATTGATTGTAAGCCATATTGCTTTATTTCCTGCAGGCCTAAGTTGGGTTTTGGCATTATCATTGTTTAATACATCTGTCCAACTCTCTACACCACGCTGGGTTGTTGCGCGTGCTTTAGCACTTTATCAAACAGCATCTTATGGGGGGATGGCTGTTGGAAGTGCAATTTGGGGTGCTTTGGCGGATGGTTATTCTCCAACAATTGCTTTGAGTGTTTGTTCTCTATTCTTGATTGTTGGGGCTCTTGCAGGGATAAAATTTAGAATTCAAGAAATTCCTCAAATAGATTTGAATCCTCTTGATCATTTTAGAGAGCCAGAACTCTTACTCGACCTAAAAGCAAGAAGTGGCCCGATCATGATCATGATCGATTATCAAATTCATGAAAATGATCTGGAAGAGTTTCTCAAAGTGATGACGCGTCGACGCCATATTCGTCTACGTGATGGTGCGCGTCAATGGGTTCTTTTACGAGATCTAGAAAGACCCCAATATTGGACAGAGGCTTACCATATGCCAACATGGGTAGATTATTTACGCCATAATCATCGTCGTACAAAAGCAGATGCTGAAGTTAATAAGCGTTTGCGTCATTTAAATTGCGCTCCTAACGGTATAAGAGTGCACCGCATGATTGAACGACAGACAATACCTCAAGTCAATGAGATGCTTTTAAAAGTTCCTTCTGATCATCTTCCTTAAGGGTAGAACAGTTTTGTAATATGGTTGTTATATTCTTTAGCTCAATTGGTTAGCATAAGAACAAAAAATGAGTGTTTCAATGGTTAATACATTGATTTAATGATATTTTGTCATTTTTATGTTAAGTTATACCCTTAAAAATTAAAGCTTCTCTCATTTTAAAGCTATCTATCTTAGTTTATATTGAATCAATCCAAATTGTTTTTTTGCACATTAAAAATGGGCGCAAACGTATAGGTAAAAACGATAGAAAAAGAAATAAAAAAGCTCCTTATGAAGTTTCTTAAAGACGAGGGGTGTGACATTAAGAGATGACACAGTGCATAATGGTTTTGGTTTTTCACACCGTCTTTAAATCTTGATATGAATGAGGTGAGTGTAGAGAAATGAAAAGCAACATAGTTCTCTTAATCTTATAGAGAATAAGATCTTTCAACAAGAGATGTTTATAAGAAAGAATCACTTAAATTGTGAAAATCCGCTTTGGTTTAAATAGACCTTTGCCGAGAATGCCAATAGCAAGAAGTTGTTCTTTATAGAGGAGACAAACCTCCTCTTCATCAAGAGGCGTTTTATTAGCACATAAAGGAATAGAATGCCCCCTCATAACTCTCTGCGCTTGGTTTCCGGTAAGCGGATAATGTGGGAGACAATCTAATGCGGCTCCCGTTTCAATTAACAGTTCATCGAGTGTTGAGAAGTCTCTTTCAAAAGAACTCTGATTTTCATCTGTGGTGTTTTTATTGAGCGATATTGCTGTTTTTAGTTCATCCCATGTAATGAGATCCTCTTTATCAAAAGGTGCGACGGCGATACGTCTTAAATCAGCGATATGCCCATAGCACCCCAGATCTCGTCCCATATCGCGTGCTAGCGAGCGCACATAAGTTCCTTTTCCGCAGGTTATTTCAAAGACAGAGGACTCTTTGGTAGGCATTTCTATTAATTCGAAAGTTTCTATTTCCACTTCACGGGGCGCAATTTCAACGACTTCTCCTTCTCGCGCTAGATCATAGGCGCGATTTCCAGCAATTTTGATTGCTGAAAATTGTGGAGGTGTTTGCAAAATAACACCTGTATATTGAGGAAGAAGAGAAAGTATTTCTTCTTGTGTTGGACGTTTGAGAGATGTTTTCGTTATTTCTCCTTCTAGATCATCTGTTGATCGCTCTTGCCCCCAAGCAATATGGAAACGGTAAGTTTTTTTGCCTTGCATCACGTAAGGAACGGTTTTGGTTGCTTCGCCCAAGGCAATGGGGAGAAGACCAGAAGCAAGAGGATCAAGTGTACCGGCATGCCCTGCTTTTTGCGCATGAAAGAGCCATTTGATTTGTGAGACAGCTTCTGTTGATTTCATTCCTTTGGGTTTATCAAATATGACCCAGCCAGAAACAGGACGGCCTTTTTTTTTGCGTTGCCATGTCATCCTTTTAATCCTCATCTTTATCACGATGAAGGTCGCGTGCAACCTCAGGCGAGCGAAGGAGAGCGTCAATTTTTGAAAAATTATCAAAACTATTATCAAGGCGGAAACGCAGTTCTGGCATATATTTCATTTGTCTCAACGCATGACTGATTTCTCCACGGAGAAAACGACTATGTTTATTGAGGGTATCAACGACATCGGTATGGGAAGCATTTTTAAGCTTGCTGAGAGGTGATACAAAGCAAGTAGCGATTTTTAAATCTGGAGACATACGCACTTCAGAGATAGAAATCACAACACCCTTCAAAACATCATCAAGCAAAATATCACGTTGTAGTATATGCGCTACTGCATGACGGACTTGCTCTGCTACTCTAAGTTGCCGTTGCGATGGCCCTGCATTTTTCATCAAAGTTTTATCCTTGCTCCAAGACCTCTTTTTTTGACCACCCAGATAAGGAAAAAAAAGGCATTGTGTATAGAATCGCAATAACTTTTCTCATTTTAAAACAGAGTAAAGTTATGGGATTATTTTATAACGTGCGATTAATATGTTCGATACGGAAGGTCTCAATGATGTCTCCTGCGCGCATATCTTCATAATTTTCAAAGGCTATTCCACATTCTTGACCACTTTGCACTTCATTGACTTCATCCTTAAAGCGTTTGAGTGTTTTCAGTTTTCCTTCGTGAATAACGATATTATCACGGATAAGGCGAACACCGGCTCCTCGTTCTATTTTACCTTCTGTAACACGACATCCAGCGACTTTTCCGATTTTTGTAATGTTAAAGACTTCTAAAATTTCAGCATTACCAAGGAAAGTTTCACGCTGTTCTGGTGAGAGGAGACCAGACATGGCCGCTTTGATATCATCAACAAGATCATAAATGATGTTATAATAGCGAATTTCAATTCCTTGTGTTTTAGCAAAATCACGCGCCTGTTTATTGGCTCGAACATTAAAACCAATCACAGCTGAGTTAGAAGCTTCCGCAAGAGAAATATCACTTTCGGTAATTCCTCCAGCACCAGAATGTACAACACGCGCACGAACCTCATCATTTCCTAGTTTCTCCAATGCTGAAGCGATTGCTTCAATGGATCCTTGCACATCTCCTTTAATAATAAGGGAAAACTCCTTAATACCAGCCGTTTGCAATTTTGTCATCATCTGTTCAAGAGAACCACGTGAACCAGTTTGTCGAGCAACAGCTTTGTCACGTGCTAATCGTTGACGATATTCAGAAATTTCCCGTGCTTTTGCTTCATGCGTGACAACAGCAAAACGGTCTCCAGCTTGTGGAGTACCTTGCATGCCTAGAATTTCAATAGGCGTAGAAGGAACAGCTTCTTTGACATGGCGACCATGATCGTCAATCAAAGCACGCACACGCCCCCATTCATTTCCCGCAACAATAATATCAGAAGGGTGTAATGTCCCTTTTTGAACAAGAACGGTTGCAACAGATCCACGTCCACGATCGAGTTTAGCTTCAATGACAACGCCCTCTGCAGTTCGCTCAGAATCCGCTTTCAGATCAAGCATTTCAGCTTGAAGCAGGATAGCTTCGAGAAGTTTATCAAGATTTTGACCTGTTTTAGCGGAAACTTCAACATCTAAAGTCTCACCGCCCATCGTTTCAACAAACACTTCATGTTGTAAAAGTTCTGTACGCACTTTTTGTGCATTTGCAGCTGGTTTATCAATTTTGTTGATAGCAACAATAATAGGAACACCAGCAGCTTTGGCGTGATTAATTGATTCAATCGTCTGCGGCATGACACTATCATCAGCGGCGACAACAAGAACGGCAATATCAGTAACACGAGCCCCACGGGCACGCATAGCAGTAAATGCTGCATGCCCTGGTGTATCAATAAAGGTAATTTTTTGACCGTTTTGTTCTACTTGATAGGCCCCAATATGCTGCGTAATACCACCTGCTTCACCAGAAACAACATTGGCTTTGCGAATGGCATCCAAAAGAGAAGTTTTTCCGTGGTCAACATGGCCCATAATGGTTACAACAGGAGGGCGCGGCTGCATATTTTGAGGATTATCCGTTATATTAAAGATACCTTCCTCGACGTCAGATTCTAAAACACGTTTAACAGTATGACCAAATTCAACAGCGATGAGTTCAGCAACATCTGCATCAATAACATCGCCAGGTTTCATCATTTGTCCTTGTTTCATTAAAAATTTAATGACATCAACAGAACGCTCAGTCATACGTTGTGCGAGCTCTTGAATGGTAATTGTTTCAGGAAGAACAACCTCGCGAGAAATTTTTTCTCTTGGTTCTTGGTTTTGTGCACGCTTAAACTTTTCCTGTCTGCGTCGCATTGCAGCCATTGAGCGCCCCCGTGCACTCCCTTCTTCGTCTAACGCGCTATTAAGAGTCAGTTTTCCACGGCGCCGTTCATCAGCTCCTTTGACAATTTTGGGTGCACGTATTTCTGATTTAGCAGGATTAGCACGTCGGCTATACCGTTCTTCCTCTTTATTTTCATCTATTTTGCGTTTTTCAATCACAGTTGTGTTTTTAGGCGTAAGAGGAATATCTGTCTCCTCAATGAGGGGAGGCTCAGAAAAAACAGGTGAAATCTGTACTGGCGATTTTTCTTCTTCTTGTTTTTGAAGTATTTCTTTTTCTTTGATTTCTTGCTTTAAAATTTCTTCACGTTCTTTAGCGCGTTTTGCTTCTTTTTCAGCTTGTTCTCTCATTATCCTTTCTTGGATATGTGCCTCTTCTAACGCACGAAGTCTTGCTTCCATTTCAGCCGATGAAAGATTGCTTTTGGTCACAGATTCCTGAGGTTTTTTTTCTTCAAAACGGGGTTTAGAGCGCTGGGGTGCAACATGCGGTTTTGTAATAGGCTGCAAGGTCTCAGCTTTTTCATCAGGTCGCGTAATTTTACGTCGTTTGGTTTCGACAACGACAGCTTTTGTGCGACCATGGCTAAAATTTTGCTTGACCGTACTCGTTTCCAAGACAGACCGCTTGAGAGTTAGTGTCTTCTTGCCTGTTGTTTTGTCGTTGTTATTTTCACTCATTGTACTTCCTTCACGGCTTGTGCCGTCATCTCACCGTGCTTATTATGCTTGTCATCACGATAGCTGATTAATTTATATGTTGTTTTGAGAAATCCTTCAGCAGCCTTTGTATCCAATAAGGCTGCATGCATGACAGGATTAGAACCAAAAGCTACACGCATTTCATCACTTGTAAATAAAGATATGGTTTCTATCGTCCGATTTGTTTGTTGTTGTATTGTATGAATGGCCTGTGCAATTTTTCGTTTTCCATCTTCTGTTGTTTCTTTAGCATGAAGTACAAGAATAACTTGACCAGAGCGGATAGCAGCATCAACTTTCGTTGCTCCCATGACAACAGCTCCCGCTTTTCTTGCCATGGAAAGGCTTGAAAGAGCAGCTTTGAGTAAAAGCTTATCAACAATATGCACAAGATTTGGTTCAACCTCAACATCTGTTTTAAAATTTTTATGAAAGGCTTTCTGTTTGATCGCTTTCTCAATAACAGTGTGATGGGCAGAAATCCAGACGCCGCGCCCTGGTAAATTCGCTTTAAGATCAGGAACAATTTGGTTATTGGGACCAATAACAAAACGGATCAGCGTTTGTGCTGAAGCGTTTTGTCGGGTCACAATACAAGTCCGTTCATTCATTTAAAGTGTATCCACATCCAAATCATCTGTTTTTTCATTTTCTGCAGAATTTTCATCTTCTACAGGATTTTCTGCAACAAGATCAGCTTGGTCTATCCAGCCTGCTTGTACACGTGCGGCTAAAACCATAGCTTCTGCATCCGCGCGTGTAATGTCAAAAGGGGTTAAAACACCAGAAAAACTCTTTGTTTGACCTTCTTTACGTTCTCTCCACCCAGCTAAATCATCAACGGCATAGCCAGCAAAGTCTTCTATCGTTTTTACACCATCTTCACCCACTGCAACCAGCATAGCACTTGTCATTCCAGGAAGTGTTCGCAATTCGTCAGAAACTCCAAGCTTTTTGCGTTTGTCATCAAGTTCTTTTTCTTGATGTTCAAGATATTCGCGGGCTCGACTTTGAATTTCAGAAGCGGTATCATGGTCAAAACCATCAATAGAAGCGATTTCTTCAAGATCGATGTAGGCGATTTCTTCAATAGAAGAAAAGCCTTCTGATGCCATAACCTGTCCGATCATTTCGTCAACCTCTAAGGCTTCCATAAACAATTTACTGCGTTCAGTAAATTCTTTTTGACGATTTTCAGATTCTTCCTTTTCCGTTAAAATATCAATGTTCCATCCTGTGAGTTGCGAAGCTAAGCGAACGTTTTGTCCACGCCGTCCAATAGCAAGGCTAAGTTGGTCATCGGGCACGATAACTTCAATGCGTTCAGCATCTTCATCAAGGATGATTTTAGAAACTTCAGCAGGTTGCAGTGCATTAACGACAAATGTTGCTGCATCAGGTGACCAAGGAATGATATCAATTTTTTCGCCTTGTAACTCAGCAACAACAGCTTGTACACGGCTTCCGCGCATTCCAACACAGGCTCCAACAGGATCAATGGAGCCATCGCGTGAAACAACGGCAATTTTGGCTCGTGAACCTGGATCACGGGCAACCGATTTGATTTCTATAATACCATCATAAATTTCCGGAACTTCCATCGTAAAAAGTTTTACCATAAATTGAGGATGGGTGCGTGAAAGGAAAATTTGAGGTCCACGTGTTTCACGATGTACATCATTAACAAAAGCTCGGATACGGTCTCCATAGCGGAAGGATTCACGAGGAATTAATTCATCACGACGCACAATAGCTTCGCCGCGTCCTAAATCAACGATAACGTTGCCATATTCCACACGCTTGACTGTACCAGAAATAATTTCACCAACTTTATTTTTGAATTCTTCATATTGCTGATCACGCTCTGCATCACGTACTTTTTGTACAATCACCTGTTTAGCCGATTGTGCTGCGATGCGTCCAAAATCCATAGGAGGTAAAGGATCAGCAAAAAAATCACCGATTTTTGCTTCTTCTTGATGTTTGAGTGCATCGGACAAAGTAATTTCCGTTGTATAGTCTTCAACAACATCAACAATTTTAAGCAGGCGTTGTAATTTAATTTCACCTGTTTTGGAATTGATTTCAGCACGAATATTGGTTTCTTGACCATAACGAGAACGTGCTGCTTTCTGAATAGCGTCAGCCATCGCAGAAATAACAATTTCACGGTCGATTGACTTTTCACGTGCAACAGCATCTGCAATTTGCAGAATTTCAAGCCTGTTAGCGCTTGTAGCCATCAATTTTCTCCTTCTTTGTGCCACACAATGGGTATTTCCCAGTGATATTATTTCTTGAAATTGAGCGTCTTTGTTGAGTTGGTAGGATTATCTTTAGGAATGAATTGTTGACTTAAATCTTTATTTTTTTTCAATGCATCGCGAATAAGCTCATCGGTAAGCACTAAATGCGCGCTTGTGATATCACAAAATGAAATAGAGGTATACATGGCTTCTCCGTAAGCAGCTTTATCAGTGTTTAAAATAAATCCATCCTGCGTGATATTGGTAAGTATTCCACGAAATTTCCGGCGCCCATCAATGGTTATTTTGGTTTCAATTTTTGCAAGATGTCCTTGCCAATGAAAAAAATCAGATTTTCTGACCAATGGACGATCAATCCCAGGCGATGAGATTTCTAAATGATATTTGCGTTCGATAACATTTTTTACATCAAGAAGGGGGGAAATAGTTCGACTAACAGTTTCACAATCTTCTACGGTGAGAGAACCATCAGCACGTTCAACCATAATTTGAAGTGTTAAACCATTTTGTCCAAGAAGCTTCACACGAACCAAACGAAAACCTAAAGGCTTAAGCAGCGGAATGATAAGAGCAGCAACCCGCGCCTCGATACCATCTTCTTCAAACAGACGTGGTTCGTCAAGATTGCTTATTTTTTTAGCTTCGTTCATACATTTTATCCAAGTTATTTTCGTCAGTTTCATGATATTAAAAAAGAGCAGGTCCAACGACCCACTCTTCATCATAAGACCAAGAATTTAGTTATTGATACTCTTAAATTCAAAATTTTTCAAGATGTTTGTGAGAAAAGCTCTTGATCATTTATGTCTTTATAAAGGTAAGATAGGCAGGCGTTCGTCCTTCGCGTAAAGCTTTTGCTTCATAGCGTGTACCTTTCCATAGTGGATAAGGGGTTTTCCAATCTTGGGGACTTTCTGCTTTCCATTCAAAGTGATCATGGTGTGCACAATGATAGAGGGTCCAGTTTACATAACTGTCTATATCGCTCGCAAAGCGAAAAAATTTTCCCTTTTTAAGAACGCGAGCGAAACGGTTAAGATTTTTTATATTGATGAAACGTCGTTTCCAGTGTTTCTTTTTCGGCCAAGGATCAGGATAGAAAAGATCTATGCCATCAAGCGAGTTATCAGGGAGCCAATCAAGCAGGTGCGTAGCATCATTATTATAGAGGCGAAGATGATTTTGATGGTGTGTATGCTGTTCAAGGGAAAACAATATTTTTGCCATGCCATTGATAAAGGGCTCGACACCGATAAAACCGGTTTGTGGAAAATGTTCCATTTCATGGAGTAAATGTTCACCGCTACCAAAGCCGATTTCAAGTCGAATTTCTTTTACTTTGTTTGAAAATAAGGAGGTAATATTTGAAGGAGGGGGGATATTTAAATCAATATTAAAATTAGGAAGAAGCATTTTTATACGCGCGAGCTGATTGTTTCCCAGCCGCTTTCCTTTTCGACGTCCAAAAAAGGCTTCACTCTTGTGCGTATTATATTGAATCATGGAATTTTGATCATCGTTTGAAGCGTTTTCACAAGATCAGTTTTTTCCCATGAAAACGAACCATCATGCTTTGGTTTTCGCCCAAAATGACCGTAAGCAGCTGTTTTTGTATAGATTGGTTTATTAAGGTCAAGATGTTTGCGAATTCCGGTGGGGGAAAGGTCCATTATTTTGCGAATAGCTGCCTCGATAACCTTTTCATCAACCTTTCCTGTCCCATGAAAATTAAGATAAATCGACAAAGGTTGTGCAATACCAATGGCATAGGAGAGTTGAATTGTGCATCGCTCTGCTAAATGAGCCGCAACAATATTTTTAGCCAGATAGCGTGCCGCATAGGCTGCAGAACGGTCAACTTTTGTTGTATCTTTTCCTGAGAAAGCGCCACCTCCATGGGGGGCAGCACCTCCATAAGTGTCCACGATAATTTTGCGTCCTGTTAATCCAGCATCGCTTTGAGGACCACCAATGACAAATTTTCCTGTTGGGTTAATATACCAACTGCATTGAGCTGCAATAGGAATATCATGTAAAGCTTGACGAATATAAGGCTCAACAACTGTGCGGACTTTATTGGAATCCCAACTTTCGTCAAGATGTTGTGTTGAAAGAACGATGGATGTGACCTCTATGGGTTTTCCATCTTTATAGCGTATGGTGATTTGGCTTTTAGCATCTGGTCCTAATTTCCCAGTTTCTCCTTCTCCTTTATGGCGGGCTGCGGCAAGAAGTTTGAGAATCTTATGTGCATAATAAATTGGTGCAGGCATAAATTCAGGTGTCTCACGGCAAGCATATCCAAACATGATGCCTTGATCACCTGCTCCTTCTTCACCATGCCGATCCGTCGCATTATCAACGCCTCTTGCAATGTCAGCGGATTGAGGGCGCAAAAGAACATCAATTTTAACAGTTTTCCAATGGAATCCTGGTTGTTCATAGCCAATGGCGCGAATAGCACGGCGCGCTGCTGTACGAAAACGCGTAGGATTAATGAGTGGAAAGCCAGTTTCATCATAGATAAATTCTTTATTTTTATCTTTTTTTAAGAGTGTATCAGGAACACGGACTTCACCAGCGATAACAACACGGTTTACACTGACGAGAGTTTCGCAAGCAACGCGCACTAACCAAGGATCAGTCCCAGTCTTTTGCGCTTCTTTATAGATCATATCAACGATTTCATCGGAAATACGATCACAAATTTTATCAGGATGCCCTTCCGATACCGATTCGCTTGTAAAAAGATAATCTTGATGCGGCATAGGAACTCCTTCAAAAAAGAAAACCAACAATTCAATTAATTGCCTACTAAAGTTGCTACGGTTTGCCAATTCGACAGCAAATCGTCAATGCGAATTTATATGAATAAGAGAGAAAAAATATAAATTTAATTTGATAGCTTATTTGTCAAATCTTCCTCAGAAAGTGCTTTTGCCAAATCAATGATTTTTCGACGCACTTTAGCATCAGAGATATTCGTAAAAGCTCGCATGAGTTGGATACCTTCGCTGCTAGAACAAAAGTCCATAAAATTGTGATCACTTTCAGCAAAACCTTCTACTTGTTGAGAGGTAAGTCCTTTATCAAAAAAATAAGAAACAGGAACATCCATAATTTCTGCTATCGCTTGAAGACGACTGGCACCGATACGGTTTGTTCCTTTTTCATATTTTTGAATTTGCTGAAAAGTGATGCCTAATTTTTCACCTAGTTTTTCTTGAGTAAGTCCTAAAATATTACGACGTAAACGGATACGAGTTCCAACATAGATATCTATAGGGTCAGGTTTTTTTCTAGTTTCGGTCATAATGCAACTCTTTAATTTCCAGCACTTTTATTTTAAATCAACATCAGATTTATGCGAAGTTGATTTATCATATAATTAAAATAATATGTAATATTTTTTCCCAATATTACTGGTACACGCAACATAATACCGCACAAGGAGCACTTGAATCATTTAAGCTGTTTTGTAGAACCAAAACCAATACGACACAATAGCATAAGGATGAATAAGATAAAAGTAGAGAAAGTTCTGTATTCATTGCTTCCTATAGGAGTAATGGATGATGGAATTTCTGAATCAATAATGCCCACAGCATTTTGCTGAAGAGCTACAACGATTCGTCCATAAGAATCAATAACAGCTGATATTCCATTATTGGCTGCTCGTATGAGGGGAATTCCCAGTTCAACGGCACGAAGCTGTGCTTGTTGAAGATGTTGATAGGGTCCTGGTGATACACCAAACCATGCATCATTTGTAACATTAACGATTGCTTGAGGCGGGGAACCTTTAAAAGTCATTTCATGAGGAAATATTGCTTCATAACAAACCAACGGTAGATAAGAAAATCCGTTTGGCATGGTGACAGTTTTGCGCACATGTGCAGCACTATATCCACCAATATTATCAGTGAGAATACGTAATCCAATTTTTTCCAATAAATTCTGATAGGGAAGATACTCACCAAAAGGGACCAAATGAAGTTTATCGGAAGTGTGTAAAATATTACCTTGAGCGTTAATGACTGCAATAGTATTAAAATATTGTGTTTGGGAATGAGGGATATCATCATTGGCGCGTATCGCTCCGATAATAGCCCATTGTTTAGGTTTTAAAAGAGAGGCAATATGCATTGTGACAGATGAGTTATCATAGAGAAGGTAAGGAACAGATGCTTCAGGCCATACGATAAAATCGGGTTCTGGATTTTTATCAGTTATTGGTGCTGCACTCAGATGCATATGTGCTTCCAATATAGCTTCTCGTGTATTATCGCGCAATTTTATATTTTGTTGGATAGAAGGTTGAACAATGCGAACCCAATAATTGCTCTTTTGATCTTCAGTTGTATTCTCTATCGTATGGAGACGATAAAATCCAAAACCACTGTGAATGAATATAAGTGCTAAGCAAAGAAAAAGTGCTGCTTTCTTTTTTTCATCAGTGAGTAAAACTGTTGGTAAACTGTAGGTTAAGACAGCAAGAATATTCATTCCGTAAAGTCCTACGATTGCATCAGATTGCATGAACATCGGGGTTGGCATGGCTGTATAGCCAAGAGCATTCCACGGAAATCCTGTGAATAAGAACGCACGCAACCACTCGGACAATCCTAAGGCAAAGGCTAAAACGAAAAAGCGTGCTATTCCTTTTGTCCATAATAAACCGACAATGAAACCAGAAAAAAACCAATAAAGAGAAAGGTAGAGAGGAGGAAATAAGATGGCGAATGGGATCGCCCAACCAAAAGAATCTGGATCTGTCAACAAAGCATTGCAGAGCCACCAAAGTCCGCAAATAAAATAACTAAAACCAAAAGTTCCACAGCTTAAAGCGTAGATAAAAAAATGTTTTTTATTGTTTGGAGAGGACTGTATTGAGTCAAGTAAAACGATAAAAATGGGAAAAGTTAGAAAGCACAGAGGTGTTAAATAAAAGGGTGGCAGTGCAAGGGAAGTAAGAGCACCACATAGAAATATCCATGCTTGTCGCTTCCAGCCGGTAATAGAGAACAAAAAAACGATAAAATTGTTTAAAAACGCTCGACTATTCTTTAGAGATGGCATTGTTTTCAAAATTTTCATTTTCTGGAATGCGAAAAATGCGCAATCGCTTAATTCGGCGTTTATCAGCTTCTAAAATACGGAATTTATAGCCAGGAACAGCTTCGACAACTTCACCTTTTGCAGGAATACGATCAAGAATGGAAACAATTAAACCACCAATAGTATCAACCTCATCACCATATTCCCCTACGATAAAATCAGGTCCAAGAGCTTTCTCTACATCTTCTAATTCGGTTCTTGCATCCACGAGCCACTTATTATTGTGTTCGCGTACGATCGCATTGTCAACATGATCATGTTCATCTTCGATATCACCAACAACCAATTCAACAATATCCTCCATCGAAACGAGACCATCTGTTCCCCCATGTTCATCAATAACTAGAGCCATTTGTGTTCGTGTGGTTTGCATTCGTGTTAATAATTTGCTTGCAAGCATAGAACTGGGAACAAAGAGAACGGTTCGAATCAAATCTAATTCACCGATGGGGGTATGTAAATCTGTATGGTTTAATGGAAGCAAATCGGATTTCTGTTCGGTTTTTGTAGAGTTAATAATAAAGCGAGTCATATAGTTAAGAATATCGCGGATATGGATCATGCCGCGTGGATCGTCTAAAGTTTCAGCATAAACAGGGATGCGAGAATGACCAATTTTTGCGAAACATTTAAGGGCTTCTCCAAGCGAGGTATTTATTTCCAATGCTTCAATTTCAGAACGCGGTATCATAACATCATCCACGCGTGCTTCACGCAAGCGTAAAATATTATGCAGCATCGTACGTTCTTCAGGTGAGAAGAGGGCGGTATCTTTTTCATTGTTAGTTGTAAGCGCAACGGTAAGATCATCGCGCAGTGACGTAGATGCACAATGACGCCCCCGTAAGAATGAAAACAAATGATTCATCAGAGAATATTTTTCTGTATGATTGGTCTGTTGAGAGGGATCTTTTTCATTATTAGAAGATATTTGATTATTATTTTGTGCATTTATTTTGTTTGCCATGGTTTTAAAATCTTCTAAACTTTCTTTTTATGATAGGTGAATGAGAGGTTTTAAATGGTATGCTCGTCATATTGATTTTAAAAGTTAAATTTTATCATTTATAGATAACTCAGCGTAAGGATCTTTTATGGAGAGCTTTTGAAGAATTTCTTTTTCGAGTTTTTCCATTTGATGTGCTTCATCATCGGTTTCATGGTCATAGCCAAGAAGATGCAAGATACCATGAACAATCATATGCGTTAAATGGTCTTGCAATGTTTTTCCTTGTCTTTCTGCTTCGAGAACAACAGTTTCTCGCGCAATAATAATATCACCCAGCATAGGACCAGGAGGGTTTCCTGCTTTAATTGGGAATGCCGGAAAGGATAATACATTGGTGGATTTATTTTTACCCCGCCATTGCGCATTGATTTGTGTCATATGCTCATCATCCGTAAAAAGCAGACTAATCTCGCTTACAACATTTTCCAATGAAACATGATGCATTGCCATCGTTAATGCTTTTTCGGTGATATTATAAAGCATTTTCTCATCATTCCACCCTGCGCTTTTAACCATTATATCAATAATAATCATGATGAATCAAATTCATTTTTTAATGTATTGCATACGCGTGATTTTTTTTTATTTTGTATTTCAGAATCACGATCATAGGCATGAACAATAGCAGCAACAAGCGGGTGGCGTACAACATCTTTTTCATCAAAGCGCACAATGGCAATATTTTCTACATTTGAAAGAATACGGATTGCTTCAATGAGACCTGATTTTTGCCCTATAGGCAAATCAATTTGGCTTACATCACCGGTAACAATCATACGTGTTCCTTCTCCAAGACGTGTGAGGAACATTTTCATTTGCATCGGTGTCGTATTTTGTGCCTCATCAAGAATAACCGCAGCATGAGCAAGTGTTCGCCCACGCATAAAGGCAAGAGGAGCGATTTCTATGACACCAGAAGCTAAAATGCGTTCTATTTTTGCAGCAGGCATCATATCATAAAGAGCATCATAAAGTGGTCGTAAATAGGGGTCGACTTTTTCTTTAAGATCACCGGGAAGAAACCCCAGATGTTCTCCAGCTTCAACAGCAGGACGTGAGAGAATAATTCGCTCAATGATACCACGTTCTAGAAGCATTGCAGCATGTGCAACAGCAAGATACGTTTTTCCTGTTCCTGCTGGTCCTACGCCAAATACAAGTTCAGCACGCTCCATCGCGCGTATGTAAGCATCTTGTGTTGGAGTCCTTGCATGAATTATTTTTTTATGGATACTCAACCGTGCTGGTATACGTCTCGTTGCAGATTTGTGTGTTATTGTGTCTTCTTTCTTCTTCTGTGGTATATTCGCCATAGCAATCACTCCTTTTATATCTGATAAAGTGAGCTCTTGATCTGTTTTGGCACGCTCATAAAGTTGCTGCAATACATATTGCGCACGTTTTATAACAGAAATATTTCCATGGATTAAGATTTCATTACCACGCGGATGAATACTAAGTTTAAGTTTTTTTTCAATATAAGCAAGATTTTCGTCAAATTGACCAAAAACCGCTTTTGCATATTTATTATTTTCGAAAATCAAAACGACTTGGCTTGTCTCTGAAGTGCTTTCTTGTTCCAAGGGTGCAATTTTTTCAATGTCAGTATTTATTTTTTCAGTTGAAGCTTTCAGCTTATTCTCCATATCGACATCAATATTACACATTTTTTTGAGTGAACTTTATAAAAGGCAAATTTTCTTTCATAAAAATTCATTCTCTAGATGTAATCATTTTCTTTGAAAATAAAAGAGTTTTCCAAAATCTTTATTGTTAACAAGATAGTAGAGACATATTTATCTATTTGTCACTTCACCGACAAAACTATTTGAGCTTATATTTTTAATATGAATTTCTACCACGCTACCTGTAGAGGATTCTGTATCGACGACAACAGGTAAAAGCCAAGGGGAGCGCCCCACCATTTGCCCTGAATGACGTCCAGGTTTTTCGATAAGAACATCCGTTTTTTGTCCAATTTTAGAACGTAAAAATGTATTTTGTTGTTCAAGGAGAAGAACTTGTAAATGTTGAAGCCGAGCATCTTTTACAGATTCATCAACGTGATTTTTCATGGTGGCCCCTACTGTTCCAGGACGGGGGGAATACTTAAAAGAATAAGCTGAACTGTATTGCACTTGTTGAATAAGCTTAATGGTTTCTTCAAAGTCTTCATCTGTTTCACCTGGAAACCCTACAATAAAATCACCTGAAAAGGCAATATCTGGCCGTGCAGCCCGAATTTTTTCGATAATATGAAGATAATAAGAGCTTTTATGTTGGCGGTTCATTGCTTTTAAGATGCGATCTGAGCCTGACTGAACGGGAAGATGCAAGTAAGGCATTAACATATCAAGATCTCGATGCGCGGCAATAAGGCTATCATCCATATCTCGGGGGTGGCTGGTTGTGTAACGCAAACGCTTTAAACCATCGAGTTTTGCAAGATGATAAAGAAGATCACCAAGACGCCAGGTTTTGCCATCTGCACTTTGTCCATGCCAACCATTAACATTTTGTCCAAGCAGCGTAATTTCTTTAACACCCGCTTCAATGAGTTGACGGGCTTCTTCGGTAATTTGCTCGACAGAACGCGATATTTCAGCACCGCGTGTGTAAGGAACAACACAAAAAGTGCAAAATTTATCGCAGCCTTCTTGTACTGTTAAAAATGCGCTAACACCCCGTTTTCTTACTGCACGTTTATTATGAGGCGGCAAATGAGCAAATTTATCTTCAACAGCATAATCTGTTTCAATAATTTTTTTACCTTGTTTGGCTTTTTCTAAAAACTCTGGTAAGCGATGATACATTTGCGGACCAATAACGAGATCCACTGTTGGAGCACGACGCAAGATTTCACTTCCCTCAGCTTGTGCAACACAACCTGTTACACCAACTGTCAAGGGTTTATCAGGCGTTCGCTCTTGACGCATAACACGTAAACGACCAAGATCAGAATAGAGTTTTTCTGCTGCTTTTTCACGAATATGACAGGTATTGACAAGAATAAGATCGGCATCATCAGGCGTTTGTGTTGCCACATAGCCTTGTGCACTGAGACTATCAGTCATCCGCTGGCTATCATAAACATTCATTTGACACCCATAGGTTTTGATAAAAACCTTTTTAGGAGTAACAGGAGATGTATTTTTAGGATTTACTTTATTCATAGTGCTTGTCTAAATGTTTTTTACACAAATCTCAATCTCTTTGCTTAAAAGTTTTTTGCATGATAATTGCATCACCACGGCCATTTTTTGACGGGTAGTAGGCCAGACGTTCAGAAATTTTTTGAAATTCGAAGCGTTGATAAAGGGTTAAAGCAGAAAGGTTTGTGGATTCTACTTCCAAAAATAATTTTATAGCGCACTTATCTTGAAGATGGCGAATTGTATGATCAATAAGTAGGGTAGCAATTCCTTGTTGACGATAATGAGGATGGACAGCAATTGTGATGATTTCTGCTTCATCAAGAATGAGGCGGCATAGGCAGAAGCCTAAAATTTGATCAGAGTGATCAATGAGAAAAACTTTGTACCCAAAGATAGAGTGATCTGTTAAAAAAGTATCAAAAGCTTGTTTTCCCCAAGCTGGGGTAAAACAATGTTGATGAATTTGGTGAAGAGAAGCACTATCATTAACGTGTAATGGAGCAATTCCAAGATGCTTTTTTGTCACTAAAAATTTAAACATTATTTTTTTCGTGGTAACGCAAAATTAGTTTGTTGTTTTGCATCAGCGCTACGTAGATAGAGGGGGCGAGGCGAATTTTGTGGTTGTTTGTTTGCAGCAAGATAAGCATAGTGCACAATATCTGCTGCTTCACAAGGGATTTTTTCTAGGATAATTTTTTCATTTATTTTGTGGTTTTCAATATGCTGCATAACGATATCAGCTGCTGGGCCAGTCAGTTGGGTTTTTTTGGGCAAATCTTCGAGGATATTTTCAATTGTTTTTAATCCCGGTTTTCCCAAAGGTGTGAGATCCTTATGGAAATTTTGATGGTAAAACATCTCTCTGCCTGCTTCAATGACAACAGTAATTGCGGATGCAGTATTTTTATTGGTTGTGACTTGTGCTGCTAAAGCTTCAAGTGCACTCACTCCAACAGCAGGTATTTCAAGTGCTAATGCCAAAGCGCGTGCTGTGGCAACACCAACACGCACACCAGTAAATGATCCAGGTCCAACATTGACTGCAATACGCTCAACTTGATCAAGCGTCATATTGGCTTGTGTCATTATTTGTGTCATCTGTCCAATAAGTTTTTCAGCATGTCCTTTATTCATGCGCTCATCGATACGCGCAATAACAGACTTATGATGAATGAGCGCAACAGCACAATAAATTGAAGCAGTATCGATAGCAAGAATAAGCATAAAAATATTTTAATTGAATAAAACGATAGATAAAAAAATCTACGGTATTTTTAATTTTTCT
The DNA here is from genome assembly GCF_003606325.2 of Bartonella kosoyi. Lineage (NCBI taxonomy): Bacteria > Pseudomonadati > Pseudomonadota > Alphaproteobacteria > Hyphomicrobiales > Bartonellaceae > Bartonella > Bartonella kosoyi. The sequence goes on from NZ_CP031843.2 coordinate 625,316, forward strand.
TATCGTTGTATAGTTCATTTGTATGAAAGTTGCTAGTGCCAATAAGCAACAATATCTTTTTATGGAATAAGACGAAATATTGATTTGATCCTTATTTGTTTTGATTGTTAATAAATTGATTTACAATGATAAATTTTTCTATGTTCACTTTAAATCCATAAAACAAAATCATTCTCTTATATATCATAAGCAGAGTTAGTGTATAGATAAAATCATTTAAGAAAGGATTATTTAAATGAAAGAGCTGTTTTAATAATATTGGCAATTGTCTGAGTTTATCACATGTTCTGTTGAAAAAAGAAATAAGAATATTTTTAAAGTGTTATATGATTTAAATCATTCAATTGTATCATGATAAGGCTACAAATACCGAGAATAATGATAGAGCAAGTCGAAGCCAAAATAACGCGCCATCCTGCTTTTTTTAATGAACGAATATCAACACCTAGTCCTAATGCAGCCATTGAAATGACCGTGAACAATTGAGCAATAAATTTGATAGGATTGAGAGCTGTTTCGGGGATAAGATTACTCGAGCGGACCAACATCATCATCATAAAACCAATAATAAACCATGGAACGAGAGTATGCCAACGAAAGTGGATTTGCTCTGATCGACGATAGATGAGTGACAGGGCAAAAATAAGAGGGCCTAACATGAGAACGCGTACCAATTTAACAATGGTTGCAATTTGAACACTGGCAAAAGAGACAGATGCAGTAGCCGCCAAAACTTGTGGTACAGCATAAACAACCATGCCAGCAAGCACACCATATTGATTAAAGGATAAATTTAGAAGTGGATGTGCAAAGGGGAGACATAAAATAATAAGAATTCCCAAAAGAGCTGTAAAAGCAATTGATGCAGCAATTTCTTCATGTTTTGCTTTAATGACAGGAGCTACAGCAACAATGGCTGAGTTCCCACAAATAGCATTTCCACAAGCAACGAGCATTGCCAAATGTTTAGAAAGCCCGAAAATTCGCCCGATGATAAAGCTAAGAATAATGGTTACAAATATAACGAATACAATGCTTGCAAGTAAACTCCAACCAGCGGAAAGAACGGCATGAATACTAATACTTGCTCCTAGAAGGACGATAGCAACTTCAAGAAGTGTTTTGGCACAAAAAGTGATACCTTTTTGAAAATAGGTTGGCATCGTAAAACAACTACGGGTAACAGACCCTAAGAGAATTGCTAAGACAAGACTTTCAAGCCATGCTTGCCCAAAAAGCTGTTTTTCTAGAACTTCTAAACCATACGCTAAAGCTGATATGAGTAAACATACTAAAATACCAGGACCAAAGTTGTTTAAAAGTGAGAGGTTCTTCTTTAGCATTTGAATATTTCCTCGTCATTAAAGAGCTAAAGGTTCAAAGTAAAAAGTTTTAAAGATTTGTTCTTGCTTGTACAGCCGCTGCTAAAGTTCCATCATCAAGATAATCAAGCTCTCCTCCTACAGGAACACCATGAGCAAGTCGCGTAATTTTAACTGAAAAATTGGAAAGCTGATCGGTGATGTAGTGAGCGGTTGTTTGTCCTTCGACAGTCGCATTAACAGCAAGAATAATCTCTGTGATTGGGTTTTGTACAACACGTTGTATTAAGGTGGCAATGTTGAGTTCGTCAGGACCTATTCCATCTAAGGGTGAGAGTCGTCCACCCAATACATGATAACGTGCGGCGAGAGTTTTTGCACGCTCTAAAGCCCACAGGTCAGCAATATCCTCAACAACAATGATTGTTGTATCATCACGTCGCGGATCTGTACAAATTGAACAAGGATCAATAGTATCGACATTGCCACAAACAGAACAAATGCCGACTTTTTCTATCGCTACTTGTATTGCTGCTCCTAAAGGCTCCAGCAAAGTTTCCTTTTTTTTAATAAGATGAAGCGCAGCACGACGCGCTGAACGTGGTCCAAGACCTGGCAACCGTGCTAAAATCTGAATGAGACGCTCAATCTCAGGGCCTGCAATGTATTTAGACATGTATTTTATCCCGTGGGGAAAAAATCGTTTTATTAAAATGGAAGCTTGAAGCCTGACGGGAGCGGTAGCCCTGCTGTCATACTTTTGGTTTTTTCTTCTAGTGCGTTGTCAATTTTTGTTCTTGCTTCATTATAAGCCGCCATAATGAGATCTTCAAGAATCTCAGTTTCCTCAGGTTTAAGTAATGAAGGATCAATTTGAATGGCTGTTATAACATTTTTGCCATTTAAAGTGATCCTGACGAGATCACCTCCTGCAGTGCCGGTAGCTTGCAGATTAGCCATTTCCTCCTGAATTTTCTGCATTTTCTCTTGCATTTCTTTGGCTTTTTTCATCATACTCATCATTTCACGCATAGGAATAGGTATCCTTATTCATCATTGCTATCGTTTTCATTTTCAAATAGATCAGTATTTTTAAAGGTATCGGGGGGTAAATCAAGATCATTTTCTTCTCGATTAAGTCGTATATCGACAATTTTTGCTTCTGGAAAATGGTTGAGGATTTTTGCGATATCCGGATCTGTCTCTGCATTGGAAAAAAGAGTCTTTTGAATCGCAACACTTTCTTCCTGTAAGGTTGGACCGCCGCCTTCATTAACAAAAGTTATCACATAGCGTTTTTTAGCCCATTGAGAGATTTTTTTTTCGATATCATGAGCAAGAAATTGTGGGGTATTTTCAGAAAGTCTTAAAGTAATATGCCCAGTTTCAAAGGAAACGGGATGAACAAACTCTTTAACAAGGAGTTTGAAAGGTACATCATTATGCTGTTCGGCTAATTTAACAATATCGTGTAAAGAATTAATCACGAGGGGTTTAGGTTCAGTAATCTCTCCTATTGTTTGCGTGACAGACTGCGATAAATTTGCACTCTTTTCAGAAAGTTTAGTCGATTGAGACGTTTCAAGAGGTTCTATTATTTCTTGGGTGTTGGTGTTTTCAGGTTTTTGATTTTTAACAAAATTTTCTAGTTTTAAGGAGTGGTCTAATTGGTCTTGCAAGGATGTTTTTAAATCTGTCTGATTTGGTAATGTATGTGAAATGCTTGAGGAAGCATGGATATCAGCTGTTGTTTCTTTTGTTGTATTATTTGCATTTATCGATTCTTGATGAGAAGAATTTGAAACAAGTGTGAGAGGTGTTTTTTCCTGCGTAAGTTTTTTTAAGGCTTCATCAAGAGTGGGGAGATCAGCTGTGTGTGCAAGACGAATTAAAAGCATTTCTGTTGCTTGCAGTGGACGTGCAGTTTGATTAACTTCTTGTATGCCTTTGAGCAACATTTGCCAGTTTCGGGATAAAACAGGAACGGAAAGTTTTTTTGAAAAGTCTAAGCTTCTTAAACGTTGCTCTTCAGTTAGTGAGAAATCTTCCACTATTTCTGGTGTGAAACGTAAACGTGTGACCAGATGATTAAAATCGGCCAATTCTGTTAATATCGTTAGAGGATCAGCGCCTGCATCATATTGGCTTCGTAATTCATGTAAAGCATGGATAACATCGCCTTTCATGATAAATTCAAAGAGATCAATAATACGTGCTTGATCCGCTAATCCTAACATTGTACGCACTGCGGTGGCAGTAACATTGCCATTGCTATGGGCAATAGCTTGATCAAAAATGGATAATGCATCACGTGCAGAGCCTTCTGCAGCACGAACAATCATAGAGAGTGCTTGATCTTCTACTTCGACCTTTTCATACTTCGCAATTTTACGCAAATGCGCACTCAAAGCTTTTGATTCAATTCGTCGCAAATCAAAACGTTGGCAACGCGAAAGAATTGTAATGGGAACTTTGCGAATTTCTGTTGTGGCAAAAATAAATTTCACATGGGATGGTGGTTCTTCAAGCGTTTTCAACAAACCATTAAAGGCTTGCGTTGAGAGCATATGGACTTCATCGATAATATAAACCTTATAGCGCGCAGAAACAGGACGATAGCGTATTTGTTCAATAATTTCACGAATATCGTCAATGCCGGTATGAGAAGCGGCATCCATTTCTATAACATCAATATGACGCCCTTCAATAATTTGTGTGCAATGCTCACCAAGAGATTCCAAGGCCGTTGTTGGTTGATCAATATCTTTTGTTTTATAATTGAGCGCACGTGCTAAAATACGTGCTGTTGTCGTTTTACCTACACCACGAATCCCTGTTAACATCCATGCTTGTGCAATACGACCTTTTTCAAAGGCATTGGTGAGAGTACGCACCATCGCTTCTTGACCAATGAGATCAGAAAAGTTTTGAGGTCGATATTTACGAGCAAGAACACGATAAGCTGTTTCTGCCGGCACATTTTCCATGAATGTTTCCAACTTTGAAATTTTTTATGCGTACATTTTGATCATACACAAAGCATAGGTCAATACTGTACTCTCATATAAAAGGATTTTTTCTCAATCAATGTATTTCTTATGGGATATTTGCTTAAAAATAACCAAATCCCTTTATATGCTGCATACAAATGATGCTCTAAAGATTAAATATCTTGCTAAAACATAGCAAAAAATAATCTCCTCATCAAAATAGGAGGCCGGCACGATGACCCGTACCAGAACTCGTTGGGGCTGCTTCTTTCCAGACCTGACCCAGTTGGCGAGTAGTTCGTCCACCACCAACCTCCCAAGTTCATATTGTCCATTTGGAATGAAAAATCAAGCTCAGAAACAAAAAATATAACACAAACATAAGAATTTTTACTTTGAACTTCATTCTTGTATTATAGACAACAAAAAGTAATAGAGATTTAAATTTTCAGAAACAACTCCTCCACTGATTTGCCATGAACAAAGCTTTTTTATTTCTCTGTTTATATACGATATAGCGTGTAGCAATTTTGAGAGGCTTCAAGGCGCAGACAGATACGATAGTCTCATACAAACCATTCATTCTGATAATGAAAATATAATAAATAATTTCATAATTTACAAAAGCTGTTCAATCTTCAGTCTTTTTGAAATTTATTTTTCTTGACGGTTTAACTTTATGATATAGTTTTTATTCCATAAGCACAAAGCTGAATTTTTCAAAAACTGAGCGTTAATGATTGACATGCCCGATTTCGAAAAAAAGCTCGCTTTAAACCTTTTTATACATCTACGCAACGCTAAGATATTGTTGAAAATATTATTAAAAATCCCCTGCTTCACAATCTAGACCAATAACTCTTTCTTTAGTAATATTTTTAAAAGTATAATATCCTGATCCAGGGAAACCTATATCGAGGGATTTTACATCTTTGATCGTAAAGATCTTATGTTCTTTATCATGTGTTATTTTCTTTTCATCATCTGCAGCAATGTGTAGTTTGTTGACGTCAGAAGGAGATGAGTATGATAAAGTAAAGGATACTTTTTCGGGTTTAAATGCTTTGCACCCATATTCAGCACCTTGCTGTATTTCATCGGGTGCACCAATTGTAACAGTTTCATTTGGCGCAAAATCCCATACACTCTCGCTAAATCCAGCAAATGCAATACTAGAGTAGGCGAGAATATTTGCAGCTAATAATCCTTGCGTGAAGATTTTTTGCATTATCTTTTCCTTTTTTAACAAAAGAATCATAAATCAGTTTTTATAAATAGGAAAATTTAAACGTAATTCAAAAAAACAGGGTTAAACAGCATTTTCTCGCTTTATAAAAAGCACGTTGAAAATTATCTAAATTCAAGAGATTTAAAGACCTATTATCTTAATATACTCTAATGATAAGTTAAATTGTTTTTATGAGCTAATTTAGAAGTTTGTTATCTTTATGGGAATAAACGGCTATAGGATATGATATCTTTTCTTAAGAATCTTTCTTTTATATAAAGAAAATGGAGGGTCAAAGTGCTTTCATTTTCAGTTTTTTCTTTACATAGATCTTTGTACACGTTGAATTGCTATTTATCATAATGTAATTTGTCAAAAAACATTATCAAAGCAATTTATATATTCCATTATCGGATGTTATCTCTCTTTTTCTACTTTAGCATTTATGATAAAGCGGGTTTAGCATAAGAAAACGGGTTTCTCCAAGATACATTGCATTATAGGATTTTTAGGATGTTCTTCGAGATCAGCAAAAAAGGATAATGGTTTCGTTGCCTTTATATATGCGATGTTCGATCATTTTGTGCCGGATAAGTACCGATAATACGCAATTCAGCAGAGAAGAAAGACAACTCTTCTAAGGCGAGTTTCATCATGGGATCTTCAGGATGTCCTTCAATATCAACAAAGAATTGTGTTGCATTGAAATTTCCACCGATTTGATAGCTTTCTAATTTTGTCATATTGATACCATTTGTTGCAAATCCTCCCATAGCCTTATAGAGAGCAGCGGGAACATTGCGCACTCGAAAAAGAAGACTGGTGATAATTTTTTCGCCATTTTGGGGGATAGGCACGTGCTGTTGAGAACGCGAAAGAATGACAAAACGCGTAATATTATGAGGGTTATCTTCAACATCTCTTTCAAGGATATCAAGCCCGTAGAGTTCTGCTGCGATCATAGGTGCTAAGGCTGCTTGTGAACGTTGAGCACTTTTTTTTATAAATTTTGCAGCACCAGCGGTGTCAGCAGAAACAACAGGTTTCCAACCGTTTTTTCGTATGATTTTTCGACATTGTGCAAGGGCATGTATATGACTGTGGACGGTTTTAATGTCGTCATGGGTAACGCCGGGCAAAACCATAAGTTGAAAATGGATAGGCAAAAAATATTCATCAATGATATAAAGTGATGATTGTGGTAAAAGATGATGAATGTCTGCAACGCGTCCAGCAAGAGTATTTTCAATAGGGATCATAGCAAGATCAGCTTTCCCATTTTCCACCAAATTAAGGGCGTCTTCAAAAGTAGCAGAGGGCACAGCATCCATGTTGGGGAACATATTGGAGCAAGCAATATGGGAATTAGCACCATATTCTCCTTGGAAAGAGATTTTATTGGTTTTTTTGAGTGTTTTCATGCTAAAATCTTACGTACTCTATCAAGATCACGTTGTGTGTCTACACTTAAAGGAATCGTATCGACTATCTCCACATCGATACGCATATTATGCTCTAATGCGCGTAATTGTTCAAGTTTTTCACGCATCTCGAGTGTAGAGGGTTTGGATGATACAAATTTTTCAAGTGCTTCGCGCCGATAAGCGTATATTCCAATATGATGATAAAGAGGACCCTCTCCATAAGGAGCTGTAGCACGAGTGAAATAAAGAGCACGAAGGCGATTTTGAGAAAGCGGTGTTCCAATGACTTTGACAACATTGGGATCTCTTTTTTCATCTTTCTCAATGATTTGAGCCCCCAAGGTTGCGATATCAGTAAAGCTATTTTCTAAAGGACGTAATACATGAATGATTTCACGAGGCATTATCGTTGGGAGGTCACCTTGTATATTTAAAATAGCATTGTAGCGTTGTTCAGGATCAATACGCATTAAAGCTTCATAAATACGATCAGATCCAGATTTATGATCACCTCGTGTTATGATATATTCGTGCCCATACTCTGCAACAGCTTTGGCGATATCATTGTGATCTGTTGCAACGATTGTACGCCCTATTGCTGCTTTTTTAGCTTGTTCTGCGACATGAACAATCATCGGCTTTCCACTGATTTCAGCAAGAGCTTTTTGAGGAAGGCGGGTTGATCCCATACGGGCAGGAATAAGAATAATCGGTTCAAGAGCCATTGCAAGATTCCAAACGTCGTTTGTGCTGTATTTATGATGTTGTGTGTTATAAAGAAAAAACTTATACTAAAAATGGTAATGAAACCGTGAACATTTGAGTTTTTATGAATCGCTGGAAAGCTATCTATTTTATTGGCGCATGTTTATGTGTGCTGGTTATTGTTGTGGGAATTTCCACACTCAGCGATATAGTTTACGATCATTCTTCATCAGTCCAATATTATCACACAGTTACCAAGAATGATACATTTAAAGAAAAACAGAAAGAATCCGATATTCCTGTATCACTCAATAGCCGCCTTCAACAAGGCGATTTTGAAAATGGGCGTAAAATTTTTCGTCAATGTGCCATATGCCATACTTCTGGACGCAATCAAGCAGGGCGCGTTGGTCCAGTTCTTTGGGAAATTGTTGACCGCCCTTTGGCATCCGCCGCAGGTTTTGCCTATTCACGGGTATTGCGTGCGCATTCTGATCAAAAATGGGATTTTGTAACGTTAGATCGTTATCTGCGTTCTCCACGTGAAGCATTTCCTGGGACCATTATGTCTTTCCGTGGAATTAAAAATGACCAAGATCGTGCCGATCTTTTGCTTTATTTACGCAGTTTATCCGATCATCCTGTTCCTTTACCAATCGATAATAACAAAGTGAACGGGCCAAAATAACGTACATTCTAGATGTGTAGTTTAGAAAAAAAATTCAATTTTTTGTAGCTTTTGTTTCAAGGTTTTATCGAAAGAGCTTTTATGAATGTTTTGATAGGGGCAACGCCCACATGTAAAACAGAATACACTTAACGTTGCATATTTTCCTGCTCTTAAAGAGATTTTTTAAAAAATGCGCACTTAACGTTGTCATCTACAGATTTGTTTTCAAGACCTGTTTGCTTCACCTTTTCTACATATGCTTGTCTATGAAGTTATTGCTGAAGGATTATCTCTTTATGAGCGATAGCTTTCTGCTTTTGAATATAATAATTGTGTAATTAAAGCTCTACATGAGGTTTATCTTAATTTTTCTATACACATCAATCTCTATGTGTTTTTATTATAGACGGAGACAATTAATTGTTCTTATACGGCCATAATCCTAAGCTGCATTGTATGATTCTTGATGAATAGACGTTTTCTTTTGAGGTTAGAGGTGCAGGTACAGATTATTGACCTTTTATCGTATCGATAACTAAAATATGAGTTAGATTATTTATTTATGCGTTATGGTTGGAAGGAAGCACTTTCGTGGGGAGCAATTTTATGCGTGAAAAGCAAACTGGTTAAATAGAGTTCTGCGGCTTATATTTTTACCCTCCTCGAAAATTCTTTATACAAGAACACTGATGGCAGCACCTTTTGCACGAGTATCTAATCGTTTATAAAAGATGGCATAAAATTATGTTAATAATCCATTATAGAGGAGGATTTTTTTTCCATAAAAAGTCTTCAATTTTTGTGATAAGTTTAATTGTTCTCATTGTTTCCAGCATTTCGATGATTTGCGGTAAAACGTCAGTGTTTCAGTTTCAACACATATCGCCAGAATCTTGAAAATGAGTAGGGATAAAATCATGATTCTCCAAGTTTCTTAAGTGCTATGGTATTTTCTTTGGAATTTGATCGTTTATAGGTAATAATATTAAATTGCGCTAATAATCCATTATAGAGGAGAACTTTTCCTACCAATGGATCTCCGATGTTTGTGATCATTTTAATCGTTTCCATTGCTTGTAAGGTTCCAATAACGCCAGGTAAAGCACCGATGATTCCAGCTTCAGCACATGTTGGGATCGTGTCGGGAGCAGGAGGGGTGGGGAATAAATCGCGATAGTGAGGGTTATTGTCTTCATATGGCATAAGGACGGTTAATGAGCCATTAAAACGTTCTACAGCACCGCTTATTAAAGGCTTTTTGCATTGGGCAGCGTGATCCGCAAGAAGATAGCGTGTAGTAAAATTATCACTTCCATCAACAATGATATGATAGGCATTGAGCAGTTTATCCACATTCCTTTCATCTAAGCGTAGGGTGTGTTTTTCAACCATAACATGCGGATTTATGGCTTTTATAGTGGTTTCAGCACTGTCTGTTTTGCTTTGGTTGATTGCCTTTGTCTTATGAATAACTTGGCGTTGTAAATTGGAAAGTGAAACAGTGTCATTATCGACAATTCCAAGGGTTCCAACACCTGCGGCAGCCAAATAAGTTAAAACAGGTGCTCCAAGTCCACCAGCACCCACAACAAGAACACGTGCTTGTTTGAGCTTTTGTTGTCCCGCACCACCAATTTCAGGCAAAATGATGTGACGTGCATAGCGTTCGATTTCTTCGTTAGTGAATTTTGTATCTGTTTCTTGTGTCATGAATTTTCTCTTGTCATCGTTATTTTATTGTTTACTAAGTTTATGGTGCATAGACCAGTCTGCTTTTAGGGTAAGGAGGATTTATTTATGAAAATTGCTATTCAGATGGATCATATTTCAACCGTTCGGATTCAAGGAGATACGACATTTGCTCTCGCTGTAGCAGCGCAAGAGCGTGGACACTCTCTCTTCCATTATACTCCAGATCGTTTATCTCTGTACGATGGTTGTGTGATTGCATACTTAGAGTCATTGACTGTCTATGATGAAGAGGGAAAGCATTATCAATTAGGAAAGCCGGTTCGCACGGAACTAAGAGATATGGATGTGGTCCTTTTGCGCCAAGATCCGCCTTTTGATCTCAATTATATCACCACGACACATTTATTAGAACGTATTCATCCTCAAACACTTATTGTGAATGATCCGGTATGGGTCCGCAATAGTCCAGAAAAAATTTTTGTGACAGAGTTTTCTGATTTGATGCCTGAAACGTTAATTACCAAAGATATTGAAGAAATAACTGCTTTTAGAGAGACATTTGGCGATATTATTGTGAAACCACTTTATGGGAATGGGGGCGCTGGTGTTTTTTATTTAAAACAAGATGATCGCAATTTAGCATCGTTGTTGGAAATGTTTGCGGACATTTACCGCGAACCTTTTATTGTTCAGCGTTATTTAGAGGCAGTACGAAAGGGAGATAAGCGGATTATTTTGCTTGATGGTATGCCGGTTGGAGCCATTAATCGAATTCCGACAAAAACAGATGTGCGTTCTAACATGCATGTTGGAGGTCGTGCGGAAAATGTTGCGTTAACAAAACGTGATTATGAAATTTGTGAACGCATTGGTCCAGCCTTAAAGGAACGTGGTCTTCTGTTTGTGGGGATTGATGTGATTGGAGATTATATAACAGAAATCAATGTAACATCTCCTACGGGAATTCGTGAAATTAAACGCTTCTGCGGTACAGATATTGCACATCTGTTTTGGGATGTTGTTGAGTTCAAACGTTCAAATTAATTTACACAAGGATTCACAATTATGGTTTTGTTAAAAAAATGATCCATGTTGTTTTTTATTTTGTTATGTTGCAAATGTGAACTAAAATGAACGTATGATATAAATTTAAGAGGCTTTATCCTCGATTTTTAGGGAGTTTATAGATGAGCAGAGTCTTATCAAGTGGAGTGGGATTGTTTTTTGCGTTATTGCTGTCCGTAAATATAGGCAATGCACGCGATCAAATACAGGTTACTGGCTCATCTACAGTCTTACCTTATCAAAAGATTGTCGCTGAGACCTTTGGAGAAATTTATCCCCATTTTAAGGTTCCTGTTATCGAATCGGGTGGAACAGGAGCGGGAATTAAGGAATTTTGTCATGGTGTTGGGGAGAACACCGTTGATATTGTGAATGCTTCGCGGGCAATGAAATCGAGTGAATTGCAGTCTTGTTTTGAGGCTGGTGTGAAAGAGATTGAGGAAATACGTATTGGGTATGATGGCATTGTTTTTGCGACAGATATTAAAGGGCCTGATTGGAAATTACAGCCGATAGATGTTTATAAAGCTCTTGCAGCTCGCGTTATTATAGACGGGAAGTTGCAGCCCAATCATGTTTTGAAATGGAGTGCCGTCAATAGTGCCCTTCCTGATTGGGCGATAGCAGCCTATATTCCTGGAGAGAAGCATGGAACGCGTGAAGTTTTTGAGGAAAAATTACTTGCTGTGGGCTGTAAAGAGAGTGGTGCCATTGAAGTGATGAAGGCGTTAGGGATGGATGATAAGGAAATACACGCTGCTTGTATTGCGGTCCGTAAGGATGGAAAAGCGGTTGATATTGATGGTGATTATTCTGAAACATTTGCGCGTCTAACATCGAATAAAACAGGGATTGGTATTTTTGGATTGTCTTTTTATCAAAATAATGCTGATAGGTTAAAGGTTGCCGATATTAATGGTTTTGCGCCAACGGTGGAGACCATTTCTAGTGGACAATATCCAGTTTCTCGTCCACTTTTTTTCTATATTAAGAAAGCTCATTTAGATATTGTTCCAGGTTTGCGAGAGTATGTTGACTTTTTCCTTTCTGAACAAATGATTGGTCCTGATAGCCCTTTGGCTGAATATGGTTTGATTGTTGCTCCTGAAAAGGAACGTCAAGCACAGCGTTCTGATTTTTCTGCTGGTCGAGTCATGACGCTGAAATAATTTATTGTCGTTCCAGAGTAAGAGTTTTCGGTGCTATTTTTTATAAAAACTGAAAGATAAAATGCGCATTTCCTTCATTATTTTTTTGTTATTTCTTTTTGGATTTTGTGGCTTTTGTATTTCTTATATGCGAGCACGTACTCTTGAATACAAACAACATAAAATGCATTCTCGTGCGTATTATTACGGCTGGTGGACTTTTTTGATTACTGTTATTCCAGCTTTTATTTTTTTAATTTTGTGGGATGCTGGGAGCACAATTTATTTAGAATATAATGCCTCTCGAGAGCTTTGGGCGTATAGTGCGCATATAACAGAACCTTTCAATCATGATCTCCTTTGGGAGACTCTTCGAAATCTCGCCAAAATGATTAACTACTTTGAAGGGGATCTTTCTACCGCTTCCTATAAACAAGTGCAGGCACAATTATTGGCGAAAGGATTGATGTTACCTCATGAAGTATCGAATGATGTGTTCAAAATAGCACGGTCATGGGTATTTTCTTCTAAAAAGCTTCAATTTATTGGTTATGGTTTCCTTTTTGCTATTGCCTCTTTCGGTTTTATCTATGGAATAATACAAATTGCACCTCATCAACGTGCGCGCAATAAGGTTGAATCTTTAATTATTATTGGATTGGCTTGTGCGTCTATCGTTGCAGTTTTGACGACAATAGCCATTGCACTTTCTCTGTTTTTTCAGACGATAAGCTTTTTTCAGTCTGTATCCTTTTCAAATTTCTTTTTAGGAACGGTTTGGGATCCGCGTTTTTCCGTGAGTGGTGCAGGCGATGAAGCTGGACAATTTGGTTTAATACCGCTCCTTGCTGGTACGCTTTATATTGCCTTTGTCGCCATGCTTTTTGCTGTACCTATAGGCCTATTTTCAGCTCTTTATATGGCCGAGTATGCTTCTGCGCGATTGCGAGCAATTGTAAAACCATTATTAGAAGTTCTTGCTGGCATTCCAACCATTGTTTATGGCTTTTTTGCTTTGAAGGTTGTCGGACCATTTTTACGTGATCTGTCTGTTTCTCTTTCAGATGGGGGTGGTTTTATTATGGCACAAAGTGTTTTGACTGCTGGCGTTGTGATGGGAATCATGTTGATTCCTTTTGTTTCCTCTTTGTCGGATGATGTTATTACAGCTGTTCCACGTATTTTACGTGAAGGTTCTTATGGTTTAGGCGCAACGCAATCTGAAACAATTAAAAAAGTCGTTATACCCGCAGCACTTCCAGGGATTATGGGGGCTATTTTGTTAACGGCATCGCGTGCAATTGGGGAAACAATGATTGTGGTTTTGGCGGCAGGTGTTGCAGCAAACTTAACCCTTAATCCTTTTGAAGCAATGACCACCATGACGGTTAAGATTGTTAATCAATTAACCGGTGATTTTGAGTTTAATTCTCCACAAACTTTGGTGGCTTTTGCTTTGGGAATGACACTCTTTGTGATGACACTCTTGATGAATATTCTCGCTCTTTATATTGTGCGTAGATATCGGGAACAATATGAATGAATGAAGATTTTTTTCCTCGTCGCAATATTAGCCTTAAGCGTCGGTATAGGGCTGAACGTCGTTTTCGAGCCTATGGTTTGATTGCTATTTTTATTGGTTTGTTTTTTTTATTTGCGCTTTTATGGTCGATCATGAGTCAAGGCTATACAGCTTTTTTTCAAAGTGAAATGACATTATCAATTTATTTAGATGAAAAGATCATTGATCCAAGTGGTCAACGTCAAACAAAACCACAAGTCCTCATAACAGCGAATTATCCACTTCTTGTACGCAATGCTTTAGCAAAAAAACTTGATGTCAATCAAAATGATCGAGCCTCTCTGCGGGACATTAACCGTATGTTTTCAAATAGTGTGCGTGTTCAACTGCGTGAGATGGTGACAAAAAATCCAAAACTGATTGGCACAATGCAAAAAATCAAAGTGTTGGCAGCAGCGGATATTGATTCTGCTTATAAGGGGCAGATTGATTTGCATGTAGCAGAAAAAAACCGCAAAGTTTCTAATCGACAAGTAGAATGGATAAAGCGTTTAGCGCATGATGGTACGCTTTATAAAACGTTTAATATTGGTTTTTTTACATTTGGCGCTTCAAGTCGTCCTGAGACTGCGGGATTAGGTGTTGCGATCATTGGATCTCTTTATATGATAGGCATCGTTTTATTGGTTTCACTCCCGATAGGCATCGCAACGGCTCTTTATTTGGAAGAATATGCACGCAAAAATAAATTTACAGATTTTATTGAGGTTAATATCAATAACCTTGCCGCTGTTCCTTCGATTGTCTTTGGTCTTTTAGGACTTGCAGTTTTTGTTAATTTTTTAGGATTACCACGTTCAGCCTCTTTTGTTGGTGGTCTTGTTTTAGCGCTCATGACTCTTCCCACGATTATTATTGCAACACGTTCTGCTTTGCGTGCTGTTCCTCTCTCTATTCGTGCAGCAGCTTTAGGGCTTGGAGCATCAAAAACACAAATGATTTTTCATCATGTTGTTCCTTTAGCAGCGCCCGGTATTTTGACTGGTACGATTATTGGAGTCGCTCAGGCTTTGGGTGAAACAGCCCCTTTGCTTTTGATCGGAATGGTTGCTTTTGTTGTTAATATTCCTACAACTCCTATGGATCCGGCAACAGCTTTGCCTGTTCAAATTTTTATGTGGGCGGGTGAAGCAGAGCGCGCTTTTGTTGAAAAGACATCGGGGGCTATTATTGTCTTAATGATGTTTCTTGCAATCATGAATATTTCTGCAGTTTTTTTACGTCGACGTTTCGAACGCCGCCAGTAATTTTAATAATATAACAACTTCGATAAGATTTTTGTAAGGTGAGTTTTTGTCATGAAGATTAAAATGCGTGGTCAAGATGTGAAGGTTTCTTATGGAGACAAAGAAGCACTTCATGGTATTACCCTTGATATTCCTGAACATCAAGTCATTGCTTTGATTGGTCCATCAGGATGTGGAAAATCGACTTTTTTGCGTTGTTTCAACCGTATGAATGATACGATTGAAGGGGCTAAAATAACGGGTCTTATCACTTTGGATGGGGAGAATATTTATGACCAAAGAATTGATGTTGTAGAATTACGGGCTCGTGTTGGAATGGTTTTTCAAAAGCCTAGTCCTTTTCCAAAATCTATATTTGAAAATGTTGCTTATGGTCCGCGCATTCATGGTTTGGTGAAAACGCGTTCTGAATTGCATGATGTGGTTGAAAAGAGTTTGAGGCAGGCTGGTTTGTTTGAAGAAGTAAAAGACCGTCTTCATGATCTTGGAACAAGTTTATCAGGAGGACAACAACAGCGTTTGTGTATTGCGCGTGCCATTGCGGTTAGTCCCGAAGTTATTTTGATGGATGAGCCTTGTTCAGCTCTTGACCCCATTGCAACCGCTCGGATTGAAGAGCTAATTGATGCGTTACGGCAAAATTATACAATTGTTATCGTAACACATTCCATGCAACAGGCGGCACGTGTTTCTCAATATACGGCCATGTTCCATTTAGGGCATTTGGTCGAAGTTGGTGCAACTGAAATGATCTTCACATCACCCAAAGAGCAACGGACACAAGATTATATTACGGGGCGTTTTGGATAGGTGAATTGAGGAGTGTAAGATATGTCTATGAACCATACTGTTCGTTCTTATGATGCAGAACTAAAATATCTAAAAGCAAGGATTACAGAAATGGGGCGCCATGCGGAAAGAATGATTGAACGATCTGTTTCATCGGTTGTCTGTAGTGATCTTCAACTTGCAACGGCAGTGATTGCCGATGATGTTTTTTTAGATGAAGCAGAACGTGATATTGATGAAAAAGCGGTGGCTATTATTTGCAAGCGTCAACCAATGGCTGTAGATTTGCGTGAAATTATTGGAGCTATTCGTATCTCTTCTGATCTTGAGCGAATTGGGGATATGGCCAAAAATATTGCTAAGAGGACTGTTGCCCTTTCAGAAATACGTCAATCTGCGTCCTTTTATCATGGGCTTGAAACAATTACAGCCTTAGCGCTCAATCAATTAAAAGAAGTCTTAGATGCTTATACGAGTCGTCGATTAGAGCGTATTAACGCTGTGCGTGAGCGTGATGAGAAAATTGATGCTTTGTATACTTCTCTTTTTCGTGAACTTTTGACATATATGATGGAAGATATGCGCAATATTACGGTTTGTACGCACTTGTTGTTTTGTTTAAAGAATATTGAACGAATTGGTGATCATGTTACCAATATTGCTGAAATGTTGCATTATATCATAACGGGGTATCATATGCCTTCTGATCGTCCTCGTGATGACCTTACCTATAAAGTTGGTGTAGGTGAGAAGAAAAGAGATTGAAGATTGTCTTACAATACAGAAGCTTTAGAAAGGACATAAAAAGGATATAGTAACCATATGATGAGAAAACATACAGAAGCACCAAAGAGTTTTTTTTAGCTAACAGGACAGATTGTTAACTCTTAATTTGACATTTTTATATATTGGATGATACGATTACTCGGATTATGGTCGGAGGGCATTTTCTTTCTGATCATTTTCTTAATATTTATATTATAAGGGGGAATCTGTGTTATTTTTTCAATATTGACGCAAAGAGTTTTAATATTCCAGTCTTTTTTCGTATGTAGAATGAGTAATCATATTATTTTATTGCGATTGAAATGTGTGGGGTTCTATAAGTCTATATTGTTCCATGAGGAGCGACAATATTGATCTATAAATTAAGAGTATTTTATTTTTTATTTCGCATAAATAGTTTTTGATTACCATTTGTATTAAAATTTTACTGAGTGGTAACAATTAACTGTATACTTTATTGAGAGATACATTTAAAGCTCATTTCAAAATTTGAATAGCTCAAAGATTATAGGAATGTGTTGCCTAAGATGAAAAAAAATCGTTGGAATGTTTTTGTTACCTGTTGCGTAGCGCCGTTTGTTGTTGTGGGGTGTGCTACAAGTCATTTAGATGCTGAAAAAGTAAATAATAAGAAAACAAAAACAGTTACGTATCCATTAACAGAGCGCCAATGCCTTATGCGTGCGATGTATTTTGAGTCAAATCGTTCGAGCCGTGAAGGGATGATTGCCGTTGGAACGGTTGTTATGAATCGTGTTAATTCAAGCGCTTATCCCAAGACGATTTGTGGTGTTGTTGGTCAATATAAGCAATTTGCGCCGGGGGTTTTAACGCGTCCTATGACGGAGAAAGCATCTGTTGCTCGTGTAAGAGAAGCTGCTGATGCAGTTTTACGGGGTGAACGAGATAAGAAGGTTAAGCACGCTAAGTTTTTTCATACCGCTGGTTTATCTTTTCCTTATAAAAACATGCACTATGTTCATGTCGCAGGGGGGAATGCTTTTTATGAAAAGCGATCCCGTGATGGATCACTTCAAATTCCTACGGATAATCGCCCTTATGATGTTGCTTATGCCTTTGCTCAGGAGCGTTCTGGTTATGCGCCAAGCTTTATCGATGAAGGTTTAGAAAGTAAGGAAGTTAAAGCAGAGAAAAGTGCGTCTCCTTCAACAGAAGTAGCTCAGTCCAAGACGGTACAACCTACATCTTTTGCTATGGTACAGCTTGATAAAGTTCCCATTCCAACCTATGCGCCTAAACATCTAGCGAGGAAAGAGGAAAATAAAACAATTATGGCGTTGCCTTCATCAGATCAGTTAAATGCAATTGTTGCCATGTTAGAAAAGCGACACAGAAACTGGTAAGTTTTTGTACGACCGAAGAAGAGTTTTACACCCCATTGCGATTGATGAATTCAGTGAATTCTTTAGTAATGTGCTATGTATAAATAGACGTAGAGAAAGTGAATTTAAAGGATCTGGAAAAACAATTTGGAATAGGACGGCGTTAAGGAACGCATTTTACATAAAGAAGGGTATAGGTAATGTATTTTGATATTCATGAGACAATTTCGCCTGAAATGCTTAATCGTCTTGCAGAAGTTACGGTAAAAGTGGGGTTAAATTTACAAGAGGGGCAGGACCTTGTTTTGACAGCTCCAGTTTCAGCATTACCCTTTGTTCGACGTATTGCGTATCATGCTTATAAGGTTGGTGCTGGTGTCATTACACCAATTTTTAGTGATGATATGTTATCGCTTACACGTTTTGAAAATGCCCATACAGCTAGTTTTGATTGTGCACCTTCTTGGCTCTATGAGGGAATGGCGAAAGCTTTTGAAAATGGTGCTGCACGTTTAGCAATTGTTGGTGATAATCCTTTACTCCTTTCCAATCAAGATTTTGATAAGATTGCACGATTAAATAAAGCCACTTCAATGGCTTACCAGCCAGCACTCAAGCAAATATCGAATTTTGCTATGAATTGGTCGATTGTTGCGTATCCAACAGCGGGATGGGCTGAGGCGATTTTTCCTTCTTTACCGCTTAATGAGGCGATTAAAAAGTTAGCTGATGCCATTTTTTCTGCTTCACGCGTTACAGGAGAAGATCCTATCCAAGCGTGGACTGTTCATAATGCAAATTTGAAGAAACGGTCATCTTGGCTGAATGAGCAGCGCTTTTCTGCCTTACACTTCACAGGA